>NZ_JBALDL010000068.1:0-43221 GCF_036917465.1 Nostoc sp.
TCCAACCACAACAGAAATGGTTGATAAATTAATCTCAGTTGCACTCCAATTAATAAATCCTCAACATTTAAGAAACTGGTTTGCTAGTTGCTGCTACTGTACCTCATAACAGCCGTAGATGCTGTATCGATACCCTGTTAGCAATGGCAAACTATCGTCAGATGCCTGAGACTGTCAGCCACAAAACAAATATAAAACTTTCCATGTCTATCCAAACTATTGGTATTTTAAGCCCAGGTGATATGGGGCAGGCGATCGCCCCTTGGATGAAATCATTAGAATCCTCTCTGATGAAGCAATCTCCGACATCTAATGTAAAAAGCGAGAATCTATGACTCAAGAGCAATGGACTGCGGTCGATAGTTACTTCAATGAACTGCTTGCTTCTGAGCCACGGGTCAGTGCCACGGCAATCCAGACCGTAGGCAGCAAAGAATACGACGGCTTTGGGATCGCCATAGTAAACTAAAAATAGATTTGGTCAGTCTTGGGAACGATTTTGAGGGAACAGATAAGCGATCGCAGCGTACCCCGAAACACTTAGTAAACTAACCAAAAAAATAGCCAAAATAAAAGTAGACATACGTCATTCTACCCAAACGCCAAATAAGCTTTATATTCCATAGAATTCCAAAATCTTGGCATCCATCAAAAAACAAGATTTTGGATCAACCTGCTTTAGTTAAGCCTCGATCCTCTCTACCCCTCTTTTTTAAGGAGGGAATAAAGCCCCCCTCTTTTTAAGGGGGGTTGGGGGGATCTTCCGACGCAAAATATCACTAACAACCAAGCAGAGTGAATTTTGGATACTTTTAAATTAGCAATTAGGTATGACACAGCCGTGACCACCTTGTGTCAATGCCTTGTATATCAATGGTTTTCCCAAAAGAGGCAGCAATATATAAATTTCAACCCCCTGTCCCCTTAAGCCAAAGGTAGAAAAAACCGAAACGTACTGCCAACTCCCAACTCGCTTTCTACCTTTATTTGACCGCCTTGTAATTCAATCAAACGACGGGAAATAGTTAAACCAATACCCGTACCTCCCGAATGGCGATCGCGCGATTGGTCGGCTCGCCAGAAACGCTCAAACAGATGGGGCAAATTTTCTGGAGCGATACCAATACCTGTATCTATAACTGCAATCGAGAGAAGAGATGCTTCAGTTCTAACACGAATGGTAATTGAACCTTCGTTAGTGTAACGCACGGCATTACCAAGCAGATTAACCAAAATCTGTTCTGTGCGGTCAATATCTGCCAATACAAGAGGTAGCACAGATGGGCATTGTAAGAGCAAAACTGGCCCATCTTCCAACAGTTGATCGGTGAATTTCTCCACTAATGACTCTAACAACGGACGCAGATTTACCCGTTGTATATTAATTGGCAAATAACCAGCTTCTGCCTTAGATAGTTCTTGCAAATCGTTCACCAGCCGCTCTAAGCGCCTGGTTTCTTTAGCTAAACGCCGATAAATTTCAGGAGACGCTTCAATTTCTCCATCAGCAAGTTCTTCCAAGTAACCGCGCACAACTGTTAACGGTGTCCGTAACTCATGAGTCATATCTCCAATTACCTCTCGCCGCCGCGCTTCCACCCCTTCTAAACTGGCTGCCATCCGGTTGAAACTAGCACCTAGTCCATTCAGTTCTGGAATATCAGACATAGGTAATCGTGCATCCATCTGGCCAGCAGCAAATTTTTGGGTAATTTGTTCCATCTCCGTCAAGCGCTGCATAATCCGTCTGGAAACCCAGTAACTCAATCCTCCGGCGGCGGTAGTGCCGACTAAAACTGACCAAATAGTGCTTCGCTGCCAAGCAAGCTCAAATCCTGTAACCAATTCAGTCCGAACATCAATTAAGTCAAATCCCTGATTTTCTAATCGTTCCAAATGCAGTACAAACAAGCGAGGGGAAGAGATTTTGCTGATGCTCACCAGACTAGCTACCCCCACGATCATCACTACTAAGTGGGAGAAAAATAGGCGCGTTCTCAGCCCCATTTTCATAATATTTACGCTACCGCAGGATCTTCAAATTTATAGCCCACCCCAACAACAGTTTTAATAAAAGTGGGAGTTGCTGAATCAGGCTCAATCTTTTTTCGTAACCGAGCTACATGAGTATCAACCACTCGTTCATCACCGAAAAAGTTATCTCCCCAAAGTTTATCAATTAGTTGAGTGCGGTTCCAAACTCGACCAGGATTGCTGACAAAGGTGGTTAGCAAATTAAATTCTAGGGTAGTTAAGTCTAAAATTTCAGGTTGCTGAGAATCCATCTGCCGACTGGCAGTGCGCTGATCTACATCGACGATAAAATGTTGAGTGCGATTGACTTGATGTTGTCCCCCTTGGCGCAGGCTACGCCGCAATAGCGCCCGTACCCTAGCTACCAGCTCTCTAGGGCTAAAGGGTTTAACCATGTAATCATCAGCACCAGTAGATAGACCAATCACGCGGTCGATTTCCTCACCCTTAGCTGTAAGCATCAAAATGTAAGGATCTTTTGCACCTGGTTTCTGGCGAATTCTGGCGCAAACTTCCAACCCATCCAAACCAGGAATCATTAAATCTAGAATGATTAAATCGGGTGGTTGCTCCTGAAACATTCGTAAAGCATTCATCCCATCGCGGCTAGTGCGGCAAAAAAATCCTTCTTTTTCTAAAGATAATTGGATTAAATGAGCAATTTCTGGTTCATCTTCAATTATTAAAATATCCATTTCAATTCATCACAAAACTTGGAGTTAACAAGGGGATTTTGCCCCTTGTTAAAAGTAGGCATTCCCCTAGAGTGGATTAAAGGTTTGAATTTGATGGCGTGCGATAACTATAGCCAAGATTAGAATCTTTTTGAATGTGTGTTTTAATACTGTCGAGGTCAATGAAGCGGTCAGCAACATCAATCAAGCTTTCACTAGTACTAGTTTGTAGACTCACCACTTCCACTCGAACCCCCATTCTGCTGACAGCATTCACAGCATAAGCTAGATCGCCATCCCCACTAACTAAGACCGCAGTATCATAATAAGGAGCTAAAGTTAGCATATCTACAGCAATTTCTACGTTCAGATTTGATTTTTTGAAATTCTCTGCTGGTTGCGTAATATCTTTAGCTACTACACGATAACCATTACGACGCATCCACAATAAAAAACCCTGTTGCTTTTCATTGCTGATATCAACCCCGGTATAGAAGAAAGCACGCAACAGTCTTGAACCATTAGTTAAATGACAAAGTAATTTAACGTAGTCAATTTCTATACCAAGTTGTAAAGCTGTATGAAATAAGTTTAAGCCATCAATAAAAATAGCAACTCGACCACGATTCAAGTTATTGACAATCGAACTATCAGTTACTGTATCTTGTATTTTGGGATCTTTACCTTTGACCGTAGTATCACTCAAATTTTGCCCTTGCCAATGTGGTTTAGCCTTGAGTACTTTAGGTTCTTTAAATTCATTTCTATGTTTGCTAAAATTAGTTATAATCATTGATACCTCTGATTTTAAGGATGGAAAAAGTTTTGGGTAAATTGTCTATAGTATAGTCTGTGCTAATTTATAACCCTAGCAGCTAATGGTCTTGAACCATTACATACAGATAAAGTTAACTGGTGCTAAACAGGATTCAAAGTAGGCAGATCAAGGGTTTGTCACCTTAGTTAGGTTTGGTTTGACGATATATTGCTTCTGTCCACAGATATGTTAATCTTTACCCACCGATACAGCAAGAGTTTGGAAAAAATAAATCTTACTGTATGAGTAGAGGCAATAATCCGCGAATTTAATCTATCTATTTTATTTTAGCTCTTGATTTAATAAGCTTACAGCCAGGAAGTTGAGAGTTACCGCAGTCTAAGGACGCTCAAATATTGACAGACTAATAATGTAATATGCGATGCCTGCGGCGGGCTACGCCAACGCTCCTCAAACTCCTCAAAAGGTAAAGTCTTCTGAAGATATTTAAGTAATCTTAAATTCAATTCTTATAAAACTTTATATGAATGAGGAAGTGTTAAACGGTCAATAGTCAGAAAACACTGACGAAAATACAAGATTCCCGACTTCTTTTAAGGAGTCGGGAATCTGAGTCTTAGTCTTTAACCAACTTATTATTGGATGTGTAGTAAACCTTGCTACCAGTATCAGGTACAAAATGGCAGGTGATACATGAATTCCATAATGACTTCCAAATAGGTTCTTCCGATTTTTGGAAATACTCACCCATCACTGGTTTGATTGCCTCAGTCGCCTTTAACAAATTGTAGTGAGGGATGTTAAGGAATATATGGTGAGCAACATGAGTACCGATATCGTGGTGGATATGATTAACCAAACCATAATCACGGTCAATACTAGAAATTGCACCTTTTAAGAAAGTCCAATCTTCTCCACGATACCAGGGAAGCTCTGGCTCAGTGTGGTGCAAGAATGTCACCAAATCTAGCCAAACTATGAACACAAGGTAGGGAACAGCGTAATATTTCAGCAACCACATCCAGCCCCATTGGTAGGTGAGGAAACCCAGCAACCCTACCATCCCAATCAAAAGGACAGTACTAGTGAGAACATCCCATTTTTCTGATGGTTTGAAAAGTGAACTACTGGGCAAAAAGTGGGAGCCTTCTTTATTAGGAGAACGCTTAAACAGATACACAGGATAAGCCAATAGAAAGGCGTAATATCTGCCTATCTTTTGTGCTAGCGGCATCTCATTATATTGTGATTCAGTCACAGGATACCAACTTTCATCGTTATCGATATTGCCAGTATTTTTGTGATGAGTTCTGTGACTAATTCGCCAACCATGATAAGGAACAAGTATTGGTGTGTGAGAAATATGTCCAATCAAATCATTCAGCCATTTATGCTTAGAAAAAGATTGGTGTCCGCAGTCATGCCCAACTACAAACAACGCCCAAAACATCGTTCCTTGCATTAGCCAGAAAATCGGAAAGAAAAGCCAAGAATCCAAGTAAGAAGCAACTGCATAAAGCAGACTGATAATCAGGATGTCACGAAAAAAGTAAAAAAGCGATTTTGCCACATTTGGCTGAAAGCATTCACCAGGGATTGCAGCTTTTAAATCCCCAAGTGTGAAAGGTAATTTAGTCGTATTTTCAGACTTTTCACGGCTAGCAGAATCGTTGAATGTGATGATGTTTGATGACACTGGATTCTTTTGATTGGATATAAATCGGAACTTTAATTGAGACAAGATCATCTCACCTCTAGGATGCCCATGATACTAGCGATCGCTAACACACAAGAGGATAATTTCTGGCAATTTATCTAAAATTTTATTCAGTCAATAATTGCCAGATTCTATAAAAACGCAGCATGATAAACACTCTCGTTGGTTCAAGAGCGTCAGTGTAATTACAGCACTATTTATCGCCCTGTGTAATGTTCGTTGAAAGTCTTATAACCAACATCAGTTGTATACAGTTGACACTCGCCCGTAATCTGTTTCATTAAAGGCCAAGAAAACTGACACTCATCATGAAGATAAGAACCCCAATTTTCTTTGATGCTGCTGTAGGCTAGCCGCAAATTATATGAAGGAATCGCAGTGGAAATATGATGAGGGACGTGAACATTGATATCATGGCACAGGATTTCTACCCAACGCGGATAATCACAATGGATAGTACCACCTAACTGTGCTAGAGCTTCGTTCCACTTGTTCGCTGTCGCAAAAGGAACATCTGCGGCAGTATGGTGAACAATAGTAAAAGTACTCATCCAGAAATGGTAAATCATCCAAGGCACTAGCCAAAACTTGACAAATCCCCAGATACCAGTTGTGGCGATCAGAATCGGGAAAGCGATCGCAGCAAACACAACCACTACAGCTACAGAAAGCTTGATGCTCGATTGGTCTTTAGTTTTGAAGTTCCGCCAATCAAAATGCACAACTGCCCAATGTCCGATGGAACCTACCCACCAGAGGCGTTTACGCATAAACAGTTCAAAAGCAGACTGTCGGGTTGTATCCCAATTGTCAAACACTTCTGGTCTGATTGGATGCCAAGCATTATCCTCTTCTAGCTTGTTGGTATGAGTATGGTGATAATTATGCTTAATACGCCAACTGTGAAAGGGGTAAATTAACGGCATCATGAAGAAATGCCCCACCAAATCATTTACCCAACGACGTTTGGCAAAAGACCTGTGACCACAATCATGTCCAATTACAAAAAAACCTGTTAAAGCAGTGCCGGTAAAAATCCAAGCTAGGGGCAACAGAAACCAAGGAGTGATAATCAGGCTGTAATAGCCCAAGGAAACCGCCAAGACACTCAGTAGTACTTGTGTCCAAGCTTTGCGACGATTCTGCTGAAAACATTCCCGTGGCAGGCTTTTGACAATATCTTTGAGCCGGAAGTCGGAATTACCTGGCTCGTCAGTTAGTTTCTGGCTGTTAATTATTGATGTAGTCATGGACACCTGAAAAACAACACAAACTCCTCAACCAAGTCACTAAAAAGTAACTTGCCGCAAAAATTCTTAATATTAGCGCTTCGGATTATAGCAATCTAACCGACACAAGCGCACCCGTAAATAGATTTTTGAAAAGTTAGGAGTTTAGATTCTTAACTCACGCTTGATGTGAATTAGAAACGCTTCTTGTGGTATAAGGATTTTTGTGTCTACCTCAAATCAGGGTTTGAGAAAAATCGACGGCAAAATAAAAATTCCAAAGCCTGATTCACATTAAGCATAACTCCAAACTTGTGTAGAGACGCGATTAATCGCGTCTCTACTCCTAACTCGTTTTTGTTGGGGCTGGGGCCAACTTCACATTAGTAGCCAAACCAACCGCTTGTAGCAATTGAACTGTCATCCAGGTTAAATCGATTTCCCACCATTCCAGCCCGTGACGAGCCGAGTATTGAAAGGCATGATGGTTATTATGCCAGCCTTCACCGAAAACTAGTACGGCTACCCACCAGCAATTAGTCGATTTATCACCAGAATCATAGCTCCGATAGCCAAACTTATGAGTAGCGCTGTTTACCAACCAAGTGCAGTGGTAAACCCAGATAACGCGAACAAAAATTCCCCAGATAACGAAAGGCCAGCCACCCAGATACAAAAGTAATACACCTAGAGCAATCTGGAGCAGAATGAAATATTTTTCTAAAAACTGATAAACTGGGTCTTCGGCAATGTCTTTGGTGAAACGGGGAACGTCATCGTGGGAGGGACAAAAATGAATTAGCCAACCCATGTGGCTCCACCAGAAACCTCTATTAGAATCATGGGGATCGGTGGGCGTATCAGAATTTAAATGATGGATACGATGTGTCCCAATCCACTCAATTGGCCCTCCTTCACAGGAGAGTGTCCCGAAGAAAACCAGAAGATACTCCAGCCATTTGGGAGTTTGAAAACTGCGGTGGGTAACAAGGCGGTGAAATCCTAAAGTAATGCCTAAACCACCAGTTATCCAGTACAGTAGGAAACCCACAGCAACTGCCGTCCAGCTAAAGTTGCCAGGAACAAAGGCAAATAAAGCACCGATGTGCAGTGCAATGAAAAACAGGGTATTGACCCAGTTAATTTTTGGTTCGGTTGAAGTAGCAATTGTCATGCAGTAACCTGAATTTGAATTTTCCTGCCTAGTATGTGGGATCTGAAAATCCGCATATCTATAATTTAATTTTTTTTGAACGAGGAACTGAATGAACAGCTTAGAACAGCTGCGGCAAGCAGAACAAGCACTATTAACAATTTTTTCTGGAATTGACACTCAGGTCAAGCATAATCTAAAACGAGTCTTGGATGCTTTTCGTAATCACCGTGTGGGCGCACATCACTTTGCGGGTGTAAGTGGCTATGGTCACGATGATTTAGGACGAGAAACTTTAGATAAGGTTTTTGCCGAAGTCATGGGTGCTGAAGCTGCGGCAGTGCGGGTGCAGTTCGTTTCGGGAACTCATGCGATCGCTTGTGCTTTGTTTGGTGTTCTCCGTCCAGGAGATGAAATGTTAGCAGTGGTCGGTTCTCCCTACGATACGCTTGAAGAAGTCATTGGTTTACGAGGTAAAGGTCAAGGTTCTCTTATCGAGTTTGGCATAAATTACCGCCAATTGGAGCTAAACCCCGAAGGAACTATAGATTGGCCAGCTTTAAGTACTAATGTGACTGAAAACACTCGTTTAGTGTTAATTCAGCGCTCTTGTGGTTATTCTTGGCGACCTAGTTTATCAATTGCCGATATTGAAAAAATCATCCACTTAGTCAAACAGCAGAACTCAAACACCGTTTGCTTTGTGGATAACTGCTACGGCGAATTTATTGAAACAAAGGAACCTACAGCCGTAGGTGCTGATTTGATGGCGGGATCGCTGATTAAAAATCCTGGTGGAACCATTGTCAGCGCTGGTGGTTATGTTGCCGGTCGCGCCGACTTAGTAGAGGCATCTGCCTGTCGCCTCACGGCTCCCGGTATCGGTAGTTATGGCGGTGCTACTTTTGACCAAAATCGTCTGCTATTTCAAGGTTTATTTCTCGCGCCACAAATGGTAGGAGAGGCGATGAAAGGGACGTACTTAACTGGTTATGTATTTGATAAACTCGGTTATCCAGTGAATCCTGCTCCCCTTGCTCCCCGTGGTGATGTAATTCAGGCAATTAAACTTGGTTCTGCCGAAAAGCTAATTGCTTTCTGTAAAGCTATCCAACAGCATTCTCCCATTGGTTCTTACTTAGACCCGGTTCCAGATGAGATGCCGGGATATGAGAGCAAGGTGGTTATGGCTGGAGGGACATTTATTGAAGGGAGTACCTTAGAATTATCGGCTGATGGCCCTTTGCGTGAACCTTATGTAGTTTATTGCCAGGGTGGAACTCATTGGACTCATGTAGCGATCGCATTAGAAGCTGCGATCAATGCGATCGGAAGTGCTGGCGATGAACTTTAACATCTAGAATTCGGCGCGATAAGGCTCTAATTCTAGCAGCTAGTTCTCCTAGTTTATTTTAACATAATTGGTTAATTCAAAGCCATTATCTGTAAGTGTTTGACGTACTTGTTCGCTCAACAAGGCAGCGAGTTCTACTGTACCTGCTCCTGGTGGATTATTCAACGGTTCACTAGGATTAACCATTGCGGGATGGGAATAAATCTCCACTAAATCTGCCTCTATCTGAGGTATGAGACCGAGCAAATATTCCTCAGTCATATTGCCAGTTTGCAATAACCCGTAGACGCGGTTAGCGTAATTAATATGATGAGATGTGAGCAAAGTCTCACCATAACGGCGTAGGAGAGTAAACACCCCCGACCAAACTAACTTGGTCAGTAACCTACGTCTATCAAGCTTCAGGCTCATCCCCAATTCTTCATTTGGCAGACGGATAACTCGAATATTAAACTCATGTGCCAACTCTACCAAGATACTTAGTACGATGGGATGAGAGTGTAGGTGTAAATGTCCATCTACATGAGAAAGCGATAGCCCAGAATCGCTGAATTTGGTCAACTGAGCGCGGATTTCTTGCCGCAATTCTGAGCGGGCGGCGGTGTGGAATTGGTAGCGTAAACCGGCTCTGAGGGGACTATCTGGGAAGTTCCCATTTGATGAAACCAAATGAGGAATTTGGGTGGGCGGCATGACTGCCCGGCCACAGACCAAAACTAGATGTAACCCAACAGCTAGATTGGGGTAATTATGTGCCAGAGCGATCGCGTCCTCGGCTGCATCACCGCTCACCATCAGGCTAGTACTGGTTAGTATACCTTGTTTATGTGCTTTAATAATCGCTTGATTGACACCGCTAGAGAAGCCGAAGTCATCACCGTTGATAATAGCAAAACGACGGGTATTAGGCATTGGGCATTGGTGTTGTAATTGAAACTAACTTACCCTCTTTTGTCAACTTTAGTTGCTGTCCTCGCCATGTAATAGTGCTGCCAAGGAAGCCATAACACCAAATAGCAAACTGAATCAAATCGCGTAAAGGCATGACCCAGAAAAACTTTTTGGTATTTAAATCATTGAGAATATTCACCCCAACTATCCAGCCCATTAGTAACCGCATCATCCAAGTAATAACAAGCCCCATCCATCCTACTACTGACCCTTTTGTAGTCAATAACAAAAGTAGGCTAGCAACTGTACCGTAAGTAAAAAGCAATCCCAGATAACCCCAAGGACGAGAAACGCGGATGCAACGCGCCCAACGGATTTGACGCGCAATAGCATCAGCTAAAGTGGTAGTACCCAAAACATGCTCAACTACATAGTTAGATAACACAACCTTGTAACCTATTTTCCCTGGTAGGTAGCCGAGTTGGAAGTCGTCTGCCAAATAATCAGCAATCGCTTCAAATCCGCCGATTGCTTTGAGTACTTGTTTACCGATGATAATTGTAGAACCACAGGCAAATTTTGTCCCTTCTAATTGATTACTGACTAAAACGCCTGCATGAAAATCTGTAGCAGTAGCAATCGCCTCTAAGGTTGCTACCCATCCTTGTGCTAAAGAACGATACATACAGGTGACAACACCAACTTTGCAATCTTTGAGAGGTTGAATGGCTCGTTGTAAATAGTCTCTCCCGACTCGAATATCACTATCAGCTATGACCAAGATTTCATGTTTAGCGGCGGCGACAGTATTTGCCAGATTACTCACTTTCAGATTGACACCAATGATCCGGTCGCTGACAACCAGATGAATATCTACATCTGGAAATTGCTGAATGATTTTCTTGACAACTTCTATTACAGGATCTTCGGGATCGCAGACACCGAAGATCATCTGGTACTCTGGATAATTTTGTTGGCAGAATGAGGCAAAATTTTCGTAAGTATAACTATCTAGCCCACAAATTGGCTTGAGAATGGTAAGAGGCGGATGGAATTCAGGATCGATGAGATCGGGGTCACTGGAAAAAGTTATCGCTGCATAAATTCCATAGCAATAAAATAAGACAGTCGATAGACACAGGACTAACAGCAGAACATTAATGATTGTCATCTGAAAATCAGCTTAAATTCTAATTTTTTCTAGATATGAAGCTGATGATTGCATAATTGTTAGTGCTAGAGCGATCGCTTCTAAGGCTGCATTACCAGTTACCATTGGGCTAGGGTGTTGACTCTGAACCCTTTACTCCATAAGACTTCATGCAAAAAACATGTCGCATGTTTTTGCGGGGAAGCGCCTGGAAAAGCCGCTTCCCCGCAAACAAAAGTAGCATAAATAATTTTCAGGGAAATTGCCTCAAAACACCCAAAGTCAACACCCTAGTTTGCTCCCCCATGAGTGATTTTGAAGGTTTACAGATAACCAATAAGTTTGGCAAACTTATTCTTGAACAGGTACTTAACCTGCATCAAGAAACGGTTCTCAAGGGAGCAATATTTAAACGGCAGCCGCCTGATTAGATTGTGCGTGGGCAATCGCTTGAGTCCGGCGTTCCTTCAGGTAGGCAAAGAACTCCACACCTTCACGTAGTCGACGCACCATCATTTGGCGGTCAGTCAGCATTTCCCGTACAATCGGGATGATGACTTTGGGACGGAAGTAAAATTTCCGGTACATTCGTTCAACTGCATCTTCAATTTCCGCACTGGAAAAGGTGGGATATTGCAACGTAGAAGTTTGAATGCCAGAGTTGGCTACTAGATATTGGTTACTAAACCAGCTGTTAGCTTTGGCTTGTTCATAAAGTTCCGTCCCTGGATAGGGTGCAGCGATGGAAACTTGAATAGTATGGGGACTGAGTTCGCAAGCAAACCGAATCGTCTCTTCTACAGTTTCTTGGGTTTCAATCGGTAACCCGATGATAAAAGTTCCGTGGACAGTAATTCCCAGTTTGTGGCAGTTTTTCATAAATTCTCGCGCCACTTCTAACTTGATTCCCTTTTTAATCCGGTTGAGAATATCTTGGTTCCCAGATTCAAACCCAACTAGAAGCAAGCGTAAACCGTTATCACGTAGTTGTTTAAGGGTATCATAATCTAGGTTAGCGCGGGCATTGCAACTCCAAGTGAGCTTGAGCCGCTTCATGTGTTCACTGATAGCGATCGCTCGATGTTTATCAATGGTAAATGTGTCATCATCAAACATATATTCCTGCACCTTGTTGCCAAATATGGCTTTGGCTTGTGCCATCTCTCGTCCTACAGCCTCTGGGCTTTTGTGGCGGTAGAGATGACCGCCAATTGTTTGCGGCCAAAGACAAAAGGTGCATTTTGCCGGACAACCGCGTCCAGTGTAAAACGAAATATAAGGATGTTGGAGATAACCAATGAAATACTTACTAATATCTAAATCACTTGCGTAAACTGGCAGGACACTAGGCATAGCATCCCAATCGTGAATTAACGGACGCTCTTCATTATGGCGGATTTGTGAAAAGCGATCGCGGTAACTTAGTCCTTTGATTTCTTCCCAGGGTTTACCTTCTGCTAGTTCTTTACAGGTATAGTCAAATTCATTGCGGCACACAAAGTCAATAACTTGGTTATCCCGTAAAGTCTCTTCTGGTAAGACTGCCACATGAGCGCCCACCAAACCAATCTGTACATTTGGATTCGCAGCTTTAATAGCTTCGGCACAATTAACATCATTAGCTAGTGATGGTGTACTAGTGTGCATGATAATTAATTCGTAATCTTTAGCTATTTGCAGCACATCGTCCACGGTCTGACCATGTGGTGGTGCATCTACCAGCTTGCTACCAGGTACAAGCGCCGCAGGTTGCGCTAGCCATGTAGGATACCAAAACGATGTAATTTCGCGCTTGGCTTGGTATCGGGAACCAGCACCGCCATCAAACCCATCGAAGGAAGGAGGATTGAGGAATAGCGTTGTCTTCACTGATATCTCTTCTTATATATTTGAGCAAGATAGTTACCTATCTCACATATTTTATTTGAATCTACAACAATTTAGTTTGCTCTCGGCAAATCCGCCTATCTAACCGACTGCTAACTTTCTTACGCTTTGTTGATATTCTCCAGTATGTATCACCCACCAGCAGCCTTCCATCTCTTTGTAAGATTCTATGTGTTGCGTTTTGAAGTGCATAAAGTGGGCTATATTCTATGTAAGTATGTCGTTTCAGGTCTTTATTAATCATTCTTTGATGGGAAATAGACCAGGGCTGTAAGGACAATCATAAATTACCCCTACCATAGATGTGGTTTTCCAAATTATCTATCTTTGACCTTGGCGTATAATCCCATAAATCCCACCCCTTTTAGGGGTGGGTGCGTCAATGCCAATAGAATATTGAAACGCATTTAGCGTCCAACTTGGTTAGAGATATTTTTGCCTGTCTGTGCTGCGCTATTCCCGACATCGCTAGCAGTTTTCTGAGCGCCCTCTACGTACCCAGAGCCAAATTCTTTAAGGGCTTCTGCTGACTCTCCTCCAATCTTCTCAAGTCTTTTACCAAGAGAACCTTCCGTTTCACGAGCTTCTTTATTCCACTGCCCTGTTGTTTTGGGTCTTTGAGCATCATTTTGCTCAATCTGTTCACGAACTCTTTCCTTTAAGGCTTTGTCATTTTGCCCAGGACTAACATTCGTTGTCAGCACTAGAAAACCAACTAGGACAACAGCCAAAAAACTTTTTATCTGAAGTCCTTTAAGCAAGGAACTAATCTCACTAATCGCCCTAGAAATCAAACTTATCATGCCAATTTGCTTGTTTTTTAAGTACAAGTAAACCCTAACGACAAAAAGGCAATTATTCTTCTGACAAAAGGCATATTTTAGTTATCAAAGGCAAATAATTTCTAAATCTTTAGGAATAGATGATTGATTAGATATTATAGATATTTATAGATATTTCCAATTACTCTATAGATACGAGTAAGCTAATATCCCAATTTTTCTTTCAAAAATTCCCGTTACTGACCTAAAAACGATTCATAAATTTCTTCTCTTTGCGTTCTTTGCGGTTCGTTTATCGTAAATAAAAGGGTTTAACTAAATTTGGGGGTTTAAATCCCCGTCACAAAACATAATTACGAATTACGAATTATTTTGAATCTTTTCAAGCCTAGCTTCTATTTCAGGTTTTTTTTGTTTCCGAATAGCTTCACATTCCAAATTTATGGTTTCAGTTGACAATTCACATAAGGTTTCCAAAGATATTTTGCCTTCAGCATATAAAACTTCTAAGAAATTTGACGCTGACTCTAAAATTTGCTTCCCACTTCTTATTTGAATGCTAAACTTATCTTCAATGGCATCAAAGATAACGAAAAGTGATATCTTTTGCCAAATTTTTTGAGTCGAAGCTACTACTTTACAGGAAGTGACTATCTTTCCCTCTTCTGGCAGATGAAGTGCTAAACCTGAGTCCTGAATACTTTTTTGGATTTGCTCAAGAGGTAATGAAGAAATATCAGTAATTCTACGATCGAGATTTATAAAATCTGCTAAATCAGGCAGGTTGACAATTGGATCATTTAATGATTCAAATTGGAAGGTTATTTCATTGTCTAAAGGGTCTGAAATAGCATTCAGTTGCACAGGATATGGGGGCTGTGGTACAAACCCTTTTTCATAAAATGAGCGACCTTCAGGAGTAACTGTAATTGGCGATGTTGCTGATAGAGTTTGTAATGAACGAAGAGTTGCAGTAGTAGTTTTAATAAATACAGAATCCAGTGCAAGTATAGAGGCTAATTCATCCTCTGTTGGTGGGGGTTGGAATTCAATAGCAGCGCGGATAATAAATTCTTCAAGGACGTTAAACTGGCGGGGTTCCTTGATATTGACTTCTACAGGAGTTTGACGCAAGCTATAACGAAATTGACGTGCTGCTAAAACTGATAAATTAGGACTTTGCGCTTCAATTTCGTTTACAACATCTTTAAGATTTTTATCAATGGGTTTATCAGTAGAAGCGAGGGACATTAATTAAATCTCCATGTAGAAGAACTATTTTTAAAATATGGGAGTATATACAGCAGATTGCAACTTGGTGAGGTACAGATAATCGTAGGGGCACAACATGTTGTGCCCCTACCCGTGTACTTCATTTACCTGAAATACGCTGTAAGTAGGTAGGCGTAATTAAATATAAGATCAAACCTCACCCTCAATCCCTCTCCAAAGTATCGGAGAGGGAAGCCGGAGGCAGGGTGAGGTTTTATATTTAATTTGACCAACTTACTTACTCCTATATAGCAATCAGGTTTGATTTGGAGAAAAGATACGTAGGGGAGCGAGTCGCGTGGGCGGGTTTCCCGACTTGAGCGTTAGCGTCACTGGCGTTGTGTTACCACGGAGAGTACGGCATCGAACCCTTGATAATGCTGCGTTACGAACTTCGTTCTACAACGCCAGTTGCTACAACGGAGGGAACCTCCCTTCGGGTTAACCAGTCGCCTACGGCGGTAAACCCGCCTACAGCGCTGGATTCACCGCAACGCACTGGCTCCCCTACAATACCTAATTTTGTTCAAAAATCAAATAGGAGTCCTATAGTCTTATATAACTTAGTCGTGACTCTAAGAGGATGTTTTAAAAGTATTTGGATGTGATTCTAGGCACTTGTTGATCCCCCCTAGCCCCCCTTAAAAAGGGGGGAACCGGAATCAAAGTCCCCCTTTTTAAAGGGGATTTAGGGGGATCTGAAATGTTTTGCTACCAACGAGAGGACTTTTAAAACATCCTCTAAAGCGTGTCCATGTAAAAATTCTGGATTACTCATTAGCTGTTGAGTTGGGCATGGGCATATTAAATACAATTTAGATAGTATTATTCTGTTCGCAGTCCTGATGCTTGAGTAATGATGATATAGTTACTCCAATCGGTTCTGATGGGGAGCAGCCAATGGCTAACGCCACGCTGCGCTATCGGACGCAAGGGGGAAAGTCCGGTGTAAATCCGGCGCTGTCCCGCAACTGTGAGCCAAAATTAGGTGAGTCAGGATGCCCGCCGAGTGGAACCAATTCGTTTACATAAATCTGCGAGGTACAGGTTATGAAAAGAAAAAAACAGGCGTTAGTCAGTCTAACGCTGATGGCAGTTATCAGTTTTTACTTAGTAGTTGGTTTACCCAAACCTGCTTATGCCATGCACATTATGGAAGGTTTTTTACCAGTGCAGTGGGCTGTTTTTTGGTGGGTTGTGGCATTACCATTTTTTTTATTAGGATTGCGTAGTCTAACTCGCATTACCCAAGCTAACCCAGAATTAAAACTACTACTGGGCTTGGCTGGTGCTTTCACCTTTGTGCTGTCAGCGTTGAAGATTCCTTCTGTCACAGGTAGCTGTTCTCATCCGACAGGGACGGGGTTAGGTGCAGTGCTGTTTGGCCCTCTTACCATGACGGTTTTGGGTAGCTTGGTGTTGTTATTTCAAGCTTTGTTACTGGCACATGGCGGCTTGACGACGTTGGGGGCAAATGCTTTTTCGATGGCGATCGCAGGGCCGTTTGCAGCTTACTGGATATATAATCTGACAATCAAGTTGGGTGGTAAACAAAAAATCGCCATATTTCTAGCAGCTGCGATCGCAGATTTACTCACCTATATTATCACTTCTATTCAACTTGCCTTAGCATTTCCTGCCCCTGTTGGTGGATTTATCGCTTCATTTACCAAGTTCGCCGGAATTTTTGCTATAACTCAAGTTCCCTTAGCAATTAGTGAAGGATTACTAACTGTATTGGTGTGGAATTGGCTGCAATCTTATAATCCTCAAGAATTGGAACTGTTGCAATTAATCAAGCGAGGAAATGGTAATGAGTCAATCTAAAAAAGGGCTGAGTAACTGGTTGTTGGTAGTAGCCGTCTTAGCTTTAGCAGTTGCACCATTAATATTTGTGCGTGGTGGGGAATTTGCCGGTTCTGATGACAAAGCTAAAAAAGCAATTACTGAAATCCAACCTGGATATCAACCCTGGTTTAAATCATTGTTTGAACCTCCTAGTAGTGAAGTGGCAAGCTTGTTATTTGCTTCGCAAGCGGCTTTAGGTGCGGGAGTAGTCGGTTATGCAATTGGGTTGTATAAAGGACGTTCCCAACAACAAAAACGTGAAGAATGAGCTTGCAACTAGACACTTTAGCTTACACAAATCGACTGCGAAGATTACCACCAGAACATAAAATAATTTTTGCATTTACTACTCTTGCAATTTCCCTTGTTACCCATCCGCTAGTGCAAATTTTGATCGCGCTTTGGATGAGTGTTTGGACAGTTATTTATGCAAGAATTCCGGTTGGTGTTTATTTTCGCCTGTTAATGTTCACCATAGTTTTTTGTTTGACAAGTTTACCAGCCTTGATGGTGAATGGAGTTGCAATTACTGATTTGCCCAAGGTGCAATTAGACTCGTGGTATGGATTCAGTCTCGGACATTTCTATATTTATATCAGTCATAGTGGCAGTATCCAAGCATTGGGAATTTTAACCAGAGCATTAGCTTCTGTTTCTTGTTTATATTTTCTCATGTTAACTGTCCCTTTCACCGAGATATTACAAACTCTGCGTTACTTACGATTTCCTGTGCTTTTGAGCGATTTGTTATTACTAATGTATCGGTTTATTTTCATCCTGCTAAACACAGCTACTGAATTGTTAACGGCGCAAAATTCCCGTGGTGGCTACCGCACTTGGCGTAGCGGGATGAAAAGTTTAGCACTACTAATCGGACAACTATTACAGCGAACCTTACAACGATATAGTCAGTTCTCTCTCGGACTGGAATCACGGGGTTTTGTGAGTGAATTTCGAGTTTGGCATCCCCGCCGTTATCATCCTCAAGGGCGATATATCATCGAAGCTATTTTAGGCTGTGTAGTATTAATAGGATTGGACTTTTGGCGGAATGCAGGAATATTTACTCGAATTTGAACAGGTATATTACACCTATCCTGGCACACAGCAATCAGCTTTGAATGGTCTAACTCTGAAGATCCCATCTGGAAAAAGGTGTGCATTGATTGGTCAAAATGGTTGTGGTAAAACGACACTGTTTTTATTAGCTAATGGTCTATATAAACCTAATTCTGGTATTGTCCGTTGGCGCGGTGAACCATTAAGTTATAACCGAAATTATCTTAGTAACTTACGGCAGAAGGTTGGGCTAGTATTTCAAGATCCAGAACAACAATTAGTAGCTTCTATTGTTGAAGAAGATATATCTTACGGTTTGTGTAATTTGGGTTTACCAGAAGCCGAAATTAAAGATCGGGTAGAACAAGCATTAATTGAATTTGGTCTGACTAGTTTAGCAGAAAGACCAGTACATCATCTGAGTTTAGGACAAAAGAAGCGAGTTTCCATAGCAGATGTGATGGTACTGCGGCCAGAACTTTTGGTGCTGGATGAACCAACAGCTTATTTAGATATCAAACATACTCGCAACTTAATAGCAATGATGAAAAAAATTCATCAAGATGAAACTACTTTATTGATGGCAACCCATGATTTAGATTTAGTCTATCGATGGGCAGATTGGGTTTTTGTTATGGATAAAGGGCGACTGATGTTAGAAGGGAAACCACAAGATGTCTTTAGCCAGCGTCAACTTTTATCGGAGTTAGAGTTGGGTGTACCATTTATATATGAAATGTTATTTGATGGGCTATCTGCTGAGGAAGAAGTAGTGATAGAACGAGTGCGACAGCGAATATTAGAGCAATTTCGGAATGTCCTGTGAGGATTAACGGTGATGAAATTCGACCTCTTTCTCCAGAATCTTAATATCATAGCTGCCAAAGAAATCGTGGCCCAGTAAGCCGATACTGGCTTTAGGTGCGATCGCTACCTGAAGATTATTAGCTGTAACTCCACCGACTGCAACAGATTTTATCTTACCGGTTGGAAATTCTACCTCGCTACCATCGGCAATTTGAGCTTGCATTGTACCTGTAGCCTGGAGTTCAAGTGTATTCGCCATACTTTGAGTGATAATGGTTCCACTAGCACCTGTGTCTACAATCATTTCAAAGGTTTTTTTGTTATTAAAGGTAACGTCAATTACAGGAGTTCCACCAAAGCGGCGTTTGATTGAAACTCGAAAAACTCTGTCGTCTGAAGGTGCGGCTATATTGCCACAAAGCCTTTCTAATTCAACGGTTTTACCAGAGGAAGTTACCATGTAACATACTCCTGGATCGTCAGCTATTGCCTGATGAGAGAATGCTAAAAATATTAGTGTCGGGATTAGTGTGTAGGCGTAGCCCGTCGTAGACATCGCAGCTAGGTTAACCGTCTTAATCCAACGCCTACAAGCATTCTTCATATTATATTTATCTCCAATTTTGCTGATATTCTTTAATAGATAAATTTATTATAATAGCTATAATAATTAGTACTACAAACACATGTTTTTCATAAAAAACGCAATTTTTATGAACTTATCTTTCACAAACTTCAAATATATTGCATTGTTTTAGTTATTTTTTTTGCCTAATATATTATGTCTAGTATATCCACACAACTTTTTTACTCTAAAGCTAGTTAATGAAGTTTTTTATTTATGTGTCTCCATCAGATAAAATGGCATTTTACTTAATACATCTTACCTATAATTACTGATTGATGAATTAAAGATTAGATAAAGACATGATAAAACTACTTAGAGGATGTTTGAAAATTTTTTAGTGATGTATCAAATACTTTTAGATCCCCCTAAATCCACGCCTACTCCATTTGGGGAGACCCCAAGACCGCAGTGGCTCCCCTTAGAAAAAGGGACTTTGATTCCGGTTCCCCCCTTTTTAAGGGGGGTTAGGGGGGATCGCTAAGTACCTAAAATCACAGCGAAATGCTTTTCAAACATCCTCTTAGAGCAGATTCAATCTGGCATCCTCAGAAGTTAGGCACTTCCAAATAAAAAAATATCCCAAAACTGGCACAAAAATCCTCTTAATTTATCCTCTCTCTGTGTTCTCTGCGTCTCTGTGGTTCGTTTTTTGGGATAATTTATTCCTTGGAAATCCCTTAGATAAGATACATTTTTGAGCTTATTCAAAGGTTGCTGCTGCATGTACAGCAGTTGCGATCGCATTTTTAACGGCAATATCTCTCTGTTCTAAGATGATATTTTCACTCACAGTCCGCCCAGCGACTACACCGCAAACAGCAGCGGCAGCAAAATTATATACACCTGCCATTTTAAAAAGCGTGCCGCATTCCATCTCATAATTCAAGATATTTAAGCGCTGATATTCTTCTGTAATACCATGCAGCGATCGCATTAAATTTGGATTCGCTGAATCAGTACGTTCTTGCCCTTCGTAAAAAGTATCAACTGATGCCGTAATTCCTATGTAATGTTCAACCTTTAATTCTCGCGCGGCTTTAGCTAAAGCAACTGTCAAAAACGGATCGGCTGCGGCTGGATATTCCACAGGCGCAATATCATTTGCTGCACCTTGGCGACACAATGCTGCACTGCTAATAACAACACTACCAACTGGTATATAAGGTTGAATCGATCCGCAAGTTCCAATGCGAATAATCTGCCGGATTCCTACTTGGATTAACTCATTCACCACAATGCTTAATGAAGGCGCACCCATACCGCTAGTGGCTGATAAGATGCTGCGACGATTTGGTAAGTATCCCACGTAGCTATTGAGTCCGCGATTTTCTGACAATAGGCGGACATCTTGGAAATAAGTTTGGGCAATTAGATGCGATCGCTCCGGGTCGCCAGATAATAAAGCAATGCTGGGAGGTGATGAACCTAAATCATCTTGCCCAAAACCAATGTGATAAAAGTGTTTATTTGGCATAGAGTAGAAGATTAGCGATTGCCCCAGCAATATAATACGCTAGGGCGTTGTTTAAACTTTACCTAAAATCTCCTCCTTCCCATATCTGAAGTTGTCTTTCAGCCGCAACTATGCAATTAAGATACTTGGGTGGATACAGAAAATGATCGTAAGCTAAGGCCATCTGTCTAGCAGCTTCAGTATATGGCACTCGTCCTATTCCTGTACCCAATCCAGGACAGGCAATGGTGTTAATTTTTTGGCTAGCGTGTTGGTTATGGTGGCGAACTGTCAGCAGCATCGCCCACATTGCAATATAAGGAATATCTGTCCCAGCAATAATCATGGGAACTCGCATCGTAGGAGTATGAGCTAAAAAAGGATGTTTGTGATGACCTGTTTCCACAATCATTGATGTTCCCACAGGCTGTTCGCCCAAATAATCCTCAAGAATGCGTTGCTGGACTCTTGCCATTAAGGAAGGGCCGAAAAAACGGATAATTGCCGCATCTATGCCACCATCCATCATGCCGAAAGAGTTCGCAGGGCTGACCATACAATCAAAATCTGGCAACCACTCGAAATAGTCATTCACTATTTCTACATTGGGTAAATAATTAAAATTCTGTTGAAAGGCTGCACACAACAAAGAGTCGGGAGCTACCAATATCAATTTCAAGCTTTTATTTCCTCCGCTTGAATACCTATTCTAAACGTCAGCTAGGGCAACAATCAACGGTTTTTCTGTATTATCAACCTTGTCTTTGTTTATACTACAGACATAATACAAAATATATCACCACATAACTGGTGGCTGTTTGTCGCTTGAACAAAAGGAAATTTTATGATTCCCCGAACACGCATCCGAAATATTGGTATCTCTGCCCACATCGATTCTGGTAAAACTACGCTGTCAGAGCGAATTCTCTTCTACACGGGCAGAATCCACGCTATTGAGGAAGTGCGGGGAGGTGGCAAGGGTGCAACGATGGACTTTATGCCGGAGGAAAAATTACATGGCATTACCATTACCTCTGCTGCTACTACTTGTGAATGGTACGACACCCAAATCAACTTGATTGATACACCGGGACACGTAGATTTCACCATTGAAGTAGAACGCGCCCTGCGCGTATTGGATGGGGCGGTCATGGTGCTGTGCGCTGTGGCGGGTGTGCAATCTCAGTCTATTACGGTGGATCGGCAAATGAAGCGCTACCGTGTGCCGCGCTTGGCGTTCATTAACAAAATGGATCGGATGGGAGCAAATCCATTTCGTGTAGTACAGGGAATACGCGATCGCTTGCAACTCAATGCAATATTGCTCCAGTATCCTATCGGCAGTGAAGACCAATTCCAGGCAGTGATTGACCTGGTGGAAATGACTGAAGGGTTTCCGTGAGGCGATGGAATCAGGAAAGCTGGAAGGCTATCCGGTAACTGGGGTGAAAGTCGTTTTGGATGGTGGTTCCTATCACCCAATTGACTCTTCAGAATTGGCTTTCCGGTCAGCATCTCATCAAGCAATTGAGAGTGCGATCGCTAAAGCCAAACCCTACATCCTGGAACCCATCATGCTTATTGAGGTGGAAACACCCAACGAGTTTATGGGAAGAGCTCAGGGTGATTTATCCTCCCGTCGGGGTTTGTTGTTGGGTTCCGAGACAATGCAAGGATACACGGTGATTCGGGCAGAAGTGGCGCTGGCGCGAATGTTTGGATATTCTACAGAATTGCGATCGCTTACTTCTGGTATGGCAACTTTTTCAATGGAGTTTGCCTGCTATCGCCAGTCCTGAATTTATAGCGCTTCTCGTTTGGATGCAATACACTTTGACCTCTCTCCTAAAAGGAGAGAGGCTTTGAATCTTGCTCCCCTTACCTTGTAGGGAAGGGGCTGGGGGTTAGGTCTGTATTCTATGTAACTGAGAACCGCTATATTTGTGAAAATTTGCGGTGTTCAGATCCCCAACTTCTTAAAGAAGTCGGGGATCTAACTTTATTTATTAGATGCGCGATCGCTCTTAGTAAAACGTGCCATCCTATTTACAAGTCATAAGCTGTTGCGTCTTTAATTTGTATATGCGACGCGGGCAAGATGCCCGCACTACAATAATTTTACGTTTTTGAGTTACTCAAAAACAATTGAATCATAATAGAACTGAGAGTTTCATCATCACGACTACTTTATGATGTATCAAACCGACCCGCCGCGATCGCCAAAAGATGTATTGCCAACCATGTACGAAACTAGAATTAGGCTTAGGTGTTTGGCAGGGACGCTATCAAGATGTAGAACAGCCGTCGTTACGCTGGTATGATTGGACAGGGTGCTGGGTATTGACTTCTACAGAACAAGAAAGACAACGGGCTGAACGGTTGATTGCACAATTGCGTAGACACGAAGTGGCTTGTCGTTAGACATCGCTCGGCGTTGAACCCGATGTAGATACTTAATTCCTCAAAAGTTTGCTTTTTTGTGAATAGTCTGTATAGCCTTGAATATTTTCTGGTTCAAATTCACGGAGTACGCGCGTAGCTTCGCTTGTTAAATCTTGATTCCCAGTAACTACAATTAAATATTTACCAGCATTCAGACGGTTACGATAGGGTAAAGCATCACCACTGCCAACTGTTATGCCGGTTCCTCCACCGATTAAACTAGCGCCCAAAGCACCGGCTATAGCTCCTAATATCCCAGCGAGAAATTCATTGCCAAATCGAGCAAACTGGGGAAATATTTCAATTTCTGTAAGATAGTTGAAGGCATAACCTGCAAAAAACCCAAAGGGTACAAGCCACCAAAAGAGCCGAGTTGATTGTTTGCGGTTTTGCTTGTCGGGATCAATCATTCCAAATTCATCAGCACTTAAATAACCATCGCCCAAAATATTGACTTGTGAAGTTGGCAAGCCTGCTTTTTCGAGAGCAGAGTAGGCGGCTTCTACTTGTATTCGATCTTGTAAAACTGCAACAAGGTAATTCATAAGACCAAACTTCCTTCTTAACAAAGATTTTTTGTGCAGCATCAATAATAACTGTTAAATGCAATCTGAGCTATTCTGATTTTTTATGCCAGTGTCCATCGCTGCCTTTTTCATAATCGCGCTTTACTGCACTCCAAGCAACACGAAAAGCACTTTCTTCTTCCCCATATTCTTCTTGAGCATTATTAAATGCAGCCCGAAAAATTTCTTGAGCGTGCTTGGGTAAGTTATCTTTGACTGAATCAGGTAAGTCTGCAACTTGTTTGTAAGGCATAAATTTCGTTTCCTTACTTCATGGAGTAATATTGATTTGGCTTGCCAAAACAAGCCCTTGATTGTTGGTCAACTAAGTCCCCAGTCTCTAACCTCATGTCTGCACTTGGCTTTAAGGTGGAAAGCCATGCTGAATTCTACCTTCATCGGCATCGAACTGCTTAGAACTTTTGAATAGTTCTAAACGCCCATCAGCAGCATATTGGGCGCGGCGATCGCGCAACGCTTGCATTTCTTTTGCTTATCATTCTTTTTGTTAATTAAAAATACTTAATTTTTGCCAATTAACTCTAATAATCACATTTATTTACATCATTCGTAATTAGTAATTCATTTTTCAACTACGAATTACGAATAATTTAAAATTGTGTCAAAAACTAATTTTTGTCGACTTAAAACTTGATGCACTATCCCAGTAATTAACCTGGTTAATATTCACCTTAAGCAAAGAAATGTCGGGTTCGTCCAATCCTTTAGGAAACCAGGTTTTAAGTTCTGGCTTCCATAATTCTCGCATTTTATTGCGGTCTTTAACAAGTTCTGATGTCCCTGAGATAGAAACGTATCGCTGCTGTTCGGATGACGAAAAACTAACATTTACTTGTTTATGGTGTTCAACTTCAGTCACTTTATGAGAAGCAGCATAAGTAAAGAACCAGAGTGTGGCTTCAGAGTTAATCTCACTACTTTTTGACATGGGGTAACTATGCAAACTTCCATCATCATCGACTGTAGTAAACATCCCATAATCAATACCTTTGATTAGTTCATGCAGTTTTTGAATCTCTTGAGAGCGGTCTGTAGAAGTTGCCATTGTTTGTACTCTTTTGTCTATTTGCTACTGGACTATAATTTTTGATTACAACCAGATTTTATGATCGTAAAGTTATTTTTCAGTATCAACTTTTTTAGTTTAAATTGCGTGAGTCTACAGATGGAATTATATTAAAATTACTTCTTGTATTTATATCTATAGAGATATTGATTGAGAGTGAATATTCTGTGTAGACAAAACTTTTAATCATGGAAATATAAAATCAAACAAATTCTGCAACTGTAAAATTTTATATGACACCCAGATCCGATCGCCCTCGGATTGCTAAATTAACCGAGTAAATCAAAATCAAGCCTAGCTTGCTGTAGTCAGCGATAGTATCTATTTTTACTTTGCAGGATGCTTTCTACTCCTAGCACGCTATTTATACAGCACTTACGGCAGCTATGAGGTACATTCTCAAAGCTGAAAGCTATGATAGAAGAGGGGCAAGAGGAAAACTGTATTGCATAATAGCCGGAAGCGCTGTATCGTCAAAATACCTATTTACGACAATCCAGACCGGAATTATTACTAGTTGGATTGTATAAGATACTTATGATAATTTAAGCATTAACCACAATTAGAGGTTGAAAATGGCGAGTACATCAACAGTGGATAGTTCCGTTAATACTTGTGGTAGTAGGAGGTCTTTTAGGATTGTTCGTGAAGGAACTGCGATCGCCATTTCCAATTTTTTCCAATCCCACACCAACTGCTAACCCTACCATCGAATCGACACCCGCAGCGCGATCGCTTGATAATCTTTCTCCTGGCTGGGTAATTAAAACCAACAATCAAAATCTCCTTGGGAAATAACCAATCACTTCCCTCTGGAGCTTTTTTACAAGTTATTGAGACAAAACCAAATCCCAAACCTGCTTCTGGAAATTTTTCGGTGTCTATGCGAGTCCGCGCCACTAAAAATACACAAACTCCAGCTAATACTAATACCCCAGCCGTAACTACCTCAGTTCCATCAAATTTAAAACCTTTGCCAGCAATAGTATTGCTAAACTCCTCCCAACTCAACCGTTTTGGCGTTGTTTTACAATCAGACGCACCAAGTCCATGTAGAACTGTTACACAACCGCCAGTTAGGTGAAAATTTATTAAGATATTGCAACAGCGATCGCACATGATAGCCATATTTATTATATTTGCCATCCCAGATCCCCGATTTCTTCAAGAAGTCGGGGATCTGAGCCTCTACGTGCAGAGCAAATCAAATAGGATTGTTATATTTGCGATCGCAACTCCTGATTGCCTTAAAATTAAATTTGTACCCTCAGAAACAGCCTCTTGAACCTATAGCAGGAGTGTCATTTTCCATTAAGCGCCTACTATGAGCAACTAGGAAATCAAATTGCAGTATATCTGCCTTTAAAATTATGGACTGGAAGTACAGGTGGAAAAATGGCTATAAACCAAGCCAAGATGAAAAAGTCTTTGCAACAAGTTGGCTGTAGGGAGATACAGTTTTACGCCCCTACAGCAGAAATTTTTGTAAAATAATATAACGCTTGGGCATTTTCTGCCTACGTATGCTCCACACCATTATAAAAAGTTCGACAAAATGCAGATTTCTCAAATTTTCACTCGATTAAACAATAGCAAATTTACTAAATTGCTCAGTCAAACAGCAGCTTTAGGCGTAGGTGCTATTGTTCTCCTCTCAAGTACTAATGCTAATGCTGCCGAACAAGTTGTTTTAAAGTATGGTACTTTTCAGGGGCAAATATCTGTTCAAGAATTAAGTCAGTTTACAGAAACTGGCAAAACTACCCCGACATTAAAAGCTTATTTGGATGCTGCAAAACAAGACCCAGAAGTAGCTCGTAAAGCCTTAAAAGCCCCAATAAAAGCCGATCCTGCTTTTTTAAATAACTTGCTGTCTAGCTGGGCAGGGCCAATTTTAGTTAACCAAATTGGTGAGGTAGTTCACCCTTCCACTGGACAATTAGATCAGCAGGCGCTGCGAAGTGCTTTAAGTGCATCTATTCAACAAAATGGTCAAGTTACACTCCTTGGAGCCATTCAGAATTATCCTAGTACTTCTGTTGAACTTGAAGGCGATCGCCTCATCTCTGTTTATGAACGCCTAAGCAGTCTTGCAAAACTTTTATAAGAGTTAGTAACTGCTGAAATTTAATACCCATGAGTCTATCTTAGGGTTCTATTCTGTGACTGAGAAATTCTCTAACGTAATTGTAGAGTTAGGGAAAAGTTTATATGACAACTGACATTTCTAGAAATACTAACAAGGATGTTAATGGAGCGCTGATAACTGGTGTTCTCCTGAGTATTGTGGGGGTGATTGCGATCGCAGTGCCTAATTTCACCACACTATTCGCCGAAACTTGGATTGCAGCAATTTTGATTTTCGCCGGATTTACAAAACTAGTGTATGCTACTCAAACCCGCGATCGCGGAGGTTTTATTTGGAAACTTCTATTGAGCGGACTTTATATTGCAACGGGTATAATGCTGTTTGTTTATCCTTTTACGGGTATTCTCACACTGACTCTGTTGCTTGGAACCTTTTTGCTAACTGAAGGTACATTCGAGTTAATTCTGGCATTCCAGTTACGTCCACAACAAAATTGGACGTGGATACTAAGTAATGGCATTATTACGCTAGTCTTAGGCGCAATGATTTGGTTCCAATGGCCCTTCAATGCACCCTGGCTTCTCGGCACACTAGTTGGTATCAGCATTATTTTCAGTGGCATTTCCCGCGTGATGTTATCGTTAAACGCTCGTTCTACCTCAAATCCTCCCGATCAAGCTGCCAATCCTACTTAGTAGATGGAAGTAGGGGCAATACGGTTCGGTTAAGGTTTTTGATGCAAATTCTAGATCGTAAGGATGCGATAAATATTACAAAGACGCTAAATCGCCGTCTCTACGAAAAACTGATTATTGTAGAGACGGCGATTCATCGCGTCTGTTGACTGAACCGAACAGTATTGAGAATCGAGCAAGTGAGTCAGATGGAAAACCAATTCCCAATTTCCAAACAAAGTTTACTAAGAGATTGCAGCAGCGATGCCTACGGCTGGCTATGCCTACGCCAAGAAAATTGTTAAATTAACTAAGGAAATCAAAATCAAGGCCAGCTAGCTGCAATCAACAATGGTATCTATTGCTACTTCCTTCTCGGATATTCAAAACCATTGGGCACGCTTATTTATTACAGCCTTAGCCCAACGTGGTATTCTCAGTGGGTCGCCTAATGGCACATATCGCCCCGATAACTCGCTCACCCGCGCTGAATTTGCCGCCATCGTCGCCAATGCATTTGGCACAATTAGCAAGAAGCGGCAATATATCCCCTTTGTTGATGTACCCACAAATTATTGGGCAGCAGCTGCCATTCAAACAGCTTACGAAAAAGCATTTATTAGCGGTTTTCTTGATAAAAGTTTCCGCCCCGCCGAACGAATTACTAGGGCAGAAGTTTTAATTTCCTTGGTAGCGGGCTTAGAAATTGCCACTAAAGTTAAACCCGATCTCGTCTCAGCACTCCCACAAATTTATCAAGATTCTATTCAGATTCCTGCGTATGGTAGAAATCAAATAGCTATTGCCACAAGCGCTAGATTAGTGGTTAGTCACCCAAATATCAAATTACTCAACCCCAATCTTGCAGCCACCCGTGCAGATGTAGCAGTAATTATTTATCAAGCTTTGGTGTATTTAGGGCTTGCTGAAAAAATTGCCTCTATTTATTTAGTGCAGCCGCCAACACCAACACCAATACCAATACCAATCCCAATCCCAACACCAATCCCAACACCTGTACCTGTCGGTAGCGTTAAGGTTAATCATAGTCGGGAATTCCGGGGGGCGTGGGTAGTATCTGTGTGGAATGGTGATTGGCCTTCCAAAGCGGGACTTCCTGTTGCTCAACAGAAAGCTGAACTCACTGAAATTATTACTAAATTACAAACGCTAAACTTTAATGCGCTCATTTTCCAGGTGCGACCAGAGGGAGACGCTTTATATGAATCGCAATTAGAACCTTGGAGTGCTTGGATTACAGGAACTCAGGGGAAAGCACCAGAACCATTTTACGATCCTTTAGCGTTTGCGATCGCAGAATGTCACAAACGCAATATTGAACTTCATGCTTGGTTTAACCCCTACCGCGCCAGCACTTCCACCGATCCAGCTAAAACAGTCCGTCCCCACATAGCAGCTACCAATCCAGAAAGCGTTTATTTGTGGAAAACTCAACGCTGGATGGATCCAGGACTGAAAATAGTTCAAGACAGAGCTTACAACGTAATTCTTGACGTAGTGAAGCGCTACGATGTTGATGGCATTCACTTAGATGATTATTTTTATCCATATCCCATCGAGGGGAAGTCTTTCCCCGATGAAAAAACATACTCTGTATATAAAGCAAGCGGTGGTACACTCAGCCTTGGCGACTGGCGACGCGACAATGTTAACACAATGGTACAGCGCCTCTGGCAGGGAATTAAAACAACCAAATCGGACGTGAAATTTGGTATTAGTCCCTTTGGGATTTATCGCCCTGGACAACCCACTGGTATTACTGGGTTGGATGCTTACAATGTGCTATATGCCGACTCAAAAAAATGGTTAGAAGAAGGTTGGATTGATTATATTGCGCCTCAACTTTACTGGCGCACAGACCAAACACAACAAAGTTATTCGGCGTTGCTACAGTGGTGGACACAGGTAAATACAAAGCAAAGACACGTTTATGCTGGTAACAATTTGACAGAACCAAGCAACAAGAGTCGAGAGAGTGATGAGATTGAAAAACAGGTGAAAATTAGTCGTAGCCAAGCTGGACGGTTGTCACTGGGGAATATCTTTTTTAATCTCGCTGTTTTGACGCAAAACAGTCAGGGCATAGCTGATAAATTCCAAAGTCTGCTTTATAACAAACCTGCGCTACCGCCAACTTTGCCTTGGCAAGATACAACACCACCATCTGCACCCATTGGATTACAAGTCAATAACCGCAAACTGAGTTGGCAGCCTGGAGATAATCAACCAGTTCGTTCTTGGACACTTTATCGGCAAACTGGCGATACTTGGACAATTGCGCGAATTTTGTCTGCTGGCACAACCTTCGCAACTGTCCAACAAGCGGGAACTTATGCCGTATGTGCGGTGGATAGATTGGCGAATGAGAGTCTGGGAACAGTGATTACAGTCAGTTAAACAAAAATGCTGCATCTGAATGCGATGTCTACGATGGGATACGCCTACGCACTCAGATGCTGTTGTTTAAGCTAATCGGCATTTAACCTGCATCATCAGGATGCTCATGTTGCCCACCTCACAAGATATCGATCAAATTTTAATCTGCAAATTAAATGTGTTTTAGCTTAGTATGAGTGCGATCGCATCTTTAAATACTAGTAAAAGCACTCCACTGTGTTTTATCCTTCATCGAGGCTCAACGACCGGTCATTTGCTCCAGCTTTTCGGGATATCGAGCTCCTTGCACCGTGATCTTGGAGGCGGTGTCATCAATGTCATGCAGATCGTCGGGCGTGAGTTCGACTGAGACTGCCCCGATGTTTTCGTCTAAGCGATGCAGTTTCGTAGTTCCTGGGATTGGAACAATCCAAGGCTTCTGAGCCATCAGCCAAGCGATCGCAATCTGAGCAGGTGTCGCCTGCTTCCGTTGGGCGATCGCGCCAAGCAGATCAATCAAGGCTTGATTCGCTTTCAGAGCCTCAGGCGTGAAGCGAGGGAGGGTGCTGCGGAAGTCGGAGTTGTCGAAGGTCGTGCTTTCGTCCATCTTGCCAGTGAGAAAACCTTTACCCAGAGGGCTATAAGGGACAAAGCCGATTCCCAGCTCCTCAAGAGTCGGTATCACTTCCTTCTCAGGAGTCCTCGTCCACAGCGAGTATTCGCTCTGGAGAGCAGTGACCGGCTGAACGGCGTGCGCGCGACGGATCGTTTGCACGCCGGCTTCAGAAAGTCCGAAGTGCTTCACCTTACCTGACTGAATAAGTTCCTTCACCGCTCCTGCCACGTCTTCGATCGGCACGTTCGGATCAACCCGATGCTGATAAAGCAGGTCAATTGTCTCGACCTTAAGTCGCTTGAGCGAGCCTTCCACGACTTCCTTGATATGCTCTGGTCGGCTATTCAGTCCTGGTGAACCCTTCATGCCACGGGGATCAGAATTAGGACTCAGGTCGAATCCGAATTTGGTGGCGATGATCACTTGCTCCCGGAAAGGAGCGAGGGCTTCACCCACAAGCTCTTCGTTTGTGAACGGGCCGTAGACCTCGGCGGTGTCAAAAAATGTAACGCCGCGTTCGACGGCGGTTCCCAAAAGAGCAGTCATCTCCTGTATGTCTTTGGGCGGACCATAGGAAAAGCTCATTCCCATGCAGCCCAACCCAATAGCCGAGACTTCTAAATTGCTGTTTCCAAGTTTGCGCTTTTGCATTAGTACTCCTTTGAGGTTCCACCTCGATTATTAAGATTTCAGGGATGCCATATCGATTCTCAGCAGATGTCACTTTTTGCGATCTTCCAGCATTCGTCACCATGCATGACAAATCTAAACATCATTAATTACTGTCCCTCACGCATCAGTTCGTTCAAGCATTTCAAGGCGTTCAGTGTTCGGGGATATCCAACCCAGGGCAACAATTGTGTAATCAAACACAGTAGTCTTTCCTTGTCGTTTCCAATATTCAGATTGCCTTGAATGTGTCCTTTTATCTGCGATTCAACTCCACCTAAGGCGATGAGGATAGAAAGTGTTACCAGTTCTCTGATTTTTATGTCGAGACCGTTTCGGGTGTAATAGTCGCCAAAGCAGTTGGCAGAAAGAAACCTTTGAATGTGCAGTTGGTCTTTCGGCGATCGCTCATACATTTGATCGATCGTCTCACCGAATATGGCTTTCTGTACTGTCAACCCCTTATCGTAGCGTGTTTCCTGACTGGTGGTCGATTGCCCGTCCAAAGGTAATTGAATGCCCCTACTAGACAGCACTTCATTAGTGGCATGAATAAAGTCAAATGCTTTTGCCATACCCACGTACGCCACCGCCTGATACACGATCTCTTTGATTTCAACGGGCGTTACTCCAACATTGAGCGCTACGCCGATCATTATTTTGAATTCGCTCAAAGCCTGACTACCAATCATAGATGCCAGAATGAGCATGACTCTTGTCTTTGTATCCATCTTGCTATGAGCAAGAACTTCGTCGAAGGCAAAGTTATCAAATATCTCGATTAACTCTGGATCGCTTATTTTCAGCGTAGATTTGTGGTTTGGAAACAGTTCTTCGTGATTCTGGTGTGCTGTTTCACTAATTCTCAACGGGCGATCATCTCTGTTTATATGGGATTCATTTGTCATACGACTTCCTCTTCTAATTGGAATTCTGAGGCGAGTGACTCCTTCTACGCTTAAACAAACTAGAATTCTTATTTCATTGCTTTAGCTTCATTCTAAGAATCTTCAAGGCTAACCAATATGACAATCGTCTAAGATCGTTGTACAATTCTGCAAACTTAGAAATAAACAGGAGTCAGAATTCAGAATTCAGAATACTTTACCCATAAAGGGATAAGGAGTAAATGGTCAAAATGGAGCAGTTATTACAGTTTGACTACAATCAAAACATGACGGAAGTTTTTGTTTTATTACCTTAGGGAACTCTAATAAATAAATTATTCAATCTTGTGGGCTGGGCATCTTGCCCGCCCAGTTTACAGGACGAGCAAAATGCCCATCCTACAAGAAATATTGGGATATTTTATTACTTGGAAGTCCTTTACGCCGTGTGCAACTTTCTCTCAGATATAACCCCCAACCCCTTCCCTACTAGCGTTGGGGAGCAATAATCAAAGCCTCTCTCCCTGTGGAGGCTACGGTGTACACACAAGTCAAATTACCCCCCTTAAAAAGGGTGGAAATAAGAAATCTGGTTCCCTCCCCAATACATACCTACGGTGTACACACATCTTTGTACAAACCCAAAATCGTTAGAGATCCCCCTAAATCCCCCGATAAATTGGGGAACTTTAAGAGACTTTTGCCCCCCTTTTTAAGGGGGGTTGGGGGGATCAAAAGCCTATGAGGCCACTCTCAAAGACTTGTCTGTACACCGTAGCTAATACATACGGAGAGGGTTAGGGTGAGGTAAAACCGATATTTATCAATGACTTCAGACTTGTGTATACACGTTAGCCCTGTGGGGGAGAGGTTTGCAAGTGGGGTTTTAAGGATAAGTTGCAAGCGATCGCTTTCAATATTGTGTTAAAAATGACAACTAAAGCAATTTAGTATAAGCAACAGATACCTAAAATTCATGTTGAGGTACTTGAATATCGTGTTGAAGTACTTGAATATCGTGTTGAGGTACTTGAATATCGTGTTGAAGTACTTAAAAGTCGTGTTGAGGTACTTGAGTATCATGTTGAAGTACTTGAATATCGTGTTGAAGTACTTGAATATCGTGTTGAGGTACTTGAGTATCGTGTTGAGGTACTTGAGTATCGTGTTGAGGTATTTCAAACTTTGTCGCACCGCGATCTGTGTAGATTGGGTTGAGCCTTTGCAACTGTGCGTGAAAAAATCACCCCATCAATTCCCAACGCCGAACTTTTGAGTTAAAAATGGAGTAAATCGATACTCCATACTCTAGGTTGGGAACGAGGAAAACCACGACAGCGTAGAATTCGCTACCCGATAGTCAAAAAAACGACAACAAAGCACCGTAAACAGCAACCTAAATCTGCTTAATATCAATTGATAATATTAGCGATCGCATCCACATTGATATTCCCCTACAATGGCTACTAATTATACCTTTAACTCTCTTACGTATTTTCTCACAACCCAGATAGGATTGCTATAGCAGGTATAGAAATCATATCAATTTAAAAGTTTAATTACATAGGACTTACGCATTGACAGAATAACAAAATTGTGGATTGATAAATATAGAGCGTCTACTTTCTAGGTATTGGACAATCAGAGAAATTACTAAACCATCCACAGCACAATGCAATTTAGACCTTTACACCTTATTTGACATGATACGGCTAAGAATGGCAATGAATGGCAAGGGTAGTGATAGTCATTTTGATATTCAGCCAAGGTTGAAATTTACCCCAGTTTTACCCCACTTGATATTTTCAGCCTGCACATAAAAATAATAAAACCCTTGCAAAGCAAGGGTTGTAACTGATGTAAGATGCCTCAAAACGGACATTAAATTGTTAGCGGAGACAGATAATTTGTTAAAGGCGGCACCCGGATTTGAACCGGGGGTGGAGGTTTTGCAGACCTCTGCCTTACCACTTGGCTATGCCGCCATACCCACACTAGAAAGCCTTTTTGCTTACCGCTTGATAGCTTAAGGAGTCAACAGCGTCAGTCTAACAATAGTAGCACAAGATTGTGAGGTAGAGATAGTGGGTTAACTGGATGTTTCTGGTAGTTTTTAGTCTTGCTATTGCCGTCCAGGTTCTCGTTATATCTGGATTAGCGATCGCTAACCAAAACTTCTCTCATGATGACGCAGAGATAATTTAGCATACCTTAACCGCTCTTGTTCAGGCTTTCTGTTGCTCTAGGAAGATTCCGATACGACTAAATGTTAGCATCAAGCGCGTTAATTAGCTTGACTTCATCGGCAAAATTTGCCCATCTAACAAAGTGAAATGGGCCAGCAATGGAACCCCACAGACGCTCATCAGTGTCTAAATCCCTTCCCCGGTCGAGGCTGAAAAATTCTTTAGCGTCAATCTCAAATTCGTTATCTAGATAAGTATTTTTACCGTCACGAACCACAATACAGCCTTTACCAGGTTCAACTCTGCCTTTAAAGCTCTTACCTGTCCACTCTACAACCATGTTGCAACCTGACATTTTTTCCAATTGGTCAACGGATAAAACTTTTAAACGTTCAGGTTCACGAGATGCACCGTAAAATTTTTGTTCTTCTTTAAGGGTGTAGTGTTCAATAATAATGTGGTTTTCTACCGGAATCAAATTCATTACCCGCATCCGGTAGGGTTGATTGAGCATAAAGTCATAAGCTTGCTCGAGAAACAAACTTACCCCTGAAAATAATTCCAAAGGAAGGGGACGGATACACACGCGAATGTGGGCATAAAAAGGCGGATTTTCAAAAGCTTGTTCTTGATTACTAAAGTCAGCTGCCATCCACCGGGCTAAGGTAGCAATATCAGTAGAATGAGTCACGTCGCTTTGCTCCGAATTCAAAATTTAAAATTCAAAATTAATAATCCGTACAAATAAGCTTAGTTGCTCTGTATGCTTTTTTTGTCGGTTATTATTAAGATAATCAATTTGTTGTTTAAAATTTATTTGTGATTATACCATTTTAAATTTTAGATTTGGGGTTGAAAATCAGCTTGCTGTGTCTGGCTTGGTATAAATTCATTTATCACAATTATTTTGCGATTTTGGATTATTTTGACACTCGCTAGACGAAAAAAATATTAGGTGCAATCGCAATTTTCAATAAACAATTTAGATATTACGATCGCTTGTATTTCCAGGCTGCTTAAAATCCCATTGCCTCAGCGACTGCGCCCAATTCGGCTGCAATCCCCTGTTTAAATTGACTGTGATTATGTTTAATGGCTGTATCTGGGTCTTTTAGACCATTGCCTGTGAGGACACAAACCACTGTCGCCCCTGTCGGAATTTGGTCTTTCACCTGCAACAAGCCGGCTACAGAAGCGGCGCTAGCAGGTTCGCAGAAGATCCCTTCTGATGTTGCCAAAAGTCGATAAGCGTCGAGAATTTCTGCATCAGTAACGGCGTGAAAATTTCCCTTACTTGCGGTTTGGGCTGCGATCGCTAATTCCCAGCTAGCAGGGTTGCCAATGCGAATTGCTGTCGCTAGGGTTTCGGGATGCGCCACGGGCTGACCGTGTACTAATGGGGCTGCACCTGCGGCTTGGAATCCCATCATTCGGGGTAAGCGATCGCACTTTCCATCTTGATGATATTGACAAAAACCCATCCAATATGCTGTGATGTTTCCGGCATTGCCCACGGGGATACACAGCCAATCTGGGGCATCACCCAGGGCATCGACAATTTCAAAGGCTCCTGTTTTCTGCCCTTCTAGGCGGTAGGGATTGACCGAATTCACCAAAGTAACTGGATAGCTTTCGGCCATCTCGCGGACAATTTCTAGCGCTTGGTCAAAATTACCTTTAATTGCCAATACTTCTGCACCATACAGTAATGCTTGGGCTAATTTGCCCAGTGCCACATAACCGTCGGGAATTAATACAAAGGCATTCATCCCCCCACGTCTTGCATAAGCGGCGGCGGCGGCTGAGGTGTTACCCGTACTGGCACAAATTACTGCTTTTGCTCCTGCTTCCTTGGCCTTGGAAATTGCCATAGTCATCCCCCGGTCTTTGAAGCTGCCGGTAGGGTTCAGACCATCATATTTTACAAAAACCCGTACTTGTCTGCCAATACGTTCTGCGATCGCTGGCGCTGGTATTAGAGGTGTGTTGCCCTCTAAGAGAGTGACAACCGGTGTTTTTTCGCTCACAGGCAAGTATTGGCGATAGGCTTCTATCAGTCCGGGCCAGGGTTGGCGATAAGATTTAGCAACAGACAGGCTCAAAGTCACAGGATTTAAAATTTCTTAATGTTTTGGATTGGATATTTAGAGAAAGTGGCAGATGGAAACGGAAGAGAAAGAAAGCTAATTTTTCTTTGCCCTGTCCCAGCCCTTTAATTCCAAAAGAATATTACTTATAGAATATTATTTTTTGTGGTGCAGGTGTTTCACTTGCCATTTTTATTTAGAATACCAGTTAAATAGGCAATGCGCTGTCTTTCCTTGGCAGTAGCCTTGGGCAGTGCTTGCCTAAGAGGATGAATGAACAAGTCCTCTTATCGGTATCAAAAGTTTTAGATCCCCCTAAATCCACGCCACATGCTCCACTTGGGGAGACCCCAAGACCGCAGTGGCTCCCCTTAAAAAAGGGGACTTTGATTCCGATTCCCCCCTTTTTAAGGGGGGTTAGGGGGGATCTAAGAGTGCCTAAAATCACAGCAAAATACTTGTTCATTCAACCTCTAAGTCATTCCTAACATTTTTTAAATCTTGCGCTTCCTTGCCATTCCGCCTCAGAAGTTATTTTGAGGCTAATAGTCCTCTCAAAAGGACTAAATCCAAAATTTTCATCCAAAAACGTGGGTAAACGGACTTGGAGTGTTGTTTTCTTTGGAACACACCCACCACGATCGCCGTCTCTGATGATTGAACCTGAAATCCATTAGAGTCATTGATGAAAAATATACAATATTTTAATAAAGCTTAAAAGAGCATTATTATAATATTTCTAATGGTGTGAGTTAAATTGTGGATTTAATTAGGCTATGTCTACTTGTTTATCTAGTGTTTCCGATCGCGAATCCCACGCTAACTGGGTCAGTAAGCTAACCAAGTCTTATTATCAAGACGATCAGCAAGCTAAATTTATGCATTTACAAGCAGAGGTAGACTCTCTGTTGCAGCAGTTAGAAAACCTCAAGAACCAACGTCTAGCTGAAACTAACCAAAAAGAATAAGTCAATTTTTAAAATAGCGATGTCTACGACGGGCTATTCGGCGTCGCCACTGCCTCTTTAATTTAATTTTGAGTAAGGGGCGTGCTATTCAAAGCGCTGATTTTTCTCTGACCAGCGCCTCAAGCTATAGTTATGAGCATTTTCTACTAATAAAGCTAAAGATTGCACGTCTGAAAGCTTGGCGATCGCAGAGAGTCTTTGTAAGTCATTTCCTGTAAAATCAGTGTAAATGACTTCATTGCGATCGGACAAAATTATAGTCCGGTCGCGGCGTTGCTCTGTATTTCCTAGCTGAATTTCAGGTGGAGACTGATTCAAGGATGCTATTGCTGCTGCGGAGATAGTCAGTATTATTTCTGGTTGAGCATTATTTGTTAAATCAATCACTTGAACGGGCCAATCACCCAACTTTTGCTGCATCTGCTCAAAGCTAGGAATAGCACCAGCCGCAACTTCACCAGATTGCTGTAAAGATTTCCACAGACTCGATAATATTACCTTCACCCCTTGGGGATTTTGTTGATACAGTTCTTGTAGAGTGATGGGAGATGGTTGTACCCATTCCAGCGCTGCATTTGTCAAAGCTAGAGGTTTGGGTTGGATAACATCGTTTTGATTCTCTGGAATTTTTGGGCCAGCAGCTAATAGGCGCAAAACTTTACCCCGTAGTTGCACCGCTTTGATAGCGGCTATAGTAATTTGTTGTTCTCCATTTGGCAACCAAACTACAATCTGGATTTCTGGGTCAGAAGTGATTCCCAAAGTTTTCCAGAAAAATTTGGCGGTATCAGTTTTGGGTGGGTTCAAATTCTCAAAGGGGGAATTTAACCAGCGTTTTCCATTATTAAATGCACTCACCTCTACCTGATACCAAACTTGATTATCTATGAGTTTCAAGTCTGCTGAGGATTTTAGTTGCAGCCACTCGCTACTACTAACTTGAGTAATTGGTTGCACTGTACCAACAATCTGACTAGGGTGAGTAGAGGATATTTGCGATGCACCCTCACCATTGAGTCTTGCTAACAGACCTTGAATATAGGCAAAATTATCTTTTGTAATTTTTGGTTGCCTCTTTAACCAGGAATCAGCGTGTTCTTCTCCCTGCTGAACTGCTAAAATTAAGGCGAACCAAGCTTGCACCTCTAGTCTATTTGGGTTCACCCGCAACGCCTGAGCAGTGCGATTCCACAATCGGTTTTTATCCGCTTTGAGTAGAGTAGCAATTTCTTGGGCATTCTGTGGTGACGCTTCAAACACCTGTAAAGCTTTCTCCCAGCGACCATCAATCAAGTTTGCTAACACTTCTTGACTAGGACTTGCCCATTTCTTTTGAGCTTGAGTTTTAGTAAGTTGGGAATGCAAGCCAATCAAATCCATTTGCGCTTGCGCCGCCTGTGGAAAAACTCGTTTGCGCTGTTTCTTGATAAATTTCAACCATTCAAAAGCTGGTGTCCAGAGACCACTGCGGGCAATTGCTAGGGCATTTTGATATCCAGAATCCTTGAGGGCTGGTGATTTGAGGCTAATCGCCTCCAATTCAATTGGTTTGAGTAATAACTTCACAGGCTTGACTTGATAAACCTGTAAATAGGGTTCTAAACCTATAGTCTGATCGATAACTAACTCTTTTGTACCATCACCAGTTACCTGTTGCCATTTAGGTAATTGTCCGTTAGGACTTGTCCAAGACAACATTTGTAGTAAATTGGTGCGTTCTGGATTGTAATATACAACGTGACCGTAAGCGATCGCACCAGTTCCTTGTTGGCGTTTACCCCACAAATTAAACCAAACCCCTGGTAATGGTGTGCCACTATCAAAGCGTTGCACTTCAGTTAAAGGTAAGGGAATGCTGATATCTTGGAGTTCTAACGTCCCATCAAGTGAGGGAGAAATCACAAAGGATTCTTCTGGCCCAGTTACAGATAGTTGAGTCGTTAGGTAGTAGTAATTTTCTGACTGGGATTTAAACTCTAACTCTTCTGAGCGCTCGTAAACTCTAAGTTCCACAAGTTTTTTACAATCAGATTGACAATTAGCACGCTGTTGAAAAACAGGTAGTAAAAAAGATTTTTTCGCATTCTGATTTAAAGGCAGAGTTTCCCCAAATATTTGGTTTTTTTGACTCAAATCGAGTTGAATTTGTTTGATAGTTTTGGGGCGTTCGTGCTTACCAAGGGGGATTTGCGCCCATGCAGGTAAAATTTTATTTAGCCAGCTTACCTGGTCTGGATTGAAGATAAAGAGAACGCTAATCCAGGCAAAAGCCATAATTAGACTAGCACTACTTACCAGAATTGCATAGCTTGCCACCGTAGGCATCGATAACGACGATAACCAACTTCCCCGTTTTAGCTTTTTCTGGGGTTTTTTAGCGATGCGTTTCGTCACACCTGCATGAGGTTTATTTTGTTTAGAGGCTTTTGGTATCAGCTTGCGTGGACGATTTGCCATAAATTGGGGATTAGAAATAGAGGATTGGGAATTGAGAAAACTCTTTCCTAGTTCCCAGTACCTAGTCCCCAGTCCCCAATACCCAATACCCTGTTATACTCGTCCTTTGAGAAGTTGCCCAGAAAGATTTAAATCTAATTTTGAACAAAACCCGTAAATTTTCCCAGGTGAACGCTAAACAATAGCGAATACACTCTTCACTTAAATATGCAAAGAGTATAAAAAGTTGAAATGTATACTTATTAGCCGCAGTCATCGCAAAATCTGGATGCTGGCATGGTTACTAATTGCGGGAGTCAATGGAGTTGCTCAAAAAGCATCAGCACAAGAGTATATCAAAACAGAAACTACTCAAGCGCAAAAGAGTACAGATTTAAATTCTCCTTCCCTTTCCCCAATAAATCCGATGGCGCAAGTTACATCGGTTTCTCAACTCAAGGACGTACAACCCAACGATTGGTCATTTCAAGCATTACAGTCTTTGGTGGAACGCTATGGCTGTATAGCACGCTATCCAGATAGTAGCTATCGCGGTAATCGCGCCTTAACTCGGTATAAATTGGGGTGGTTATACTAAATCTTACATCCCTGGACAATCGTGAAATGTGGAGACGAAGAATTATATGGTGTTTGTGAATTTCCCTGATTTATTGAAAAAAGGAAATTTAGGGGGAATTTATGTCGGACAACCTCCTAAAATCACCAGTAGCAATCTACCTGTAGGGAATAATGTCCCTGATTTTATTAATAGCGGCTTAGGATGTGGAGGGGGACAACCAGGGACAACCACTCGAATTGAGGCATTTTATCGTTTCCAGCTAACAGATAACATCAGCATTACACCAGGAATAATTCATCTATTGGAGCCTGGTAACACACCAGATAATGACTCAGTTACCATCGGCATTCTGCGGAGTACTTTTACTTTTTAATTTTGTTTGCAGATAAACATCATAAGCTGTTTCACATTTAAATTGCATATACTAAGCTGGCAAGATGCCCACCCCACAAGATTTATGTTTAATTGGGTTATACAAATGAGATATTTTTTAGCTTAGAACTGACAGCTTTTTGTTCAGTATTATTTATATTTTAGCTAATATATTGCAGGTTAATTGTAATGTAATACCAAAAAATCAGCAATAAAAAAGACGGGGGTTAGCCCGTCTTCTGTATAATAAGTAAAAACATCTTGGTAATTTCTGCAATATATCAAAATTATTTAATTACAGTCTGCCAAATTGCCAGCTGCATAAGTTCATTAAACTATCTACACTAATCTCACCTGCGAAACACTACCCCGACGAAGGGAAGCAGCAGCCCTCTTAAATAGGCATTCCCAGTCTGAGACTGGGAACGAGGTAATCTATCACAGGTTTGTCTAGTCAGTCTTCTACTTTATTTGCTGTTCTCTGTATTAACCACCAGCAACAGCAGGGACAATACTTACTTCATCGCCATCTTTCAGGGCTGTGTTGATACCATCTAAATGACGAATATCTTCACTATCGACGTAAAAATTTACAAACCGACGTAACTTGCCTTCTTCATCACATAACCGGGATTTAATACCGGGAAAGCTTTGCTCTAAGGAGTCCAACAATTCAGCAATGGTGCCACCGTTGGATTCTAGACTAGCTTGATTATTGGTCAAATTTTGAAGAGTCGTAGGAACTAAAACTGTTACAGCCATAGAAATACAAAGTGAGGAGTGAAAAGTGAGGAATACAATTAAGAGTTAGGAGCCATGAATAAAAAACTCATAACTGATAACTCATAATTCATAACTAAACGAGGACTTGTTGCCATTCCAAGCGATCCAGAGTCCGCGATCGCTCTAGGGCGCGTTCAAAACTATCTAGTTTAGCATCAATAGTCAAGGGTTCACCAACATAGCCTTGGATTGCTTCTTGAGTTTTCAAACCATTGCCGGTGATGTAAATCACAGTAGTTTCATCTGGATCAATTTTGCCAGCTTCTACCAGTTTTTTCAGCACGGCGACGGTTGTACCGCCAGCCGTTTCTGTGAAGATGCCTTCGGTTTCTGCCAGCAACTTGATGCCATCAATAATTTCTGCATCATTAACTGATTCAATGTTACCACCAGTTTTCTGCGCTAACTCCACAGCATAAATGCCATCTGCTGGATTGCCGATCGCTAGTGATTTCGCAATTGTATTCGGTTTAACTGGTTTAATAAAGTCGCGTCCTTCTTTGAAGGCTTGAGCGATGGGTGAACAACCCTCAGCTTGAGCGCCACTGAAACGGACGCTCTTGTTTTCTACCAAACCAACTTCGATAAATTCTTGGAAACCCTTATAAATTTTTGTAAATAGCGAACCAGATGCCAAGGGAGCAACCACATGATCGGGCAGTTCCCAGCCTAGTTGTTCCGCCACTTCAAAACCTAGCGTCTTGGAACCTTCAGAGTAATAAGGACGCAGATTAATATTGACAAAACCCCAGCCGTATGTATTAGCAACTTCCGAGCAGAGACGGTTTACTTGATCGTAGTTTCCTTTGACGGCCATTAAGGTAGGACTGTAAATCAGGCTACCGATAATTTTACCGGCTTCTAAATCTGCGGGGATGAACACACAACAATCTAAACCGGCATGGGCTGCGATCGCAGCTGTAGAATTTGCCAAGTTCCCTGTACTAGCGCAAGAAACGGTAGTAAAACCCAATTCTCGCGCCCTTGATAGAGCAACTGAAACTACCCGATCCTTAAAGCTAAGGGTGGGCATATTAACTGCATCATTTTTTATATAAAGCTTATTTAGACCCAGGCGGCGGGCAAGACGGTGAGAACGAACCAAGGGAGTCATCCCCGTTCCCACATCTATAACATTGTCAGTTGCGACAGGCAAAAAGGGACGATAGCGCCAAATTGAATTGGGCCCAGCTTTAATCGTTTCACGAGTGACAGTCAGACGGAGGGCATTGTAGTCATACTTGACTTCTAACGGCCCAAAACATAACTCACAAACATTGCTGGCTTTGAGTTCATATTCCGCACCACATTCTTTACACTTTAAGGCTTGAAAGTAGGCAGTGCTGGTTTGGGTTTGGGTTTGGGTTTTGATTGCCTGAGTCATAAACTAGCTTTCCCTGTTTGTCTGTCGGCTGTCGAATGAATACTAACACGAGCAAAAATACCAGTCAACTATACCCGACTAAAAAAGTCGGGTATTCTTAGTATAGAGAAAAATGATTTCTGTAAAATTTTTATGTACGTAATTGTCATATTTAGTATTTACACTTACATTTACTGGTTCTAAAATCAGATACAGCATTCACGGCTGTTATGAGGTACAATAACAGCAACTAGCAAACCAGTTTCTTAAATGTTGAGGATTGATTAAATCGAGTGCAACTGA
>NZ_JBALDL010000069.1:0-32421 GCF_036917465.1 Nostoc sp.
AGCCGAACCCCTGTATCTGCAAGCTTTGGAACTGAGAAAACGCTTACTGGGAGACAACCATCCCGATGTCGCCGCTAGCCTGAACAATCTCGCAGAACTCTACTTTTTTACAGGACGGTACAGCGAAGCCGAACCCCTGTATCTGCAAGCTTTCGCAATTTGTGAGCAGACTTTAGGTGTAGATCATCCCAATACAATCACAGTTCGAGGAAATTATGCAATCTTTTTAAGAGAAGCATATCCCTAACGATCACACCCTTTCAAAAAATCATACCAAATTGATGCCACACAACAGTTGTAGTTCAAATTTTAGCAGCGATCGCTCCCTCTTAATCTCTATCTCCGTGTCCTCTGCGCCTCTGCGGTTCGATTCTCATGCTAATTCATCAAAGTGCGATCGCTGCCACAGGCAAACTTGAAGATGCAGTCAGTGAAAGTCGGACATTAGTGGCTGCCAAACAGGGAATTTCCACCGAAGCAACAATCGGATTCAGTCCCGCCGATGACATTTTAGACATTGCCTCAAAAGTTCTAGATGCCAAAATTGCTAAGGAAAAGTATGATTATCAATCTGCTATTCAATTACTAGAAAAAGCTGTAGAAATAGAAGATACCCTTAAGTACGTAGAACCACCCGACTGGTACTTTCCGACGCGGGAATCTTTGGGCGCTGTGCTTTTAGCTAAGGGTGATTATAGAGAGGCGGAGAAAGTCTTTCGTGCCGATCTAGAAAAATATCCCTATAATGGGCGTTCTCTATTTGGCTTACAGGCAAGTTTGCAAGGACTGGGCAACGATGATGCCGTTGAAGTTGTCAAAACCGAATTGGAAACAGCTTGGAAAGGTCAAACAACTTTGGATTTTAAATTTTAAATTTTAGATTAGCCCCATGCATAGAAGGTTCTCTAAAGAAGTACAAGCCGAAATAGCCTTTATTTGTTGCCTGACTTTAGCTTTCGTATTAAAATTTTGAAGTAATGCTTCATGGTTAATCCAGTCAAACGTTCAATTCGGATATTCAAAGATGCGCCCTTATCTGTCTGATTTCCTTTATCACCCTACAGAATTTATTTTCTTCCATTTTGAACCCTTTTTTGGTTTGGACTGTACTTAGGGTAGGTGGGGGCAGGCGACGATCGCGTAAATGCGATCGCATCACTAGTTAACTATCTACTGGATGCAGAGAGATGGCTCCTATGTCATCCTAGATTTAGGAGAGTTAATTCAGTGATATCTTTGATTTTAGTATTGAAAGGCTTTTTTCCTTTTAGTATTTACAGACTTTCAGAGAAATTAAAATCTCTACACAGTGATGATTTTGGAGATAATCGATGTCAATTTATGTAGGTAACCTCTCTTATGACGTTACACAAGAAGATTTAACTGGTATTTTTGCAGAATATGGTACTGTAAAGCGGGTTCAAGTACCTACTGACCGTGAAACAGGTCGTCCGCGAGGCTTTGCTTTTGTGGAAATGGGAACTGAAGCGGAAGAAACAGCTGCCATTGAAGCTCTCGACGGCGCTGAGTGGATGGGTCGTGATCTAAAAGTAAATAAGGCTAAACCCAAGGAAGATAGAGGTGATAGAGGTTCCTTTGGTGGCGGCAACCGAGGAGGAGGATACGGCGGTGGCGGTGGCGGTGGCGGTGGCGGTGGCGGACGCGGCGGACGCTACTAACTTTGGAAACAAAAAAAATTTACCAATAGTCTTAAGGTCAGACAAACAAGAGTCTGTCTTTTTTTTGTAATGTTCCTGCCTGATTAAGTCAACTTAGTAGGAGAAATAATGACCCAAGTAATTGTAGGCGACAATGAACACATTGAATCAGCCTTACGACGATTTAAGCGAGAAGTTTCCAAAGCTGGAATTTTTCCAGATATGAGAAAGCATCGTCATTTTGAAACACCCTTAGAAAAACGCAAGCGCAAAGAAGTTGCCAAGCACAGACAGAGTAAGAGAAGTTTTCGCAATTAAGGGCTGACATAGCTATAAAAGAAAACCCTCATAGATTCTATGAGGGTTTTCCTTTTGCCTATTTAAAAATCAGTAAACTTCAATAAACGCTAAAATCAAGTCAGCCTTTGTATTGTAGCGGTTGTGTCCCACATCACTCAGAGGGCGGTTCACTGCATAAATCCTGATTGTCAACGTCCTTATCCCCAACCTTGGGGAAACAAATTCTGCAACAGCTGTGGCGCACCGCTAGAGTTGTTAGACCGCTATGTTCCACTTCAGCCATTAGGATCGGGAGGATTTGCTCAAATTTATACGGTTTGGGATGAAAAAACTCAAACAGACAAAGTGCTGAAAGTGTTGGTAGAAGATTCACCAAAGGCACTGGAGTTATTTACCCAAGAGGCGGCTGTTTTATCTAGTTTGCAACATCCAGGTGTTCCCGCAGTCGATGCCGAAGGTTATTTTCAGGTACAACTCTTTAACCCCAAGCTGCACCAACTGCCTTGTCTGGTAATGGAAAAAATCAATGGGCAAACTTTAGAAGAGATATTAAAAAAGTTTCCTCAAGGGTGTCCAGAGAATTTGGTTATAAGCTGGTTTGCTCAAACTGTAGAGATTTTACAAGAATTACACAAACGTCAGATTATTCACCGGGATATTAAACCTTCTAATTTAATGCTGGGAACTTCTTCGCCAACTGTAACCACCCCTCAAGGGCAAACAGAGGGCGATCGCTTGGTACTAATTGATTTTGGCGGAGCAAAACAATTTAGCGCCTCTAAGCTGCGTTCTCAGTCGAGTTCCACCCGATTATTTTCTTCTGGCTACAGTCCACCAGAACAAGTAACTGGAAGCATTGTTGGGCCAAGTGCCGATTTTTATGCCCTTGGTCGAACGGTGATTGAACTACTAACAGGTAAGTACCCGTTAGAGTTGGAAGATCAGCAAACGGGGAAATTGCGCTGGCGAACTGCGGTAAATGTCAACCCTCAATTAGCAGATTTGGTGGATGAGATGGTGCAGGAAGATGTGCGATCGCGTCCAGCAAATGCAGCTATGATTCAAAAACGCTTGGCGAAGATTTCTCAACCATTACCGCCGCTAGGATTATTTGCTCAACTACAAGACAAAATTAAGCAAGTCTCAACGCAAGTTTCCCAAAGATTTACCCTAGTAACACAAGCTATTGAACAAGTTTTAGCTAACTTTAGCCAAGCTGTAACTAAAACCGTTGTTTTTATCGCTCAGACAATCATCAAAATTGTCCAAGCTTGTTTGGCGACCATTTGGGCAATGATCTTGGCTTATGTTGGTGCTTGTTTTGGTGCGATCGCTGGTTTTATTTTGGCATATCACACCAGCTTAGGGCGTTGGGTTGTGCAATCTATTTCGATTCAGCTAAACCAATTAGTGCCAAATACTCAACCCGTCTTCGGGGCAGATATTTTGGTATTCATCGCCGCAGGCTGGGGAACCGCTTGGGGACTGACAGTATCTGGGTGTTTTGGTCAACGGCGGCGCTTTTTAGTCGCGTCGCTGATGGGCATGATTAGCTATGGCTTTGGTTGGTTCATTTTGCAATTAATCACACCAAAAAACAGTGGCGAGGGCTTAGTGGCAGTGATTTTAGTGGCAGCTTGCCTACTCACCTTGAGCTTAGGTCTTCGCAGCCATCATGTAGTATACGCCGTGTTCGCGGCCTTTGGTAGTGCGATCGCTTATGCACTTTTGATTATTTTAGGATTAGCACCTCCCATCTTCCAATTTTCTAGTCAACCAGCCTGGTCAGAGTTACAGTTACCTCTGATTTTTTTTGGTTCTGTGGGCTTTTTTATCAGCTTCTGGCTAGGAGTGAGTTATTACTTAATTGTCCCTGGATTGCGCTTTTTGGGGTGGCGATAGAAGGGTGCAGGGGGCAGGAGGATGAGGGAGAAATAATCATGCCCAATTAATTCCCAATTCCCAAAAACAAGATCCCCCTAGTCGTATTTTTCATCGAGCTAGGGGGATCACATATATGGTAGTCTATAAGAGGTTCGGTATAGTTCCTTACGAATCGATTCTATAGCCTATATTTCAGTTTGAGTAGTCTTATCATTAGAATTTATAGTATTTTCACAGCTTCTTAATGAATGCTTCATCCTTGTTCTTCCTTAGAGAAGCGGTATATGTAAGTATGGCAGTACGCAGTATGCGTAAATTGTCATTTTTGTGGATATCTGTAAAAAATATGAAATTTAAGATTGTTGCTACCGTCGCGTTGTTAGCTTGTTTTGGCTTTGCAGAGCAAGCCCTGGCGTTAAATCAAGTAGATTTGGATCAGTTAAAGGTAACAAGTTCTTGTCCCCGGTGTAATTTGAGTGGTGCTGATCTAACTCAACTGAATTTAGCTGGAGCAAATTTGCGAGGGGCTGACTTGAGTCGTGCAACATTATCTAAAGCTAATCTCACGAATGCCGATCTCACCGGTGCAAATTTAGAAGGTGCGATTCTGAATTTGGCCAATCTCACTGGTGCTTCTTTAACAGGAGCAAATTTGAAATCAGCATCCTTGGAAAGTGCCGATCTATCTTACGCCGGCTTCATCAGCGCTAATTTGGAAGCAGCAAACTTAAAAGATGCCAGAATACAGTTTACCAATTTTCGCGGGGCTAACTTCCGACTAACAACTCTGGCGAATGGTGTCATCACCTCCGATAAGCCCTATGGCTGGTCGTCAGAGCGTCAAAAGGACAGAGAATGTAATGAGTTCAAACCCGAAAATACTCGAGGCACAACCTGTTATTCAAAATAAATTGGGCATTGGGCATTGGGCATTGGGCATGATTATTTCTCCCTCATCCCCCTGCCCCCTTCACCTGTCCTTGTATAGCAAAAGCATTTTGTTTGTTAAGGGTTCTTTATCATGGGAAAAAAGCTTGTAGATTAATTGAATCGATGCTTACCCATATTAAAGACTTAGCAGCAAAACTAGCGCCTCGCTTGATTGAAATTCGCCGCCACATCCACTCTCACCCAGAACTTAGTGGTCAGGAATACCAAACAGCAGCCTTTGTAGCTGGTGTTTTGTCTTCCAGTGGTCTACATGTACAAGAAGGTGTTGGTAAAACGGGCGTTATTGGAGAATTGCAAGGCACTGGTCAAAATGACCGTTTGTTGGCAATTCGCACCGATATGGATGCCCTGCCAATTCAAGAAGGCACAAATTTAGAATACGCCTCTCGCGCAGTGGGGATTATGCACGCTTGTGGTCACGATGTCCATACCACTGTGGGCTTAGGAACAGCGATGGTGCTGTCCCAAATGGTTGAGGAGTTGGGTGGAAAAGTGCGGTTTTTATTTCAGCCAGCCGAGGAAATTGCTCAAGGGGCAAGCTGGATGATGAAAGATGGGGCGATGGAAAATGTCTCAGCTGTATTAGGGGTTCATGTTTTCCCTTCTATACCCGCAGGATCTATTGGTGTGCGTTATGGGGCATTGACAGCCGCCGCAGATGATTTAGAAATTCTGATTATGGGAGAATCTGGACACGGGGCGCGTCCCCATGAGGCGATTGATGCAATTTGGATTGCTTGCCAAGTTATTACTGCACTGCAACAAGCCATTAGCCGGACGCAGAATCCTTTGCGTCCTGTAGTGTTGAGCATAGGGAAGATTAATGGTGGCAGAGCGCCGAATATAATTGCGGATAAAGTGGAGTTGTTGGGAACGGTGCGATCGCTCCATCCCGAAACCCGCGCCCATCTCCCTAACTGGATTGAAAACATTGTATCTAATGTTTGTCATACATACGGGGCAAAATATCAAGTGAATTATCGCCAGGGCGTACCCAGCGTTCAAAATGATTATGCCTTGACACAATTGTTACAATCAGCCGCAGAAGAAGCTTGGAGTAGCGATCGCGTCCAAGTTTTACCCGAACCTTCCCTTGGTGCAGAAGATTTTTCTATGTATTTGGAACATGCCCCAGGTTCTATGTTTCGCTTAGGTGTAGGCTACAAAGAAAGAATTATTAACCACCCATTACACCATCCCCAATTTGAAGTTGATGAATCTGCCATTATCACCGGAGTTGTAACTATGGCGTATGCCGCCTATAAATATTGTCAGCAAGATATTTAAACAAAAACTCCCAGCACATCAAGCCTGGGAGTTTTTGTTTAACTAACTTTTTTTAGCGGATATAGAAAGTTCAAAAAAATCCTACGCTTTCGATTCGCTAACAACACCTAGCTTTTGTTGAATTCGAGTCTTAGCAGCTTTGAATTCAGTAGCCAATTGTTCACTTTGCTCAGTGCTTAAGTTGTTGCGAATGGCAGCAAACATTGTGCTTTCTTCTTGACGAATATGATCGCCAATAGCTTTCATCAGCTCTTTGACTTTCTCCTTGAATAGCGGTGAAGATGGGCTAAGAGCCTTAATCTCTTCTAACGCCTGCTTTGCATGAGCCTGTTCATCAAACAGTTCTTGGGTGTTATCCTGACCGTAGAAAGGACGTACTTTTGGATATACGACTTCTTCTTCAGCTTCGGCGTGAGCAGTTAGATCCTTATAAAGTTGACCGAAGTATTCTTGGATCTTCTGGGGATTATCGCTTTGCAGCAGTTCGGTAAATAGGGTATTTACCTTGCCGTGATCGAGGCGAATGGCATCTTGGATATTCATATCCTTCTTATCACTGGCTTGGGTAACAGCGCTACCTACCACACCACTGACTGCTGCCACGGCATCTTGAACACGTGCCCAAATTCCTTGATCTGCATCTTGTCCAGTGAGTTCGCGGACACCCAGAATTTCTAAAATACCTTTGAGTTGCTCTTGGTGAGCGCGGTTTTCAAAGTTAATTGTATTCAGAGGTGCGATCGCTAGCAAAACGTCAGCACCAACTTTTTGAGCAGCTTTGTGAACTATCAAGCCACTCATTACTGCTTGATGCTTCAGCAATTCATGCTGAGATACTTTTTCATACAGGCTCAACTCAGAACCTTTGAACAATTCACGAGATTTTTCAATGAATTGTGTAACATTTTTCTTTGGTTCAGCCTGAATGCCATACTGACCAATCACAGTTTCTAGAACGCCAATATTTTTTTCGTCATCTTTAAGAAAATTCCGAATGCGATCTGCAATTTCGGCATCCAGTCCTTCTCTCAAAAGCACTTGCTCATTTTCAATGATCAACTGTTGGAGGGCTTTAAGACTTGCCAATTTAACAGCAATAGCATTGCGCTTCGTATCATCTAAAGTAGCTACCATCCGTGTTCTCCTCGGCAAAGTGTTCGTAATTCTTACTTGATATAACCTTGACACAGAGGTTAGGGAGATTCCATCTTTCTTTTGAGCGATCGCTATCACAACTCTGGGTAGAAAAATGCAATTATTCTTCATAAAAAAATTTTGTTTTTATACTTTTAGATAGATATATGAAATTTAAACTATATCCTCAGATATAAAACTTCTATTTAATTTTGTGAAATCAACGTAAGTATGTTAATAAAACGCAACGTATACCCAAACATTTTGGTGCATTATTATATTTTTTCAAACAATCAAATCAGATTGCTATAGATACTTGTTATTTTTTTATCAAACAGGATAAAAGTAAATTCATTCAAATAAAATTTGATTTGCTCAACGATCAGATCGTGTTTGTAAATTAAAAAAACTCTAGTTGAAAAGAATTTAATTAATATTTCGAAGGTTATTTTGATTAGGAATACCAATTCTTTATGAAGATGCACATAATAAGTCCCCCCTTTCAGAAGGGGGGACGGCGTAGCCGGGGGGTAAATATATGTAGCTTCACAAAGAAACGGTATAAGTCGTAATTATTTATAAGACTTACGCATTGACAGAAAACAATAAATATATATCGCGGAAAAACCATATTTCTCGTAGGGGTTTAGCATTGCTAAACCCCTACTCCACGGTTAATTTATCGGTAAAAATATAATTAGTCAAAGTCTGAAACAAGCTATTTAGGTGAGATCATACTATGACTAATTTGTACAGTGCGTAAGTCCTAATTTATTGATTTTTTTAATACTTTTTTAACATTCTCTGAGATTAGAAACCTTAAAAGGTAGACTTTGCTACTTTTAAGTAGTTATAGCGCTTCCTGAACTATTGAAGTACATCTTAAAACCTCACCGCTAACCCCTCTCCTTAGCAAGGAGAGGGGAGATAAAACACAGCTTTAGCGGGGTGAGGTTAAGCTGTACCTCAGTTGCTTAGTAACCGCTATATGTCCACCTTTTAACGAGGGGCTAGATTCTACTTACATCCCAAAGACTCACGAGTATCTACACCAGTTTTAGAATTAACACCACTTGCTTTAACACAAAGCTTTTTGACTTGCGTTCCATCTAAAATTGCATTTGTAAAATCAGCGCCTGTGACATTTACATCATCAAAAGTAGAACGCAGCATCATTGCATCAGTTAAGACAGCATCACTCAAATCAGCAGCCTTAAACCTTGATAGATAAGCTATGCCTTCACTAAAATTAACACCATGCAGATTTACTCCCTCCAGCAGAGTACCGTTAAATACAGTGCCACGTAAGTCAGCATTGCTAAAATTAGCATTCTCTAATTTGAGATTGGTAAACTCAGTGCCAATTAAACTTTGACCAGAGTAATCCTTCCCCTTGAGTTCATCATTACCCACAGAACGGGTAATACTGGAAGAACTTGCAGCTTCCGCCGATAGGGGAAACAAAAAAAGAACCATAGCTAAAACAAAGCTAGCTATTAGTCGCCAATATTTCATAATCTCTTCTTAATAAATCTCAACACTTCTACCATTAACTATTAAACCTCACAGGAGGGGAGAAAGGGGATGAGGCAGTGAAGGAGGGAGAAGAATTAATAACCAATGACAAATGACAAACGCCGCAATTAAATACACTAGACTATAAAACCAGCAAGCATCTCGTAGGATGATATATGTTGAGGTGCGATCGCAAAATTACCTGTGGCAAATCAAGAAGACAACGCCCAATCTCTGGCGCGAACCCCCTTATATCAAGTGGGTGTAGAACTCAAAGCCCGCTTTACCAGCTTTGGCGGTTGGGAAATGCCTGTACAATTTAGTGGCATTAGCCGCGAACACGAGGCTGTAAGAAATATAGCCGGAATGTTCGATATTTCCCACATGGGCAAATTTACCCTCCAAGGTAAAAATCTCATTTCCCAACTCCAACTTCTAGTGCCTTCAGACTTGAGTAGATTGCAACCCGGTCAAGCGCAATACACCGTATTGTTAAATCCCCAAGCCGGGATTATTGACGACATTATTGTTTATTACCAAGGTGAAGACAGCACTGGTATACAAAAGGCATTTATCATCGTCAATGCAGCAACCTCCAGCAAAGATAAAGCATGGCTTTTGCAACATCTAGACCTAGATAAAGTGCAATTCCAAGACCTTTCACCAGAAAAAGCCTTAATTGCCGTGCAAGGGCCAAAAGCGATTAAATATCTCCAGCCTTTAGTGCAAGAAGACTTACAATCAATCAAAGCCTTCGGACATTTAGAAGCAACCCTACTACGTAAACCTGCCTTCTTAGCCCGCACAGGTTACACCGGAGAAGATGGCTTTGAGGTGATGGTAGACCCATCTGTGGGGGTAGAATTGTGGCGAAATCTTCATAAAGCTGGTGTTATCCCTTGTGGACTCGGTGCGAGAGACACCCTGCGCTTAGAAGCAGCAATGGCGCTTTACGGGCAAGATATTGATGACATCACCACACCCTTAGAAGCCGGTTTGGGGTGGCTAGTTCACTTAGATACCAAAGGCGATTTTATTGGACGGGAAGTTTTAGCACAACAAAAAGCCTCTGGAGTGCAGCGTCGATTGGTGGGTTTACAAACTCAAGGACGTAACATTGCCCGTCATGGCTACCAAGTTTTATCAGCAGGTAAAGTTGTGGGAGAAGTTTCCAGTGGCACTCTGTCGCCCACACTTGGTTATCCCATTGCTTTAGCCTACCTTCCTACCGAACTAGCAAACATCGGTCAGCAGCTAGAAGTAGAAATTCGTGGTAAAGCTTATCCAGCAGTTGTGGTTAAACGTCCCTTTTATCGGTCAAAAAATCGTGTCACCAACTGATAAGCGCCAGGGTTTTTAAGGAATAATGTGTTGTGAGTTACTCAATCTACAGTAAGGTTCATTACCAGACATGGCTTGGATGACTGTTGGGGCAATAATTTTTTTGATAAGGGAGAGGAAGTGATATGTCTTTTGAATATCCTCAAGATTTTAGATACCTCGATTCTCATGAATACGTGCGAATAGATGGCGAAATTGCCACCATTGGCATTACTGAGTTTGCCGTACATGAATTGGGTGATATCGTCTTTTTGGAACTGCCAGAAATTGGCGACGCTCTTACCAGGGGAGAAAACTTTGGCACAATTGAATCAGTGAAAGCCGTTGAAGAACTGAATTCACCAGTCACAGGCACAGTTGTAGAACGCAATGATGCTTTAATTGATGATCCCGAACAAGTGTCAGATGATCCCTATGGTGAAGGATGGTTCTTGAAAGTGCGCGTCAATGACCCTGGTGAAATTGAGGATGCCTTGACAGCAGATGAGTATCGCGCCCAGGTGGAAGGCGAGTAAAGAAGAGGGAGATGCAAGGACGCAGAGAATGAAATTTCCCTGCGTCGCCGTGTCCTCTTACCACTCCACTCGAACAAGACTTACGCAAACCATGTCCGAAGCCCTGATTTTTCGGTAGGGGCAATTCATGAATTGCCCCTACGCGTATAGTTTTGCCTAAGTCCTATCGAAGATAAGTCATGAAATTTAGATAAACTCAAAAGTTACACCTACTTCTCATCAGTATTTATTGCAAAATATGAAATAGTACTATCTGGAGAGTAATTTGTGGTATTGAACGCCCCTGTTCTCAAATCAAATGAGCAGCAAGTGCTGAACCAAAAAAGTCAAAAGTTAAGTAGTTTTGTGCCAAGACACATTGGCCCTAACTCCGACGACATCCAGCTTATGCTTCAGGTTTTGGGATTTCCCAGCCTGGATGCCCTAATCGACAAAACAGTTCCCCAGACAATCCGGCTGAAGCAACCGCTAAAGTTACCAGAAGCCGAAAGTGAGTATGCAGCACTGGCATCCTTAAAAAAAATTGCTGCCAAAAATCAGGTTTTCCGCTCGTACATCGGTATGGGATATTACGACACTATTACCCCACCTGTAATTGGGCGTAACATCTTAGAAAACCCAGGTTGGTATACTGCTTACACTCCTTATCAACCAGAAATTGCTCAAGGGCGACTGGAAGCGCTACTAAATTTCCAAACCCTGATTATTGACCTCACAGGTTTGGAAATTGCCAATGCTTCGCTACTTGATGAAGCCACAGCCGCAGCTGAAGCAATGAGTCTAAGCTATGGTGTCTCCAAAAATCAGGCAAATGCCTATTTTGTCTCTCATGATTGCCATCCCCAAACTATTGACGTGTTACAAACACGTGCTAAACCATTAGGGATTAATATCATTGTCGGGGATCATCAAACATTTGATTTTGATCGAGCAATTTTTGGGGCTGTTCTGCAATACCCCGCAAGTGATGGCACTATTTACGACTACCGCGCTTTTATAGAAAAAGCCCATGCTAAGGGTGCATTGGTGACGGTAGCAGCAGATCCTTTAAGTTTAACTTTGCTTACCCCTCCTGGAGAATTTGGTGCTGATATTGCTGTCGGTAGCACCCAGCGCTTCGGTATTCCTTTGGGGTTTGGGGGCCCTCACGCGGCATACTTTGCGACGAAGGAAGAGTATAAGCGGCTGGTTCCAGGGCGAATTGTGGGAGTATCAAAAGATGCTCAAGGTAAGCCTGCATTGCGTCTGGCTTTGCAAACCCGCGAACAACACATCCGCCGCGAAAAAGCTACTAGTAATATTTGTACTGCACAGGTGTTGCTGGCGGTAATGGCGAGTATGTACGCGGTCTATCATGGCCCTGCTGGACTTAAGCAAATTGCGGAGAATATCCACAAGCTAACTTTAATGTTGGCAGCAGGACTAAAGCATTTGGGTTACAAAATTAGTTCTGAACATTTCTTTGATACATTGCGCGTGGAATTGGGAACACGCAGTCTGGCAGTAATTCTGAAAGCTTGTCAAGCACGGAATATTAACCTGCGGATTTTTGATGAGACTGCCGTTGGTATCTCTGTAGATGAAACAACTACAGTAGATGATTTGGTAGAGCTTTTGGAGATTTTTGCAGCGCCTGATAGTCTATTTTTCGGTTTTAAAGAAATTGGAGACTTAATTGCAGCACAGCGCAAATCACATCTAGATAATTCAACCCTCTCCCGTACAAGTACATATCTCACCCATCCTGTTTTTAACCGCTATCATTCAGAAACTGAATTATTGCGCTATCTGCACAAGCTAGAAGCTAAGGACTTGTCGCTAACAACATCGATGATTCCCTTGGGTTCTTGCACAATGAAGTTGAATGCAACAGCAGAGATGATTCCGGTAAGTTGGGAGGAATTTGGTAAGATTCATCCATTTGCCCCTGCGTCGCAAACTCAGGGTTATCAACTCCTGTTTGAGCAACTTGAGGCATGGTTAGCTGAAATTACTGGTTTTGCCGGAATTTCTCTGCAACCAAATGCTGGTTCTCAGGGCGAATACGCTGGACTTTTAGTAATTCGCCAATATCACGAAAACCGGGATGAAGCACACCGGAATGTCTGTTTGATTCCCACCTCAGCACATGGGACAAACCCGGCGAGTGCGGTAATGTGTGGGATGAAGGTGGTAGCAGTTGCCTGTGACTCACAAGGTAATATTGATGTTGATGACCTGAAGGCTAAGGCAGAAAAACACAGCCATGAATTAGCCGCGTTAATGGTGACATATCCCTCAACTCACGGTGTCTTTGAGGAACCAATTCAGGAAATCTGCGCTGTTGTCCATAGTCATGGCGGACAAGTTTACATGGATGGGGCAAATATGAACGCCCAAGTGGGCATTTGCCGTCCTGGAGATATTGGCGCGGATGTCTGCCATTTAAATTTGCACAAAACCTTCTGTATTCCTCATGGTGGCGGTGGCCCTGGTATGGGGCCCATTGGGGTAGCCTCTCATCTTGTGCCATTTTTGCCTGGACATTCTGTAGTAGGGATTGGGGACTTGGGACTGGGAACTAGGAAAGAGGAAATTCCTAATACCCAATCCCCAATCCCCAGTACCCAACATATTGGTGCTGTTGCTGCTGCGCCTTGTGGTAGTGCGAGTATTTTGGTGATTTCTTGGATGTATATCGCCATGATGGGTGTAGATGGTTTAACCCAAGCAACTAAGGTGGCGATTCTCAATGCTAACTACATCGCCAAGAAACTGGAATCGTACTATCCGGTTTTGTATCAGGGGAGAAATGGTTTAGTTGCCCATGAGTGTATTTTAGATTTGCGATCGCTCAAAAAATCAGCTGCGATCGAAATCGATGATGTAGCCAAGCGTCTCATTGATTACGGTTTCCATGCGCCGACTGTCTCCTGGCCTGTAGGGGGTACAATCATGGTGGAACCTACAGAAAGTGAATCTAAACAAGAGTTGGATCGTTTCTGTGATGCCTTGATTTCTATTCGCCAAGAAATCGCCGAAATAGAATCAGGTAAGGTGGATATTCAAGATAATGTTTTGAAGAACGCACCCCACACCGCCGAAAGTCTTATCGTCGGAGAATGGCATCATCATTATTCTCGTGAACAAGCTGCCTATCCTGCGCCTTGGACTCGTGAACATAAATTCTGGCCGGCTGTCGGTCGAATTGATGCAGCCTTTGGCGACAGAAATTTTGTTTGTTCTTGTCTGCCAATGGATGCTTATTCCTGATGTAGCTATACAGTTTAGTTAAAATTTGCTCCCCTTAACTCTCGTTTTCAGAAAGTTAAGGGGATTTTTCGCGCAAAGACTCTTTCTGCGTCTTTGCATGAGAAAAAAGTTTATGAGACTTTACCCTATTCTTCTCTCATTTAGAAGTGATAAAAGAGCGTTACCCTAGATAATTAATTTGAGAGCAGTTGCTATATTTAATTTATTAACAATCATCTGATAAAATTGCCCCCAGACATTGAAATTTGAGCAACCAACACAAGTCAAATTTGCTGGTGTCAATGGTCGCAAAAGTCAAACTAATTTACGGTACATAAAATATCTGAGAAACTTTAACCAGACATTTACCCACCCTTCAACTACCTCGGTTAAGCTTTCTAACAATATCACGTAAATATATTTAACCTTAGAGGTTTTTTGAGAAGTCTTTCACTGTGATTTTAGGCACTTTATAGATCCCCCCTAACCCCCCTTAAAAAGGGGGGAACCGGAATCAAAGTCCCCCTTTTTAAGGGGAGCCACTGCGGTCTTGGGGTCTCCCCAAGTGAAGCAAGTGGCGTGGATTTAGGAGGATCTAAAACTTTTGATACCAACAAGAGGACTTTTCAAACATCCTCTTAAGCACACAAATTAGCCTGCCTAACTTTCCATCTCAGCAGCGTTTACAAAACTCACCGTAATTGTGACGATTAAGCTAGAATTATTAAAGGTTCTTTACAGAGTTTTGCTAATCATACCCAATTCTGTTAAAAAAGCCTAGCATTCAAATGTAAATCTCAAAACCCCATATAGAGTTCACCAAAAGTTTCTATGACGCTCCCAATTCGCAACGTCGCCATTATCGCCCACGTTGACCACGGCAAAACCACGCTGGTTGACGCACTCCTCAAACAATCCGGCATTTTCCGCGAAGGCGAAGACGTTCCGGATTGCGTTATGGACTCCAACGCCCTAGAACGGGAACGGGGTATTACTATCCTGTCTAAAAATACGGCGGTTCGCTACAAAGAAACACTAATTAATATTGTTGATACTCCTGGACACGCTGACTTTGGTGGCGAAGTGGAACGTGTACTCGGCATGGTTGACGGATGTCTTCTAATTGTCGATGCCAACGAAGGCCCCATGCCCCAAACACGCTTTGTCCTCAAAAAAGCTTTAGAGAAAGGGCTGCGCCCCATCGTTATCATCAACAAAATTGATCGTGGACAAACTGACCCCCACGTTGCTGTTGATAAAGTCTTGGATTTGTTCTTGGAATTAGGGGCAGATGAAGACCAGTGCGATTTTACCTATCTGTTTGCCTCCGGTATGGCAGGTTTTGCGAAGGAAAGCCTGGAAGCAGAATCGGTAGATATGCAACCCCTGTTTAATGCGATTCTGCAACACGTTCCACCACCAGTAGGCGACAGCAATAAGCCTCTGCAATTGCAAGTCACAACCCTAGATTATTCTGAATATCTGGGACGGATTGTGATTGGCAGAATTCACAACGGTACTATCCGAGCAGGACAACAAGCAGCTTTAATCACAGAAGATGGCACCATCGTCAAGGGTAAAATTACCAAATTGATGGGCTTTGAAGGACTAAAGCGGATAGACATGGAAGAAGCAACCGCAGGTTATATTGTGGCGGTGGCTGGTTTTGCTGATGCTTATATTGGGGAAACCATTACTGATCCCAATGAACCGCAAGCTTTACCACTAATTAAAGTGGATGAACCAACCTTGCAAATGGCCTTCTGGGTGAATGATTCGCCTTTTGCTGGTCAAGAAGGCAAGTTAGTGACTTCCCGTCAAATACGCGATCGCTTATTCCGCGAACTTGAAACCAACGTTGCTTTGCGCGTTGAAGAAACCGATTCTCCCGATAAATTCCTCGTTTCCGGTCGTGGGGAACTCCACTTAGGTATCTTAATTGAAACCATGCGTCGGGAAGGCTTTGAGTTTCAGGTATCTCAGCCACAGGTAATTTACCGCGAAGTAAACGGTCAACCTTGCGAACCTTACGAACTTTTGGTGTTAGACATACCTGCTGAAGGTGTGGGTAGCTGTATCGAACGCCTGGGACAACGCAAAGGCGAAATGCAAGATATGCAACCAGGTAGTGGCGATCGCACCCAGTTAGAGTTTGTCATTCCCGCCCGTGGATTAATTGGTTTCCGGGGTGAGTTCATGCGGATGACTCGTGGTGAAGGCATCATGAACCACAGCTTCTTAGATTACCGTCAACTGAGTGGCGACATTGAAGCTCGTAACAAAGGTGTTTTAATCTCATTTGAAGAAGGTGTTTCTACCTTCTACGCCATGAGAAACGCCGAAGATAGAGGAGCATTCTTTATCACTCCCGGCACAAAGGTTTACAGAGGTATGATTGTGGGAGAACACACTCGTTCCCAAGATTTGGAATTGAATATCTGTAAGACCAAGCAATTAACTAATCACCGCGCTGCTGGTGGCGATGAATTAGTTCAGTTGCAAGCACCGATAGACATGAGCCTAGAGCGTGCTTTGGAATACATCGCGGCCGATGAATTGGTTGAAGTTACACCCCAATCGATTCGTCTGCGGAAAATGTCGAAGAAGTTGGCGAAACGGTAAGTAAAAATTCTTAATTGATTTAGAAAGCCCACATGAGTGGGCTTTTTAGTTTGTTATTTACAACTTTTTTCAATTAACTAATCAGACTTAATTGCTGACACTCAAAGGAGTGAAGTTATGGGAATGTACGGTAATTTCAAAGCTGTTACCCTTGAAGAGTTGGATAAGTTTCTCGCCTGTTCTACTACAGAAGAAATTTCAGCATTATTATCTGTTGATGGACAACTTGATACATCAGGTGATTATTTAGAAATTGAGAAGAAGTGGCAAGGATTACACTTTTTATTAACAGGTAGTCCTCATAGCGGAACACCTCCTTTATCCTGGTGTGTGTTTGGAAATCACTCCATTGGTGTTGATGATGAACCAATCTTCTTTGGTTGGATTGGAATTCGGTATCTTTTACCTAATGAGGTTCGTCAAGTTACCCAAGCACTATCTGAAACTTCGCATGAAATTCTAGCAGCCCGATATTCACCGCGTGACATGGATCAACAAGAAGTTTACCCAATCGGTATCTGGGAGAGGGATGGGGATAGTGGGCTTGATTACATTTTGTGCTGTTATCTAGCAGTTGTTAGTTTTTATCAAAAAGCTGCATTTCAAAACAAAGCGATGTTAATGTATATCACGTCCTAACTCTAGCTGCCTATCTAATTAGGATTCGGCTTGCTATGAAGTATTAAGTGACTAGATGTATCTTCTGTAATATAATTTGACACCGGACATTTGTGTTAGTGGCAGAGGATAAACGATAATGGTCAGTTCTAATAGTGCATTGAACATGGCACAAACCTCCCTAGATGTTAAAGTTACAGAGCAACAAGTCAGTCCAGAAGAGTTGCAACCTTTAACACAAGGATTTCAACTGCAATACACACATCCTCACGGACAGGTTTATCAAGGTAATTCAATTGATTGGCTTACATCGCTTGATAGTGAAAGTGTTGATCTAGTTTTTGCTGACCCACCTTATAACATTAAAAAAGCAGACTGGGACAACTTTGAGAACCAAGAGAAATATATTGAGTGGTCAATTCAATGGATTAGCCAAGCTTCACGTATCCTAAAGTCAACTGGCTCTTTTTATATTTGTGGTTTTTCCGAAATATTGGCTGATTTAAAGCATCCAGCATCAAAATATTTCAAAAATTGTCGTTGGTTAATTTGGCACTATAAAAACAAGGCTAACTTAGGTAATGATTGGGGACGTTCTCATGAAAGCATCATTCATTTTCGTAAATCTGATGCCGTTAAACTAAGTATTGACGATGTACGAATTCCTTATGGGGCACATACATTAAAATATCCATCTCACCCGCAAGCAGAGACAAGCGCCTACGGAAAGGGAGCAATCAAGAAACACAATAACTGGACACCTAACCCAAAAGGTGCCAAGCCCAAAGACGTAATAGAGATTCCTACTACTTGTAACGGGATGGGTGAGACAACACCCCATCCAACTCAAAAGCCAGAAGAATTATTAAGAAAATTTGTTCTTGCATCATCCAATGAAGGAGATTTAGTCATTGATCCATTTTCAGGTTCAGGAACAACTCTTGTGGTTGCAGAACAACTTAACCGTCGCTGGATGGGATGCGATCTAAGTATTGAGTACAACTGTTGGGCAACTAAACGATTAGAAAATGTCCGTCGTATGACAAAGGAAGAATGGATAGCCTTCGATCGTAAAAATGCAGAACGAAGGGAGTCTATCCGATGAGTCTAGAAGATTTAGTAAATCACGCAGTAGACAAACAACGTTTTCAGACTATTCAAAACTACATTACCTTTTGTAGAAATTATCTAGAATTTATAACGACGGGTTTGCAAGCTAGAATTGTTTCACAAAATGAAAATCATTACCAGTTTTATCAATATCAAGATGATGGTCATTACAACATTACTCACCCGATAAATACTCAGCTAATGTATGAAGCAGAAACATTTGATATTGCTTCTAATCAGTTTTTACAAGCTCTTGAACAGTTGCGAGAGAGACAGTTACCTAATGACTCATTGAGGCAGGTTTTCATCTCTACCATCTATACAGTTCAGCAAGCTATTGGCGCTACCCTCGACGCATTACCTTCTGGAAAGTCTAATCAAGCTCGTAAAGTGAACGGGGATCTTTTCGAGCGTCTAATTCGTCTTCTGATTGCATCTCTCAACGTAGATTGTGTTTCTGGAACAGTACAAGTTCCAATTAGAGACGATAGCGGAGCAATCTTGTTTAATACTAGCTATCAGCATGACTTATTGATTAGTAAAGACGACGAACTCAAGATAATTGGTTCGGTTAAAACTTCAAGTAAAGACCGTATTGATAAAATCTTTGTAGATAAGTTATTATACAACAAGCTAACCAGCACTGCTTTGCCTCACATTGCAATTTTCTTGAACGATGTGCAGAGAAAGAAAGCAAAGCAGCAAAACCATTATGGCATTAATACAACGTTTTTACCAGGACACTTCAAAGCTTATACCATCAAACTAAATCCACTTGACGGTGTATATTACTGTGATATTCGCCCGAATATGATTACGGATGGATTGCTTTCACAACACATCCAGACCATTGACAATTTATTTTATCGTGATATTTGGCAGCTACTCAGTAGTAATGGGCAGTCTCTGGAAGAAGTTGAAATTGAGGAAGGTGAGAACGAGGAAAACGAATAATAGTGAAGTTTATTGCGATCTCATAATTGATATCGATTAGAGCGCAGTTGAAATGAAATCTTTGCTTAGTAATGCTTTCATTTCACAAAAACTCGACACGTCACAACATTAGATAGCAGGTTTTATGTCGGTGTTTAAATCCCCGTCACAAAACATAATTACGAATTATTTTAAGATCATCTGTACCTCACCAAGTTGCAATCTGCTTTAAGACTGATATATTTAAGGTAAATAATTGTCATCTAATAATTGTGCAAGAGCGTAAGGACATTTCTCTGGAAAAATACTTAAATTGGTTTTAATTTGCACAAAATCAACTGCACTTTGATAAATATTTTCTAAATCATCCTGTAACTTATTCATTAAATTCGTGGTTAGATGATTATTTAAGTCATATCTGAAAGTTTTAATTTCTCCAATCCAATGACGATAATTTCTTTCATATTCTGCCTGCCAATATTGGAGTAATAATATATGAATAATAATTTGCCTTAAAAGACCTTTGACTTTAGCTAAATCTCTTTTCCCCAAACTGATTAATTCCTCAATTAAGTTTTCTAAATCAAGTTGGTTAAACTGTCTTTGTTTTAATAATTCAATAGTTTCTTCTAACCACAAATTTTCATCAGTTTCATAGAGTTGTTGTAAGTAACTAGTAATTGTCATATTTTTATCTTCTGAGTGCGTAATTCTACATCATTGGTTGTTGTGATATCAATTCCATAACAGCGCAAAGTCAAACTAAAGTCACTGGCAATATTTTACACTGTTTGAGAAATGACCGTCAGCTAGGATGGTTGATCGATCCAAGTGAACATTGTATTTTAGTTTATCAGCCTAATTCTTTACCAGATTTGTTAGCAGGAAAAGATATATTACCAGTGTTAAAAGATTTTAAGTTGACGCTATCTGTTGATGAAGTTTTTGCTTGGTTACAGAGGAAAATTTGACAGCAACTCACAATAATCAAAAAACCTCCATCTTGTGTAACTATGACTTCCTGTGTTTCCTGAATAAACCCTAACTGAACGAAAAAGCACACGGAGTTTTTTAACTTAAAATAGTGAATAATCTGAATAGAGGTTTTCTATGAGCATCAGTCTCACACCCGATCAAGAACGCTTTATTTAAACCAAGCTCCAGGCTGGGAAATATCGCTCCGCAGAAGAAGCTCTTGAAATCGCCTTACGCTTGCTTGATGAATACGATCGCGCCAATGCTAAATGGGTGGAGGATGTGCGAGAAAAAATTGATGCGGCGATTTTAGCTTCAGACCAAACGCCTCCTATTGACGGAGAGACATTCGTAAACCAAATTCTAGAGCGGTTTCGATAAGGACATCAGGCGCAACCCCTGAGACACTGTGAATTTTGGGTGGGGTTGGGTTAAAAAAGAAACATGAAAATCATCAAACCCATCACCAATTGGTTAGAAACCCGCGCTTGTGCCCCTACTTATGGCGGTTGGGTACTAGCAGCGACTGCTATTTGTTTTTTTGGAGCAGGTATCAATACGATGGCTGGTTGGCTGTACGCCATTAGCGGCATTAGTTTTGCCCTTTTGGGTGTAGCAGCCATCTTACCGCCGCGATCGCTCACAGGTCTATCCATCACCCGCCGTCCCATCCAACCTCTATCAGCAGGCGACGATCTAACTGTGGAATTAGAAATCCGCAATCAGACACAGCAGCCTGTCAGCCTGTTGCAAGTCGAAGATATTTTGCCCTTCGTCTTAGGGAAACCAGTAAAAAAAGCAATCGAAACAATTCCTAGCCAAGGTAGTTATCGTTGGGTATATTACCACCCTACCCAGCGTCGGGGCGTTTATCGTTGGCACACAGTCGAACTAGGTTCAGGTGCGCCTTTAGGATTATTTTGGTGTCGCCGTCAGCGTGATTGTACTGCTAAAGCAATTGTCTATCCGACAGTGTTACCCTTGGCTACTTGCCCCTTAGTAGACGAAATGGGGCAAGAAGAGAGCAAAAGGGGCGATCCTCGTGGTAGACCGTTGCAGACAGCCACAACAGGGCTGGTGCGATCGCTCCGTCCTTATCGCCTTGGAGATCCCACACGTCTGATTCACTGGCGAACTAGCGCCCGTTATGGTGAATTAAGGGTACGCGAGTTAGAAATGGTAACAGGTGGACAAGAAATAGTTATTGCCCTTGATAGTGCTAGCAATTGGGAAGAAGAAAACTTTGAACAAGCAGTAATTACCGCAGCTTCACTGTACTTTTACGCACAGCAACAGCAATTACAGGTGCAACTATGGACAGCATCAACAGATTTAATTAAAGGCGATCGCTTTGTACTAGAAACTTTAGCAGCAACCATAGCCCTAGAAGATGCTAGTTCAGTAGTTTCTAAAAGTCATCCCTTGATTTGGCTGACTCAAAACCCCCTGAGCCTTGCTACTCTTCCTCAAGGTAGTCGCTGGGTTTTGTGGCCAAATATTTCTGCACCAGCAGAACCAGAGGTAATCAATTGGGAGCATCCTGGTATAGTTTTACAAAGCGATCGCGCTCTACAACCCCAGCTACAAAAAACATTACATTTATTATAAATTGCAGGAATTATTGGGAATTGGGAATTGAAAAGAGGCAGAGGGGCGGGGTGCTGCTCTTGCTGAAAGGAAAACTACTCTCCCTTCTCTACTCCCTTGCTTCTTCTCCATTCCCCAGTCACCATTCAAATAAAACTTCTGTGATTTCTGAAATTTTGTTTGATCCCAGCACACCGGACATATCAGCCTTTGAGCAAAGGTAAAACAATCTGGCCTGATAAGGTTGGGGAAATACACCCAGTAATCCCTACATAAGGCTGAGGTACAATGCAAAGAAATATTTAAATTATGAGCGACATGATCACATCAGAACATAACACAAAATCCAGCGATAGAAGCCTAGAGGCAATGCGGCATTTTTCCGAACAATACGCCAAGCGGACTGGAACATACTTCTGTTCTGAACCTTCTGTTACCGCAGTTGTGATTGAAGGACTAGCCAAACATAAAGACGAACTAGGTGCGCCTTTATGTCCCTGTCGCCATTACGAAGATAAAGAGGCTGAAGTCCACGCCACGTATTGGAACTGCCCTTGTGTGCCAATGAGAGAACGCAAAGAGTGCCATTGCATGTTATTCCTCACCTCTGACAACGAGTTTGCTGGAGAAAAACAAGACATCTCTCTCGAAACAATTAAAGAAGTCCGAGACAGCATGGGATGAGTGAAACTATCCCCCAAGAGTTTTGGCAAGGCGTAGAACAGTTCAATTCTGGTCAGTTTTACGCCTGTCATGACACTTTAGAGGCTTTGTGGATTGAAGCCAGTGAACCAGAAAAAACCTTTTATCAAGGCATTCTCCAAATTTCTGTGGCGCTGTATCATTTGGAGAATCGTAACTGGCGAGGTGCAGTAATTCTACTGGGTGAAGGTGGCAATCGCTTACGGCGTTACCCATCTAGTTACGGCGGCGTTGATGTAGATGAGCTATTGAGTCAGAGCGCAGCATTGTTGACGACATTACAACAAATAGGGCCAGATAAGATTACATCTGGCGATCTGGGTGAAAATAAAGTTTTATCTTTGCCTAAAATTGTGCTATCTACTGATTAGACATCTGGTAAATTAATTATGCCTTGCTCGAAATCCTTCGTAGGCACAATTTATGAATTGTGCCTACGTCATTTTCACTCAGATGCCAATTACCTGAAACCTTGAGGTTCGGGGTAGCGTCACTATTTCAGCCAGTAGTTATCGGAAATCACTCCAGATTGTATATTTCATAATCTGGATAAAGTACTTGAGATAATTAGAATGCAAGCTGAAATCCTAAATTCTTAATTGCTATGATGCCCTGCTATCAATTGCCCATGTCACAGTTCCGTCGCTTTGGATTAGCTTTAATGCTGCCAGTTGCACTCTTGGGCGCTTTTACCTTCCCTAGCCAACTGCAAACCGCTACTGCACAAACATCTAAAGACAATCGCGCCCTCACCATCCGCGCTGATGTGCAAGAATATGATGCCAAAAATCAAGTAGTCACCGCTCGCGGTAATGTGCAAATGTTGTATCCTTCTCGTCAGATTCAGGCAACATCTGCCCAAGCACAGTACTTTAGTAAAGAGCGCCGAATTGATTTCAGTGGTAACGTCTATATTTTGCAACAGGGCGGTAACAGTATCCGGGCAGAGAAGGTAACGTATTTAATTGATGAAGGGCGATTTGTTGCTCTACCTCAATCCAACCGTCAGGTGGAGTCTATCTACATGATTCAGGAATCAGATAATGCTGGACAAACTGCTACACCTGCGCCAAAGACACCACCTTTGAAGCCTTCTAATTAGCATTTACCACCAAGAAAGGGTGCTTCTAGCGTGAAAATTGTTTTAGAGAATATTCACAAATCTTACGGCAAGCGAGTAATTGTCAATCGGGTTAATCTTTCTGTTGGTCAGGGGGAAATTGTTGGTTTACTCGGCCCCAATGGGGCTGGTAAAACGACGACTTTTTACATTGCCACGGGTTTAGAAAAACCCAATCAAGGAAAAGTTTGGTTGGGTAATCTGGACGTTACGGTAATGCCAATGCACAAAAGGGCGCGATTGGGTATTGGCTATCTCGCACAAGAACCAAGTGTTTTCCGCCAACTCTCGGTACAGGATAATATTCTGTTGGTGTTGGAGCAAACGAATGTGCCACGACGGGAATGGTCAAGGCGACTCACAACTTTACTGCGGGAATTTCGGTTAGAAAAATTAGCCAATAGTAAAGGAATTCAACTTTCTGGTGGTGAGCGGCGGCGGACGGAATTAGCGAGGTCTTTAGCTGCTGGACTAGAAGGGCCAAAATTTTTACTTTTGGATGAACCATTTGCGGGAGTCGATCCGATCGCAGTTTCAGAAATTCAGCACATTGTCGCCGAACTGCGCGATCGCGGCATGGGAATCTTAATTACAGATCATAATGTCCGCGAAACCCTCGCCATCACCGATCGCGCCTACATCATGCGCGAAGGACAAATTCTCGCTTTTGGCGGTGCTGACGAACTCTACAGCAATCCCTTAGTTCGACAATATTATTTAGGAGATAATTTTCAAGTCTAAATTCACAATTATTTAGTTAATAATTTGTCAAAGGCTATTTTTATATTTAATTGTAATTATCAATTGATTAATTTATTTCATTCATTCCGCTTCTTCAGCCATTGAGAATTAAACTGAATTAAACTTTTATCCTAAATACGGCAAATACAGCAGTTTGCAATTAAGTGAAGTACACAACTTAGACTTCAACACAAAATATGAAGACTATTTTACTTCTACCTCCTGCTCCCTGCCCCCTGCCCCCTGCCCCCTGCCTCCACCAGTGTTGCAAATTTCAAATTGCTTATGATCTCAAAGAATTTCCCGTCTTTCTACAATCTCTATTCGCTGCTACCTTTTACGATCATGGATCGTTACCTTACTAGCGAATTGATAGCGCCGTTTTTTTTTGGTGTCGGAGCATTTTCATCACTTGGTGTCACTATTGATGCTGTATTTGATCTAGTCAGAAAAATCGTAGAATCTGGGCTACCCATAGACATTGCCATTCAGGTTTTTTTGCTAAAGTTTCCTAACTTTATTGTTTTAGCCTTCCCCATGTCTACCCTGTTAGCTACTTTGATGACCTATAGTCGTCTTTCTAGCGACAGTGAACTAATTGCCCTACGTGGTTGTGGAGTCAGCGTCTATCGCATAGTACTAACTGCTGTGATGTTAAGTCTTGTGGTTACAGGAATGACATTTGTGTTTAACGAACAAATTGCACCAGCAGCAAATTACCAAGCGGCGATGACTCTGGACAAAGCCCTCAAATCAGACAAGCCAACTTTCAAACAGCAAAATATTTTCTATCCTGAATACCAGGATGTTACCCAGGCGGATGGTTCTAAAAATAGAATATTGTCACGCTTATTTTATGCTGACCAATTTGATGGTAAGCGGATGAAAGGTTTGACGATTATAGACCGCTCAACAAAAAATCTGAATCAAATTGTGGTGTCAGAATCTGCCCAATGGAATCCTTCCCAAAATATCTGGGATTTTTACAACGGTACGATCTATTTTGTTGCAGCCGATCGCTCCTATCGCAACATTATCAGATTTGAACACCAACAACTGCAACTCCCACGCACACCACTAAGTCTGGCAGAAAAAAGCCGAGACTATGGGGAGATGAATATTGCTGAAGCACTAGATCAACTACAAGTAGAATATCTTGGTGGCGATCGCCAAAAAATTCGTAAACTCGAAGTGCGAATTCAACAAAAAATCTCCTTACCCTTTGTATGTGTAGTTTTTGGCTTAGTCGGTGCAGCTATGGGAAGCATACCCCAGAGAACTGGAAGAGGTACCAGCTTTGGGATTAGCGTTGTAGTTATATTTTCCTACTACTTAATTTTCTTCATTACTGGTGCGATCGCACAAACAGGTTCCCTTTCTCCCTTTATGGGAGCTTGGTTGCCCAACTTTCTTTTTTTGGGAATAGGTCTATTCTTATTGATACGAGTTGCCAAACGCTAAGGGGGATAATTCTTTAGAGGGAATTGGGCATTGGGAATGAGAAAGACTTGTTTAAGTTTTCACTCAAGTCACCTTGTCCCCTGCTCCCCCTGCTCCCTTGCTTCTCCCCCATTCCCTACTTTAATTACGGATGATAATTTCGACATTGCGGTGCATTTGGGTTTTCCTTACAGTATTCTTCAAAAGAAACTTTGGCTGATATCATACCCTCAGCTTTCTGATGAGCAGCTTCTGCCTGGAGTTCTTCTACTTCATCCCAAGCGGCTGCACAGGCTTTAGAATAAGCACCTTGTTCGGTGCAAATAGCGCGAGACTGTTCAATTGCTTTTTGAATTCTCTCCTCCAGCAGTAGCGCTTTTGGGGCTTCCACAAAGTCGCTTTTGGTCAAAATGTCGGTAATTGAGATAATGCCTAACAGCTTGCCTTGAATCACAGGGGCCCGATGAATACCCGTGTTAGCAAATAACCGCGCTACATATTCTACACCTAAATCAGGATTTACCACTACGCAAGGCTTGCTCATGATCTCGTAAACCCGCACTTGATTTGGATCTTTCCCGTAGGCTGTTACCTTATAGACAATATCCGTTTCTGTGACAATACCATAAGCATCATTTTCGTGGCGAATATCTACAACTAGCGCCCGCAATTTTTTTTCTTTCATCAGCCCCACTGCTTCAGCAACAGTCGCTGAACCGCGAATAGTAACTACGTTTTTGGTCATGATATCTTCAGCTTTCATCATTGCTGTAGTCTCCTGGTAAATAGTAGGGTGCTGCACAGCGCCCTCAGAGGCGTATGTATCGAAGTATTGCAGCCTACAGTTTGCTAACTAGAAAGTAAAAAATCGAACTTTTGTCCAGCTACAACAATAAACTTAGAACAACTCTCAACTCGTGATGTTATCGAATGTGACCAATGCCCTACTTTCTAGAAAATCTTGCCAAAGTACTCCAGCCGCTAAAAAGTAAATTTTTGACTACTACATGTCCATTGATAATGACTAATAACTGATAGAGAAGTTAGGATGAAATTACTATCCAAGTTCAGTTGAGATATTTCCTGTTGAGGAAAGTAAAAGCATTAAACAGCAATATCTTCAAATCCCATCAAATTTGCCTGATTCTGAGTAAATTTCAATTACGAATCCCATGTCACATCCTGATTATCCTCCCGCCTACTTACGCTATCTCAAAGCCAGATTATTGAATTTAGGACGACCTGGTTTTTGGGTAACTGCAATTTTTTTATCTGTACTAGGGCTAGTAACTTGGGAATACTGGTCAAATCCAGACATTTTCGCTTATAAGCAAAAAAACCAAGTTGCTTCCCAAACGCCTGTTGATTCTTCTCTTTCACAAGAAAACAGAGCGATCGCAGCAGATATTGATAACCTACCAGTTTTGTTTAATGACTTTGAGCAAGCAAGTCTTTCACTACCGCCAAATACCCCCAATGAAAAGGCAAAAGATACTGAGAGTAAAAGCTTATTAGAGGATGTAATTAATAAACAAAACTCTACTAGTGCTGCCAAATTAAATCCGGCTTCAGGCGTTAATGGCGACACCTCCCCAATTGCGAAAAATCCCTTTGTTGTACAAACAGAAAATTTATTGCGGGCTGGGACAGCTGATAACAATAATCAGTTTCTCGGTTTCAAGAGCTTCAATGCGCCGTCTGAAGCAACAGGCGAGGAACAAACATCTTCCAATCTGGGAATTGGATTTACCAATCAAACTAACAAAAATCAAAATTCTGTCTCCATCAGCCCTCTGCAAGCAGCACTCAACCAATCGACAAATCAGAAGCTATCAAGCTTCAATGGTAATCCAACTGTGCCAAATGGTTTGGGCCAAGTCTCTGACTCAAAAACAACTCTAACACCACCTATCAACAGCTTAACCAGTCAGAATTCTTTACCAGTTACTGGTTCAACTCCGGCGACGGGCTACACGTCAACGAATACAAACTTGCAACAAAATCCCTCTAATAATTTAAATAACGGTCAGGTATTACCTAATACTGGGTTAAATACTGGTACAAGTTACACGTCAACGGGTACAAACTTACCGCAAAATCCCTACAATAATTTAAATAACGGTCAGGTATTGCCTAATGTAGCACCAGTAACGTCCCCAGTCACCTCTACCGCACCGAGTAATATTTCACCTTACTCTAGCCAGATTCCTAATCAAGGCGTTGTTACCCCTATAAATGGGAATTATGGCTTACAGCAGCCAATGCAACCACCACAATCTAATTATGGGAATTATGGCTTGCAGCAGCCGACGCAACCATCACAGTCTAATTATGGGAATTATGGGCAGCAGCAACCAACACAGTCTAATTCCTTATATCTTCGCCAGCTTCGAGACAAGTATAGAAGTCCGGGTCAAAACTGATTGTCAGCAGATCGCTTAACTGGATAAAGTCTAACTCAGTAAGTCGGCGGAAATAAATCCAACTATGTTACGAAACGTAAACAGGTTTAAAACTCCTACCAATGACCAATGATAAAGGACAAATGACAGCCCGCACTTATTAGCTTTAATTGCACCAACCTACTTAAGGCGATTATGGGCTATTTGGGATAGTCGGAACTTCTGGTGTTTCGGGTTGTCTTTGTTGTCGTTGTAAATATTTATTTAATACATAAGCCATCTCTCCACGGGTAATGGGTTTTAATGGAGAAATATTGCCTTGAGCATCTGTATTGAGAAATCCCTCAGTAGCTACTGTAGCGATCGCTTTTCTAGCCCAAGTTGGGATAGACTTTTCATCTGGATATGAAGCCAGAATCTCATTCACAGCCTCATCGGGAAACTGAAATACACCATAAGCCTGAGCGAAAATAGCCAGAGCCTCCGCCTTTGTCACTTTTTGATTAGGGAAAAATTCATTACCGCGATAGCCTTTCATGATGTCAGTTTTTAAGACTGTCTGTATATCATTAAAAGCCCAATAAGAACGAGGAACATCTGGAATAGCTAAATTTTCTTTACTCACAGCTTGTCTTTTATCAAGCCGAAATGCTTTTACCATAATTGACGCTAATTCGGCCCGACTCAGTAATCTTTCTGGATAAAACTTGCCATCAGAAAAGTTTGTCATCCATTTAGCAGCAATCACTTGTTGAATGGAATCAGATGGGATTCCCGAAGGAGTTTCTGGCACTTGAGCAATTGCTGGTAAATTTTGTAGTAGTGCCATTAAAGATAGAGTAATTGAAAGCTGACGCATCACCATAACCACTTTTAGCCGCTAACGAGAATTTCAAAAACTACGTTACTGAGGTTAACGCAAAATTTGGTGTTTTTAATAACCTGTAAGGGACTTCCTGTTAAAAAAAATATCCTATTGTAGGGGCGGAAGGACTTGCGCCCCTACAAATATGCAAATAATTTGGGATAATTTATTTTCTGCAAGTCCCTAACTCAGTTGGTGACGAATTTAGGCTGGGCAATGTTGCGTAGCGACATAGGGTGTAGCTTTAAAAATTAGGATTGTGTTCAGAATCCCAGCATTTCCCATCACGCCAAATTCTACCAGTGTGTTCACATTCTGATTTATCGGAAATCCAAGGAATTGAAGTTGGGTAATTGCTAGATAGGTGAGTAAGTGAAGACAATATAAAAGAAAATATAGTATAGCCAGAAACCGAGAGAATGCTTAGAAAACCTATAATGAACAAAATATTTACAGGAGTCCAAAAAGGATATAAACCTTTTTCAGAGCGTAAACGCACTTGAGAACGACGTTCTGAACCTGCTAGCAACACCAGATAAAACCTTAATCCGGGAATTGGCACTGAAACTCTTATATTTAAAGAATGACGAGTCCAAGCAGGAGAGCTAAAACCCCTTTTGATGGCTTCTAATTGCTCTACGGTGAAAGTATTTGCTACTTTGGGGTCAATCTCAGCGAAAAGTTTTTCAAAGGTAAGAGCAGTATGCTGGGGGGGTTTCATAAGTTTAGTATATTACTATACAATAGTATTACATAAATGATCTCCTCTGTCCCGGACACTAGAATGTTTTATTTTTTATAAGTTTCTAAAAAAGGAAGTAGAAATTAGCAAAAACTTGTTTTTTAGCTTTCATCTTTTGAGGTTATCTGCCCACTACTATGGACTATAGTCAGTTTTTCAGGAGTTTTGGGAATGACAGCAACAGATCCCGTAAAGTTGATGAAGCAAGAAGTTGGCAAAGCCGCCGCCGCCCTGGTAAAATCAGGTTCCATCGTTGGGTTGGGTACGGGGTCAACTACAGCATATACGATTCAGTTTTTAGGCGATCGCCTAAAAACTGGTGAACTCAAAGATATCATTGGTATACCTACCTCTTTTCAGTCAGAAGTGCTGGCGAAGCAGTACGGTATCCCTCTCGCCACTTTGGATGCTATTGACCACATTGATATTGCCATTGATGGGGCAGATGAAGTCGATGCGCAGAAGAATTTGATTAAAGGCGGTGGTGCAGCACATACCCGCGAAAAAGTCGTAGATTACTTGGCAGAACAGTTTATCGTCGTTGTAGATAGTGGTAAATTAGTAGACCGCTTGGGTTCTAGTTTCCCTGTACCCGTAGAAGTAATTCCAATGGCGATTACTCCTGTTACCAATGCCATTAAAAAACTTGGTGGTAAACCAGAACTCCGCATGGGTGTAAAAAAAGCTGGCCCAGTGATTACTGACCAAGGTAACTTTGTCTTAGATGTCAGATTTGACTCTATTGAAGATCCAGCCAGCCTAGAAAAGACATTGAATAACATTCCCGGCGTTCTGGAAAATGGTATTTTTGTTAACTGTGTCGATTTAGTTTTGATTGGTGAAGTCAAAGATGGTCAGCCATTAGTGCGGCAACTGTAAAAGTTATAGATTTTGGATTTTAGATTTCAGAGACATCTAAAATCCAAAATTAAGCTATGAAATCTCCAAAATTAATTATGTCACTTTCCCTGAATTTATTTATATACTCCGGTAAACCTATAAGTTTATAGTATTAATATAGTTCTTGGTTATCTAATTCTACCAACCTTATCTTAGTTTTTAAAAGCAGGTACGTTATGAACTAATCATCAGCATTTTTATCGGGCTATACTATCACTAACTATCTCTAGCCCTCATAACTCCGTTAACTCTGGCTTGTGCTTAAGCTATCTCAAAGCCAGGTACAGACTGCTTTTTAAATTTTCGGACAAGTCTAATAAAATATCTGAAAATCTAGGAGTTGATTATGACTAATCCTACAGAACTACTGCAATCGCGCTACGGTGAAATTCCCTTCAATCCCGAAGAATGGAATGATTCTCTGACAACGCTATTATCTCACCGTTCTATCAGGTCTTATTTATCCGATCCTCTACCACTGGGAACTCTGGAGTTGCTAATTGCAGCCGCCCAATCTGCATCTACTTCCTCGAATTTGCAAACCTGGAGTGTGGTAGCAGTTGAAGATCGAGAACGCAAAGAGCAATTATCTAAATTAGCGGGGAACCAAGCACATATTAAACAGGTTCCTTTATTCTTGGTTTGGTTAGCAGACTTAGCGCGTTTAAGTTACGTTGCTGACAGTCGCGGCATATCTCACGATGCGCTGGAATATTTGGAAATGTTTTTGACGGCAACAGTTGATGCAGCTTTGGCAGCACAAAACGCAACAGTCGCAGCCGAGTCACTCGGTTTAGGAACAGTATATATCGGCGGAATTCGCAACCATCCGCAAGAGGTAGCAGAGATATTGAATTTGCCCTCCTCTGTGTATGCTGTATTTGGGTTATGTGTAGGCTATCCAAATCCAGAGGTAGAAGCAGCGATTAAGCCAAGGTTGCCACAATCAGCTGTGCTGCACCGTGAAACTTATAAATTGGCGGATCAAGAAGAAGCGATCGCTCATTACAATAACATCATCAAAGAATTCTATACTGAACAACAGATGAATGTTGCTGGTGATTGGTCAGAACACTCAGCCCAAAGGATCGCCACTGTTGAATCATTGAAAGGACGCGATCGCTTGCGTGAAGTTCTTAATAAACTCGGCTTCAAGTTACTGTAAACAAGAAGAATCAAGATTATGGATTTGCAACTCCGTGGCAAAGTTACCTTAGTAACAGATGCTAGTAAAGGTTTGGGCAAAGCTACAACAAGACAATTTGCCCGTGAGGGTGCAAAAGTTGCCATCTGCGCCCATAGTAAGTTAATTTACAGTACTGTTACCCAGATTGCCAGCGAAACAAGTGCAGAAGTGCTATCTCTGCGTGCAGACGTTACCAATCAAGCAGATATTGAGCGGCTAATTAATGCCACAGTAGAGAAATTCGGCGGGTTGGATATCCTCGTTACCAACGCCGGAGGCCCACCCGCAGGTACTTATTGTTTCAGCTAGAAGGCAAAAGTAAGAAATATATCTGAAGCTTGGGGGATTTTACCAAATTTTTCTCAAGTTTTACAACCCAAGTGCTTTTCGAGTTCCAGAACCAGAAATTCCATCGGCGATTAAGTTTTGGCTTCTTTGAAATGCTGTTACAGCAACATCAGTAGCCAAACCAAATATACCATCTATCTTGACGTTAAAACCCTTGTGTAAAAGTGCTTTTTGGAGAGCGAGTACGTCATCTCCTTGCATAAATGGTTGACTGAGAAATAGTATCCCCTCAATAATTCGGGGTAGGCGGTTATTCAGGTATCAAAGACCAAGCAAAAGGATGGGAAGAAGACTTTAGCCGAATAACGCTTCCC
>NZ_JBALDL010000070.1:0-76679 GCF_036917465.1 Nostoc sp.
GTATCGTTGGATTTGAACCTCAATCTCATTAGGGTAAGTTTGCATCATCTACCAGTTCATCCATTTACCCCTCTAGTGTATAGATATCATTGGCAGTATTACACCTTATTTAATCCACGATCCTTAGCTCAATATCCGTTACAGTAAGTCTAGCGGTGTAGACAAATTTAACAATTTATAATGAGTTTTTGAGAAAAAGCTAAAAACTAGACTAGGCAATAAATACAGATGATCCGACCGCGCAAGGTCTTTGCTCAACATTGGCTCAAAAGTGAAAAAGCGCTCGACGCAATTATTAAAGCAGCAGAGTGTACAGAAAGCGATCGCATCCTGGAAATTGGGCCCGGAACAGGTATTCTAACTCGTCGGTTATTACCCCTAGTGCAATCTCTGATTGCAGTTGAAATCGACCGCGACTTATGCCAACTGTTGTCAAAGCAACTGGGTAAGACTAAAAATTTCTTATTACTGCAAGGTGATTTTCTTACTCTAGATTTACCATCTTATTTGGTAGCCTTTCCCGATTTCCAAAAGCCAAATAAGGTAGTAGCCAATATTCCCTACAATATTACGGGGCCAATCATTGAGAAACTACTGGGTACGATCGCAAACCCTAATCCCGAACCATTTGACTCTATAGTATTGCTGGTACAAAAAGAAGTAGCAGAAAGGTTGTATGCTAAACCAGGGTCAAAAACCTTTGGGGCGTTGAGCGTGCGGGTACAGTATTTGGCTGAGTGTGAGTTAATTTGCACCGTTCCAGCAGCCGCATTCCATCCACCGCCAAAGGTTGATTCAGCAGTGGTGCGATTGCGCCCCCGAAAAATAGAAATACCAGCACTTAATCCCCGACAGCTAGAGACTTTCTTAAAGTTGGGATTTGGTGCCAAGCGCAAAATGTTACGAAATAATTTGCAATCAGTCATAGAACGCGATCGCCTGAGCCACTTACTGGAACAATTAAAAATAAATCCCCAAGCCAGAGCCGAAGATATCGGCGTTCAGCAATGGGTAGTCCTAGCAAATGAACTGGGAGTGGGGAGTAGGGAGTAGGGGATAAGGCAGATTTTATTCCATTCCTCATTCCCTATTCCCCATTCCCCATTCCCCATTCCCCATTCCCCATTCTTAGAAAATGCGTTCCTACAGCCTTATTGCCCCTGCTAAAATCAACTTGTATCTAGAAATCATTGGCGATGCCTCCGGCGGGCTACGCCAACGCGCCGATGGTTATCATGAGTTAGCCATGATACTTCAAAGTATTGGACTTGCAGACCAAATTGATGTGCATTCTATCAGCACTAACAGTATTCGCGTTCACTGCAACCATCCACAAGTACCGATAGATAAAAGTAACCTGGCATACCGAGCAGCAGAATTAATGGTGAGGCAATTTCCTGAAGCCTTTGCTAAATATGGGGGTGTGGAGATTACCATTAACAAGCAGATTCCTGTCGCTGCTGGGTTGGCTGGGGGTTCGACAAATGCAGCAGCTGTGTTGGTGGGGATAGATTTACTTTGGAAGTTGGGATTAACTCAGTCAGAATTAGAGGAGTTGGGAGGTACACTTGGCTCAGATGTACCATTTTGTGTAGCGGGTGGAACTGCGATCGCAACAGGTAGGGGTGAGCAACTTTCTCCCCTGCCCAGTTTAGATAACATATATATAGTATTGGGAAAATACCGCAGTCTGGAAGTTTCTACGCCTTGGGCATACAAAACCTACCGACAGCAGTTTGGTCATTCTTATATTAGAGATACCGATAACTTGGCAGCGCGTGCTAGTGCAGTTCATTCAGGAGCAATAGTAAAAGCTATTTTGGATAAAGATACGCGAGAAATTGCTCAAAAATTGCATAATGATTTAGAGCGTGTGGTATTGCCAGCCTATCCCCAAGTTTTGCAGTTGCGAGAAGTGTTTGCTAATCAAGAAGGGGTTTTAGGAACAATGATGTCTGGTTCTGGGCCAACAGTATTTGCTCTTTTTGAGTCTCAACAGCAAGCAGAACAGGTTAAGCTGCAAGTAAGGGAAGCAATTCTTGATGAGGACTTAGAATTGTTTGTAACTCGGACAATCACACATGGTATTAAAGTGGCATTGTCTGTTTAAATAATTATTTTTCGTTAGTGAAGTATGGGAATAAACAAAAATTATTCTTAATGCCCCAATTTAAAATCCAAAATCTAAAATATAAAATGGTATGAGTGACCAAAATTTAACACCACCAACGGATACTAAAATAGAGGCGGCAGCGAGTCCGTTACGCTGTCTAATTGGGGCGGTAATTTCTGGAGGAATGGGATATGCAATGTATTCGCTGATGATTGCGATCGCTACAAATTTTGCTGCTAAACCTCTCCATTCAATTAATCCATTGGTAATTAAGATTTCTTCTGCTGTTAGGACTCTGGTTGTCGGTGTAGTTGCTTTAGGAAGCGGGATATTTGGTATAGTAGCAATTGGTTTGTTGGCTTTGGGAGTGCAATTATTAGTCCAGGAATTTACTAAGCAAAAAAGTAGTGAAAACTAGTAATTTGCTTTTACTCAGCAACCTAAAGGCAGAATTTTTTCTCACATATCACGATTTTTGAGAAATTGTAGCTTTGCATTTCTAGAAGACTGAAGAAGTTATTACTGTTTCCTCCAAGTTTTGGGAGAAAGATCGTGGTATTGACGAAACTGCCTAGAGAAATGATAGGTATTTTGATAGCCTAGTGCAGTAGCAATCTGGTCGATTGTCTAATTAAGCTAATCTGCATTCAATTTACATAATCAGTTTGTCTTTTGACATCCATCGTTGAACAGCAGATGTTGTAATTTTGGTGTATAGTAGTGAGTTCGGGTTAAGATTAGGCGGCAGAAAGCAAATGGTTCGACGACTCGCATAATTTTTGGTCTGCTTCAATTTTTAAAACATCCTCTAATACAATAAAAAATATTCTAGCGATTAGATTAGGCACAGTGCCCTCGAAAATTTCAATCCATTGATGAAAGATAATTGAAATTTTATTCAACCCTAATATCTACTCAATTCATTCTTGTAATTTAGTACGAAAACAGTTAGTGAAAATACTTGTTTTATGTTTAGTTACTTTAATGTTATTTTTACATTTTATTTATAGAATTACTGCCCTAAAAGTAACTCAACTTCATAATTGAGAGTATATTTTACTTCTTGACTATTGCTTAGAAAAACATAATATCCTGCTTCATCATTACTTAAATTAGATGTCATTACTTATACCATTGTAGTAGCAGCTTAAAAGATTGATATTAGAGAAGTGGTTTAAAAATATAGCTTATACATGAATAAAAAATGGGCTGCTAAAAGGCTTACAATCAATCTCACATCAAGCGAGGTACATAAGAAGCTTGAACAATACTGTTTAATCACAGGGAGACCAAAAACCGATGTAATTCGGGAGTTAGTTCGCTCTCTTCCTACTCAAGAGGAAAAAGTTTCTTAAACCTGGTACTTGCAAAAAATAAATTTTCCAAAATTATTTGTAAATTTGTAGGGGCGCACAGCTAGCTGTGCGCCCCTACTCAATGCATAAGCGCCTATCAGAGGTGACAAAACCAAAGGAAGAATGTCAAGATTACGAGACGTACTTTTTGGCAGTGAAGTCAAGCAGGTGAAATATTTATTAATATTATTAATAGGGAACCTAAATTTAAGGTCAGAAGTAAGGAAAATTCTTAATCGCAAGTACTTCGCATCAATCATCAAATTTCTCACCAACGGAACAGAAGCTCATGAAAGACCAAAAACCATCAGACTCTAAAGAATTCGTCGGAAATCTCAAGAATGGGATTTGGCTGTTTGGACTGTCATCTTGGGTATTTGGCATTACCGATCGCAGTATTGCTTCATTTGCAGATGGCTATCTATCGGCTTTAGATTTGACGCAACTATTCACGGCGGCTACATTCTTTGTGGCCTGGCTATTTTTGAAACCGACATCCAGAGTTTAAGTTCGGTGACTGGTTGAGTATCGAGTCACTCTTAACGCTAGTTATGTCAAAATTCAGAAAGTTAGGGTATTGTCAGAGTCGGGTAAACAAGCTAGCGGATTGCACTTTAACATGATCGATTCGGGAATTTTTTCACCATTCAGACTTCTCGAATTGTAGCTAGATTGTAATTTTTTCTTTTGAAGTCAGGGTTCTAGCTTTTTTGAGTTGAGTGTATGACAAAGTTCTGAGTGCTATTAGTGGTAGCGGGGCGTTTAGTGTGTGCTGAGTAGAAACCCACTTACTTCAAGGCTTTGAACAATCAACACTGTCCTAACCTATGTGACTATGGCTATATCTAAAAAATTTTTCTAATTTTCCGGAATTGATTATGTTCAGGTGGTAGTCTCTATCAGATAAGCGATTTATACTGAAACTCTATAACGAAACCTTCGGGGTATATAACCCCATATTAAAAGCCCGGTCTTCATGACCGGGCTTTTATTAACGCTTAGGAGTTAGGAATTGTTTTTAACTCCTAATTAGTCATTAAATTAGGCAAAAGCAGCAGTTGTCACATCGTTATTCGAGAGAATTTCTTGCAACTCTTCAGCGTCTACCGTTTCTTTATCAACCAACATTTGGGCGATTTGATCTAAAATGTGGCGGTTGCCTATTAACACTTCTTTAGCGCGTGTATAGGCTACATCCACTAGTTTGCGGACTTCTTCATCAATAGCGGCGGCGGTTTCTTCAGAGAAATCACGCTCTGACATGATATCTCGTCCCAGGAACATGTTACCTTGCTGACGACCAAGGGCAACTGGGCCTAAGCGATCGCTCATGCCGAATCTGGTAATCATCTGACGCGCAACCCGTGCCACTTGCTGCAAGTCATTAGAAGCACCAGTGGTAACTTCTTCTTCACCAAAGATTAATTCTTCAGCAATCCGACCACCCAAAGCCACAGCCATCTGATTTTCTAGATAAGCACGGCTGTATAAACCAGTGTCCATCCGGTCTTCGCTGGGGGTAAACCAAGTTAAACCACCTGCGCGACCGCGAGGGATGATGCTAATCTTCTGTACTGGGTCATAGTCTGGCATTAAAGCACCAACTAAGGCATGACCAGCTTCATGATAAGCCACTAAGGTTTTGCGCTTTTCGCTCATTACCCGGTCTTTCTTCTCTGGCCCAGCCAATACGCGATCGATCGCGTCATTGATTTCATCCATCGAAATCTCTGTTAAATTCCGGCGGGCTGCCAGAATTGCGGCTTCATTCAACAAGTTAGATAAATCTGCGCCAGTAAATCCAGGGGTACGACGGGCGATTTTATCCAAATCTACATCTTTCGCCAAGGTTTTGCCACGGGCGTGAACTTTGAGAATTTCACTGCGTCCGGCATAATCAGGACGGTCTACCACAACTTGACGGTCAAAGCGACCAGGACGCAAGAGGGCTGCATCTAGGACATCAGGACGGTTAGTAGCGGCAATAATAATGATGCCAGTATTACCTTCAAAGCCGTCCATTTCGGTGAGTAGTTGATTGAGGGTTTGTTCCCGTTCATCGTTACCGCCACCTAAACCAGCACCCCGTTGACGACCTACTGCGTCAATTTCATCGATGAAGACGATACAAGGTGCATTGGTCTTAGCTTGTTCAAATAAATCGCGGACGCGGGATGCACCCACACCGACGAACATTTCGACAAATTCCGAACCGGAGATTGAGAAGAAGGGTACACCTGCTTCACCAGCTACGGCACGAGCTAGGAGGGTTTTACCAGTACCAGGAGGGCCAACTAATAGAACACCTTTAGGAATTTTTGCACCAACGGCAGTGAAGCGATCGGCGTTTTTCAGAAAGTCTACAACTTCATTTAATTCCAACTTGGCTTGGTCAATACCAGCTACATCGCCAAATGTCACCTGAGTTTGTGGTTCCATTTGCACTCTGGCTTTGGATTTGCCAAAGTTCATGGCTTGGCTACCTGGGCCACTTTGAGCGCGACGGAGCAAGAAGAATAAGCCAACCAAAAGCAATACAGGGAAAAATAAGCTGCTTAGTGCCTTAAACCAAAATCCTTCGTCGGTTTGGGGCAAAACAGAAATATCAACGCCTTTTGAAGTCAGAGTATTAATTAAGTCTGGATCGTTAACTAAGGTAACAATCCGTTTAGCTGGGTCATATTTGGGTGTAACCAGTGCTGTAGAACGGTCTGCACTCAAACTGACTTTTTCTACTCTGCCTTGTTGAACTTCTTGAATAAAGCGACTGTATCGCCATGTCTCTCTGCTTTGGGGTTGTTTGTCAAAAAATGCTGTTCCCAGCGCAATGACGACAATAAACAGCAGCGCGTACAGCCCTGCATTTCTCCATCTTTTATTCACTAAGGTCTATCCTCCTGTATGTTTCGCGCCATCGCTTACCGTCTCTGCTCGGAAAGGTCATTATTAAGAATTATGTTAACTTATCTTAAGTGTAACAAAGTGGCGTAGCTATCGTGCTACAAAAAGCTCCCTAATTTGCTGAAAGCTCGGATGGTAGGGATTATATTGTAGCGACCCTGAAGGCTGATTAACGGTATGAATGGGAATAATTTCGACGATACTATTAGTGTAGGCGATCGCTTCAAATCTCTCGACTAGCCCTACTGTCCAAGGTTCTTCTCGCACAGGCTGTTGGTGGTTTTGTAACCAGTTTCCAAGTTGCGATCGCAAAATTCCTGGTAAAATTCCAGCCTTTATTGGCGGCGTGTACCAACTGCGATCGCACCATCCCCAAAGGTTGCCTGTACTGGTTTCTAGCCAATTTCCTTGAGCATCAACTAATATTGCTTCTTCAGCATCTAAGCTAGTTTTTGCCAACCAAGCACTCAAATAATTTCCAGTTTTATGAGAGGGGAGAGAACGATAAAATTCCGAGCTAGCGACGGCGGATATTATACCATTATTTTGTTTTTCTATCAAATTATTTGGTAATAATCTACCTGTTATCCACTCTCGTCCATCGGGAAAAAGGGTAATTCTGAGAACGGGGAAGTGGGTGAGGAGAATTTGAGCGCCTTGACGCACACGATTCCAGTCTGGTTGCTGCCAGCCAAAAGCTTGGATGGAGAAAAGTAAGCGATCGCAGTGTGCTTGCCAATTAGTTAAACTATGATCTAGGGAATTATGATAAACCCGCAATGTGGTAAAAACAGTTGCCCCATAAAGTAAACCTGGATCGTTAATGTTTAATTCGAGGGTTTGAGAGTGAATTAATCTACCGTCATACCAAAAAATATTATTTGTCACAACTAGATTGCTAGTATCTACAACTCCATTGAAAAGTGATGACTTGTAATGCTCATGCGTTCTATGAGATAAAACCTGTGAGCTGCAAATCGTTGAACACCAGAATCAAGACTGAGGTGTTCGCAGCCCTGATTTCTTGCATATTCAATGAGCCATTGAAATAATTGTTTACCATAACTTTGCGATCGCTTAAACTCATCAACAATTAAGTCATCAATGTACAAAAACTTTCCCAATGCTAAACACGTATTAATGCGAAACCCAGCCACTGCAACAGCTTGCTCCTCTAGTTCCAAGAATGCAAGTTGATATCCTTCTTTCATTTGATATCGAACTTGTTCTATAAACTTAGCTTCTTCAAGGTGAGGGCGCAACTGGAAAATAATAGGAAAACACCCTAATATTTGAAAGTCAAACTCCGCTAATTGTATTGACATACTCAATGATGCGTAAAAAATATAGAAACCTTTGGGGGGAGAATTCGCTACTATACTTGCAGTCAACTCTTATGAGTAATAATTTAATCTTTTGGGGGAAATAGAATTTTATTAATACCTTCAGGAGTTGTAATCACTTTTCCTCCTAAAGTTTCAATTTCCCTAATTGCTCGTTTCCGAGTTCTCTCGTCAACTTGATTATTTAAAACCATTGACCAAGTAGAAATTTGAGCATATTTACTATTAGGATTTCGACTCAGAAATTCCGAAGTTTTTTGGGAAGTATAAGCTACAAGTTGACTCTCTGCATCTGAAAAGTTACTAGCCCAGTTTGCCGCCGTTGCAAAAGACTTTTGAGCAGCGTGAGCGTTCCCTAAAAATAATAACTCATCAGTTCCTTTGTAACGCCATACGTAATAAGACTTTTCGGGAACGAATGGAGATAGTGATTTTAAGCCTTTCTCTGAAAGTGCGATCGCGCGTTCTGGCATAGCAGCATACAATGAAGTACTGATAGAAAGACTCCGATACGCTGCTAAAAATCGGGGATCGCGTTCTAGAATAACTTCAAAATATTCTGGGCTTAAACTATAACCTGTTTTATCCCGAACTTCATCATCTCCAAAGTACTGTGAAAAATTGAGATATATTAAATCTGCAATGAAATTATCATAACCAAAACTAGGCGTTTTTTTTAGAAGATTAAGACGAATTTTTTCTGATTTAATTTCTTTTTTTAGAGTCTCTAAAGAGGCAGATTTTTTGCTATCTATCAATTTTTGTAATTGGGGAAATTGAATCAGGGCAATTCCTGAAATACACACACAGATGATGAAAGGTGTAACAATAGCTTGACGCGACAACAACATATTTTTTTGTCTTCCCACGCAGAAGTAACTTCTTATATATAATATACTTGTTGTAAAATTACTCAGCTATATAGTTACAGTAGCTGACACAGCAGTCCACCCATAAAGCTACTCTACTTTTGAGAAATAACTAACAGTAAACAACCCTATATTTCCTCAGGAGAAACGGAAAAGAAGTATTTAGGCAAAGTACATGTATCATATTGCACATTTTTTTGCAAGTACTCTAGAGTAAAATTTTCAATTTCTTATTTGTAGCATCTAAGAAATTATTTTATTTTCTGAGATGAAATTAGATCCTTGAAATCTAACTTTACTATTGTTGAGCAACAACTTATTAGCTTATTAAATTACTTAGTTTTATTAAGTAAAAGCAGTAAAAATTACAACATGATTTAAGATAATATTTCGTTCGCAATTACACCTTTTACCTCCTTAATCTTATGCTAGATACCGAAGCTAAGAACAACTTAGAAAATAATGGTCTATCCATTCAGGCAAAAAATAGTGATTTTAGAACAATAGTTACTAATCTTAATGCTAATAAAAAGGGACTGGATATTGACGAAATTATTGATGCTATTAAAACAGTAATAGTTGAAGCCATTGATTTAAAAATAACTACTTGGGTAGCAGAGTCATCTCAACAATCACAAAATGAGATAGAAGCAGCCAAACCAGGTAATCGAATCTATACCCGAATTAATCTTGTTAGTGGCGATATCCAAAATGAAATTGGTAGTCAATTTACTGATAGTGGGCCCTATAAAGAAATTCGTGAATTTCATTTGACTCAAATTAGAGACGGACGGGAGATTATTCACAAGAATATAGAAAGTGTGGAAAAATTATATGGATTTTTTATGGAAATCGTGAAAAATCGTAAAAAATCAGAACTTTAAGCGTTTGTTAATTACCCCTTTAAACTAAAGTAGCTACAGCAATCTAACATTTGCTTGGGTTCGTTTGCTTGTATCTATCAATACAATCTTGCAGTCAAATTAGTTCAGAACTATGAGAGGGTAAAACTATGTCTAATAATCTTCAAATTAAAGACCGAAATGTTGCTCAACCTCAAAATATTCAAAATCAAGCTAGAGGTTTGTTAAACAATTTAGTATCTTCTGTACAAACATTAGTTTCTGATATTACAGCCTTAGAAGTTAATACAATGGTTGTAGATAGGATTAATGCTTCCAAGTTTAATGCTTGGGAGGCGTATCAAGAAATTTATTCTATACAAGATCCAGACTACTTTGAGGCAAAAGGTATTCCAGAAGAAGGTACTCAAGCTCAAGAACTGCATAAGCGTTATAAAAGTCTATTTAACCAACTTGAAAGAGAATATTTTTACCTTCTTATTGAAGAAGGTTCAGATTTTTATAATCCGCAGGATGAGCGGATAAAACGATATCGCCGGAGGCTTGAATATGCGAAGAAACATCAACCAAACCTAGTTGAAACGGATCAAGCGAATGTGAAACTAGCTGAACCAATACTACCTGCTCCAACTCCCGTTCTTGATGACAAAGATGGAAATAATGAAGAAGATTGGATTGAAACTTTTAAAGAAATTCAAAGACTTTTAAATAATGATAAATTTGTTCGTACCCTACGTAAAATGTATGAACTCAAAGCTGCACTTGATGGTGGTAACATCAAAAGTACCAAAACTGATATTATTTTTGCTCAAACTGTCATGCAGTTTGATGGAGATATTATCACTCGTTACCATAAGGAACTGTTTAATTTATCTGAAGAAGCGAAAAATCTAATCATTAATACACATCATGAAGGACTGATTGCTGGAGAGCAACAGTGGCGTGGAACATTTAGTTTTTTGATTAATTTGGTACAGAGTATAGCAAATTTATCTCGAAAATGAACGCTGATATAACAAAAACAGACAACCAAGCTGATGTTGTACTCTCTCTGTTTCTACAAGTTCCTCAAGGCGATCGCTTTGAACTTAAGGTGGAGCGATCGCAGCTTAGTTTTTACCTAAATGATCCTGTTGTAGAACAGATTCAGCAAGCACAAAAAACTGGTATTTCTCTGTATATTCCGCCAAAGCTGATAATTCCTCTGTGGTATTATGCCTGTTTTAGTAATAATGTTGTGTTTGGAAAGACAAAAGAAATTACTGAAAAACAGGTTAGTAATTTTTTCTACCTTACTATTATAGTCAATATTATAAAATCTCTTCTGAGTAGAACTGCACGGGGTAAAACAAGCTTACAGTCTGGACTTAGCTTTAATTCTTACTATGAGCAGGCTGAATCAGCTTCAGATGTTTATCAAGAGAAAGACATCATTTTACAAAGTACTATCCTCCTTCATGGTGATATATTCCACAAAATCAAGTTGGATTTTATCCAAAATTCCAACTTTTCAACAATTGTATCTGCTCATTATTGGTTGACTGAACAAATACTAAATTGCTTTCGGACTAAACTAAATCTGCTAGTTTGGGAGATAGCTTCGCTGTTTCCGGCTGGTTTTTTAGTCTACAATGTACATCCAGCAAATTGGATACTATTAATATTTGCTTCGATCGGCTTCGCTGTACTATTTGCTACTACTCGCTATGTACTTGTCAGTCAACTGCAAAGACGTAGTTCCATCAACTCTAAATTGATCAATTGGTTGATATGGACGGTGATTTGTCTCATCCCTATCATTGTTGGTGCTATTAGTAGCTTTAGGGATGTTAAGTCTTTATTATTGCCGTTTTTGTCACTTATCGCCCCAAAACTTGTAGAGTATATTTTAAGCTTTATAAGACGACGAATTTGGAAAATTATTTTTACGTTGGTTTCTTTGGTTACGAGTATTTATAAATTTTTTAGCTAAATCCTATTCTATTTTTGTAAAAGTTTCCAACACTGCTTGGCGATCGCCCAATCTTCTTGAGTATGGATCACTAATACCCGCACTGCTGAGTCAGTTGTAGCAATATCTTTATCAACAGGCTGCTGCTGATTTTTTTCAATATCAAGTTTCAATCCCAAAAAACCAAAAGCTTCACAAGCGGCTTGGCGAATTTCCGCAGAGTGTTCACCCACACCTGCTGTAAATACCAAAGTATCTAATCCGCCCAAACTGGCAAGCATTGCACCGATACCGGAACGCAAGCGATGCACATAGATATCCCACGCCAGTTGAGCGCGGGAATTACTTTGAGCGTAGGCGTAGCCCGTCGTCAACATCGCTTCTCTGACTTCCCGTATATCGCTAGATACACCCGAAATTCCCTTTAACCCAGAAGCTTTATTTAAGATATCATCCAATTTTTCAACGGAGTAATCGTAGTGTCGTAACAAATAAATCAGAATTCCCGGATCAACTGAGCCAGAACGACTACCCATCATCAATCCGTCTAGGGGCGTAAATCCCATTGTAGTATCAATACTGCGACCGTTTTTAATCGCCGCTAAAGAGCAACCATTTCCCAAATGACAGGTAATTAACCGCTCAAGTGGAACATCTCGACCGAGAATTTCGGCAGCACGTTGAGAACAGTATTGATGACTGATACCATGAAACCCATAGCGACGGATACCTTGCTCTACCCACTGATATGGGCCGGGATAGATAGCTGCTGCATCGGGGAGAGTGGCATGAAATCCAGTATCAAAGACTGCTACTTGCGTGACATCTTTTGAAATTTCTTCAATTGCTTGTATACCTTCCACAGCAACTGGATTATGGGCTGGAGCGAGATTAGATAAACTAGCGATCGCCTTTCTGACATCATCAGTAATTACGACACTATCTCGATAATCCTGTCCACCATGTACTATGCGATGCCCCACCACATTGATGTCTGAAAACTTATTTATTACTTTGGTAGCACCATCAGTAAGTGTATGAAGCATATAAGTAAGGTGTGCCTGTGGAGAATCACCAGAGATTGATTCTTGCAGTGTTGCACCAGTAGCAGTTTTCACCTCAATTTGTGCCACACCACGATCTTGAGTCCAGTTGATTTTCCCGTACCAAAGGGGTTGGGCTGCTTGGGTGGAGAAAACCTCATCTGTAATATCATACAGACAACTCTTTTGGGTACTCGATCCGGCATTCAGCACCAATATCTTCATAAGACAACATAAAAAGATGACCACCTTTGATCGTGTGACTAAATGTAAGCTTATGCTTCTAGCCTATGGGCATAATATGTAGCAAAGGTGTGACTCCATCGCTAAAATTTTTTAGATTCATATTCACCAGTAAAGCGATCGCCCCTTCGACAGCTAAGAATATTATGAGACACTGCGTTAGTATCGCTTACCGTAGATATCGTGTGTTCTTAATTGCGACGGAAATTTCTCTTAGATTGTTTGTGTCTTGCGACTTCTTTGCGCTTATGTTTTTCTAAAGGCGTTTCAAAGTGACGATGCTTCCTCATGTCTGGAAAGATACCTGCTTTGGAAACTTCCCTCTTAAATCTACGTAGGGCTGACTCAATTCCTTCATTTTCGCCCACAAATACTTGGGTCATTTTCATCTCCTACTTAATTGGTACTGGGCAATTTTGAGCAATCCAGTAGACCGGAGAGCAAAAAGGGCAGATAATGATTCTGCCCTTAAAACCTTAAAACTTAATTTTTGATCTTAAAGCTTAGTAGCGTCCACCACCACCACCACGATTGTATCCACCGCCGCCGCCACCGCGACGATCGCCGCCACCACCACCAAAGGAACCACTTCTGTCTTCCTTGGGTTTAGCCTTGTTCACTTTGAGGTCGCGTCCCATCCATTCAGCACCATCAAGAGCTTCAATGGCGGCTGTTTCTTCAGCTTCTGTGCCCATCTCTACGAAAGCAAAGCCGCGTGGACGACCAGTTTCACGGTCAGTAGGCAACTGAACGCGCTTTACAGAACCATGTTCAGCAAAAACTGATGTGAGGTCTTCTGATGTGACCTCGTAGGATAGATTACCTACATAAATTGACATGCGTTATCTCCAAAATCATAGGTGTGTAGAGATTTAGATTTCGGAGACAAGCTTGTTAAGACCAAAAGGAAAAAGCCTGTCAATACTAAAAACAAACGCTGTAACCGAATTTTATTCTCACCTAACTACCTTAGCACATCATTGAGTTCTTACCCATTATGAAAAAGGAAGTACTAAGATTGGGCATGGGGCATGGGGCATGGGGCATGGGGCATGGGGCATTGGGAATTGGGAAAAGACTTACTGTAACTTCTGCTCTGCTCCCTGATCTCCCCCTGCTCACTGCCCCTCCCTCATGGGCAACTTTAACATTGAGTAGCATAAATTACCCAAATAATTGCAAAATAAATGCAGATCGTCATTGTAACTACCTGGAAATGTCGACTATACTTGCTGACGCACAAAATTTACTTTCTGACCTCATCGCCCGCTACTCAAAGCGTGTAGATTATCTAATGATTCGCCTTGAAGAAGCAGAGGGGACTGATATCTTGTTGCGTGGCGACAAGGTAGAAACCCTAAGCGAAGGCATCTCCATTGGTGGACATATTCGCGCTTGTTATAAAGGTGGATGGGGGTTAAGCTGCTTTAACCACCTGGGGACAATTCAGGATCGGATCGAAGAAGCGATCGCGGCGGCGCGAATGGTTGGTGATGAAGAAACTTTACTTGCACCCATTGACCCAGTACAAGCAATATGCATTCTCCCTCTAAAAGGAACTGATCCTCGGAAAGTTCCCCTCTCGAAGAAAAAACAGTTGTGTGATCGCTATAGTGAATTGCTCAAAAGTGTTGATCCCCGAATTACCACTACTTCGGTACGTTACGGCGACAGCGCCCAAAAAGTAATTATCGCTACCTCAGAAGGTACTTTAATTGAGCAATCTTGGGTAGATATGGAAATGCGCTTTGCCGCCACCGCGAGAAATGGCGAAACTGTACAAACTGGACGGGAAACTACAGGCTCTCGTAAAGCTTACGAAGATTTAACTGATTTGGATGAACAAGTACAAAGTGCGGCTCAAAGAGCGATCGCAGCTTTATCTCTGCCATCTGTCAAAGGTAATACTTACACCGTAGTTATTGACCCAATTCTCACAGGTTTATTTGTCCACGAAGCCTTCGGACATCTTTCTGAGGCTGATATGGCTTACGAAAACCCCGATCTCTTAGAAGTCATGACCATTGGACGGCGGTTTGGCCCCGAAGACCTGCAAATTTTTGATGGTGCGGCCCCAGAGGGACATCGCGGTAGCTATTTTTATGACGATGAAGGTACGCCTGCTACAACTACTCAATTAATTAAAGATGGAGTTTTAGTTGGACGTTTACATTCTCGTGAAACTGCTGGCAAATTGGAGGAAGCGCCTACTGGTAATGCTAGATGTCTTAATTATCACTTTAACCCGATTGTGCGGATGACAAATACCTGGATTGAACGGGGTAAAACGCCAGTCGAAGACTTATTCACTGATATCAAAGAAGGAGTTTATGCCCGTAATTGGTTGGGTGGAATGACCAATGGGGAAATGTTTACCTTTAGTGCTGGGGAAGCGTGGATGATTAGGAACGGCAAAATTGCTGAACCTGTGCGGGATGTAACGCTTTCGGGAAATGTATTCCAAACCTTAGCGGATATTGAGGCTATTGGTAATGATTTTTACTGGGATGAATCTGGCGGTTGTGGTAAAGGAGGACAAAATGGTTTGTCTGTAGGTTGTGGTGGCCCCAGTCTCCGAATTCAAGATGTAGTGGTTGGTGGAGAAACTTAGTCATTTGTCATTTGCAAATGACCAATGACTAATGACCAATAATTACCTATAACTGAATCGGTTTTGCACCAATTTGGCACTAATGCTTAAATTAATTTTTCAACCCTTCAACATCCTTCCCAGGTATACAAATAAGTCACAACTCTAGATAGTAGCGCCAGTAGTTGAGGATGATTAATCTAGAGAAAAGTGATTTGATATTAAAATCCTCTGTGGCGCGTGCTGGGGATGCACTCACTGTCTAAGTAATTTGAAAAGTCTGAATTAAACGTTCTTTAGCACAGCGACAGATATGAAAGTAGATCAACTCTTGAAAAACTATGCCGCAGGTGTCAGAGATTTTACTGGTGTAAACTTAAGCGAGGCCAACTTAAGGGAAGCCAATCTCAGTGGCGTAATTTTAGATAGAGCAATTTTAGATGGAGCTAATCTGAGTCATGCGAATTTAGCACAAGCCAGTTTGATTAAGGCTGACTTAAATGGAGCAGATTTGAGTAATGCCGACCTCACTGGGAGCAACTTAAGCGGAGCTATTTTGGATGGAGCAATTTTGGATGGAGCCGCAATGGAAGGAGCTAATTTGAGTCAAGCTGATTTGACGGTTGCTAAATTGATTGAAACTAACTTGAGTGAAGCAGATTTACAGGAAGCAAATTTGAGCGCGGCGAATTTAGATGGAGCCGATTTGAGTGGTGCAGACTTAACAGTAGCCGATTTATCTCAGGCAAATCTTACTCAGGCAGATTTGCATCAGACAAATTTGAGCGGAGCAAATTTGGAAGGAGCCAATATAGAAGGAACAATCCTGGATCAGAATGTTTAATCTAGTTTCAGGGGTTCTAGGTTGTTGACTCAATATATAGCGCTTCCCGATCTATTGAAGTACATCTTAAAACCTCACCCCTAAGCCCTCTCCTTGCTAAGGAGAGGGGAGATAAAGCTTAATCTTTATGGGGGTGAGGTTAATAAGCTGTACCTCAGTTGCTTAGTAAACGCTATATTAACCAAAACACTACCTCGGCTAACTCAGAACGTCGAGATCAAAACTCGGAACTTGAGCTTCATGTTATGTTTGCTTGATTACTTATTAAACGCGGATAACTTCACCCCTTAATCTCCTCCCCGCAGGCACTACAGTTTACATTAGAGTTGCAATGGCATTGTTTTGGCTAACAATGCCATTGTTTTGGCTGACAATGCCATTGAGATGAAAACTTGGAATATTCCATGAGAGTCTATAACTTGTGTGTATACACGATTTGCTTACCAGAAAAAGTCAGGTAGATATATTTTCTATACACAGTGATACTACTTTGAAAAAGTTTGCTACAAGTAGTGTTGTTTATGATTGTCATAAGTGAACTACTTAGACTTGCCTACGGCTGAAGTCTTAGCTTCCCGATTCATCGGGAATAGCCTCAAAAACCTCGTAGTTTTTTTGGTCTGACATTTCCTCCAAGGGCAGGAGTCCTGGTTCCCAAGACCCAAATCTTTCTCTTGCAACATGTACCTGTTAGCTTGGTTTTCGCTTATGGCATTGATGGTCAAGATAGCACATATCTTACCAGAAAATAGTGGGGATTCGTCATACATCCAGAAGAGAGTTTTTGTTTATGCAAAAAATCAATTCCAGATGTAATCCTTAAAGCTTGGCTCACAATCCCCACCTTATGAGTACATTGAAGGTGGGGACTTCCGCGACTCGTTAAAACAATTGACTCTCAACTATCAATGGTGAACTCTACCCTCGTCATCACACTCTATATCAACCCTATAACAGGGAATGACAACAATACTGGTTCACGGTTGAGTCCGTTTAAAAGCCTCACCCGTGCCTTAAAAGTAACCAAAATCCCGGCGATAATTCATCTGGAGTCGGGGACTTACAGTGTTGCCACTGGTGAGGTGTTCCCACTAATTATTCCTGAAGGGGCAATAGTGGTGGGTAAGGAAGCGAGCAAAGGTGCAGGGATTGTAATTTCTGGGAGTGGCGAGTATCAAAGTCGCAGCTTTGGTATACAAAATATCACACTGCTTTTGCTAGATAATACTAATCTTTTAGGTGTCACTGTCACCAATCCCTCAAGCAAAGGTACTGGTATCTGGATTGAATCGGCTGCACCTACTTTAGCTAACAATACTTTGAGGGACTGTGGACGGGAAGGTGTGTTTAGCACTGGTACCGCCAAACCCACAATTTTAGATAACATATTTGTGCAAAATACTGCTAGTGGCTTAGTGATGGCAGGTCATAGCCAGGGAGAAGTATTGCGGAATGTATTTGAAAGAAACCCTTTAGGGATAGCACTTAGTGACTTTGCTAAACCGACGATCGCAAATAACAAATTATCAGAAAATCGCACTGCGATCGCACTTTCTCGCAACGCCCAACCGATACTGCGTCAAAATCTCATTGCTCAAAGTATCCAAGGTGGTCTATTAGTCAATGGCAATGCAATTCCTGACTTAGGTAATATCCAAGATTCTGCTGATAATATTTTTCGTGATAATAGTGAATTTGATTTATATAATGCTACTACAAAAAAGCTGATTTCCGTAGGTAATCAGTTAAATCCTGCTCTAGTCAAGGGGTTATGTGAATTAATTTCAGTCATTGAAGTAGCAGTTGATACTAGTTTACCTAAGAATACGACTGAATCGTCATCTCAAAAACTCCCCGCACCTGTTCAACTAGATGCACATTGGGCAGAACCATTTATCCAGGCATTAGTGAGTATGAATTTAACTCATTGTTTTGCTGATGGTAACTATCAACCAAATAAGCCCATGTCTCGCGCCCAATATGCATCTTTGGTAGCGATCGCTTTTAACCCATTTCCGAAAATCTCAGCGCCTGATTTTACAGATGTACCAAAGGATTTTTGGGCTTATAACGCCATCCATATCGCGGCTAGCGGCGGCTTTGTTGGCGGATTTAGCGATCGCACTTTTCGCCCCGATCGACATGTTCAACGGCTACAGGTGATTGTTTCTCTGGTAAATGGATTGGGATTACCATCGGCTAATAACGATGTTTTAGAAATATATAGCGATCGTCATACCATTCCCGACTACGCCAGAAAAGCCGTAGCCACTGCTACACAAAAAAAAATAATCGTTAATTACCCAGATCCCAAATTACTCGCACCTTCACGTTTGGCGACACGTGCCGAAGTTGCAGCGATGGTTTATCAGGCATTAGTTGCCATTGGGCGAACATCTGCGATTAAATCAGTCTATGTAGGGTTGCATTCTATAACTTGACAAGTAGAATAGGAAACACTGCTTATCGGCTTGGTACTCTATGGAAAAAAAACCATGTAGTTAAAAGCACGCTAGGCTAATATGCAATGGGTGAAAAATCTTAGACCTATTGCCAAAAGCTAATAGCCCCATGTTAACAACACTTCCAGATACTTCTGCCAACTTGGCGATCGCTTTATTAATTAACTATAGTTTTGACCTCAGTGGGCATAGTGCCAATGAGCTAGTTGAGCGTTGGCAAGCGCAGTACCCACTGAATTGGCTACACCTGGCAGTGATTGAGGCACTATATCAAGGTCGTTATAAAGCGGTTTCTGTGCAGCAAATATTAGTATTTTGGCAGCGCCGGGATCAGGCTACATATCATTTCAACATGGAATTTGAACGGATGGTTTGTAGCAAATTTCCTCAAAGCTTAACCTCATTTGCTGCACCAGCCCTACCGCTACCCAAAAAAAAACCCATTGTAGAGAAAGTCACGATTCCTCAACTACCACCTGCGAAGATTCATAACGGCAATCAACACAGCAATACTGCTACTCTACAACTGAAAAGTTCTGAACAAAAGACATCTTTGAGTGAAGAACAAGAGAAGCAGGAAGAAAGAGACAATAAAACCGTCTTGAAGTCTCCGTTAACTGGGAAGATTACTTCTTCGGCAACCCTTCAGCGATTATCTGCTGTCAGCCAAAGACAAACTTCACAAGAAATTCCATTGCCTTCTCCATCGCCAAGCCATCATCAACGACAGCCCAAACTGCTCCCACCGGCTGCTATTCATGCCCCTATCGGGCAATTTACTCCAGAAAAAAGCGATCGCTCTGAGTCTTTCACATCTAAACTCAAGGCAATGTCTAGCGAACAAAATCCTCCAGATATGGGTAGTAGGGAGAAAAATCAATAACAAATGACAAATGACTCTTTATGCAACTAACTGCTTAAAACGCTTATCATCAGCAATATCATCGAAATCTAGGTCAGTTGCTGCGTCTTCTTTGTACCTGGGATTAAGTTCAATTGCTTGTTGTAGAGTTCCCAGAGATAATTCAACTTGTCTTTGCAGTGCGTAACACGCTGCTTTGTTGTAATAAGCACTGGCATAATCTGGCTTAAGTTCTAAGGCTTTGTTAAAACTAGCGATCGCTTCATCATCGCGTCCCAATCTTACCAAAGTATAACCATGTTTATCCAAAATTTTGGGAGAATTGGGTTGGAATTCTAACGCTTTCTCAAAAGACACTATTGCCTCTTCATATTGTTCTAATGCCACTAAGGAAAGACCGCAATTTAACCAAGCTACAGCATCATCTGGCTTGATTTGTGTAGCTTTGTCAAATGAAGCGAAGGCTTGCTGATGCTGTTGTAAGTTTCCCAAAGCAACGCCGCGATCGCACCAAGCTTGATGATATTCTGGTTGAAGTTTAATAGCTTGGTCATAAGATGCGATCGCATCTTTGTAGCGTTTTAATCTTCCGAGAGTTAAACCTCGTTTTAACCAAATTACAGGTTCATCAGCTTGGATTTTAACCGCTTGGTTGTAAAGTGCGATCGCATCTTCATAGCGTTTTTGGGAAAATAGTGCATCTCCCTGTTGTACATACTCATCAGCAGTAAATTCTGGTTGTTGTGGCTGTTCGTCTATTTCTTCCTCAACTTCATGATTCACTACCTCTAAAATGGATTCAGGTTTAATTTCAGTTAATTCTTGAAGAATAAGATCCTTTCTTTCTTGGGCATCTAATTGTAAATCAGAAAGTTGAGATACAAACTCAGTTTCTAGTCTTTCTAGCTTCTCCAAAATCAAAATCTTTTGTTGTTGAGCATTCCATTGCAATTCTGAAAATTGCGAACTAAACTCAGAACCAGATTTTTCTAGGTTTTCAATGATTAACTCTTTCCGCTTTTGAGCATCTAATTGTAATTCAGCGAGTTGTACTGCAAATTCTGACTGCAAGGCTGACAAATTCCCAACAATTTTATTTTTTTGCTCATAAGCATCTGTCTGCAATTCAGATAATTGAGATTTAAATTGATTATCTAATTCTTTTAATTTATCAATTGCGATATCTTTTTGTTTTTGAGCATCTACCTTCAAATTGGATAATTGGTTAGCAAGTTCTAACTGCAATGTTTTAAAATTTTCAAAAGCTATATCTTTTTGATTTTGACTTTCATACTGCCATCCAGAAAGTTGAGATGTGAAATCAGACTTTGATATTTCTAAGTCATTAACGGCTACTTCTCGCTGTTGTTGTATACCTAGCTTTAAGTTAGACAATTCTTCTGCCAGTACAGATTCTAAACTTTCTATATTTTTTAGTGCTACATCTCTTTGTTGTTGAACATCAACCTCTAACTTAGATATCCCAGATGCAAAATTAGACTCTAAATTGGCTATATTCTCTTGAGATTTTTTAAGTTCAGTTTCTAATCTACTTAATACCTGCGCTTTAGCTAAATCTAACTCAGATGTCAGAATAGATACATTTTCTTGTTGAGTTTTAATCTTTTGCTGTAAAGTAGTAGTTTCCCGTTCTAATTCAAAATTTATTTTTTTAACTTCTTGAATAACATTTTCAGCTTCTTTTTTAACAGTAGTTAGCTGATTTTGTAATTTTTCCATGCCCTGTAATTGTTGCATCGCTCTATCAACAATTTCCCGGATTATCACCCGTCGTAAGAGCCAAAATAAAGCAATGATAGTGACTGGAAATAGACTTAATATAACTAGCCAAATATTAACTAAGATAGTTGTACGGCTAAAAGCGTTCTTAAAATCAGATTGGACTTGCTGTTGAATTCCCTTTTCTGCTCGTAGTCGCGCTAATTCTTCCCGTTCCTGATTCGATAAGACTGTAGTGGGTGTTACTGCTGGGGATGGTGATGGTGCAGATTGTCCGCTAGCAATTCCAACGGATAACAGTAAGGGTAAAAAGACAATAGTGTTTTTTACAATTAAAGCGAAAATAGCTTGATTTTTGCTCTTCATAACAACCATCTCAGTCTGTTGGTCAGTTTTTGAAGCGGCGTGCCTCTCTCCAATCTATAACAAAATTAAGTATTTAATGTTGTAGAGGTATAGCGGTTCCCATTCAGATACGGTACAAAATTATATCGCCTGGTGTAGGGGCACGGCACTGCCGTGCCCTTACGGGTATACCTCACGCTTGTCGAGAAACGCTATAATGAGCTATTAGCTAAAGTGAACAACGTAGTTATCCGTCGCTTGTTTCTCCTGCAAAAAATGCTTATACTGATGTCACAATTGATGAAAAATCAGTTAAGCAAATTGAAACAGGAATGTCATTAAGTCTCCTTTACCCAAACTGATGCGATCGCCTGGACGCAATCGATGACGATTCCCCGGTAAAAGGGGCAAGTTATTAATGTAAGTGCCATTAGAACTGCCCACATCTTCTACATAATGAGCATCTCCCTCAACACGAATATCTGAATGAATCCGCGAGACAACTTCTGAATTAGGAAATCCTGAAACGTCTATATCTGGGGGAATCCGATCATTAGGCTTGCCGATATGAATCACAGAGAGATTTTGCGGCAATTCAATTAGGCGATCGGTTTGAACGTGGATTAACCGCGCTATAACCTGCTGTAATTGCGTTCTAGCAACAGTTGGAATGGGTGCTGGTGCTTCTGGGGGCGGTACTTCAGCTTCAGAGGCTGGTGGTGGTGACAACGGTGGTGGAGTAGGAATACTTTGCCCAGAGACTACGGGTACTTCAGAGGCTGGTGGTGGTGACAACGGTGGTGGAGTAGGAATACTTTGCTCAGAGACTACAGGTTGAGCTTCAAAAGCTGGTGCTGGTTCTGGGGGAACTGCTACTTCTGTTGCTGGTAAAGATGAGGTGGGAGGATGAGAGTTAGTAGAACCGCTCATTCCCAAAGCATCTGGTTGTAAAAGTTCTAACAGGGGATCGGGTGGAAGTAACGGCGGGACTTCCACAGGAGAATTGGGAGTAACTGTTGTAGCTACCGCAGTATGAACGTGTGGAACTCCTGCGGAGTGAAGGTTATAGCCACATTGACCGCAGAATGCTGCATCTGCCTGCACAGTTGCTCCACAACTGGGACAGTTAGTAGTCGCAGGTAACGGTGTATAGCAAGCTTCACATTGGACAGCGCCATCAGGGTTTGGATGATTGCAATTAGGGCAGACGATCATCGATATTTAGCCTTTGTTCAAGATCATCATAAATATAGGTAGGACTGGCAAGCAGAGGGCGGCCCTAGCTTTAGATTTTAGCAATTACTGCTGATGGAACGATAAATTTTGGACACAGGGACTGGGGACAAAAAGAATAACCATGCCCAATGCCCCATGCCCCATGCCCAATTCCCAATTCCCAATTCTTCAAGATTGGAGTTCCAAACCTGCTGCTGCATCCAGCAACCACCACAGTTCACCTTTGGGGCGAATTAAGCGCGATGGGTAAGTGAAGTCATCAGCTACAGGTGCAAAGACTTGTGCTAAACCTGGCCTTTTATTAGCGCCAGCAACCAGAAAAATCACATTGAGAGCAGAGTTGATGAAGGGGTATGTAAAACTTATTCGGGGGTTTCCGTCTTTGTTACCTACAGTCACCAGGCGATCGCGTACTTTGAGAGCCTCTGTGTGGGGAAACAAAGATGCAGTATGTGCATCATCACCCATTCCTAGTAATACTACATCCAACGCGGGAAACTCCACCCCAGAAGAATTGAAAAATTCTTTGAGATGTTGTTCATACTTAGCAGCGGCTAGTTCTGGATTGGCTTCTAAAGTTGGTACGGGGTGAATGTTAGCTGCTGGAATATCAACACGATCTAGCCACGCACGACGTGTCATCAGTTCATTGCTATCGGGGTGATCTGGTGGTACATAACGCTCATCCCCCCAAAATATATGAATTTTATCCCAAGGCAGTTTTTGAGTAGCAAGAGCTTCGTATAACGGTTTAGGTGTACTGCCGCCAGATAAGGCGATGGTAAACTGCCCTCGCTGCTCAATGGCAGTTTCTAACTTCGATAGAATTAATTCTAGCGCTCGTGCAACCAGCGCCGGCTGATTCGGTAAAACTTCAACGGTTTTGTTCATGGCTTCATGATCATATTGCTGGCTTCCAGCAATACCATACCGAACTTATTACAATCCTCCTTTTTAACTTTTGAAACATTTAACATCGTGGATTAAGTAGGCTAAAAAATCTAGATGTTCATTATCACCTTCAACGGGAAGTTGTCAGTAGTCAGTCATACTAACTACTAACTTTTCTGATGATTATTTTTATTTACACCCAGTTACTTGATACCTTGTTGATTAACGCCACAAAGGATACATTTATTAATTCTTATTAAAAATTAATAAAACTAATTAAGCACAAATAAAGTTTTCCAATCAGCGATCGCTTCACGTTGGGCGATTAACAATTCCTGAATTCCTTTTTCGGCGACATCTAGCAGTTGATCCAACTGAGTACGGCTAAAGCTACCTTCTTCGGCTGTTCCTTGAACTTCAATGATTCCCAGGTGTTGATTCATCACCACATTAAAATCTACTGTTGCAGCCACATCTTCGATATAATTCAGATCCAAAAATGGCTCTCCCTCCAGCAATCCTACGGAAACTGCTGCTACTTGCCCACACAGAGGCGATCGCTCTAACACGCCCTCCTGCAACAATTTAGAAATCGCATGAGCCAACGCTACAAACGAGCCTGTAATAGCTGTTGTCCGAGTTCCAGCGTCTGCTTGCAAAACATCAGCATCTACAGTCAACGTCCGTTCTCCCAATGCCTCAAAATCTATTGCTGCCCGTAAGCTGCGGCCGATTAAGCGTTGAATTTCTTGCGTGCGTCCAGATAATTTCAATAATTCTCTTTCTTGGCGTTTTTGGGTAGCAGATGGTAACATCCGGTACTCAGCAGTTAACCAGCCTTTACCAGTTCCTTCGAGAAACTTTGGGACTCCCTTATTGACGCTAACAGTACAAAGTACCTGAGTATCACCACATCTTGCGAGAACAGAACCAGGGGCAAAGCGGGTGAAATTGGGGTAAAAGCTGATCGGACGTAGTTCGTAAGGAAGACGGCCGTCTGGACGCTGCCAAGCCATTGGAATTGCCTCAAGTTTTACAATACTGCCTTTAGATTACCTTAGTGTTGTAAATGGGCATTGGGCATTGGCAAATAATTCTTCCTAACTCCTGTACAGACGCTATTAATCACGTCTCTTCTAAGGAATTGAAAGCAGAGTCAAAATATTTTGCTGCACCATATCTGGTGATTGGTCGCCCTTGATGGTCAGTAGGCGGCGACGACGGTCGTAATATTCTAGGATGGGAATGGTGCGATCGTAGAATAATTCTACACGGCGCTGCACGATTTCGGGTTGGTCATCTGGTAGCGATCGCCCCAAGGATCGGCTAACCATGACTGCTTCTGGAACTTGAAGATAAATTGCCCAATCTAGCTTTTGTTCTAAATTATCCAATAAAAAATCTAATTCTTCAGCTTGGAAGGCAGTAAGAGGATAGCCCTCCAACACCCAATCGCAGTTAATATCTGGTTGTCTGAGGCGAATTCGGATCAAATCAATAATCATTTCATCTGGAACTAACTCCCCTTTTTGCATGTAGGGTTGTGCGTGATAACCTAGTTCATTCAGGCTAGCGTAAACCGAAAGAGAAGTCCGGGGATCGGTTTTTAACCATCGAAATTCCGGCAGGGACTGATCGCCAGATATTACTTCCCGTAAAATCTCACCTGTGGAAATCAGAGGGATATCAAAGTATCTGCCAAGCCTTTGCGCTTGAGTGCTTTTCCCCGATCCTGAACCTCCCAGAATCACCAATCTCACAACAAGTCACTCCTCATGCTGTCAAATTCACTACTTGCTAAGTCTGTTTTGCCCAAACAATCGGCAAATCTAACATTTAGCGATTTTCAGACGTTATACCCAGCTTTTTTAAATAAGTGGGACTGTAACGCTTATGTTTTCATTTTTACAACTTATTTACGGGAAAAGACGAAAATTTCAATCAAAATAACTCTTGACTTGAACACAAACGTAGTGTTTGACTAAGAATGCAATTTGCTAAATCCATCATACTTATCAAAAACAGATTGATTATACAGGCAGATTTGTACTAATCACTGACAGCAAGAAAACTTAATTATTGTATCTTTTTGAACTTAACTCTATGGTTGCCCAGCTAGAAACTCAAAATATCAATTCAAGCATTACCTTGCCATATCCAGTTGAAGGGCTAGTGCAAGTTTTCACTAGCTCCCATCGTAATTTTTTTACGAGTGTTATCGCTCAATCACTAAGAATAGCTGGACAAGGAACGTCAGTATTAATTGTACAGTTCCTCAAAGGGGGTATTCGTCAAGGACACGATCGACCTATACAACTAGGACAAAATTTAGATTGGATTCGCTGTGATTTGCCTCGTTGTATTGATACACCACATTTAGACGAGACGGAAAACCAAGCTTTACAAAAGCTATGGCAATATACACAACAAGTAGTTTGTGAGAGTAAGTATTCTCTTGTAGTATTAGATGAGTTAAGTTTGGCGATTAACTTTGGTTTAATTCCTGAAACGGAAGTTTTAGCGTTTCTAGCAAAACGCCCTCCCCACATCGATATTATTCTCACAGGGCCAGAGATGCCTAAATCTCTCTTGGATGTAGCAGATCAAATTACAGAAATCCGTCGAAGTTATCGACCCTAAACAATCTCAGGATTTGAGATTTCGGATTTAATAATCTTGAATCAGAGGGTGTGTTAAAGTTCATGGACACACCTTACTGTTCTAGCAACAGATGTCGGATTAAGGAGAAATTGAGCAGCTTGTTGTGCCGTTACTTGAGATAACTGAATCTGTTTGAGGGTGACTAAACCTTCATTGACAAAGGAATCTCTTACTAATACTTTCTCGCCGCTATTGAAAGAAGTTTCATAAAACACTTCCTTAATCCCTGCTGAGATAATTAATTTCAAACAAGACAGACAAGGTTCTAGGGTGACGTAAATACTTGCACCATCTGTTGAGGTACCATGCTTTGCAGCTTGTGCGATCGCATTTGCTTCCGCGTGTACAGCCCTTGATGGTAAAGTTTTACTAGCATCACAGCTACTTAACCCTGGATAACAGTAGCCCTGAGCCGTACAATGTGCTGAACCCGATGGTGAGCCATTGTAACCAGTTACCACAACCTGCTTGTTTTTCACAATCACAGCACCCACTGGAAAAGCAAGGCACGTTGAGCGAGTGGCTGCAAGTTTAGCCAACATCAGAAAGTATTCATCCCATGTTGGCCTTTGATCGCGTTCGTCGATTAGGGAAATATCTTGCATAGTGTGTCAATTTCAAACTTTATTCTACTGCCTTGCTGACAACGGAAACTATGGATGCTCTGGGTTCCACTTCGCCAAAATCTTTTTAAGCTGATTCAAAGCATCTTCATGATCGTGAAACTGTATTTCAGCAATCACAGTAGGAATGCCACGTGGAAATCTGGATATTGTTTTACCTGTTTCGTATAGAAAAATAATAGGAATTTTGTTTGTCTCTGCATAAGCTAACTCAATTCCTACACCAAATGACAGTGAGCCAAGGTAAGCAATAACTAAGTCTGAATTACTTACCTGATACTTATCTTGGTCGAAAACTTCACGAGGACTAATATCGGGATTATTTACGGGATCAGTTTGTAAGTGTGGGACATAGGCTTGAAGACCAATTTCTTCGCAAAGGAAACCAATTTTTTCATAAAGTGCCTTGGATTCTACTGGATTCTCCACATTAGTCAATGCACCAGATACATATACTTTGTACATTTTAATAGTTGCTTTATACTAAAACTTCGCATTTTGCGATAATGAACTAATACAATGCTTTACTTTCTCGCTGTAAATAAAGGAAGCGCTGCAAAAAAAGCTGATAATATTGTTCCTATTGCAGCTACTGCTGTCCACCTAGTCTGTTGATCTGAACCTAGAATACTTAAGAATATGTCACTAAATCCTCGTTTAAGTTTGATATACTCATTTGATTCAACTAGAAGTTTTTTTAGTAGAACTTTATCATCTGACATCCACTTATTTTTTCTTTGATTGAAAAAAGCATATATTTCATTAGTATTAGGTAGTTCATTAAGAATATCAAGCCTTGCAGAAATATCTATATTTCCGTTCTTAGAAGATTGGGAACTTAATCTTTGAACCATTAAATAGGCGATAGGTTCATTAATATCTCTAACATTAATTCTTAGTGGTTCGTTTGAGACATTATGAAGGGCTATGCATAAAACTCCTGACCAAGAAGGATTAACCCTCGTTCCAAGATGTCCTAAACCTTGAGAGACTAAACCAACTCTCGAATTAATTAAACCACACATATAATTATTTAGCCAAATTGATTCATCAGTCCACACTAGAGCTGTATCCCTTGGCGGTATGTAGAAAAACTGCTGTTTATCAGCAGGCTTATCTTTCTTTGGTTCTGTTTGAATAGTCAAACGTTGCTTTTGTCCAATCGTGTATGCATATTCACTAGCAGTTAAACATAAATCACAAGCATTAATACTACCTGGTTTAAGAGGGTGAAAAAGTATACCTCTACCAAGTTCCCTAATAATATCCCGATCGCTCAAGACTGACATCTAAATACTCCCTAATTCCACAAACCACCAGAACTTTCCACAAAGGCATCCAATGTAGTTATAAATTCAAGCACATCGTGTCAGTAGCTAAATAGGACGCTCTGACTGTCTTGATGAAAAGACTACTTTTATCTCACGTATTTTAAGTTATATTCTGGCGTGTTGCAAATTAATTTATACATTTATCACAGCGATATCCACACTAGCATTGCTAGTTATTTATATGAATTACAGTTTTTTAATTTACTGATCCTGAATATAAGCCTTGCCACTTTTAATACAGTTACTAGCCTTTTGCAGTTCGATACCTAAATAACCAGTATGTTCAGCCTGGATTGCTGGAGAGGTACCACAAATCTCTCTTAGTAAGTTGAGGGGGTTTTTCCCACGATAAGATTTAATCAACTCACCGCTACCAGGGGTTGTATGGGTAACGACTATCTCTTTGCCATCAACCTCAATTAGGAAATTACCAGAGGGGTCATAATAGCTTCGCTGGTTAAAAATTGCAGCGTATTGATTCGCAATCAGCCTCTCTGCATTGTCCCAGGTATCATCATATATATGAGCGCTCTGACTAATGGTTATGAGCGGCCCCATTTTCAACTCATACTCAGAACGTTGAGCAATTTCATCTCTAATATGTTGTTGCAAAGCCCTCAAGCCCATTGCATTTGCAGGCCATGCAGCAAACATATCATTACTTCTAAGAGTTGCAGTTAATGATAATTCATTATCAACCACTCTCAACCAAATGTGATTCAGACAAGGACTACCACCTTTTTCATGGTCTTTTACATCCCATAAATTCATCACTGCACTAGCAGCATCAATTTCTCCAATTAACTTCTGAATTACCTGGCCAATTTGATCGCGCTCAAACCAGGAACGTAAACGTTGACCATAAGTATATTTCAACCCTTCCCTATAAGGTGCATTATCTAAAATCTGCGAAATGTATTCTTTAAGAAAAGGGCGGTCAATTGGCAAATAATTCGGATTGGGAAAATAAAAGTCAACAGGCTCATCAGTAATAATTGCCATTAAATCAATTAATTCTTGCCATTGCCCATCATAGCCAGTTGGTCTAATTGTTCCTGTTGTCTTAATCCGATGAATGATTTTTACCCAAGTTTCGGCTATAGTCTTTCCTTCTATTCGATGTCCGTAGCGTGGCCCCGGTAAAACACTTGGTTCAACAATAGACATGGGAAATTCTAACCGCGAACCCCAAGGAGATAGTGCTTCTAATTGGGCATAAGATTTAACTAGACTAACTGCCTCAACAATTGATTTAACTTCTTTACAATCTACAGAATCCCGCAGGTGTTCTAAATCACTAGCTTCCACTTCAAGATCAATATATCCAGGGATAGGGGAGCGAATTACCCAGCAACGCAACCCAGTATCACACACACCTTCTTCAAAGCCATTACGGAAAAAGTCCAGCAAGCACTCTCCAGCACCCGCGTTATTATCTTCCCTTGTGGCATTGAGAACAACCAAAAAGCGGACGTGGGGATTAAACAGCAAATTGCGAATTAGTAAGTTTATCCCACGGGTCGGCGAGTATAGTTGCCCAATTACAGCATACTCTTCGGGTTGCAGGTGTTTAGCGATCGCCTGCTTTACTGTCCATCCTGTAATCACTGCCGTCTGACCTAGACCATAAATAAGCTGGTTGGGCTTGTACAGTGCTTTGTACTCGAATTGGGTTGCCTTACCCGTTGCTGTCATGATTGGCTAAAAATAAAAATTAACAATCTTTTATTATATCACTAAATCTAAATTGGTACTAGTTTCATCGAAGATACGCCTTGGAAGTTTACCAAACACACAGCCAAATAAAAAATACTTTGCTTTACAAATATTAATATCTTTGTTACGGTTGTTTACATAAAGAGAAAACAGGGAAAAATCCATGCGTACAAACACTGCTATAATTGACGACCAAGGCAAACTGAACAACTTTGCGATCGAGCCAAAAGTTTATATAGATGAGCAAGGCGATCGCACTGGCTTCACTCCTTATGCAGAAATGCTCAATGGTCGTTTAGCAATGATTGGCTTTGTTTCTCTGATAGCATTAGAAGTATTCACAGGACACGGTATAGTTGGTCTTTTGGCAAGTCTGTAAGAACTAATTTTTTAAACTTAATTATCAACAAATATAAGAGACGGTAAATTTACCGTCTCTTATTTATATGGAAAACTTAGTGCTAGAGTAAAAGTCGTTAGTTATCAGCGTAAAGTTATCAGGTAAATTATGGCTTTAACTGCTTCAACGATGTTGCCTCTAGGCACAAAAGCACCAGATTTTGATCTACCGGAAGTGGTATCTGGAAAGGCAACTTCACTTGCTACCTTTGCAGATAAAAAAGCGCTGTTGGTAATGTTTATTTGTCGGCATTGCCCATTTGTCAAGCATATCCAAAAAGAATTAGTGCAGTTAGGAAAAGATTATTTTACAAGTGATTTAGCGATCGTTGCCATCAGTGCTAATGATGCAAACAATTATCCCGATGATGCGCCAGAATCGTTACAAGCATTTGCCACAGAACAAGGTTTTAATTTTACCTTATGCTACGACGAGAGCCAGGAAACGGCAAAGGCTTACACAGCAGCTTGCACACCTGATTTTTTTGTATTTGACGATCAACGCAAGCTTGTTTATCGGGGACAATTAGATGATAGCCGCCCCAGTAATGGCAAACCCGTAACCGGTGCAGATTTACGCGCAGCCATTGAAGCAGTACTGGCGGGAAAACCTGTTACAAATGAGCAAAAGCCAAGTGTCGGTTGCAATATTAAATGGAAATCTGGAAACCAACCCAGTTATTTTGGTTGAAAGAGATGGGGTATTGTGAGTGCTGAGTTAGGAGTTAGGAGTTAAGAATGACTCCTCTTCTCCTCTCATCTTCCCCAATCCCCAGCCCCCAATCCCTGATATCAGTGCTTAATTTCCAAATTCAGTATGTAGCATCCCAGTTGGACTTTTTCTGCCCACAATTCATATTCCAGCCGTAAATGTTCTGGTAAAGGATGTCCGTTAAGAGTTAGGCTATTAGTAAAATTTCGTAAACGAATAGGATTGTTAGGTCGCAATGACTCAGTTGGCAACCAATAGCGGCTAATGCCATAAACGCCCTGTTCCCAAAAGTGACGGTAACTTACTTGAGCATTACCTTGCATAGTCATGATGACTCGGTAAGGAGAAATCTCTAGCCACAAAATTCTGGGACTGTTAGGGGTGTAAGCTTTACTCTTACTTTGAGGAAGTTTTTCCTCTGGAGTGACTACACTTTCTACGTCGCAGCTAATTAGGGGCGGTGCAGTTAACAGCAAATGGAATCTATCAGTATCTTTTTGATACAATGTCGCGGCAGTTTCCACAACAGAGCAGATTGGTAGGTCAGTGGAAATAAGTGATAAGCACACGGGCTTGCGGTGATGGGTCAGCATGGGAGCGATAAGGGCTAAAAGCTATTGAACAAAGTGAAATGAACACTCTAGCTGTCTAATAGGTCAGGGTAAGAAACTAAATAGTAAAACAGGCTTAATATTAATGAATCTGCGGATTGGTTAAGCTATACAAATCCGCATAGAAACAAGTAGAATCTCGGCTTAGACAGCAAAAACGGTACTTTTTCTAGAGAGAGCTAATTCGGAAGTAAAGCTTGTAAATATTCTAAGGCTATAGTCTCAAAACAGTGGAAGTCGTTTTTGGTGTTAAGAAACCTTCTTGAGGGACACTTCTGGTAGATTGGAGTAAGTTTCATACAGCAAAAATCGATAGTATACCAGCCAGGAAGTTACCAGAAGCAAGAAACTAAGTTGTTGGTAAACTTCCAGTGTATTTACAGCGCTTCCGGCTATTATGCAATACAGTTTTCCTCTTGCCCCTCTTCTATCATAGCTTTCAGCTTTGAGAATGTACCTCATAGCTGCCGTAAGTGCTGTAAAAGCCAGTGTATCCTAATGTCGGCTTGTGTTATAACCGTAGAAAATCACGAAGGCTTTTCTCACAAGTTAATAATTCAACGGCCTCCTTTTGGCTGTCTTTACGCGATCGCACCCAGGTGATTAGGGATTTTTCACCAAGCTTTAATGTCGGGCGTTCTAGCTGAAGATAATATTATGTCTACTTGATTACTTGAGAACTAGCCCTTTCAAGGTGGGTAAAATTCTTAGGCAATAATTCTTCTTTTCTCTGTGTTCTCTGTGACTATGTGGTTCATAAATTACTTCTAAACCACAGAGGTACAGAGAAAATAATGCGTTGCGAGGATTCCCCTGTTATAGCAACTAGCGCAGCGCAGAGGAGAAAGCAGAGATTTTAGGAGTCACCTTGAAAGGGCTAAACTTTAGAAGTTAGGCATTGACAAGAAAAACTAAATATGGTGGCTAAAAAACCACATCTGTTGTAAGGGCAATTCATTAATTGACCTACAGAAGCTTCATCTCCCTTCTGCTTCGTTTTTAAAATACCCGTTATTTTTTACTTAAAGTGTATTTGTCAAAAGCCCCGAAAGAGTGGCGGCAATTGTGATGATAATGGGATTGTATTGGTCAAGAAAAAAGCGGTAGGCTGGAATCTCTTAGTGATAGGGATACGAGAAACCAAGTCTAGATTTTGATTCTGATTTCTGGATTCTTATTCCAAACTACTAAATAAAAGCATAATGAATGTATGGAAGGGAGAATAATGGAAAATCTGCCACATAGAAAGGAGAACTCATGCCTATACTGGCTTCTTTAGTTACATTAACATCGAAAAATTTAACAGTAAGATTTTCATTTACCTGCTTTGTAAATTGAATCAATAAGCCATCAATATAATTTTGTGCATTGTCTACAGAATCAAATTCATAAAAACCACCAAAAGTATTAGTATTTACACCACTTAACCAAGTTTTAAACCTCAATCCTAGAAATTTTTTAATTTCTGCATTGATTGCAAGCCAATCTATCTGATTGAAAGGAATAGATACTTGATATTCGGCATGTACGAATACTTTACCCATAGTGATTTTCGACCTAATCTTGAATCCGTTGGCAATAGTTTTATCGCATTTTAAGCCTTGTTATTTACTCATTGCTATTGAGAATTTTGGGAACTTTGAAAAATTCGCCTTCCTGTTCAGGCGCACTGTTAAGAATACTTTCCCGGTCAGGATAGGGTTGCAATTCATCCTTTCGTGTGATGTTGCTGACATCAATTGCCCGTGTTGTTGGAGGCACATTACTAACATCAAGTTCATCTAACTGTTGAATATAATCCAGAATACTTCCCAACTGGGTAGTAAATTGTTCTTCTTCGTCTGGAGTCAATTCTAAACGAGCAAGATTGGCTACTTTATGAACTTGTTCTTGGTCAATCATAAATTATCATTTATCATTGGTCATTTGTCATTGGTGATTAATCATTAGTTCTTAGTAAATGACAAAGAACTAATGATTAATGACTAAAAGAATACGTCAATTTGCGATCGCCGGGTGGTTTTTAGCCAGTTTTGAGCTTCGATGTAGTTATTGGGAGCCATGCGAATAGCTCGAATCCAATAGTCTGCGGCTTGGTCAAACAGTGCTTCCCCAGCTTCGTTATCTCCAGTTTCTTTTTCCTTTTCGCCTTGGTAGTGATAAATCACGGCGATGTTGTTCAAGGCTTGGGGCATCCGTGGGTTTAACTCAACTGCCTGGTGATACAGTTCTAAAGCTTTGTTGTGGTCGCCGTTGCTGGCATAGATCAGCCCCATATTGTAGAGAATATAACCGCGATCGTTGGTATCTTCCTCTAGTGTTAGAGCTTCTTCATAGTATTCCAATGCTTCAGCATATTCCCCTTCTGCTTGGGCCGACATGCCATCTCGATAATAAACAAACGCTTCTTTAGCTTTTTTGTTGGTTGGCAGGATCTTCAAGATGATATCTGCCATCACTGTAAAGGATTTGTCAACAAAATTATCGTTTTTTTGTGTTCTTGGCATATTTGTCTCTGGGTATGGGGCATTGGGTATGGGGCATGGGGCATTGGGCATTGGGCAATAGTTTTTCTTTCCTAGTTGCCTCATCTCCCTAATTTCTCCAATCCCCTAAGCACCTCAATAGTTAATTTAACTGATTTGTGGGGGCATTCTGATCGCTGAGTGGGATGATGCACTGTTGGCTATTATGCCGAGAGTTGTTTACCAAGGTGCTAACTGGATATGAAGTCATTGCTGGCGCTGGATAGGGACGCAATAGCTGCTGTAGGGTTTGGGGCGTTTGGACTTGTGAATCTAGCCATAAATCGTAATCTTTTGGCTCTAGAATCACTGGCATCCGCTCGTGGATAGGTTGAAGTAATTCGTTTGCTGCCGTTGTCAAAATTGTACAAGAGATTATTTCCTCATTAGCAGGCGTTCCCACTTCTCCTGTCGGAGACGCTGCGCGAACGGGTTGCTGTAGGCATCGCCATTTTTCCCATAAACCTGCAAAGGCGAAGGGTTGCCCATCTTGAAGGCGAAAATAAAACGGCTGCTTTTTACCTTGTTGGCGTTGCCACTCATAAAAGCCATCAGCTAACACTAAACAGCGACGATGTTTAAAAGCCGAACGAAAAGCCGGTTTTTCGGCAACAGTTTCTGCCCTAGCGTTAATCAGCTTTGCCCCCATTCCTGCATCTTTTGCCCATGATGGAATTAATCCCCAATGCAACTGCTTAAATTCACGCTTTTGGCTTTCGGGGTTTTGTAACACTGTTACCACCATTTGCGTAGGTGCGATATTAAAATCGGCTGCTAAATCCAGAACTGGCTCGACATGAAAAACTTGAGCTAAAGCTTCTCCTGATTGGTTTAGAGTAAATCTTCCACACATACTTTTATTCCCCACCATTAACTAAAATAAATATCTCAATCTAAAAATCAATAATGTTTTTTTATTTTTGAAAATAATTTTATTTAGTACTCAAAAGCTAAATTATCAAAAAAATTATCCGGTTTTGTGAAAATATTTTGGTAAGATATTGTATTTTAAACCTTCACTTATCAACATATTGGTAACTGCATTTTAGCATGGAACTACTGCGTTTGTACGATTTTTTACCTTCCGGGAATGGTTATAAGATACGTCTTTTATTCACACAACTAGGTATGCCTTTTGAGAAGGTAGAGCTTAATATTTTGAAAGGCGAGACTCGAACACCAGAATTTTTAAGTAAAAATCCTAACGGAAAGATACCTATTCTAGAAATTGAGCCAGGGAAATACTTAGCAGAATCAAATGCTATATTGGTATATCTGAGTGAGGGGACAGAATTTTTACCTTATGATCGCTTTTTGCGATCGCAAGTGCTGCAATGGTTATTTTTTGAACAGTCTAGCCATCAACCTTTTATTGCTACATCAAGATTTTGGATTTCTATTTTAGGTAAAGCTGAAGAATATAGTCAGGCTATCAAGGAAAAACGCGAACCAGGTTATGCAGCACTTAGCTTGATGGAAAAACATTTAATCTCTCACACTTTTTTTGTAGGAGAGCGTTACACAATTGCTGATATCGCCTTATTTGCTTACACTCATGTAGCTGACGAAGGTGGGTTCGATTTAACACAATTTTCTGCTATCCAAGCTTGGATAGAAAGAGTTAAAGCTCAACCAAGATATATCAGCATTACACAAGCGTAAAAAGTCGATTTTACAAATTAATGTGTCTCTCGTTTATTGACTCTGCTAGAGGGTATTTTAAAAAGGGGTATTTTTCAAGAACATATTACTAAGCAGCAACTAAATATCTGTATAAATTTCTATCAGCTTTTGCCGAGAGGACAAACCCGACTTAATTCTGATATCAGATTTGGCTACATCAAATTTCTTGGCTAGGAGTTTAATTAACTCTTCATTAGCCTTACCATCAACTGGGGGCGATTTTAAATATACAGTCAAACTGCCATCAGGTTGTTCTTCAATTTTTTGCTGTTTTGAATTGGGTTTAACCTTGACTTTTTTTTGCATAACCTATTTTCTGTAATTCTCGCAGCCATAACCAACCTAAAACACAACCCAATGCGTAATGAGGAAAATCCCACCAGACAAAGGTAGTACCAAGTAATAATTTCCCGATTAAAGTGGCGCGAATCTCATTTAATAGTGGCGGATGCCAAAGTTGCAATAATTCTAGTATACAGGTGATGACAAAAACCCATATAGGAATTTGGATTATTGCCGTTCGACTTCTGAAAAACCAAAATGCAAACAGACACCAAAATATTTCGTAAAGTATATCTCCACCGTAGTCATTAAACCACTGATGGGCAGGCCCAGTGTAAAATTTAGACAAAAGACCCATCGGTACAACAATGAGTATAGAAATAATAATAAATATTGTTTGATTACGATGTCGAAGCATTTTATCAAGGCTAAAGAATAACGAAAATCTTAGCCTCTGCACCGCTCTTTATTAATAATTGGTAATTTTTTATTTTATTAACTAGACGCTGTAGTAGTCTGTGATCGTAGTTTTGAGGGTTTGTTTTGTAGTAACCATAAAGCGTGCTTAGAAAATAAGGATTGAAGTCCCTACTACCAACTTTCTTACCCATCAATTTAAACTTGACAGACTAATAGGGGCAATTCATGAATTGCCCCTACCTGAAAATATTTCTTTTCGGCTATTTATGGATATCTTCTGCTACCAGCGCCCACTACGCCAATTTTGTGGCGATAGGATAGTTCCGCACCGAACCAGCCGGAAGCGCTGGTTAGTGTACCAACAACGAGCGAGATTAACAATCCCCAAGGTACTATTCGGGATTCAGCGTCGCCCCAACGAAGAAGGAAGTTGATGAGTGATAAAACTAAGATAGAAACGTTAAGGATCAAATGCACCCAACCGGCGGTACGCTTGCGAACTCGTTCAATTTTCACAAAATCGCTGAGGCCGATCGCAGATGCGAGTAAACCTCCAGCTAATCCGAGTCCGATTAACCATAGCGAAGCCCTAGCCCAAAAGAAATCACCAGTTAACCAGTAGCCAATGTCACTTCCCAAGGCGGCGGCTAAAAAGGCGATGGGGAAGATCACACTCAGGGGATGTAGGGGATGTCCTGCGATCGCAACTGTGCTAGGTACGCCAGTATCCAGATACTCACTGTCGTTACTTTCAATAACTGGTGGAATATTTGGAAAAGGTGTTGAACTTGTTTGCGTTGTTTCTGTACTTTCCATAAATTGACTCGTATAAATCAGCTAAATAGCGTATCCTTGAATCAATTTAATAAACTATCATCAAAATCTTATCTATCTGATGATGGAATATAGATTTAAATATTGTCTGTCTAAAAGTATAACTACATGATTTATTTTAAATAAAGTATGTAGGCAAGATTTTATAATAATTTTGTTAAAAGCAAATTAAAACCAGACACAACATCTTCACCGCTTAATATTGCTGTAGCTGGATATTGAGTAATTGAACCATCCCGACAATAAACAAAAGCTTGCTGATTTTTACTATCAATTAACTATCCTAATTGAACACCATTACTAATGTATTCTTCCATCTTGGCTTTGAGTTTTGCCAAAGTGTCATTTTTAGAAGGAATTTCAATCACAAAATCAGGTGCTAAGTTAATAAATTTATCGTCTTGCTGATCCCAATCTTGTGGTAAGCGTTCTTTCGCTACAAAAGCAGCATCAGGCGAGCGATCTAACAGCCGTATTTGCTAATCTAAAACCTGTCCTAGAACTAAAAAATTCACCTAAATTCTGACTTTCTACCCAATTTAACAAATAGGCTCCTGCTTTGATTTCTCGATTACCAGAAATTCCACCAGTAGGGAGCATAGTTTCTAAGGTTCCATTCGCATTGCGTTCAAATCGCAGTTCTGAATTTTGCGAACTCATCAGCATTAATTCTTCATCAGTGACAGGATATAAAGGCTGGACAATTATTTTATCGCTGGTCATAATAATGTCATAGCAAGCTTGATAGATATTTCAATTTTAGACTGAGATTCTCCCTTTTTCCCTTCTGCTGCTTTGCGTTCTCTATGTCTGAAGCGGTTTGTTATAAAAAGATTCATAGGAGCTAGACAAATAGCTTTTTTCCAGGGACTATATAGTGGTATGTCTCACAAACAAAACTTGGCTTTTATGTTCTCTCTCTAGATAAAAAATCTTTCTCTCGGTAGATAGGTGTACTGACATTATTCTGGCTGCTATGTTACGAATATGACGATAGTAAGACGAAACGCTCTAAATACAACCGTAAATCCTTCAGTAAACACTCCAGAAACATTGACAGAAAAGCTTATCGAAGCAGAGCGGATGCACGACGTTCTACTTTTACTGCAAAACTTGATTAACAGCGAAGAAGCCACTGTAAAACTAATTCTGGATTGTCTATATGATGTTGGTTCAGTTAATCTGATCAACCAAAAACTTCGCCTGAAGCCTCTAAACAGGGTGATGAAATTAATCGCCCGAATGTCTAAACCAGTTTTTAAAACTTTGGCTTTAAATTGGTTTAAGAAAAACTGTCCCCAACTGATTACTAATTGGCTACATACGCAGGTAGCTTTTGAAAGGATTCAAAATGTACCTCAAGAAATTGCTGTTGAAGTTGCAGAACTTCAACCATATCCTATACCACCGACAGAAAATCCTTACCAAGAGATTAAAAATCTGCGTTCCCAGGTTAGATTGCTAGCTTGGATTTCAATAATAGCGATCGCTATCTTAGTAGTAACAGCAATTAGATTAAACTGAAACCCATAAGTAGCAACGTTATCAAAATTAATAGATCCATCAAGCTATTTTCGGCGTAAGATCCACTTGGGTTATAAAAACCCTATCAGCTTAGAGTATAAATAATTTTTGCTCCATAAGGCGTTCTGGGAAATAGTTGTTTGATTAACTCCAAGCAGCTTAACTGGTTGTATTGATAGCACAGTTAAATAGCTGGTTCAGCATATATGCTAATTCGTACTATGACTTCGCCCAAACCAACCTTGGAGGATATAGAAATACATCTGCTATTGGAGGGAGTATATCAGTATTACGGTTACGACTTCCGCGATTATGCTCTTTCCTCACTCAAACGCCGCATTCAAAGCTTCATGCAATTGGAGGGATTAGCTAATATTTCTGCCTTGCAAGAGCGGCTACTGCACAACCGTGCTTATTTAGAACGATTTTTGCTGGCTCTGACGGTGAATGTAACATCAATGTTTCGTGATCCTAGCTTTTATAACACCTTCAGAAATCAAGTTATCCCCTTTTTGCAAACCTATCCGTTTATTCGCATCTGGCACGCTGGATGTTCCACTGGTGAAGAAGTTTACTCGTTGGCAATTTTACTACAAGAAGAGGGACTTTATCACCGTTGCCGGATATATGCAACTGATACGAATGAGAAGGTATTACAAAGTGCTAAAACTGGTATTTTTTCCTTGAAACTGATGCAGGAATATACTCAGCTTTATCTGAAAGCAGGCGGCAAAAAGTCATTTTCAGAATATTATACAGCAGCTTATGACAATGCTATTTTTCGATCATCCTTAAGAGAAAATGTTGTCTTTGCCCAGCATAATTTAGCAACTGACAGTTCTTTTAATGAGTTTAATGTCATTCTTTGTCGTAATGTCCTGATATATTTCAATCAGGTACTTCAAAAGCGGGTACACGAACTGTTTTATAATAGCCTCTGCACCTTTGGTATTTTGGGTTTAGGAAAACAAGAATCCATCAGGTTCACCTCTTATGAACAGCATTATGAAGAGATTGTCAAAGGGGAGAAACTATATAAAAAAATAGCTGGTTCTTAAAAATTTTGGATTTTAGATTTTAGATTTAACCTAAGTATTTTTGAGATAGCAAAGTTGCAATTCTGTCAAAAGACAGTCTGTAAAACATTTTTAATTGTGTTGAGAAGATAGATTTGGCGATCGCTTAAGGTAAATTACACATTGAAGTCTTAAAGGAGATTGTCGATGCAACTTCTCGAATGTCCTCCTGTTGCAGTCATTGCCGGAGAAAATGCGGTACAAGTTTCTCAACTACCTTCGATATGGCAAGAGATTGCTAGAGGAACCACGAGTGTCAGAATTTCCCATCCCCAAAGCTATGTTGAGATGGCGCAGTTGTTCCTATACAAATTACAGCATGGTGACGTTGACTTGTTTAGCGATCGCCCCCAACTAGCTCACTTGATACCCTCATTCTCTCAGCTATTTGCACAACTAGCATGGGAAACACTAGAGTTTTTTGGGCAAGACTTTCTCAAACACAGCTATCCGAACTTTGAAAAAATTCTCCGTGATGTGGAGTCAAAGGGTACAGAGTATGCTAACGAAGTAAAAGTGGCTCGCATTGGGATAGATTTATTTAATGAATTTGGTTATGAACTACCTGCCAGCTTCTATCATGTGCATCTAGCACCAATTTACCGCGATTATGTTTTTGAAGAACGCGCCTTAAGATTTGACCCCCGTGATATCGAACACAAACGTTCTTGGGATGCCATACTCCATGCAGGTAAGGTGTTTGCGATTCAGATGAAGGTACAAAGTATTGCTTCCAAATACGGTTTTACTTATCAACACGGCTGTGGTTGCAACTCTCATCTATCTTCCATTGATGTATCTTGTGGGGCTTTTGAATATGAATTGAGTCCTGAAAAGCGTCAGCGATGGATTCGCAGTTTTATTTGGACTGCTTGGTATGAGTATGCTTTCTTTGCGATCGTCCCAAATACAAGTTATTTGGTTTGATATAGCGATTCTCGGCGTTACGAATCGCGGTATAAAAAGATTGTGCATTGCGTTGAAAATCCTTGTAGAGACGTAAAATTCTACGTCTCTATGTCAAGTTTATACCTCAATTCAGCAACGCTAGCAATTCTCAATAAGGTACAGAATATGAGAACAGATAGAATAGTCTCAATTGAGGAGAACTCAGGCAGTGGAAAGTGGGTAAATACCACTCAAAACAGGTTTTCAAAACAATCATCACCCCAAGTAAAAAGAAGCAAAAGATACATTATAACCTAGTAGCAAGTATCATCGACGATCACAAGGCAACGCCCCAAGCGGCGTTAATAAGCCGATTAAATCCGGTAATCACAGTACTACTCAACAAAGGTAAGTAAGGTAGCTTACTCTGAGCTAGATAATCTCATATATCTAAAGCTAAAAGCTTGGGTAAAACACTGCCACCCCAAGAAATCGGGGGGATGGGTGTCAAAGAAATATTGGAAAACCATTGGTGGTGATAATTGGGTATTCGCAACCAGGCATGTTGGTGACAACCTCGTTGAGTTTACTAGTGTCAAATAATCATTTACAACCTTTCTTAGCCAACTTTTGACTAACCAACTCAGCCGCTAAATGTATTGCAGCCTTCATACTCATAGCATCAGCAATTCCCTTACCCGCAATATCAAACGCTGTTCCATGATCCGGTGAAGTGCGAACGAAAGGAAGACCTATAGAAGTATTAACTGCCCGATCAAACGCCATCAGCTTCACAGGAATTAAGCCTTGGTCGTGGTAAAGTGCCAAGTAGCCATCAGCAGGATTTTTTACTAAAGAATTTCCATACCAAGCTTGACCAGGTTTTACCCACATCGTATCTGGCGGTATCGGCCCATCTAACTGCAACTGTGGTTTTTTTTGCCGCTCTTGCTCTAACCAGGGAATTAACCAATCTTGTTCTTCATGTCCAAGTTGTCCCTGTTCGCCACTGTGGGGATTTAAACCTGCGATCGCAATTCTCCCATTTTGTATACCAAAATCTTTCTCCAAACACTCCACCAGCAAATCCAATTTTTGTGTCAACAACTGCGGTGTCAATGTATCCGCTACTTGACGTAAAGGGATATGTGTGGTGGCAAGTATTGTGCGGAGTGTCCAATTAGTATAGGGCGATCGCGCCACAAATAACATCCCAAAACGCTCAACACCTGACTTTTCTGCCAAAAGTTCCGTTTGCCCTGGATAATTATATCCTGCAGCTTTCCAAGCAGATTTTGCGATCGGCCCAGTGACTATCCCATCAAATTTACCAGCAAGTGTTTGAGCGATCGCATATTCCATATAGCCAAAACTAGCCGCACCACTAGCCGCATTACCTGCTCCTACAATAATTTGACCTTTAATTTCCCCACCCAACTGCACATCAATCACTGACAACTCATCTGGATTTGCCAAAGGTGCTAAATTCTCAGTTAAATTCAGTTTGTGATAAGTCTGTGTCAGCAAATCCCAGTTACCCACCACTGTAATGTCGTATTTTTTACTAATTTCCGGTTCTGCTAAAGCTTTCAAAATCACCTCCGGCCCAATCCCCGCAGGATCTCCCAGTGTCAGTGCTAAACGTGGGCGGTTATCTTGATTATTTTCATCCATAAAATCTATTCATATTGATTATCATCAACCTTCCTCGCATTTTCCTATCTTTCCCGCTCTACAGTAGGGATTGCCCCCCAAACCAGTAGGGATTACTGGCTAAACTAGTTTAAAATTATTTACACAGGTCTAATCCTACAGCAACTCTTGAAAAGCTTCTGCTAGACCTAGTTTACACACACTAATTTGCATAAGGAGAATCACACCAATGGGCGGCGAAATTTTGAATGCAGCTCTATTGTCCTTCGGTTTAATCTTCGTGGGCTGGGGCTTAGGTGCTTTGTTACTGAAAATTCAAGGCACAGAAGAGTAATTTAGTGCTGAATTAGGAGTTAGAAGTTAGGAGTTCTTAATTCTCCCCATTTCCGACTCCCTTTTTCATTGAAAAGTTCTGTTCGCCCCAAGTCGGCATTTATACTTTTCGCTAAGTGGGAAAAAAGCTTGTCCGGTCAACGGACAGCCATTTTCCCGTGAATTTTTCCTTAAAAAACGATTTTCTGAGAAAAGATGTAAACTTTTGTTTGCATAGGTTATTCTGATAACATTCTTTTCATAAAACATTAAAATTTATTACAAACCTCATGACATTATTAATCGTCGGTGCCACTGGCACCTTAGGAAGACAAGTGGCTCGTCGTGCAATCGATGAGGGATATAAAGTACGCTGCCTCGTGCGGAGCAGTAAAAAAGCAGCTTTTCTCAAAGAATGGGGTGCCGAACTCGTACCAGGAAATTTACGTTATCCCGATACCCTAGCAGAAGCTTTAGTTGGTGTAACCCAAGTTATTGATGCTTCAACATCTCGGCCTACGGATTCACTGAGTATCAAACAAGTAGACTGGGAGGGCAAAGTAGCATTAATTCAAGCAGCAATTGCAGCAGGTGTAGAGCGTTTTATTTTCTTTTCAATTTTGGATGCCGATAAATATCCAGAAGTACCGCTAATGGAAATTAAGCGATGTACAGAATTATTCTTGGCTGAGTCAGGCTTGAATTATACCATCTTGCGGCTAGCTGGTTTTATGCAAGGGTTAATTGGTCAGTATGGAATTCCAATTTTGGAAGCACAGCCAGTTTGGGTGACAGGTAATTCTTCTCCCATTGCCTATATGGATACTCAGGATATTGCTAAGTTTGCAATCCGTGCATTGAGTGTGCCTGAAACGGAAAACCAAGCTTTTCCTGTAGTTGGTACTCGTGCATGGAGTGCAGAAGAAATTATAAACCTGTGCGAACGCTTATCTGGAAAAGACGCTAGGGTAACACGGATGCCGATAAACTTACTACGTGCCGTGCGCGGCTTAATGCGGTCTTTTCAGTGGGGATGGAACGTAGCCGACAGGCTAGCATTTACAGAAGTATTGGCTAGTGGTAAACAGTTAAATGCTTCAATGGATGAAGTATACACAGTTTTTGGTTTAGATCCGCAACAAACTACAACCCTAGAAAGCTATCTCCAAGAGTACTTCAGTCGAATTATGAAGAAGCTCAAAGAGGTAGACTACCAGAAAAATAAAAATAAAAAGCAGAAACCTAAAAAAACTCCTTTTAAACAGTCTTCAAAAGCCAATAGTCAATAGTCATTACAAAACAGACATTAGTCATGAAACTTTACATTCTGGATATTTGACTCTAGATTAATGACTACATGACCAAAAATGTGTAAGGATTACATAATACAAAGCATCGCCTAAACTTGGATATTTGAGTGTGCCGAAAGCAGGCATTATCTACAATGACGTTAAACCGATAGCGGGTCGTGTCGCTATCGAGTTGAAAGACAAGCTAACCGCAGCCGGTTGGGATGTGTGTATCACATCGAGTATCGGTGGAATATTGGGCTACTCTAATCCAGATAGTCCTGTATGCCACACCCCCATTGATGGTCTAACGCCGCCTGGTTTTGACTCAGATATGGAGTTTGCAGTGGTGTTAGGAGGAGACGGCACCGTTTTAGCAGCATCTCGTCAGGTAGCCCCCTGTGGTATCCCACTGTTAACAGTGAATACCGGTCACATGGGATTTTTGACGGAAACTTTCTTGAATCAATTGCCCCAAGCACTAGAACAGGCAATGAGAGGTGAGTATGAAATTGAAGAACGAGCCATGCTCACCGTCAAAGTATTTCGGGGAGATGCTGTATTGTGGGAAGCCCTGTGCTTGAATGAAATGGTTCTGCACCGAGAACCTTTGACATCTATGTGCCATTTTGAAATTGCCATAGGTCGTCATGCACCAGTAGATATTGCGGCGGATGGTGTGATTGTTTCTACACCTACAGGTTCTACAGCTTACTCTCTGAGTGCTGGTGGCCCAGTTGTGACTCCTGGCGTACCGGTTTTACAGCTAGTACCCATTTGTCCCCATTCCCTAGCTTCTAGAGCATTAGTATTTCCAGATACTGAATCGGTCAATATCTACCCAGTCAATATTCCTCGGCTGGTAATGGTGGTTGATGGTAATGGAGGGTGCTATGTCTTCCCAGAAGATAGAGTATATATGGAGCGATCGCAATATACTGTCCGATTTATTCGCCTACAACCGCCTGAGTTTTTCCGAATTTTACGAGAAAAGCTAGGCTGGGGTTTACCACATATTGCCAAACCAACTTCGGTAGAATTGCCATAGGGATTGGGAATGGGGCATTGGGCATTGGGCATTGTTAAAGAAGCAAGGGAGCAAACAGAAAATTTTTCCCCTCTTTTTCTCTTACTCCATTCCCCATGCCCCATGTTCAATTTACTGATTTCCTTCCAGAATTACTGGTATAAGGATGGTATTTGGATGTAGTTATTAAGATTGCATCAGAGAATTGGATGGCTGACACCTGAACGTGTTAAAAGATTCTTAGCCGTGCGTCAAATCAGGATTGCTCCATCATTAAAAACTCGTAATTGCACTTTATAACTGATGTAAAGATTTTCTATTGAATATCTTTACAATCCCAAATCCAATATCCCAAATTGTTATGACAGTTGCTCCAAGTCCCTGTGTTTTGGTGATTGAAACCGATGAGAGCCTAGCAAATCAGCTTTCTTGCGATTTGCAAGAAGCTGGCTATGAATCAATATTGGCTCATGATGCGACCAGTGGTTTGCAATACTGTAGCGATCGCCAACCTGCTTTAATTGTTGTGGATCGGATGCTAGCAGGAGAATCAGGACTCTCACTGTGTAAAAATCTGAGAAGCACTGGTATGCGATCGCCTGTTTTGATTTTAATGGCAAGGGATACAGTCGACGATCGTGTAGCTTGTCTAGAAGCAGGAGCGGATGATTATATCCTCAAGCCTTACCGTTCAGAAGACTTTTTGAAGTTAATTCGCCTCTACTTAAAACCCGATGTCGATACCACGGAGCAATTACGCTTTGGAGATTTGATTTTAGACATCGCAACTCGCCGCGCTATCCACGCGGGACGGGCAATTGACTTGACAATGAAGGAATTTGAACTATTAAAATTCTTAATGGAACACCCCCGCGAGGTGTTAACCCGCGAACAAATTTTAGAGAATGTTTGGGGTTATGACTTTCTGGGCGAGTCGAATGTCATTGAAGTGTACATCCGTTACTTACGCCTCAAAATCGAAGATGAAGGTCAAAAGCGCCTCATTCAGACAGTGCGCGGCGTAGGTTACGTTTTAAGAGAATCCTAGTACACTCTGGAGGAAGTTCGGCTACCTTTGACAAGTTGCTTAAGCGCATTGTCTAGTTACAGAACTTACGTAAAACTATATACGGTAGGGGCAATTCACAAATTGCTCTACATAATAATAAGGGTTTTTACTACTATTTGCGTAAGTCCTGGTTAATTGAGGCTGAAAAGGTCTGTATATTACCGAACAAATAAAAGTCGTGGGTTTTCTAGCTGAAATTCTGTAAAATTGAAATCTAAATTACAAAATTAAAAATCATTATGAGTCGTTGGCTAGGTTTACTGTCGATGTTACTGAGTATTTTGTTGATGGGCTGTTCTGTGCCAACAACAGCCAAACCCCCAACCTCTACGTCTGGTTCTCAAACTCAAGTACCAGAGAGTTTAGGTCAAAAACTACCAATTTCAGCTAAAGCTATTCTTCCTAATGGCACAACGATTCAGCTAGAAGTGGCAAAAACACCACAACAGCAACAGATGGGATTGATGTATCGACCAGCTTTGCCAGATGACCGAGGAATGCTATTTGGGTTCTCTTCACCACAAGCAGTTAGTTTCTGGATGAAGAATGTACCTGTAGCCTTGGATATGGTATTTTTACAAAACGGTGTAGTTAAATATATCCAAGCTTCTGCACCTTCTTGTGCAAGTGAGCCTTGTCCTACTTATGGCCCCAACACACCAATCGATAAGGTAATTGAACTTCGCTCTGGCAGGGCTGCCGAATTGAAGTTAAAGGTGGGCGATATTGTGAAAATTCAGTTTTGAGACTTAGCTGCTTTAAGGGGATAAAGATTTGGATGCTTGCTCTGTTCAGAGCTTATACTACCTAAATATATGTTTTTCTTGTAAAAAATGTCACGTATTGTGGCAAAAAAGTCATCTGTAACGCTACTATTTAAAAACTGTGTTAATCATGTAAAATTTTACAGTCTCCAACTTAAAAGCGCAGTCTTAAGGTTTGACAAAAATATACCCTTGGGCGTAAGTGTAAATAACCGCCAATAAGAGAGTATAAGCTATGGAAACCTTGTTATTACTTATGTAATTAAATAAGGTACATAAGTAAATAAGATGAAGCCCAGTTCAACTAAGTAAAAATACTGCTTGAGAATCGAGCAGATGAAAAACCTCTCTTAAAGGCAAATCAAAAAAACTGTGCTGAGGTGTATAGCCGATAACGGCACAGTGACAAATTAAATACTGGCTACTGGCTACCGAGCAATGGTGAACTGATATATGACAATACATTCTGCACTAGGAGGTGAGATCCAAATGTCACCATCGAAATATTCTAGACTGATTCATTTTTTGCAAGAAGATTTGGCAATTTCCACAGCATCTCTGGCGGTTGCACTGCGTCATCGGGAGCAAGACCCAGGCCCTTTGGCTATGATTCTTTGGCAGTATGGTTTGATTACTCTAGAGCAGTTAGACCAAATTTATGATTGGCTGGAGACGGCATAGAAGATGCTGATTTTGGATTAAAAGTTTCTAGTAAAAGGTTGTTACTTGAATTTCAAGCAATACTAAATACTATTTATTATATAAATTTGGGATTATACTAAGTCACCAAAGTTAGTATTGTTTGGTGTCAAAGTATTTGTATGACTGTCTCCGAAGCCAATAATACTATCTAGGGCAACTTGGTTTCATTTAGGAGAATTAAAGCATGTCACATGAACTCTACCTTAGAGGATGTTTGAAAAATACTCTAAGGTATCAAAAGTTTTAGATCCCTCTAAATCCACGCCACGTGCTTCAAGTCGGCAGAGCCGCCCAACGCAGTGGCTCCCCATTAAAAAGGGAGACTTTGATTCCGATTCCCCCCTTTTTTCTGGGGGTTAGGGAGGATCTAAAAGTGCCTAAAATCACAGCAAAATACTTTTCAAACAACCTCTTAGACAAGGGTTGATATATAAGTTTATGAACTCTGACGGTTTCTATACATGTTATATACAACAAATCAAAAGAGCGAGTTGATAATTTAACTCGCTCTTTTGATTTAATGCTGAGTAATTAGGAGTGAGTAAATACTCTAACTGCTGCTGCTATACCAGATCCAGGGGTGAAGTCTTCGTACCCAAGTTCTGTTAGGGTAACTTCTAAGGATGCTATACAGCTAAGGATATCGCGATCGCTCACAAAGCCCAAGTGACCAATGCGGAAAATCTTATTACTCAAATGGTCTTGACCACCTGCAAGGGCAATATCAAAGCGTTTTTTCATCAATGACCGAATCTTATCTGATTCAATTCCTTGTGGTGCTACAGCCGTAATCGCTGGACTAGCGGAACTATCTGCGGCAAACAGGGGCAAATTCAACCCTTGAATGGCGGCGCGGGTAGCATTCTTAAGCCGTTCATGTCGAGCAAATATTGACTCCAAGCCTTCCTCTTTCATAATTCGTAACGTGGTATGCAACGCTACGATCAAATTCACAGGGGGAGTAAATGGAGTTGTATTTTTGGCTGTGGCTTTGCGATATTTGCCTAAATCCAAATAATATTTTGGTAGCTTCGCAGTTTTGTAAGCTTCCCAGGCTTTGGGACTTACAGAGACAAAACCCAATCCCGGCGGAATCATATAACCTTTTTGGGAACCGGAGGCGACTATATCCAAACCCCAAGCATCGACGGGGAGATTGAACGCACCCAAGCTAGTGACGGCATCAACGATAATTAAAGCTTCACCGTGTTCTTTGACGTGGCGGTTGATGGTTTCTAAATCATTCAACACACCCGTCGAGGTTTCGCTGTGGGTAATGATTACGGCTTTAATTTGCTTTTGGGTATCTGCTTGGAGTTTTTCGGCAAATACTGCGGGGTCTAAGGGTTTTCCCCATTCCACCTTAACTTCTTCTACATTTAAACCGTAGGCTTGGCCAACTTCTAACCAGCGTTCGCCAAATTTACCATTAGAGCCAACTAAAATGCGATCGCCTGGAGAGAGAAAATTAATTATTCCGGCTTCTACAGCACCCGTACCACTAACATTTAGTGTTAGCACATCATTTTCAGTTTGGTGCAACCACTTGAGGTTTTCCGTCACCTCTGCCAATATATTGCTAAATTCACTGGTACGGTGTCCAATCGGATGCTTGGCTAATGCCAGTAAAGCAGCTTCTGGCACCGGCGTTGGGCCTGGAATCATTAGCATCAGCTTATCGTTCATGTGTCTATCCTAAAAGTCAAATAAAAGTCACAATTGTGGGAAGTTGGTTGAGTCTGGTAGCAAATTCTAGATATCTCTCTACAAATTACACTCAGATCGCCACCAATCTTGTTGTATATTTTCCAAATCCATAGGAAAAGTATCGTGGGAGTTAATTAATGGTCAGCTTGACCTTCGCAATTTATACGAGACTCCAACTCAGATAAAATCTTTGTTCTAGGCAATCTTACCATACACTTAGACACCAGCTTCAGTCCCTTGTCCGTAGGTGAGTGCCTATTGGAGACTAGCGGGATTCGTCGGTGAAAAAGCTGTGTTTTGCTTCAACGAAGGAAGTAACGGCTTACACTATACGGAAGAGTTGGGTGTTACCGTTTGCGAAGAGATAGAAGATACCTAACTCAAAATGAGTGAATTTGCTTTGCTTAAGAATTGCTGTTCTCTAAACAATACCTCTATCTATTGAAGAGGTGATAATTTATTTCAGTCTAAATCACTTTTCTGTCAATATCCAAGCTATCTTTCGCTTACTAAATAGCAATTTTCATTGATAGTTTACGGTTTATTTACTACCAAAGTAGAGATGTCTATGCTGCTAATTGCTGCACATTTTTAATCCGTACTCAGAGGTTGCGAACGCTAATAAACTATAAGTTTTTATACTATACTTATAAATTTGCTACAGTTGTGCTTAGTTTTTTTAGTTACTATTCATGGTGAGTCGTTTTTAACTAGTGTTCAGTTTATAAACTGTCACTCACCAGAACCCTCATTTTCTTGTAAAAGAGATATTCTTAGTTAGTGCAAGGAGTGATACCATTTCACCAGATGTTTGTCACAAGTTATCCCGGCAATGCTCTCTAATAAGGGAGTGTTGCAGGTTTCAAATGTTGCATCAAACAAGTGAGTTGGTATAAGCTTTTACGAAGAAGCGCTTGAGTGAGCAAAACTCTCAAGCGCCTTTTCGTGTATAAATAAAACAGTCCAACTCTCTGGACAATAATAGAATTAATAATATTTTTTACCAATAAACTTAATTCTCAGTATTACCAGAATATCTAGGTAAAATAACAATGATGGTCTGAACTATGAGTGCGATCATGTTATTAACAGTATCTAAAATTTGCTGGTTATTTGATTCCCTTCAGACAGCAAATACCACACTGGATGATACAAATTAAAAAAGTTCAGGTGCAGAGATTACTTCAGATAAATTAGCAAATTCAATCCTGGAATTGTGCGGGAAAGAGTCCACAAAACTAATGTGATGTAAATTACACCTAAACTCCATTGATACCAAGCAAGTGCAGAGATGATCCCTGGTAAGTGTTCGTCTCGCAGACGAATGTCATTAAATCCTAATTTAACTAGGTTGTTGAGACTAAAATCATAGTAGTTGAGCCAGTTCCAACGGCGATCGCTCAGTAGAGGCATATATCGTTCCCGAAATGTCTGATTCCTTGGGATCACTGGTAAACGCCCAATCAACAATCGTAACTGGCGAAATGTACCATCTTCGGTAAAGTAAGAAACGTCCATTAAGTCGTGATAACGACCTTGTTGATAAAGTCGCATCAATAAAGCTAGTGGTACGGGGACAAGAATTATGAAAAGACACCCCAATGTCAGCCAAGGTTGTTGAGTATTGCGAAATATGGCTAGGAAGCTCAAGAATTCTAAAAGGCTAAAACTGACTAATATCGAAATGGTTTCGTAGGATGTAGGAATAATTGGTACGGGATGCAGGCGGCGATAGCGATCCACTAGCCAAAATAGTAAGCCGAAATAAGCGATCGCAACTCCTCCCACGCCAAACACTAACCAAAAATTTGTCCCATAGCCACTCAACAGCAGTAGTACACTCAACCCCAACCAACTCCAAGCTTGTAGTAACCACCCACCGATAGAAAGGGGTTCGCCAACGATTAAGCGATCGCTAAGTTGAGTATATTTTTCTAAATCGATATCAGCTAAAGTTAGTAACTCATTGCTATTACGAAAATATTTTATCAGACGACGCTGGGCGATCGCTGCGGCTTGAGTTGCAGAAAAACCTAATTTAATCAAACTTGCAACACTTGCACTATTAATATTTGTAGCCGTCAAACGGCGACTCATTTCTACTAATCGCAGTTCTTGTTTTGTGTATTCCAGTTCATTAGCATCGGTAACTTGTTGTTGCTGACGGAAATTTTGCCCTAAATTCCGCAAGATATTTTGATTACCTTGCAATGTCGGGGTACAGAACATCTTACCAATCTGACCGGGATTACCTAAAATTTTTGCTTGGTTAGAGTTAAAAGTTAAACCAGGTACGCTTAAACAAGCTTCTGGAGAAAACCTGGCATCGCTAAAATCTGCTTGGTTGAGAATGCTTGCACCTTGCAAATTCACCAATTGATTAAACTCAACTTCTCGAAATATGGCAGCTTGCTCAAAAGTCGCATCTGTTAAAATAAATAACTGATTAAAATTTGCTTTAGTAAACTGTACTTGATTAGCAAAGCGGACATCAGAAAAATCAGTATTTTCTCGCCACTCAACACTATTGAATTTAGCCAACTCCTTAAAACTTGCTTGGTTAAAATTGGCAGTATTTTCAAAGATACTACCTTGAAAATCAGCGAATTCCTGAAATTGAGTTTGTTTGAAATTAGCTTTTTCAAAAAAAATACTACCTTGAAAATTGCTTGGTTGCTTGAATTTACCGCCGCTAAAGCTGACAGGACGACCAAATCGGGTTTCAGTCCAATTAGTGGATTGCAGAAAAGTTGCACCTTGGGCATCCACAGACTGAAGAAAGAATGTATTAGAGAACTTTATTTCGCCATTGAAGCGAGTTTGCACGAGTTTCAATACACCACGAAAGACAGCAATTTCACTCGATGGGCTTGATTTTGTTCCCAAAAGCGATCGACAGTCTTTAGAATTTACTAATGACTCCAGACAAACAAAGCGCAAACGTTCTAGTTCTTGTTGTTCGCTAACGGTGAAAATCGGAGCAATGGCTTTAGCATACAACGGTGTTCTTAAACCCAAATCGCTGCCCACAAAATCCCCTAAAATCAGGGCATAGCTCAGGTCTAAACCCAGAGGTTTTGCACCTAATTCTTTTCGTATTAGTTGGTAAAAAGCATCACGAAAGCTAGCATTTTCTGGACGCAAATCAATCACCATCTTCTGCAAATCTACCGTCAAATTGCCTTCGCGCAGCATCGGTGTACGTAGACGTTGTTGTAATAATTCCAGGGTTAAGGGTGTACGTTCTGGTTGCGTTTGTGCTGCCCAGGTTGATAGAGGGAAGATGAAAATTGAGATAACACAAAGGAACACGAAAAGCCCACAGGAGTGCAAAGAAACCCTTCTGTGTAACTCTGCGTTTAACTTTTGCGTGCATCTGGGTTGAAAAAATAAATTGTGCAAATTGTTCGATCAATCGTCGCTAATTAGTAGAACAATTTTACCCATCACAGACCCGCTTTCAATTAGTTGGTGTGCCTTAACCGCTTCTTTTAAAGGAAACTTGTGGCTAACATGGATTTTTAACTTGCCTTCATCAATCCAGGTGCCACATTGTTGGAGAATTTCTGCATGGTGCTGGAGGCTTTCTTCCAATCCTAGCAACGCTGGTGCGAGCATTAATTCTAAACCAATACGGAGATTGCGTAATCTAGCAGTTTTCCAAACAGTATTGGCATCTGGTTCGAGAATCGTCACAATATCGCCATAGACTCGCACTGCGGGGAAAGTTTTGTGAAAGGTTTCGCCGCCTATGGTATCAAAAGCTAAGTCTACGCCTTCGCCGCCAGTCCAATCTAATACCGCTTGCACAAAGTCGGTTTGTTTGTAAAAAATTACATGGTCAGCACCGAGTTCTTTGACGAAATTAGCCTTTTCTTCAGAACTGACTGTGGTAGAAACAGTAGCACCTTTGAGTTTCGCCAATTGAATTGCTACATGACCCACACCACCAGCACCCGCATGAATAAAAACTCGTTCCCCAGGTTCCAATCGTCCCCGTTCGTATAAAGCTTCCCAGGCGGTGATTAATACTAAAGGTGCTGCGGCTGCTTCTGGAAAGGAGATAGAGACGGGTTTATTTGCCACAAACCGCTCATCCACAACGGTATATTCAGCATAATTTCCTTGGTGTGCGCCCAATCCGCCGTAGCAAAAGTATACTTCATCGCCTACGCTAAAACGTTGAACGCTAGCACCTACGGCTTCGATTATACCTGCACCATCACATCCTAAAATTGTTGGCGTGCGATCAGGGTAGAAAGTGCCTCGGCTACGAAGTTTAGTGTCAATGGGGTTAATGCCAGCCGCCACCAAACGCACTAAAAGTTCAGTATTCCCTACAGGAACAGCAGGGTTTGCCACTTCTTGTACTTGCAGAACTTCGGGACTGCCAGCTGCTGTCATCAAGACTGCTTTCACGACTTTTTCCTCTTGGCTTTAGATGCACATTCTTATGCAACTTTAGCGCAGAGGGTGGATACAAAGTTATGTCCGAGGGAAAACTGCGTAGGCGTAGCTCGTCGTAGAAATCGCATTGAGGTTATAATAAGTGTACACTTGAATGTACACTTATTTGTATGCCAAAGTATTTAACCATTACGAAAGCTCGACGACAACTATTAGATTTGCCGGATGAGTTGAAAGATGAACCAGTAATCATCACCAAGCATGGTAAGCCAGTAATGGCAGCACTTAGCTTTGAACAATTTGAATCTTTGTTAGAAACCCTGGCAATCTTATCTGATCGGCAATTTTCCCATCAGCTACAGGAGAGTATAAGGCAAGGCGAACGGGAAGAAACCATTAGCTGGAAGGAAGCAAAGGCCCAACTTGGACTCTGATATACCACAACCCATTAAAACAGAGTATGAAATTGAACTGACACCGCTAGCTTTAGAAATGTTGACTAGTGTTAAGGATCAGCGTCATCAGAAATCTTTGAGCGACAGAATCGACAAACTCAAAACAGATCCAGAAAAGCAGGGAAAACCTCTACTTGATAAGCTGAAGGGATATCGTAGTGTCAGGGCTGTAGGTCAACGCTACAGAATTATTTATAAAGTAGAGCTAGAGAAAGTTGTGGTTTTAGTGGTTGGGGTAGGACTACGGAAAGAGGGTGATAAAGGGGACATTTATACACTCTTGCAGAGATTATTACAGGAATGAGTGATGCTTGATCGAGGATCGCCCATATCTAATTTTTGAAAAGGAAAAAGCCGCGAAACATTATGTTTCACGGCTTTCAGTGTGGTGTGAGGAGCTTAACTAACTATCATCATAAAGTAACAGCCCAATAACAACGCACTGGTAACAATTTTGGTAACAGACTTTTTTTTAACAACCTTAAAGCAAAGCACCACCACAACTAGAACCACATCCAGCAGTACAACCATAGCAATAAGCAGCCGTTTGGATCTCACTAATCAGGTCTAAACTGCCAGCTTCTAGCAATTTGCTAACTGTTAAGGTTTCACCATTGCGAGTTTTTGCAGGCAAATTCATCATCTGGTTAAAGTCACAATCATACACATTTCCTAGATAATCAATTGAAAGTTCATCGCGGCACATTAAATGTTCAACTGTGTCAGGATTAAAATACGACTCTAAAAACTGCAAATAGCTGGTGTACAGTTTTCTCCGTTCTAAATGCATTTTTGTTCTACCAACTGGAAGGTTGGTAATGGTGAAGAGGTTGTTAAATACAATATTAAAATGTTCTTGTAAGAACATTTTGTAATCTCGTTCTAGGTTAGTCTGTTCGGGAGCTAAAGAGAATTTTTCACTAGTGGGTAACTGGGGATTAAATACCAAGTCCAAAATTAAATTTTGTTCTTTACCATAGCCGAGTTTATTAAGCCATTGTAAAGCTTTGACTGAACTATCAAAAACACCAGAACCGCGCATTTTATCAACATTATCTGCTAAATAGCAGGGTAGTGAAGCCACAACTCTTATTTGGTGTTGAACAAAGTATTCTGGTAAATCAGCAAATCCATCTTCAAAATAAATAGTCAAATTAGACCGGACAATTACCTGCTTACCAGATGCTCTTGCTGCTTCTACCAATAGCTTGAATCCATAATTCATTTCTGGTGCGCCACCAGTTAAATCTACAATTTTAATTTCGGGATAGTTATGAATTAGCGAAATCAATTGTTCGCAAACTTCAGGAGAAAGTTCTTCTGTACGTTTTGGGCTAGCTTCAACATGACAGTGTGTACAGGCAAGGTTACAGCGCTTACCTAGATTTATTTGTAAAATAGTGATTCCCTTTTTTGTCAAAGGGGAATTGAGTTTATTTTTAAATGATGTGACTATTAAATTTAGCTTAACTTGTGATTGAGTTTGCATTAGTTACTATCCATTAAATATGATAGAAATATATTAAACTTTTATAAGAGGATGTTTAAAAAGAATTTCGCCGTGATTTTAGGCACTTAGCGATCCCCCCTAACCCCCCTTTTTAAGGGGGGAACCGGAATCAAATTTAAGGGAAATTTAGGGGGATATAGAACGTTTTGATACCTACAATAGGACTTTTCAAACATCCTCTAACCTTGCAATAATCTGTAAGTTATTCCACTAATAATTGCAGCAGTAGGTAAAGTTAAAATCCACGATAATAATATCTGATAAAAAACACGCGCATTAACTTTTTTACCAGTTAATCCTACTCCAAAAATAGAACCAACTGAAACATAAGTGGTAGAAATAGGAAGACCAAATGGACTAGCTATAATTACCAGAATTGCAGTTACTATATTTGCTGATAAGCCTTGAATATGATTCAATGAAGTAATCTTTTCGCTCATGGTGATAGCAACTTTTTGGGAGTTGAGTAAACCGCCAAGTGCCATTGCGATCGCAATCGTGATCATTCCCCCCTGAATCGAAAAATACTCAATAATGAGAACGATTGAGAAAATTTTGGGAGTATCATTTAATCCTCTTGCAAAACTTACAACTCCAGCGCTGATAAAATGGCAATTATCAATCATTTTCTGATTGAATTGTAGGTTACGTTTGGAATTGATATAGCTAGATAAGCTGTAAATTCCTGCTCCCAAGGAAATAGCAATGATGGGACTGAGTAATAGAGGTAAAATAAAGGAAATTCCCAAAGTTGCAAAATTAACTTTCAGTCCGATCGCAACTAATCCAGCACCAACAATAGCACCTGTTAAACTGTGAGTTGTGGAAACAGGAAACCCGATGAGGCTTGCTATCAGTACAGTTAAACCAGCAGCGATCGCAACTGCAATATGAAACTCTGGTGCATTAGCGATCGCATCAGGAACTAGTCCTTTTCCAGAGAAGTTTTTAATTAGCGTACCTGCCAAAAAAGTTGCAGTTACTGCACCACCTAAAGTTGTAAAAGTTGCCCACAAAATTGCTGTTTGGTAGCTGGTAGTTCGGCTACCAAACAACGTTGCTACCCCTTTAAAGTTGTCATTGGCACCATTGCAATATGCTAAAAAAAGCGTAGCGATAAATAGACTAATTAACAACATTTTGGGGTTTATAAAGAAGAAGTCAGAATCTATAATTCAGAATGCAATTAGTGAAATATTCAAATTGTGCATCCATTCCCCAGTAGCACAGAACTGTTCTGTTCGCGGAGCGTGCCGGAGGCATTATTCCGACTACTGACACCTGAATTCTTTCCTAAGAAATTAACAGCAACCGCCACCGCTATAGTGCCAGGTTGAATTGGTAATAATTATTTCTGTTGGCTTGATAGCCGCAAGTTTAGCAGCAGTTTTATCACACACTGCTGCGGGAACACCTCGCTGGAGTATATGTCCTGCTGAGTCGTCGAAGAAAGGTTCAAAGCCAGCATAAATTGCGGTTTTTCCTGTGAAAATACAAGCGCCATCTTCGGGAATAGCAACTTTAAAGGATACAGAATCTAGACTTTCTAAAAGTAGGTGATTGTCTAGATTATAAGTATGGGAATCTAGTAGACGATAAGGACGACGGGCGCGAATTTCAACTTGACCAAAGCCAGCATTTGTAATTCGTTCAGTATACTCTTGATATGTGAGTGCGCCTGATAAACACATGGCTCTCAGTCGTTCATCTTCTTGAAGATGTGCCGGAATTTGACTAGTAGCAATTGGATCGCTCATCTGCAAACGTCCCCCTGGTTTTAATACCCGATAGGCTTCTTTTAAAGCACGGGTTAAATCTTCTGGCTCAAAAATATTGAAAAGGCAATTCTGCGCCACAATATCAACGCGAAGATCCGCAACGGGTAGGTTAAAAGCATCGCCTTCGCGGATTTCCACAAAACTGGTGTCAAACCACGGGTTTTCTTGAGCAGCAATTTCCAGATTGCGTGTGGCTGCTTCCCGCATCGCTTCAACCGGTTCAACGGCAATTACAGCACCTGCATAGCGGGAAAAATAAGCGAATTGCAAAGCTTCTAAGCCGCCACCAACGCCGACATAAAGCACAGTCGGTTGCTTTCCTAGTTCGGTGGGGTGAACGGTGGTGCCACAACCATAGTTCATTTCCTGCATTGCCAAAGGAACTTTTAATCCTGGTAATTGCAGAGGTGTACTTTGCACACAACAAAGTCCAACTTGCGGGGTTTCGGCAACTTCGCGGTAGAATTGCGCTGCTGTTTCTAGATAGGTCATGCCACTTTAGATTATTAGATGATGACAGCTTTGTGCATCCTAGTATAATTAACCCTAAGTTGGATGAGTTTTTGCCGATCTTGCCAAAAACCCCAAATCTTCATCCGATAAAAGCTTTTGGGCTTCTACGTTCATCGAAATTTAATATTGGGGCATGGGGCATGGGGAAGAAGCAAGAGTAGTTTTCCCCTCTGCTCATTGCACCCTGCTCCTATTTTCAGTCCCCAATCCCCAGTCACCAATGCCCAATCCCCAATCCCCAATCCCCAGTTCAATCATGCAATGTGTAGCGGTTTCTTCGCAGATGAGCGCTAACTCTGGCTAATAATTCATCAACGCTGAAGGGTTTAACGAGGTAATCATCGGCACCAGCGTCTAAGCCTGCAATGCGATCGCTCTCTTCATCTTTGACGGTTAATAAGATTATCGGCACTTTATCGCCAATACTTCGCAGGCGGCGGCAAATTTCCAACCCTGACAAACCTGGCAACATCCAGTCTAAAATTACTAAATCTAGATGTAACTCACGCGCTGCGGTGAGTGCAGTTAATCCATCGTAGGCAATACTGACTTGATAGCCTTCATAATTCAATTCCAATTCGACAAATCGCGCCAGTTTGACTTCATCTTCAACCAGTAAGATGTGCGTCATGATGATGTTAATGATTTCAGCAGGGTACGGTAAGCAGAAATACTGTCTGGAAACACTTTAGTGAGGTGCCAGCTACTTACATAGCTAAACATCTAAAATTAGGTGTAAGTTAGCTTAGTATAAAGCTGAGTAAGTAACAACCGTAAGTTTTCAAATACCGATGGCTGCTCGATCAAAGAACGACTTGACTGGCTATTAGCAATAGATTGCAATATCCTCACCGCACTCATCGGCAAGATAACAGAGCGCTTTAAAACGCAAACCAACCACTTCTTCGTATAAGGGATTTAATTTACACATTGGAGGGATATGAAATAGCTTCCGGCCAAGGAGCCTGATGTCTCGCTCAAAGGGACACTGAGCAGGGATCGCTTTGCACAGAAAATGAGCCAATTTGGAGTTATGAATTTCTATCGTTTCCAACCACTGACGGAGTGGGTGCAGTAGGTCATTTTTTGACTGAATTTGGATAAAGCTTGTCATAATTTTTCACCTTAAAATTTCAAACTAGATTGAGTTTGTTGTATCTGAACCTATATAGATACATACGGTTAGGTTCTATAGTTTTATGCACTGATTCATTTCTTCTTTGGTTCTCCACAAAGATAAAATCAGTCTCTATGTACACTGTTGACTACACATTCAAGTGCTATAGTTCCCGATAATTTGTTAAGGCAACATATCTTTTTTGCCGAACTGCATTTCCTCATAGGAGAGCCAGTGCGTTGGCGTTGTCTTACATCGTAGGCTAACGCACTGATCGTCTTAACTAACCCTACAAAAGTCTGGTATTACGACAAATTCCAAAAGACTATAGTTAAGTGGACTTGATGTTGTTTGGGGCAGCCTGCGGTAAGCTTCTGCACATTTACGTTTTATCTTGGCCGTCCCAATGTAGTGATATATAGAGCAGCTTCATCAGCAGGAATACCCAAAACTTCATTTACTTGGTCGTCAAAGAATCCACCGATACCACTAACGCCTACATTTAGGTGCATTGCGGCTAAATTGAGGCGTTGTCCCAAATGACCGGCATCCAAATGTAAGTAACGGTAAACGCGATCGCCATATTGTGCGATCGCAGCCTTCAAATCGGCTGTATGAAACAATACTGCTGCTGCATCCCGCCCTAATTCTTGCCCCAAACAGAGAAAATGTAACTCTCGCCGGAAATTTTTAAACCGAATTTGGCGTAATTCTTGGGCTTTGGGTGCGTAATAGTAACAACCTGCCTCCAGTCCTTTAACTCCGCAAACAGCAATAAATGTTTCGATTAAATTCAAATCAAAGTAGTCTGGAGAAATATCTAAACTTTGATCGATATAATTTTGCGGTTGGTAGGTGAAATCGAGTAAACTTTTTAATTCATCGAAAGTTAAATCATCACCATTATAAGCGCGGGTAGAGCGTCGCTTGTACATAGTACTTTCTAGTTCTGACAGCTTTTTCCCCCAATCTATAGGTGCAGTGGTGGTGGGAATTTTCAAACAGAACGGAAAGTTATATTTATCCTCTAAAGATTTTTCTTGTTTGATAACTGGTAGATTGAGATTGCCAGTTATACCTGATTGAATTTGGGTGTGTTGATGGAAATATGTCAGCAATTCACCATCTGGAATTTGAGGATAACTCGTTTCGGTGGCGGAAGGTAAAGCAGTACATCCCAATGGCAAATTTTGATTGACATCTAACAAGTCTGCCAGAGGTAAAACAGCGATCGCACCTTCTTGTTGCGGATCGATATAAAGTAGGTCATTTAGCGATTCATCCACAAAGCCGCCGATTAAATGAGGGCGAAAGTCAGTAATCGCACCAGCCAATTCGATATTGCCTAACAGATGTCCCGTATCTAGAAAAATCCGGCGATAAGCCCGATCTTCATAGCGCCATGCAGAACGATAGAATACCGCAGTGACAATAATTGCTAGTTGGGTATTTTCTAAAGAAGGATGCCAGAAACAAGCTGCTTGGAGACTTTGCCAAACATCATTTTCCCAATAATGCATCAGAGAATGAGTCCGACACTGGTAGTTATACAAACCAGGTGGCAATAACGACGTGCCACGGGAAACCACATACACCTCAGCAGGGTATAATCCGCCAGCACTGGGAGCAGCGCGTAAATACACTGCACTACCCATAGAAGGCATTTTCGCTGTCAATCCATAGCTGCGAAACAGCAACCGAGAAAGTCTTTGCCACCATTGAGCATCTCGATTATTAGCAAATCCCTCTGGTTTTTCTTGAATATAGGGTTTGAGATCAAAAGTAGAGCCAATTTTGTACTCTTTGAAAGGCACTGGCTGTTTAGTCCAGTCTAACTGCTGACTTTTGGAGGCAAGAGTCTCAGGGTTGTATTTAGTCCGTTCGTGGTAATGCTGGGCAATTGATTGGTGTAATTCTGGCATAGTACTTTTAATATCCTTGGGGCATCCTTTTTTTGATCTTGGCATTCATTAGCCCCATTGTTTCGTGTCAATTCGTACAATCCTCAGAGTCACAAAGTGGTAATTGGTAACAACTGCCTTGGGAAAGTAGACGCTAACCCAAGCGTATTGAACTATAAACCTTTATATTGAAGATTATGTGGCGCTTCGACTTGTGACAAATAGCTGGCTTGAATCTGCCATATTTAACACCAACTCTATATTAATCGCAAGAAAATTGCAGACTATGACCGAGATAGTAGAGAAACTTAGACTTGAACTCTCTCAGCTATCTATGCAAGAGCGGGCAGAGCTTGCTTACTTCTTGATCCACTCTTTAGATCGAGATGTTGACGATAACGCAGAATTTGCTTGGGATGTTGAGTTAACCAGAAGGATGAAAGAGATTGGTAGTGGAACAGCTGATGGTGAACTGTCAGACAAAGTATTCACGGAACTGCGAGAAAAGTACTCGTGAAGCAGATAATCATTCACAAGTAAGCTAGAGCAGAGCTAGATTATTCAGTCGCCTACTACGAAGATCAAAAAACTGGCTTGGGGCTAGATTTCTTATTTGAAGTGGAGCAGGCTATTGGCAAAATTCAGCAAAACCCAAATATAGGAGCGCCGTACAAAATTCTTGAGTTGCGTCACTACGTCGTTCAGCGTTTTCCCTATCTCATCTTCTATGCAGAATTTGGGGCGTTTATTTGGGTTGTTGCAATAGCTCATGGGAAGCGTAGATCAGATTACTGGAGGAAACGATAGGTTGAATAATAGACATCTGTTGAAAAAGAATGCAGAGACGTTATTAATTTCTAGAGATGGCTAACGTTTTAGAGGGCAAAAGATAAATTCATTAATTTATCTTAACTTTTCACAAGCGCCGAATTGCAATTTCCAACCCTTCACATACACCGCTAAGAAAATCTAAATCTAAAGTAGCGATCGCATCACTAGGTTTGTGATAATGGGGATTTCGCAAGAATGCTGTATCTGTAACCATCATTGCCGGATAACCCAAATCCCAAAAAGGCGCATGATCGCTAAGTCTGGTTTGGGGAACTATTAAACCTCGATTCGGCACAGGTAGCCATTGACTAGCTACGCCAGTTTTGCGAATATTACGGCTCATACCAATTAAATCAGGCAATGTCCGCAAATTGCCAATTAAAGCAATAAAATCACCTTTATCTGGATAGAAGCGTTCCAGAGGCGGGGGATAACTTTGAGAACCAGGCGTAGAATCCTTATATCCCAGCATTTCTAGGGAGATCATTAAGCGTAGCTGTTGCTTTTGTTGGTACAACAAGGCTGCATAATCAGCACTACCCAGTAAGCCGTATTCTTCCATATCGAAAGCAACTAGCCTTAAAGGATATCTTATCGGAACAGATGCAAACTTTCTTGCCAATTCCAGCAACACAGCTACACCTGTGGCATTATCATCAGCCGCAGATGTTCCCGGAACGCCATCATAATGAGCGCCAATTAAAATCGGTGGCAAATCCTTTTTTTGTCGTCTAGCTTCAGGAGGTAAATTTAATATCAAGTTCTTACAAGCTTTACCCCTGACTTCAAAGGTGTGGATTTCCACACTCCCCCATTGAGAAAATTCTTGATGGACGTATTCTTGGACGAAAAAATGTCCAGCCGTTGCCATGTAAGGATCGCGTTCTCGCGCGATCGCACCCAGGGAAGTTTGTAATCGCTCTGTTAAATTCAAATTTTTAAAATAGCGGTAATGTTAAGGTTTTCAGGCACTCAAAGAAGCAGAAATTTATTATTAAAGTGCATTTAGCAACTTATAGATTTAGTCCATAGTAATAAATCGGATAACAAGAATTGAGGCTGCTTGGACACAGCAATCATCGTCAATGCTATCCTAGTCTTGCAACTATCTCCTGTAGCTGTACTTCTTAGCTCACTGCCTTAAGGATGACTATTATACCATTAATAAAGAGGCAAGGGGGCAGGGAGCAGGGAGCAGGGAGCAAGGGGGATAGAAAAGCATGGGGATTCGCCATCTGTTGCGCTAGCTTCCCACAGGGTACAAGAACCACTTAGTGGGGGACTCAGACCCATGTTCCGCTCTGCTCCAGAGCATAAGTCAGCAGTCATTTCCCCCTGCCCCCTTCCCCCTGCCTCTTTATTGAGGTGTTTTCATCCCATAGCATTCAAGCTAGAGGTAGTTTCCCCCAATCATAATAAATAATATATAAGACACTTTAGGAGAAGAGTAACGCATGGGCAAGGTAGTCGGCATCGACTTGGGTACAACCAACTCAGTAGTCGCCGTTATGGAGGGTGGCAAGCCGGTGGTGATTGCCAATGCAGAAGGAATGCGAACAACACCCTCCGTAGTTGGCTTCAGCAAAGAAGGCGAAAGGGTCGTTGGGCAAATGGCACGGCGGCAAACCGTCCTCAATCCCCAAAATACCTTTTTTGCAGTGAAACGCTTCATTGGGCGCAAATATGCCGAACTTAGTCCAGATTCCAAGCGTGTACCCTACACCATCCGCAAAGACGAAGTAGGTAATATTCAAATTGCCTGTCCCCGCCTCAATAAAGATTTCGCCCCAGAAGAAATTTCGGCAATGGTGCTGAAGAAATTGGCAGAGGATGCTAGTCAATATTTGGGTGAACCAGTGACAGGGGCAGTGATTACAGTCCCCGCTTATTTTAACGATTCTCAACGGCAGGCAACCCGTGATGCTGGCAGAATTGCCGGTTTAGAGGTGCTGCGGATTCTCAATGAACCGACTGCTGCATCTTTGGCTTACGGATTAGATCGGGGTGAGACGGAAACTATCTTAGTCTTTGACTTAGGTGGCGGTACTTTTGACGTATCGATTTTAGATGTAGGCGATGGAATATTTGAAGTCAAAGCTACCAGTGGAGATACACAACTAGGTGGGAATGACTTTGATAAAAAAATAGTAGATTGGTTAGCAGAGCAATTTCTGGAAACTGAGGGAATAGACTTAAGACGCGAGAGACAATCTTTACAACGCCTGATGGAAGCGGCCGAAAAGGCAAAAATGGAACTTTCCTCTGTCAGCGTTACCGATATTAACTTACCTTTTATTGCTGCTGACCAAGAAGGCCCCAAACATTTAGAAACTCGTTTAACTCGTTCCCAGTTTGAAGGTTTATGTGGTGATTTGGTGGGGCGATTGCGGACACCAGTGAAACGCGCCCTCAAAGATGCTGGACTTTCGCCTAGAGACATTGAAGAAGTGGTGTTAGTTGGCGGTTCTACAAGAATGCCAATGGTAAAGCAGCTAGTGCGGGACTTAATTGGCACAGAACCTAACGAAAACGTTAACCCCGATGAAGTGGTGGGAGTGGGTGCAGCAATTCAAGCCGGAATTCTCGCCGGTGAACTCAAAGATGTGCTGCTTTTGGATGTCACACCCCTTTCTATGGGATTGGAAACCATTGGCGGCGTGATGAAAAAACTGATTCCCCGCAATACCACCATTCCAGTCCGTCGTTCTGACATTTTTTCCACGTCTGAAAATAACCAAAATACTGTGGAAATCCACGTAGTTCAGGGGGAACGGGAAATGGCAGCAAATAACAAGTCTTTAGGACGTTTCAAGCTGTATGGTATCCCACCAGCACCACGAGGAATTCCTCAAGTTCAGGTGTCATTTGATATCGATGCTAACGGTATTTTACAGGTTACAGCCTTAGATAAGACTACTGGGCGAGAACAGAGTATCACCGTTCAAGGCGCTTCCACCTTGAACGAGTCAGAAGTGAATCGGATGATTCAGGATGCTCAAAAATACGCCGATGTCGATCGCGAACGGAAAGAACGGGTAGAAAAGCGGACTCGTTCTGAGGCGCTGATTTTCCAAGCAGAACGGCAACTGAGAGAAGTAGCACTCGAATTTGGTATGCAGTTTGCCCGCAGCCGCCGCCAAAGAATTGATAATATTTGCCGAGACTTAAAAGAGAGTCTCAAGGAAAATAGCGATCGCGGTATCGATCAAGCCTACGCCGATTTGCAAGATGCTCTCTATGAGCTAAATCGGGAAGTCCGTCAGACTTATGCTGAAGATGAAGATGACGACTTGTTCGGTACTATCCGTGACATCTTTACTGGTGGTGATAAGGATAAAGACCGTGAATTTCCCAAAGATACATACAGAGATTCGTATCGGGAACGCGACTCATACAGTAAGGACTATGGCAGAGATTACGGTAAAGATTATAACAGAGACTATGGTCGAGACAATAACCGAGACAGTCGTTCTTCCTCTTATGAAAACCGTCCTCCACGCAAAGCCCGTCCTAGCTATCAAGATAACTGGGATGATCAAGATGACAATGATTGGTTGTAGTACTTTTAATAAAAGTTAGGAGTTAGGAGTTAGGAGTGAGAATTCCTAACTCCTAACTCCTAACTCCTAACTCCTAACTACTAAATAATCTAAAATTTAAATAACTAACTATGCAAAATTTGCCGAATTTCCGCGATTACTACGAGATTTTAGGAGTATCTAAAGACGCTTCTGGTGAGGAAATTAAAAAAGTTTATCGGCGGTTAGCAAGACAATATCACCCTGATCTCAATCCGGGTAACAAAGAATCTGAGGAAAAATTTAAGGATATCGGCGAGGCTTATGAAGTCCTTTCCGACTCAGCCAAGCGATCGCAATACGACCAGTTTAGCCGCTACTGGAAGCAAAAAGGCTTTGCAGGCAATAAACAAACGCCAAAGGCTAAAACTTGGCAGAGTGGCGCTAGCGATCGCAACGGCAATCAAGACGTAGATCCAAGTCAATTCTCTGACTTTGAAAGCTTTATTAATCAAGTTATCGGTGTCAAAAATAAGACTGGGACAACTAACTCCAGTAATAGCAATACTACCGATCCCTTTCGTTCACCCAGAACAAAAGTTGCCTATACAGTTAGCACCCCACCTCGCACTACCCGTCGAGATATAGAAGCCAGATTAACCCTACCACTAGAAAAAGCTTATCAAGGTGGTAATGAACGCATTCGTTTAGAAGATGGGCGATCGCTAGAAGTTAATATGCCACTAGGGATGGTATCAGGTCAAACCATCCGTTTACGAAACCAAGGCGTTGGCGGTGGCGACTTATACTTAAAAATTACCGTTGAACCTCATCCATTATTTAAGCTAGATGGTTTAAATATCCTCTGCCAAGTACCAGTTACTCCCAGCGAAGCAGTTTTAGGAGGACAGGTAGAAGCCCCAACTTTAGACGGGCCAGTGAAAATGACCATCCCCCCAGGAGTTAGGTCTGGTCAAAAATTCCGACTAGGGAATAAAGGCTACCCCAGCGAAGAAGGTAAACGTGGCGATCAATTAGTAGAAATTCAAATAGTCACACCGAAAAATATTACTCAAGAGGAACGCGAAATTTACGAAAAATTGCGGCAAATTGAAACCTTTAAACCCCGCGCTGATTTATTGGGTTAGGGATGAGAAATTATATCAAGCTATTGACCAAAATAATTACTAACTCAAAATTGCTGTGTCTTCTTCTGTCTTCCCCAATTCCCAAAGGATTTAAAATATAAAAAATATCTTTGAGCAAAGTGACTCAAACAGCCGTGAATCAAAACGGGGCAATGCCACAAAGCAGTAAACCAACTTATTACTCCCTGCTAGGACTGCATCCCTCGGCATCAGTAATTGATATTCGTCGCGCTTATCGAGAACTGAGCAAACGCTATCATCCTGATACTACAGACTTGCCTACTGCGATCGCCACTTCTAAATTTCAGCAAATCAACGAAGCCTACGCCACCCTTAGCCATCCAGAACGGCGGTTAAGCTACGATTTAAAAATTGGCTATTCCCGATTTGGAGTGATTCAACCACCCCCTGACTTGAATCATCCCGTCTCGCGTCATGACTGGTCAAAGTCAGCTTACCTCGATGCTAGCGATCGCCCCTTATCATCTGGCGAAATTTTTGCTTTATTTATACTGGTGTTAACATTTGTAGGTTGTCTGCTATTAGCAGTTGCCCTTGGCTTAACTCGTGGTGATGCCGCTTTTCCAACCCACTTACTACAGTCAACTCCATCTGTACAACAGCCGATTAACTATGTATCGCAACTAATTACCCTTATGGTAATTAAAAATTAAAAAATTTCCTAATTGCAAATCCAAAATTTCTATGCCTCTCCTTCCCTCTGATACCCCCCTATATAATCATCCCCTGCCACAAATTGAACAGTGGCTAAAAGACCAAGGCTGTAAACAAGACGAAACCCAGAAGCATTGCTGGCATGTGCAGCGGCCTAGTTGGCAAGCTGAACTATGGCTCGATGTCGAGCAGATTGTAGTCCGATATATCCAATCTGGGGAAAATGGGCAAGATATCCAACGCTCATTCAAGTATTCTCTTAGTCGAGATGATGTAGAACAAGCTGTGTTTTCTGGGCCATAAGGAAGTGCTGAGTACAGTTTTAAAGTTCTTAAAAAAAGCAGGTTGTCGAAGTGGAGAAAACATTGGAGTATCTATAAAGATGACGAACATCGTATTTTTTCACATCTTGATTGGTAAATTCAATCACTAAAGTAGTATCATCCATTGCTTTGGCTTGATGAATTCGGGGATACTTCATTAGGAAAGTAGCAGATGCACTATTTCAAACTTTCCCAAATCGCCGCTCCCGTTGCTGGTAAGCACACAAGGCGCGATGAAACTCTGCTCGGTTAAAATCCGGCCAAAGGGCATCAGTGATGTAAATTTCCCCATAAGCCATTTGCCAGAGCAGGAAATTTGAGAGGCGCATTTCTCCACTGGTGCGGATTAATAAATCTGGGTCACTAATTCCGGCTGTATACAAGTGGCTCTCAAACACCTGCTCATTAATTTCATCGGGTTGTAGCAAACCTTGCTGGACTTGTTTTGCGATCGCTTGACAAGCTTGTATAATCTCTTGCCGTCCGCCATAATTAGTTGCTACTGAAAACCGGATACCCCGATTATTCTTAGTTTCTTCCATTGAACGGGATATTTCTTGTTGGAGCGATCGTGGCAGATCCTGCAAATTTCCCACAAACTTAATTTGAACATTCTTTTCGACCATTTCCCGCAGTTCTTGGCGCAAAACTCTTTGAAACAGAGTCATCAAAAAATCAACTTCTTCCTGTGGTCTTTTCCAGTTCTCCGTTGAGAAAGCATAAGCTGTCAGTGCTTGAATTCCCCAATCTTGACAACAGCGAAGTAAATCTTTGAGAGCATCTACTCCTCGTTTATGACCCATAATCCGGGGTAGACCCTGATGTTTAGCCCATCGACCATTACCATCCATAATTACCGCTACGTGCTGCGGCAATAGTTCTCGTTTTAAGTCAGTAGGCAAATCTTGCAGTTTAGTTTGTTGTCCTGTCATTTTTTATCTCGAGAAGCGGTCGATGGTAATCTGAGTAAACGTGAAACCAGTGCTAATGTCTTCCCACGTATCCGACGAATAAAACTCAACAGACCAGGAGCAACAGCTTCCCTATCCACAGTTGGGGACAAAAGAGCCTCTAATGACTCTTTCAACTTCTTAATCGTCAGGGGTCTATTTAGGGTTCCCCGTTCCGCTAAGGAAATGGAACCCGTTTCTTCTGATACAACGACACAAATGCAATTTTCGACCCGCTCAGTAATTCCCATTGCCGCCCGGTGGCGTGTCCCCAACTGGCGCGAGGCTGTGCGTCCCGAAAGTGGTAAAATTATACCCGATGATATGAGCCGTGAGCCACGGATTAATGTCGCTCCATCGTGTAACAAAGTTTTCGGCTGAAAAATTGTCTGGATTAGTTCTTTAGAAACCTCCGCATTTAGCTTTACTCCTGGCACAGAAAAATCTCGCTCATCAATTGGCCCTGTGGTTTCCACAATTAGTAAAGCTCCAATCCGGTTTTTGGACAATTCTTTAACAGCCTCAACAATTTCATCAATTACACTATCAGATTTGGGAATTGCCAGCCGATCGGGTTGAAATAACTGGCGGAATTCGCCACGCCCCAATTGCTCCAAAAACCGCCGAAATTCTGACTGTAAAGCAACTGCCATTGCTACAGCACAACCAATAACTAACTTTTCCAGTACAAAACTTAAAAGAGGTAGTCCTAATCTGCCACTTAGTGCTGAGGCTAGCATTAAGATAATGAATCCCCGCACCATCCACAGTGTTCGGCGCTCACTAATAATAACTAGTATCATGTACGTCAGCGCCAGCACTAACACAATATCCAGAGTCCCAAGTAGCAAGGACTGTGACCATCCCAGGTTTATCAGCCATTGCTTCCACCAATCTCTCATGACATCTGGATTACACTTTTGCCTCTAATTACATTTAGTCATTAGTCATTAGTCATTAGTCATTATTTCCTGGCTAATGACCAATGACCAAGGACAAATGACTATTTCTTTAGCCTTTCTGGTAGGCGATCTTGTCGAATTAAATCTTGATAAGTTTCCCGTTGCAAAATTAAATTTGCTTCGCCATTCGCCACCACAACTGCTGCCGGTCGGGGCAAGCGGTTATAGTTAGATGCCATACTGTAATTGTACGCACCAGTTCCCATAACTACGAGAATATCTCCTGGTTCAGTCTTTGGGAGGAGAGCATTGTGAATCAGAATATCTCCTGATTCACAATGTTTACCAGCAATTGTGACTGTTTGGGTTAAAGGAGCAGACATTTTGTTGGCAACTACTGCCCGATATACTGATTGGTAAGTAATCGGGCGGGGATTATCAGACATTCCCCCATCGATCGCTACGTAGGTACGAATTTCTGGGATGACTTTGGATGAACCAATAGTATAAGCAGTGACGCAAGCTGTGGCAATTAGCGATCGCCCTGGTTCACTCAATAATTTCGGCAAAGGCAGATTCTCAACCGCACAAGCTTCTTGGACAACTTCACAAATCGCCTTCACCCACTCTTCAATGCTGGGGGGATCGTCTGATTCTGTGTACTTAATCCCCAAACCGCCACCAACATTTAACTCGGTAATATTTAAACCATACTTCCCAGCATCGCGTAGCCACTGCACCATCACAGCAGCCAAATCTTGATGTGGTTGGCGCTCAAAAATTTGGGAACCAATATGAGCGTGTACTCCCACGCAGTCAAGGGTCGGTTGTTGACTGACAAAAGTAAACACCTGATCTAAATCGTTAGGATCAAAGCCGAATTTGCTATCTAAGTGTCCCGTCCGAATATATTCGTGAGTATGACATTCGATACCGGGAGTTAGCCGTAACATGATGCGGATTACTTGACCCGGTTGAGCGATTTCGACAAGGGTATGCAACTCATACCAGTTATCCGCCACGATGGTGACACCAGATGCGATCGCTAAAATTAGTTCTTCACGAGATTTATTATTTCCGTGGAGATAGATTTTATTGGGACTAACACCCGCTTGTAGGGCGGTGTAAAGTTCGCCCCCAGAAACTACATCGATTCCTAAACCTTCAGACGCTGCGATCGCACAAACTGCTAAACAATTCCAAGCTTTTGAGGCGTACAATACTTGAGATTCGCCTTTGTAGTACTGCTTGAAAGCATCTCGGTATTGCTGACAAGCCGAACGCAGGGTTTCTTCATCTAAAATATATAAAGGTGAGCCAAATTGCTCAACTAGGGTTGTGACATCGCACCCACCAATTTCTAGGGAGTCATGATTATGAACTCTAGCAGTTAAGGGTAAAAGTTCCTGATTAGGCGAAGAATTCGCACTGATGTCGCGGCTTTGAGGTAAATATTGACTTCCAGAATGTTGAACCCCAGCGGGGTGAGTCGATACCATAAATATAAAAGTTGTCCTTATTCAAATTACGGGCTTTGAGTTAGTCTCCCGATTCCCAGTGTACAAAGGGTTTGTAATCTTATTCAATAAATGTGATCTCATTAGACTTAGAAATTAAATTACTGACAGCAGATCATCTCAGTGCAATTCTAGAACTCGATCAAGCCTGTTTTGGTGGACTTTGGACTCTAGAGGGCTATAAACGAGAATTGGATAGTCCCAACAGCGATTTACTCGGTTTATTTTCCCCATCCACCAGCACAAGCTTGCTAGGAATGGGTTGCTTTTGGTCAATTTTAGACGAAGCCCACATTACAATTTTGGCGGTTCATCCCGAATATCATCGTCAAGGCTTGGGACAGGCTCTATTATATTCACTTATTAAGACAGCTTGCGATCGCCGTTTAGAGCGAGCTACCCTTGAAGTCCGAGCTTCAAACTTGACGGCTATATCTTTATATCAAAAATTTGGCTTCAAAACAGCCGGACGGCGGCGAGGCTACTACCAAGATAACGGTGAGGATGCCCTCATTCTTTGGTTGCCAGATTTACAATACTCCAAATTTAAAGCAACTTTAGATCAGTGGTATTCTATGATTAGCGATCGCCTAGACAAATCCTCTTGGCACTTGCTTTTTAAGTAAGTACATAGGCGATAAAATTTATAACTATGTGATTGCGTTCGCCTTTGGCGTTCCCGCAGGGTACGGAGCCTACCCCTTCGGGGAAGCAAGCTACGCGGTAGCGTCTCGTAGACAAGCAATCGGAAGGGTTTTTAAATTTTTATATTTTGTTATATAGTTAGGTTTATTTGTGACTATGTGCCTACCTACTGAGTTGGGCATGATTAATTTTGAATTATTGAGGCTTGCGATCGGCTTCAGCAAAAAAATGTAACTTTGCTGCGTCTATTTATATTTAAATATTTTATATAAAAAATAATTTCCATAAGTAAGTTTAATATTAATTATTTTTACTTGATATTAAAAAATATATATGGTAAGTGTAAGTGTTTGGGGTTGAGTCAAGAAACTCTTAATCTAAGAAGTCAGCTATTTGTAATAAATCCCAAAAACGCTCGTGAACTAAAGCTCCTCAGTACACTAGCCAGATAAAAGTAGTCAATAGTTAACAATTAGCCCATCAACTCAAAGTCATAGCTTCAGGATGTCTATAATCTGTTATACAGGCATCCAAAAGCTTTGCCTGTGCTAAAATCAGCATACCGGCACGACCGCAGATGATGGGATAAAGCCATGTTTGAGCGCTTCACAGAAAAAGCAATTAAGGTAATCATGCTGGCCCAAGAAGAGGCCCGCCGTTTAGGTCACAACTTTGTCGGAACCGAGCAGATCCTCTTGGGTCTGATTGGCGAAGGGACTGGAGTGGCTGCCAAGGTGCTGAAATCAATGGGCGTCAATCTCAAAGATGCCCGAATTGAAGTTGAAAAAATTATCGGACGGGGATCAGGCTTTGTTGCCGTGGAAATTCCGTTTACGCCACGGGCAAAGCGAGTTTTAGAACTCTCCCTGGAAGAAGCACGCCAACTGGGGCATAACTACATTGGCACCGAGCATCTGCTGTTGGGCCTAATCCGCGAAGGGGAAGGCGTCGCAGCCAGGGTGCTAGAAAACCTCGGTGTGGATCTATCTAAGGTAAGAACCCAAGTTATTCGTATGTTGGGCGAAACAGCCGAAGTTTCACCAGGCGGTTCATCCGGGCGCACAAAAACCCCGACTTTGGATGAATTTGGTTCAAACCTGACCCAAATGGCAATGGACAATAAGCTCGATCCAGTGGTAGGACGCGCCAAGGAAATTGAGCGGGTGATTCAAATTTTGGGTCGCCGGACTAAAAACAACCCAGTGCTGATTGGAGAACCAGGGGTTGGTAAAACTGCGATCGCTGAAGGTTTAGCTTCCCGCATTGCCGCTAAAGATATCCCTGACATCCTCGAAGATAAACGCGTCGTCACATTGGATATTGGTTTGCTCGTAGCAGGAACCAAATACCGGGGTGAATTTGAAGAACGTTTGAAAAAAATCATGGATGAAATCCGCTCTGCGGGTAATGTCATTCTCGTGATTGATGAGGTACACACCTTAATTGGTGCAGGTGCAGCCGAAGGTGCAATTGACGCAGCAAATATCCTCAAGCCAGCTTTGGCCAGAGGTGAGTTGCAGTGCATCGGCGCTACCACCTTAGATGAATACCGGAAGCACATCGAGCGAGATGCAGCACTAGAGCGGCGTTTCCAACCAGTAATGGTTGGCGAACCTACAGTTGATGAAACAATTGAAATTTTATATGGTCTGCGCGAACGCTACGAGCAACACCATAAACTGAAAATCTCCGACGAAGCATTAGTTGCGGCAGCGAAGTTATCAGATCGTTACATTAGCGATCGCTTCCTCCCAGATAAAGCCATCGACTTAGTTGATGAAGCTGGTTCTAGAGTGCGCTTGATTAACTCCCAACTGCCACCCGCAGCCAAAGAGTTAGACAAAGAACTGCGTCAGATATTAAAAGAAAAAGATGACGCGGTGCGCTCTCAAGACTTCGATAAAGCTGGGGGATTGCGCGATCGCGAAATGGAAATCAAAGCCGAAATCCGGGCGATCGCTCAAAGCAAGACCAATGCAACAGGTACAGAAGGTGAAGAACCTGTAGTTACAGAAGAAGACATTGCCCATATTGTCGCTTCTTGGACTGGAGTACCGGTGAACAAACTCACCGAATCTGAATCTGAAAAGCTGCTGCACATGGAAGACACCTTGCATCAGCGTTTAATCGGTCAAGACGAAGCTGTGAGAGCAGTTTCACGGGCAATTCGTCGCGCTCGTGTCGGTTTGAAAAACCCCAATCGACCTATAGCTAGCTTTGTCTTCTCTGGGCCTACTGGTGTAGGTAAAACCGAGTTGGCGAAGTCCTTAGCTGCTTACTTCTTCGGTTCCGAAGAAGCGATGATCCGCTTAGATATGTCCGAATACATGGAGCGTCACACCGTCAGCAAGCTGATTGGTTCCCCTCCAGGTTATGTTGGCTATAACGAAGGTGGTCAGCTAACCGAAGCCGTGCGGCGGCGACCTTACACCGTGGTGTTGTTTGACGAAATCGAAAAAGCCCACCCCGATGTCTTCAATATGCTGCTGCAAATTTTGGAAGACGGTCGGTTAACTGATGCTAAAGGTCGCACGGTGGACTTCAAAAACACCTTGCTGATTTTAACTTCCAATATTGGTTCTAAGGTAATTGAAAAAGGCGGTAGCGGTATCGGCTTTGAATTCTCCGAAGATGCCAGCGAGTCAACTTACAACCGGATTCGCTCTTTGGTCAACGAAGAATTGAAGCAGTACTTCCGTCCAGAGTTCCTCAACCGACTCGACGAAATTATTGTCTTCCGTCAGTTGAACAAGCCGGAAGTGACCCAAATCGCCGAAATTATGCTCAAGGAAGTGTTCGGTCGTCTGACTGAAAAGGGTATCACCTTAGAAGTCACAGACCGCTTCAAGGAGCGTTTGATCACTGAAGGTTACAGTCCAAGCTACGGCGCGAGGCCATTACGTCGGGCAATTATGCGCCTGTTAGAAGATAGCCTAGCAGAAGAAATTCTGTCTGGTCGCATTAAAGATGGCGATACTGCGATCGTTGATGTCGATGAAAATGGCGTTGTCCAAGTTAGTTCTCAACAGCGTCGGGAATTGTTACCCCAAGGTGTTGAGTAAGATTTAGGGTTTGGGATTTAAATCTCAAATAAAAAATTAGAACCGGTAGAGTATTTATTGCTCTACCGTTTTTTGTGTCAAACATATAAGAATGCGTTTCGGGGAGTATCTCACAAGTTAATTTATTTCTAAATTCAATTTAATTGCTAAGTTAAATAATTTATCGATGTTTTTATTTGTCTTATCTAAGCCCATTTGATCTAGATATATGTCAATAGGTATCGGTACTGAATTTGCATAACGGCTTGTCTGTGTCCAGTAGGTAATTGTTTTTACAGTCTGAAAATCTGGCTCATAGCTCAAATACATTCTACCTATAGCTATTTTTTTCTTGAAACGTAGGAGGCTTTTGGGAAGTGGCAGCCATAAGTAGCATTGTAAATGGTTAGTTTGATAAGCCTTGGTAGATGAAATTAACTTCAACTGACAACAAGGCTTTGTTTTTCCACGACCGTAAAATATGCTTCTCCCATCCTTGATTTCTCTAATACGTTGATCTGAACCTAGCATTTTGTCTCTAAGTTTCAATACCTCTACCTTGATTAGTGGAGAAAGATTATCCAAAAAATTCACTAATATTCTTGGTGGTAAATTAATATCAATTTCAGGCAACAATATTTCTTGATTATCTTGATTTGTAATAAAAGGAATCGGTTTTTGCACACGAACTTCCTGACGGCCTTCGAGAAATAAATGTAGATAAAAATGATTTACTTGAGTTAATATTGAAAATCGAATAAACTCGAATTGTAATAAATTATAATTACGATCAATATAATTATGTTTATGGAAATCTGGAGCAATTGCAATTAAACGAATGGGTTGGCTATAATCTATCGAATCTTTAAAGGGTTGCTCTAACTTAAGACTGTGATAGTAGCGAGTCAGTTGATGAATAATGTAACGATCCTCGCAATTCTTTAGTTCTAATACAACAAGTTGATTGCTTTTTGTTTTAGCAAGAATATCGCAATACTCTCCCTTAATATTAAATTGGCGTTTAAGGGGAATTATATCTAAAGTACTTTCTAAGGAATGCCAAATAAAATCTTCTAGCAGATATTCTTCTGCAAACATCCAACCTTTATCAGTTTTGATCAGCACAGTTTCAACCCTCGGAATCACTTTCATCCTTTAGAAGTTCCATTCCCATAGCAATTGGATCAAAGTTTTCACTAAATTTAGTTTTATCATTATAGTAAGAATATCGAAGAGTCACAGTAGTAGGAGTAGGTAACTGTAAACCTCGCAAGTCAGCATCTGAAAAATCTGCTCCCTCTGAGTTCAAGTTACGGAAAGTTGCTTTCTGGAAATTACATCCCCGAAAATTTGCGTGAAGAAACGTACCAGATAGCTCAAGCGATCGCAAATTAGCTCCAGTAAAGTTTGATGCTGTGAAATCAGCATATCCGATAGCTATACCTTGAAGTATCGCCTGTATAAAATCAGAACCTCGGCAAGAGGATTGGCTGAAATTTGCTCTTCTTAAATCGGAATTACTAAAATTACATTGGTCAAGGGTACAGCCAGATAAATTCGCTCCTTTCAGATTACAATTACTAAAATCGACTCCAGTTAAATTGACTTTGAGTTCAGACCTTGAACAATTAATAGCTTGGAGATTAGATTCCTTAAGAATAATTTCACTTAAGTCGAGATACTTAATCTCTTTATCAATAATATTCATTGTTACTCCACGTAAGTCTGAACCTGAAAAGTTACGATATCCTTCTGCATAATGCCTGAGCAAAGCTTTAAGTGTTCTTACTGGTTGTGCAAGTTGCTGCTCCACAAGCGTGAGATTAGAAGTAGGTTCTTCTGTCATAAATTTGAATTACAAATGATATTTTTATTTATGAGAGTCTAATTAGTCATATAGCGGTTATTAGTCTAGTGCAGTACAATAGAAAAGAGCAATTTTACTGATAACTGGTGGCAATGAAAGCCTACTCTCTCGACTTGCGTCAG
>NZ_JBALDL010000071.1:0-72913 GCF_036917465.1 Nostoc sp.
CTATTTTTTCTCGAAGATCGACAGAATATGACTTCATTTAAAAGTATTTGTATTTTAATTTAGTGTACCTCATAATAGACGCAGGTGCTGTAATTGCACCGACCTACTTAAATCCAATAATAAGCCAGGGTGAGAGTCAGGACAGTTAGCGGTAGACCAAAACGCAAATGTTCCCAGAATGACAACTGATAACCAAGCTTTGCAACAGCCTCAGCAACTATTAAATTAGCAACTGAACCTAACAAAGTCAGATTACCTGCCAAGGTAGATGCTGCTGCTAATAGTAACCAGGTTTTTGTGTCTGGATGGGGAAGTAAATGTTGTAGTAGCAATACTGCTGGAACATTAGAAACTAAATTTGAAAGCAGAGCAGTAACCCCTAATATGCTCAGGGGAGTATCAACTAAACCGCTAAATAAATTCAATATTCCCAATTTTTCCACTCCAGCAGTCACAATAAACAGTCCAGAAAACATCACCAGTAAGTCCCAATCTATTTTATTTAAAACTCGTTGGGGTTTGATTCGCCTAGTAATAAATAGTAAACCAGCAGCTATTAGTGTTGCTTGGGCTGGGGGTATCCCAATTAAGAATGCAATTAATAGTCCTGTGGTTATCAATAGACTTTTAGTTAGTAACGGTTTAAATATGCGGTAACGCACAGGGGTTACACTCGGACAAGACTTAGTAGAACGGACATCAGGATAAAGCCACCACAGTAACCCAATTTGGATCAACAAACTTACTAATGCTATGGGAGTCAATGCTTTAGCAAAATCGAGATAGCTGATACCAGAGAAGGAACCAATTAGAATGTTTTGCGGATTACCAGTTAAGGTAGCTACTGAGCCTAGATTAGTTGCTCCCGCCAAGGCAAGTAAGTAAGGAATAGGATTGAGGTTCAAAGTTTGGCTTAAGCCAAGAACCAAAGGAGTGAGAATTAGAGCGATGGTATCATTCAAAAAAAAAGCGGAGAGAATTCCACTCCCAAAAGTTAAAACAATCAGCAAACCTAAAGGGCTGCGGGTAAAGTGTGTAACTGTATCAAGCGTTAGTTGAAAAAAACCAGCGTAAGCCAAGTTTGTGCTGATTACCATCATGCCAAACAGGAAAACCAGCGTTTTATAGTCTATGGCAAGCCATGCTTCTTTGAGGTCTAATACCCCTAATGCCATCAGCAAAGATGCACCAACTAAAGCGATACTGGCTCGGTTCATCCGCAAACCAGGTAGATATCCTAAACCCAAACCTATATAAGTCAGCCCAATGATGATGTATTTGAAAATAATCATGGTTTCGCTAGATGCTTAACTCCTGTTTTTGTTTCAGGTACACAGAACAAAAAAACTCCCAAAGCTACAACTGCGTAGGCATAGCCAGGCGCAGGCATCGCTGCTAAAATCAAAAAACCAACATTATAACCAGCACTTTGAACCACAAACCCAGCTAACACATTGCTCAAACCCGTACCAACACCAATGGCAGTGTTGAGCATCCCTTGGGTAACATTAAAGGGCCCTGTGCTTTTAGTCAAATCAGTTACCATTAACACGGAAAGCACACCAAAAATCCCGGCTCCAATACCATCCAGAATTTGCACGGAAACCAGAAAATAGGGATTATCCGAAAGCGTATACAGCACTCCTCGAACGGGCAAGACGGCAAAGCCAAGGAGGAATATGGGTTTTCGGGCTGTATGTGCGAAACGTCCAGCCAAGTTGGAAACTGGAATCATTACCAAGTGAGCCACAATAATGCAAGCAGACATATAAACTGTGTCACTTGTCCCTTTACCCTGTGCCAATTCTTGACCAACTAGTACAAGTCAGAGGAAATAAACCCACTATTACGAACCTTGAAAAAATCATCATTTGCAGTCTTTAAAAATGGTAGGCGTATTTACGCCACACGGTACTAGTGGTAACATAGCAGCATTGGCAAAGTGAAAAAGAACTACTGCAATAGTAAAAAAAAGAATTTGGCGATCGCTTAATAATTGCAATATGCCTTCATATCCCTGTTGATAGGCTATGAAGAAGTCGCAAAAATCGTGCCAAATTTATGGGTATTGAGCTACATCTGGCGAGAAAATCTTTACCAGTGCATCTACAAAAACTTAGTTAAGCAATATTTCACCAACAGTATCAGATTTAGGCAAAAAAAGTTACCGACAGTCTTCTAAGCTGTTGTGTGTTTAATTTGCACAGCTAGGGCGGGCAAAATGCCCACCCCAAAAAAAATTTATTTTTTGGAAGATGCAAATTAAAATATTTTCAGCTTAGTAGTCTGTCAACTGTAGTGATGGGGTTATCAAATATGCTACTCAAATATTAGATTCCACTTTGCGATTTACTAGTTGCCTTAGAATGTTTTACCAAAGCTAGAGATGTTTCTTTCTGTTTAAGTAAAATAACTTAAATTCAGGAAGTCTAGTTAATCATAACCATACATACATTTGATTGATAATGCAAGCTTTCATTGTTAGTAATTTTACGTAAACGGATAAAATATTTCTGACGCAAGTAGCTTGCTTACCCCAAAATATATATGATTTGGACTTTGCAATAGTTCAATTGGTTTTTTGGGAAATTTTAACCCTATCCGGGGTGTCAAGCTGTTGCGTAGAGACTGACAGACAACTATTTTCATAGGAAATTATGCAAGAGTCTGCGATTTATCAAAACAGAATTCATTCTCAATTGTGAATTCTGTACGACTGGGTGATGGCGCAACGTCTCCGACTCCGCTCCTGTATTCTGAATTCAGAATAGCTGAATTCTTCTTTAACAAGATATCCTTCAAAGAGGAAAGACAGCAGGAAGCGCTAGCACTGATAAGATGCGAACAATTGCAGAAATTAACGATAAAATTATCCGCCAACGTGCGGTAGTGTTGACAACTGAAGAGTTAAAAGCACGAGTTGTAGAAATCGGTGTTACTAAAGCTGCTAAAGAAGTTGATGTAATTACCACTGGCACATTTGAGCCGATGGAATCAAGCGGTGCAATTATTAATCTCGGACACACTGATCCCCCGATAAAAATTCGTCGTTGCTGGTTAGATGGTGTGCCAGCATATTCTGGTTTTGGAGCAGTAGATTTATATTTAGGTGCAAGTTGTGCTGTAGAGACGACGGACGGGGAAGAAGTGCGAGAACGTGGTGGGGGTCATGTAATCGAAGATTTAATCGCTGGCAAAGCTATACACGTAAAAGCCCAAGGACAAGTAACTGATTGTTATCCCAGAGCAAGTTTTGAAACTACAGTTACCAGTGAAACGATTAATCAGTTTTATTTATTCAATCCGCGCAATCTTTATCAAAACTTTATTGTAGGTGTAAATGGTGGCGATCGCCCCCTCTTCACCTATCTAGGCCCTTTACAACCGCGTCTGGGGAATGCCGTTTATTCTAATCCCGGTGCTATTTCTCCCTTACTCAACGATCCCGATTTGCAACTCGTTGGTATCGGGACTCGAATTTTTTTAGGCGGTGGTATTGGCTATGTCGCTTGGGAAGGCACTCAGCACTTCCCTTTACAAAAACGTTTAGCTAATCGTACACCAATTGGGCCTTCTGCCACCTTAGCTTTAATTGGTGATGCCAAGCAAATGGATGCTCATTGGGTGCGGGGTTGTTACTTCAAAAGTTATGGCCCCTCATTGATGTTAGGGGTTGGTGTCCCACTCCCTGTATTAAATGAACAAGTAGTTGAACACTGTGCCGTCCAAGATCAAGACTTAGTAGCCCCAATAGTGGATTTTTCTATTCCCCGGCGCGTTCGTCCTACCTTTGGTTTAGTAAGTTACGCGCAACTAAAATCTGGGAGGATCACTATTGAGGGCAAAGCGGTACGCTCTGCCCCTTTAGCGAGTTTGTTTTTTTCTAGGCAAGTCGCCCTAGAGTTGAAAAAGTGGATCGAAGCAGGGACATTTACCCTTACAGAACCAGTTTCTCCAATTCCGATGGAGCGATCCTTCCTGCCCCAAGATCGGCGGACGGATTTTTAATCTTGGGGAATTGGGAATTGGGAATGGCGAATGGGAAACAGTTTTACCCAATGCCCAATGCCCAATGCCCTTATTCTTGAGTCGGTTTCGGTCGCTTGATAATAGGCTTAGGAGCCGGCGTTTTTGGTATAGGTTTTGACACTACAGACGTGTCGCCGCCTGCGCCTGTTTTCTTGATGGGACGCGGGGTTTCGCCACTGCGTCTGGGGGGGAATGGTTTTCTACCACCAACACCAGCACCACCGCCACCACCAGCACGAGGGCCACCTCTGAATGGTGGTTTGCGTTTTTTGGGCAAGTCAGCGATCGCTTCAGCTTTTTCTACTATTAAAACATCAGCTTCTCGCTTGGCTTGGAAATCCCAGAACTTTCCTACGGCTTTGGTGGTCAGAACACCCCTCAATTTCAACTTGAAATACTTGGGTTTGTCAGTTGGTTTGCGTGCAGCCTGCCTAATTTTGACTACTAAGCTCTTAGCGTCAAAAGACTGGTACACTACCTCACCACGAACAGAAAAACCACCATCGGCAACTTCTGATGAGGGAATCGTGGAAATTGTACTTGATTCAGAATTTTCAGATAAGCCATCATCGTCTGTCTTTGACTCTTGCAACTCTAAATCTAAATCATCCTCATCTGTTGAATTTTTAGCCAGATTTTCTGGCTCCCAAACTCCAACAATTTGGATGTGCAAGGTGTCATTTTCTTGTCTTGTGCGTGGATATACTACCCACAAGTGATCTTTCTCTAAGTCTAGGTGATTCTTGACTAAACTCATAATCCGGCCTAGGAGGACGGCATTGAGTTCTACACCATCTGTAGTTAGGAGCGTACCTTGAGTAAATTGTTCGCTGCTAGCATGATAGCGACCCCGGACTAATCCAATAGCTCGGTACTGCATCGGTTCGCTGGGAGGCGGAATCGGTTGCTGTCGATTGACTAAGTTCCCATTTGAGTCAGTCTCAGTGGGGTTAACAGGCGAATTTTCAAATTTGGAGGACTTGGCTATGTGAACATCGGTGGCTGTCTCGATCTTAATTGGGCTTTTGTTAGAGGCAGAAGAATTGGAAGATTCAGGCAACGGCATCAGGTCGGAATTCATAAAAACTCCTTGCGGCGGAGACACATCCCATTGTGGGATTTTATAAAGGTAGCTGAAAAGAGCATTTGTGCGACTGATGAAAGTATATTTGCTTTTCACAAAGCCACACTAGGGTACTCTATACAATCTTAAAGGCGCTAAATTTAGTGTTTGTACATTAAACGTGTAATTTTGCGCTTTGACACTAGTTTCGGAAGCATATCATAGCTACAATTCTGACGGCTCCTCCTAAAGTCATCACTTACTTTAGCAGTGTAGATAGTTAATTGTTATAAAATTCACAGGTAATTGGCGGTATTCCGCAAAGTTTTGGAAATTTTTAACTTTACGATTTGTGTAAATGATAATGTCATTAGAATTCAGGAGAAAGACAAAACTGTGTTTCAAACACGCAATCGCTGGATGGTTCAAGTCGTATTGGCGCTGGCAGTTCTTGCTTTTGTGGGTGTTTCAGTGATTCCCATAATTGGAGCATTTAATAATACGCCACCCTTAAACCAGAATACCGCTAGCACTAGAGGTACTTTGCCCTCTGCTGACCAAAAATCAAAACTGGAAGATGAAGTTCGGGGTTATGAACTGGTTTTGCAAAGGGAACCGGAAAATCAGACTGCGCTTAAGGGTTTATTGCAGGCGCGTCTACAACTACTAAGTCAGAAAGAAAAAAGTGAGGTTAAACCAGCTGATATCCAAGTCGTCATTGAACCCCTTGAAAAGCTAGCCAAGCTGAATCCCGAACAGTCAGAATATTCAGTACTACTGGCTCAAGCTAAACAGCAAATAGGCGATCGCGAAGGAGCGGCTCAAGCTTATCGCTCGATTTTGTCCACAAAACCGGGCGATTTGAAGGCTTTGCAAGGAATGGTGGCTTTATTAATCAGTCAGCAACGCCCGGAAGCAGCTATTGGTTTGCTGCAAGAAAGCCTCTCGAAAGCAGCCCAAGCAAATACAATTCAGCCTGGAAGTGTCGATATAGTAGCCGTGCAGGTGCTGTTAGGTTCTGTTCACGCTTCCCAGAAACGTTACGCTCAAGCTAGCTCTGCTTATGACCAGGCAATTAAGAAAGATCCTAAAGATTTTCGCCCTGTTGTGGCAAAAGCCATGCTCTTGAAACAACAAGGCAAAGACGCAGATGCAAAATCTTTGTTTGATACTGCCGCAGCTTTAGCACCTGCTCAGTACAAAGACGAAATTAAAAAGGCAGCAACAACTTCCCCCATACCTAATCCGGCTGCGTCTCCCGCACCTTCCTTGAAAAGTATTCCGAAGTAGGGAATTGGGAATTGGGCATTGGGCATTGGCAATTAGTTATTTATTTTATTATTTCTCTCCCTGCTCCCTGCCCCCTACTCCCTGCTCCCTGCCTCTTCCCCTCACGCTCCCTCAATGGCAGCAACGACACCAAAGACTAAAAATAGGCATCCGCCAACAAAGGTGAGTTGACGCTCAGAAATGCGACCGGCAATCATTTTGCCGCCGATAACTGCGATCGCAGCACAAATTGCATGTCCTAAAATTGCACCTATGCTCACTCCAATTGGATTATTTCCGGCTGCTAGGGCAATGGTGGCAATTTGGGTGCGATCGCCCCACTCGGCCATAAATGTCAATATAAAGGCTTCTATGACAATTGCTAAGGGGGTCTTTTGCTTTGGTAACTCCAAATCTGCTTTTTTCACCGCAGCTTCGGCTTCTTGTACAACTTCTGTATCACAAGCAGCAGACATTTTACTAGCGTCGTACAACAGCTTAATACCAAAGGCAAGAAACAAAATTATTTCAGCATAATGAATATAAACTTTTGGCAATAAAGATACCGCTTGTCCAAATAGCACCGAAAGGATTGTCATCGCCGCTAAAGCAGCTGTCACACCAATAAATACCAGCCGCCGTGGGTGGTGCATTGCCAAAATCACGGCAATAAAAAATGTTTTATCGCCTAATTCTGAAACTGTAATTAATAACAAACCTGCGGTAAAAGCTGTTAACATTCTCTCAAGCTCCTGAAAAATCGTTTACCGATGTGAAGCTTGATGAGAACCAAAAGACCTCACCAAGTTTACACTTTTCGGTGTGAACTTAGTGAAGGTCTCGCTTTCAAATATTGATTATTCGCCATCTGAACCAGGCTCATCGCCAGTATGTTGATTCAGATGTACTGGCTTTTATTTCTTTGCCAGCAGCTACTCCCCTTCAATGCGACTTTAATCTTACATCTTTTCTGGATAAAAATCAATAAGGGGGAGTAAATATGTATAAAATTAGACTAAGTTAGCACATATATTCTGATTTAGTGCCTAGTCTGGTAAAAACTCATCATCTGTGACTTCTGGTAGCTGGTATGGGCAGATAAGAGGAAAGGATTTCACTGACAAACCAGTTTCAGCTTTTGCTTGCTTAACCGCCTGTGCATAACACTCCGCAAAAATGTTCTCAAGATAGGATTTAAGACTAGGCGAATCATCTAGAGCTTCTTTGACACGTCTACGATGTTCAATGATGCTTCCTTCCCAACTACCGCTTCTTTTTTCGGGCTGAAATTGCCATTTGAGCAAATGCACCAGAATTACAATCAGATTACTCTTGAGACTCCGGCGTTCACTCCTTCCCATATCAGAAATTTCTTCGATCAGGTTCTCCCAGTCCACGTTTGCGTAGTCCTGACTTTGCAATTTTTCTACAGTCGTTTCTATCCATTGCAAGTAGTCCGTGTCATATAGGGTTTGGGAATGTGCCTTTAGGGAAGACATGGCAGTTTCTATAGGAAATGGTTAGATCATCTTTCGCATATCTTTACTGTGATTGTAGTTTGGAAGAATGCGTAGGCATAGCCCCTTGTAAACATCGCACTGAAGCTACAACGTAACCCTTGACTTCAAGACTGAGAAGGAAAAACCTCATGTAGAGGTCTGATAAACTAATTGCCATTGTCTAACTAATGAACTACTTTAAGTTTTGCGAATATCTCTAGGCGTTTCAGATAATTCTTCATGTGTTCAGGACTCTTTGTTGGAACACAACCATCGTTGTACAGGTAAATTTTGTCTGTACTTGAATCACCATTCCAAGAAAGTTTTCCTGCTGTTGCTGAACCTAGACCTTTGAATTCAACGCAAATAGGATACTTTTCATACTCGATGTGTTCCGTGGTCTTAAAACCAACTGGCTTGTATTCCCTATTAAGCACTACGTATCGTCCATCAGGTTGTTTTTCAACGCAGTAAGGAAAAAATACTGAGATGAAATCGTTAAGTGCCATATTGTTTTCCTTGTCTCCAACTTTACACTCTCTATGATTTATTACTGTTAGCACTAATACCAGCTTTTTTCAAAACTCTATTGGCTGTATAACGTAGCTTAAACAAACCTATCGATAAAGTTAGAGGTGACGTAATAATCACCTCAACCATTACTTACCTGTACATAATGCCAAATGAACAAAGTTGATCGATGAATTGATGAATCATGCACAAGGGTAACGCCAAATTCTGTTCAGTCACGCCAGTCCAACCAACTTTGTGCTTAGTTCCCACATCCGATCGCCTTTGTCATCATCGCGGGCTTGAGGAGAAACCTTTTGCACAAAGGATTTACCATCTTCCTTCTGACGATTTCCCCAACTCCAATACACACCGGATTGATTGTACTCAGGATCGGCAATCACTGCTGCAACCCTTTCCCCCGCCAACTCCTGAGACACATATCCCTTAGTGATGTATTTCTGGAATAATGGAAAGATTTTTTGAAATAGCGGATAGTGGTTTCTAAATAGTGGCGTTTCTGCAACACATCCCGGATAGAGAGAGTTGAAGACGATACCGGTTGATTCGTGATAGCGCTGATGCAGTTCTCGCATGGTTAGGACGTTACAAACTTTGCTATCCTTGTAAGCTTTGACTGGTTCAAATTTTTTGCCATCAATCATTGAGATTGGCTCTTTAAATCCTTCTGCAAAGCCTTGCAAATCGCCCAAGTCTGGACGCGGTGGAATCTTACCACCCAGTTCATCTGGATTGTGGGTCACAGTTCCTAAAATTACGAGCCTTGGCTCTGAAGATGACTTCTTCAGATCCTCTAGCATCAAGTTGCACAAAAGGAAATGTCCGAGGTGATTTGTTGCAACACTTAACTCAAATCCTTCTGGGCTTCGCAGTGGTTCCTTTATTAAGGGCATATAAATTGCAGCGTTACATACCAAAGCGTCTAGGGAGTTTCCGCTTGCTCGGAAGTTCTTCACAAATTGCCGAACGCTTTCTAAAGAGCCAAGATCGATATGCATGATAGTGTAGCTACCCTGGTGCGGGATTCCCACAGATTGGGCTGCAAGTTGAGCCTTCGCTATATCCCTACAGGCCATCACTACGTACCATCCCCTTTCAGCAAGAGCCTTGGCAGCGTACAAACCAACCCCTGAAGAGGCACCTGTGATTATAACCGTTGACTTCCTATCCTGTACCATTCTATTCAGACTCTGTTAATCACCTTTTCCTATCTTCAGGATTTTACATCACCGAGTTACCACCTCTGATTGTTTGAGGTGTTATGGTTGGCGATCGCTTGTCACTCAGTTCGATTGAGTTTCTCTAAGAGGAGAGCTTCTACCTCGCTCTGAGGATTATCTAGATCAAAAGGATAGGGTTGTTGTGTAGCAGAGTCACAACGACTCATCAAAACTTGCAATGCAACCCGAAATGCTTCTTCTTCATTTCTATGTTCTGAAATATACCGTTTTAGTTCAATATTGGTCATCTGGTTGAGGTTCTGCATCATAGAACTCATTTATATTCATATTCTTATTCTTAATCGAGGTGGACAAAATTTTTGTAGTCACCTCGATTTTGGAAATAAATTTATCTTTGGTTAATACTTCCTCTCTTTTGGCTCAAACATAGTAATCGCCACCGGACGATATTGAATATCAATTCCTGCTAGTGAATAGTAAGCCATTGTGTGTTTCAGAAAGTTAGCATCATCTCGCTCGGAATAATCTTCGCGGAAGTGTGCGCCACGACTTTCTTGACGATTCAGGGCTGATGCTAAAATCGTCTGTCCCACGATCATCAAACTTCGCAATTCTAAGGCTTCCACAAGTTCTGTATTCCAGCAAGTCCCTTTATCGTCTAAATAAATTTGCGGATATTGCTGTTGTATTTCTGTTAATTTGTGTAAGCCTTCACTCATTAATTCCTCAGTGCGAAAAACGCCGCAGTAATCAGTCATGCAATCCTGGAAGGCTTGACGGACTTGGTTAATGCGGTACTGTCCTGGTTGTTCTAGCAAAGATTGAATTTCTTGCTTGGCTTGGGTTACATAGCGTTGCTCATCTACAGAGGGTAACTTGCGTTTTTGGACAAATTTAGCGATCGCAGCCCCAGTCCGCTTACCATAAACTACACACTCCAGTAGAGAATTACTACCAAGGCGATTAGCACCATGTACGGAAACACAAGATGTTTCGCCAGCCGCAAAGAAAGCATCAACTAAACCATCACCACTACTACGGACTTGCCCATCAGTATTAACGGGGATACCGCCCATACAATAGTGAATTGTCGGACGCACTGGCATCGGTTGAGTTACCGCGTCAACGCCTACCAAACGGTGTGCTTCTTCCCAACAAAAGGGGACGCGACTCATAATTTTTTCTTTCCCCAAATGGCGGAGATCCAGGTAAATGAAGGGGCCACCAGCACTACCATCGAGATGAATACCACGACCGGCGCGAATTTCGTAAGCGATCGCTCGTGAGGTAATATCACGAGGAGCTAGTTCCATGCGACTGGGTGCATAGTTAGCCATAAAGCGATCGCCTTCACTATTAATTAGATACGCCCCTTCACCCCTGACTGCTTCTGAAATCAGCACCCCTACGGGATATAAACCAGTGGGATGAAATTGGACAAATTCCATGTCTTCGAGGGGTAAACCTGCGATCGCAGTCATTGCCAAACCATCACCCGAAGAAGCGTAATCATTAGAGGTGGTATTATAAACGCGACCATAGCCACCTGTAGCAAACATTACCGCTTTAGCCCGGACTACCTCTATATGTCCATCTAAAAGATGAAACATTACCACACCTTTAGCCTCATTTTCTTCCAAAATGAGCCGCATCACATACCATTCTTCATAAACCTGTACCCCATAACGCCGCAAATTGTTAACCAATTCGTGCAGAATAGCGTGACCGGTCTTATCGGCAGCATAGCAAGTGCGATTGTGAGAATGACCGCCAAAAGCTCGTTGGGCAATACGTCCATCGGGTAAACGAGAGAACAAAACGCCTAGATGTTCCAAATCAATTACCACATCTGGCGCTTCTTGAGTGAGAATTGCCACAGCATCTTGGTCTGCCAAATAATCAGAACCCTTGACAGTATCAAAAGCATGTGCTTCCCAACTATCTTGTGAATCAACATTTTTCAGCGATGCAGCCATACCACCTTGAGCCGCTACCGAGTGGGAACGAATTGGATGGGTTTTGGCAACTACAGCAATATTTAAACTAGGGTCAGTGCGGGCAATTTCCACAGCCGCCCGACATCCCGCCAATCCACCCCCAACAATAATCACATCATGTTCCAGCATAATTAGCCCCTAATTGCAAACCCTTGCTGTTCTATTGTAGAGAGGTGATTAATCAAGCAGTGCGTTGCTGCGGTTGCCGTGGCATCTCTACAAAAAAATTCCCTGCCTCTAGACAGGGATGTTATTACAAATTTTGAAATTAGGAGTTAAATTTTAAAAATGAAAAGTTAGGTCTTCACTCCTAACTCCTGTAGACGCGATTAATCAATCGCGTCTCTACTCCTAACTTTTTAGCTAGTTGCTTCTACAGGTTGTTGCTGAGACACATTACCTGGCATGGGTTCCATTTTGGTTCCTGGCCCTACAGGAGTGACTTCAATATGATTTAACAAGGTAGTGACAAACGCAAACACCAAGAAAGGTAGTGATAGCAAAACGACCAGACCTGCCGTTGCTAAAGCGTACACGGGTCGCTTGGCACCCATTAGCGCCAAGGCTGATGCCAAACTTAGGGTAATTGTAATCAACCAAACAATTATTTGACCGTAGATGTCACCGAAAGTCAGGGTACAGACAAACCGATACTTTTGAATATTATTTCCGCTCATCACATTTGCCTCAAGTCTCTCCTATATAGGTTCTACGTTAGAACTATGTTTGCTTTGTAGACAATTTCTAAATATTTTTGCAAGCTTCGTAATATCACTTCACAATCAACTTTTTTGTTACAAAGCATAATTTATAGTGCAACATGGCATAAATAGACCAACCATACCCATACCTCACAGGAAGTTCTTTTCTTGTAGTCTGTCGCTATCAACAATTCTTTCACTTACATTGTAATACGGTGTATGCACAAGTCTTAAAAACTTTGTTTTGTATGGTGTGTTACACCGTAGGTTAACGCATTATCCTAGATTTTCGGTGCGTTATGACTATAGATAAATTCAGCAAAATCAGGATGTGAAATCCAATTTTTTGGTGTTAAATTTTGAGTATTGCCCGGGTTTGTTGAGTTAAATCAACAAAAACCTTTATTTTTCGTGGCAAATGTTGTTTTAGGAGTGAACGTGAATACTATTTTTCTTAGTAAAGGTGTTTTTTGGTTGCCAAGTATAGCTGCTCTTACAGTCCTGAGTAGCGGCTTATCTGCAAGTGCCCAGACAGTAGACAAGGTAAGCAGTCAGGCATTAACTGACTCTTCCGAAACCGTAGCGTCTCCCAATGAGTTTATTACAGAACTAGACACTGTAAGCCAAAAGCTCTCTACAGAAACAACTGAAACATTTACAGCAACAAATTTAGCTGAGGTACAGCAGTTCCAAAACCCTGTCGTCATACAGGAAAATGCCAGTGCAACGTCTACACCCGTTCCAGGCACAGTGGCAACATCATCTGCAACGCTTACCTCTGAGTTTGTACAACCGACTTCTCAAACGACTGCTCAAGCATCTGCTACCAAAGTGGCGCAATCAGATATTGATTTGGGTAGAACTACTCGTGGTGGCAGCAGCTATATTGGCATTGCTGCTAACATTGGTTTGAGTGGTGATGGTACCTCGTCTTTGGGCGATGGTAACTTCGCGGTAGTTAGTAAAGTCCGACTGACAAATTCTATATCGGTGCGGCCCTCTGCTGTATTTGGCAACAACACCACAATTTTGCTTCCGATCACCTACGATTTTACCTTCAAATCAGCAGATGCTTTTAGCGAACCGTTAGCGATCGCACCTTACATCGGAGTGGGTGCAGCTTACAAAACTGGTGATGATTCGCAATTTGCTTTTCTGGCATCTGCTGGCATTGATTTTCCTCTAAATCCTCAATTCACAGCAACGGCCTCTATCAATGCAGGATTTTTCGATCAAACTGATGTCGGCTTATTGTTAGGAGTTGGTTATAACTTCACGGGGTTATAAAAGTTAGGAGTACAGACACGATTAATTGCGTCTGTACAGGAGTTAAAAGTAGCCCTTTTAAGGTGATTCGTAAAATCTCTTATTTTTTCTCAGCGATCTTTGTATCTTGATCGGTTGAAAAGTAAGTAATTTTTTTAACCACACACAGAGACGCAGAGAAGCCAGTGCGTTGCGGAGTGAGTGTAGTCTTGGGGCATTCCCCAGTTGTAGCAACTGGCGTGACACAGAGTAAAGAGCTTAAAGAGGAATTTATTGACCAAAAATTTTATCCACCTTGAAAGGGCTAGGAGTTAAGAGTTAGTAATATTTTATTCATAACTTTTAACTCCTAATTCCTAACTTTCTACTTGGGCGTAACTTTGTCAATTACCTTGATTTTGCCATCGTCTCCTACTGTCCAAACATCGTATACACCAACGACATCGCCGTTAGCATCAAGATCGACGTTACCACTAGCTCCTTGGTAGTTAATTTTCTTACCATCTTTAAGTAACTTCAGCCCCTCGCAGACATCGGTAACTTCTGTACCAGGCCCACTAGCAACTTCATGGATTTTGTTGGCTATACCAACGCCTGTATTTTCCTTAGCAGCTTGTGCTGCCAACACTAACAAAGCGGCAGCATCCCACGTTTGAGGAGTGTATTCCCCTGGTTCACCACCCTTTTTATCCTTCCATATCTTGTTGAAAGCTTCTAGTGCTTTACCATCGGAACCGGGTACTGTACCGATCGCTCCAGTTAAAATATATTTACCCTCACTGTCTTTGCCAACTTGTTCTGGAACAGTAGGTGATTTCACTCCATCTGTAAGCAGAATTTGCACTCCCTTAGTCACACCTTGCTGATAAGCGGCTTTTAAGAAAAGACTGCCAGTTTCAGCATAGAGTACAGCCAGTACTGCATCCGGCTTCCCAGCAAATGCAGCCGCAGCTTCTGTATCAAATGTCTGCGCTTTTGGGTCGTAGCGAACAGGCTTATCTTTATTAACGATGGTTCCACCCAATTTTTCAAAAGTTTGCACAAATGCTTTTTCAAAGCCAACGCCATAGTCGTTATTAATCACGACTGTGGAAACTCGCTTGAAACCTTTTTTTCTGGCAAGTTGTGCTAATGCTAGTGCTTGATAGGTATCAGGGGGAGCAGTACGCGCCCAAAAGCCTTTGAAGTCCCCTTTTTGTGCCTTTTCAGTAAATACAGGACTGGTACTACCAGGAGAAACTAGCATGACTTTATTCGGTGTGGCAATGGAGATTGCTGCACTAGAAACGCTACTAGCAAAGGAACCAACTACACCTGCTACTTTATCTAAAGTTGCTAGTTTGGTCATACCAGCCGCACCAGCTTTAGGATCGGTTTGGTCGTCTACTTGCACCAAGTTAACTGGTTCGCCATTGACTCCACCGCAAGCATTTACCTTCTCTACAAGCAAGGGTGGTACAGCTACCATTTGCTGCCCGATGGAAGCTGCATCCCCAGTTGTTGGTAGTAGTACACCAATTTGCAGTCCTTTGGCACTGCTTGTGATGGTTGAGTTTGCTGCTGGGGTAGCACTACTTCCGTTGGTAGCTGTGCCATTGGGGGTATTAGTATCACCACAAGCTCCAACTAGGAACCCAATTGCTAGGGTAGCTATACTAAAGGTTAAGGCGGTGCTAATTTTTCTCATAAATTACTTTCACTCCTCAAATGTTTAGGAGCCTAAAATTAAGATTCAAACTAAGTTTGTAAATTTAGCTGAATCTTATCTAGGCTTCAAATGATAAATCATATCATCCATCCTTGGGAGTAGAAATATTTACGATTACATGTTGTTTTACACAGAATATATTCTGTGTTTCAAAGCCTGAAAAACGGAGAGGGAGGGATTCGAACCCTCGGTACGGAGTTGCCTGCCGTACAACAGATTAGCAATCTGCCGCTTTCGACCACTCAGCCACCTCTCCTGACTCACGAATATCAATGTTACCAGACTCGTTGGGAAGAGTCAATAGTTATTTTGGGGAATCGGGTATTAGTCATTGGTCGTTAGTTATTTGCTAATGACTAAGGACAAATGACTAATGACTAATTCAAAGAACTTGCGATCGCATCCAAGCTAAGGGTAAGGTGCGTAACTTTTTCCACTGGGGAACGAAAGCTCGTTTACTGAACACATCATAATCGTTGCGTTCAATCACCTCTAAAATCTGGCCGTACAGCATTGATGCTGCCCACACAGGCCAACGGGCATCGGAGGCTAAATAAGTAATTCCCTGGTCTGAGATGGTATAGAATTGGCGGGCCCTTTCAATTTGAAAGCCCATCAATGCCCGCCAACGATCATCTACCACACCTTTGAAGAAGTCTTGCTCGGTGTAGTTGAATTTTTCCAAGTCCTCAAGGGGAATGTAGATTCGCCCCCGTTTGGCATCTTCTCCCACATCCCGCAGGATGTTGGTGAGTTGATTGGCAATTCCTAGAGCGATCGCTTCTTCTATGGGAACATAAGGTTGTTTGTTCTGCTGCCACGGAGCGGTGTATATGGTGCTATCTACACCCATAACTGCTGTTGACATTAAGCCAACAGTGCCAGCAACGCGGTAACAGTAGAGGTATAAGTCCTCAAAGGTTTCATAACGACTGCGATATAAATCCATGCGCTGACCGGCAATCATATCCCGAAAGGGCTGAATGTCCATCGGAAAGCGCTGGAGGGTATCAGCTAAAGCGACATCATAATTTTCTAATGGGTGTCCCGCAAAAATCGATTCCAGCTGCTGTTCCCATAGGTCTAGGGTTTCTGGCGTGGTAATAGCAGATGCGGGCCCATCTACCAATTCATCTGTACGGCGACACCAAGCGTAAATTGACCAAATAGATTGACGTTTTACCGGACTCATTAGCAAAGTACCCAGGTAAAAAGTCTTGGCATACTTTGCTGTGAGATGTCGGCAAAGTTTGTATGACTCGTCTACAGAGACCAGCGTTTTCATGCGCGGGGGGGAATCAGGCAGTTGCAGCATTCGTTGCGGGCGGTCGGGTGAGCGTTTGCAGGTTTGAGGAATTTGCTACCGGGAGAGCCTCAGAAATTGCCTGCGCTGTCAGCTTACCAGAAAGTACGGCACCTTCCATACTGCCTAAGTAGCGTTGCATGGTATAACTTCCGGCGAGATAGAAGTTGGCAATGGGCGTAACTTGTGCGGGACGGTACTGTTGACGACCGGGGGTCGCTTTGTAAACTGAACGCGGCGTTTTCACCACATGAGATTTTAGCAATGTTGCTGGGTTGTCTCCCCCAAAATGGTCTGGGAAAAGTTTTTCCAACTCAGCAAGCGTTGCAGCCACAATCTCCTCATCGGATTTGGCAATCCAATCTTTTGCCGGAGCTAGAACTAATTCCAGCATTGAGCGATTGGGGTTGGCGTATTCACGGCAGGTATTGCTCATATCAGCATAAACGCTTAGGAGGGGCGATCGCGAAAAAAGCAAGTGATCAATTTCTGTAAGTTTCCGGTCAAACCACAAATGCAGGTTAATCACTGGTACTCCTTCCAAACCTTCTAGCTTTTGAAAAAACTCCATCAGCTTCCAAGGTTTAGGCAACATGACTTTCAAAGGATCAACTGACATGGCTGATACATACGCATCAGCCGTAACAACTTCATCTTCTGCGCCATTTAACCCTCGAATCAAGTAGCCCTTTACCGTGCCATCGGCGTTGAGCAAAATTTCTTTCAAGGGGGCATTCAAACGCACTTCTCCACCGCGTTCTGTGATGTAATCTACGATTGGGCTGCATAGACGTTCTGTGGGAGAACCATCCAAAAATGCAATCTTGGAGCCATATCGTTCTTGCAGAAAGCGATTCAGTGCAGTTAACAGAATCGTTGCCGAAACTTCATCAGGATTGATAAAGGTGAGCGCTTTACATGCGGCGATAAAAACGTCACTAGTTACCCGCTCGTCTACACCTTGCCTTTTCAACCATTCTAAGAAGCTGTATTTATCCATCTCTTCAACATACTTTTGACCCCGAACCACTGCGGGAAGGAGGCCAACTGCAAACCGAATCTTCTGCTCCCAAGTCAACATGTCTTTGTTGCGAAGAATCGACGCAATCACGTTGAAAGGAGATGGAATATCTGGAACATCAAAACGTGAGAGTGTCCCAGGCTTGTCTGGTTGATTGAAAATCAACGTATGATCTTTCCACTGGAGTCTGTCTTCAATGCCCAACTCCTTGAGCAATTGGAGCATATTCGGATATGCCCCAAAGAAGGCGTGTAACCCGGTTTCGTACCAGTCGCCGTCAGAGTCTTTCCACGCCGCAACCAAACCACCCAGTACGTCCCGGCTTTCCAAGACAATGGGTGTGTGACCTGCGTCCGTGAGATATTTTGCGCAGGAAAGTCCTGCTAGTCCCGCTCCCGCGATCGCTACTCGCATTTAACCTTAATGCCCTTCAATATTTCTTAATGGTTTTATCGTTCTCATTATACGTTGCAATCCGTTACATTTGGCAGTTCTTGTGCGATCGCTTCCCCAAAAAACTTTTGCCCAAGGGAATTTTCCCTACATACACCTGCCTAACAAAATTACCAATAATGGTATTGGTAATAGGTTTTGGCGAATATTTCATCTAAATTTACGTCCAGCAAATTTAGGGAAATAAAAGTAATTCCTTTGACTTAAAATATCTAATATCAAAAGTAGTTGATTTCTTTGGAAATCTATGTATCCGATCTGAGAAAATATCTATTGTACTGGTTATAGACTGCTATTAAAAAACTCAGTTAGGTAAAAATTTATGAGTGGATCGCAGGAGTTAAAACGCTTTGGACATCACCTGATTTTAGGGATTTCTGGCACGAAATTAAGCGATGACGATAAACGCGCACTCAGTGAATTAAAGCCGATTGGGGTGATATTTTTTGCTAAGAACTTTTTGGATGGCACTTCATATCAGGTTTGGTTGGAAAGCTTCAAAGATTTAAACAGCCACATACGAGAATATGCTGAACGTGATTCGATGTTTATAACTCTGGATCATGAAGGAGGTCGTGTCATTCGCACACCATCACCGATTACGCGATTTCCTCATGCATTGTTGTTGCGATCGCACGCCCGCGAAGTAGCAAAAGCCACAGCATTAGAACTAAAATCATTGGGCATCAACTTATCTTGGGCACCTGTAGCAGATGTTTTTTCCCATCCCCACAACCCCGTTATTGGGTCTCGTGCTTTTGGTAACACTCCCGAAATTGCTGCAAAATATGCCCGTGACTACTACTTTGGACTTCAAGAGTCAGGAATTTTGGGATGCGCCAAACACTTCCCCGGACATGGAGACACCAGCAAAGATTCTCATATTGAGCTACCAATACTAAATTTAACTTTAGAAGACCTGCGACTTAGAGAACTCATACCTTTCAAAGCCCTAATTGAAGTACAGATTCCTTTGATTATGACTGCCCATATCTTATTTCCCAGAATAGATCCTGATGTGCCAGCAACTCTTTCCCAGGCTATCCTCAAAACCATACTCAGAGAGGAACTTGGCTTTAAGGGAGTAGTTGTATCTGACGACTTGGATATGAAAGCGATTTCAGATATGTTTATGAAAGCTGGTACTGTGGCGCGGTCATTTAATGCAGGTTGCGACCTGTTTATTGTCTCACGCAATATCAATTCATCATCTCTTGAAAGAACTTATCGGATTGCTGAAGATTTCGTCCAATCCCTCAGCAAGGGTAGTTTAGACGAATCAGTAGTGGAAGCAGCCAGAGAAAGAATCGATAAACTACTGGCAGTAACACCACAATATCCCGTAGAAGTTTTAGATAAAGATGTATTATTGCGACATAGTGGACTGGCGATCGCTAGTTCGTATTAATCAGCTAACGTGCCTTCAAATTACACATTAGCAATTGCCAAAAGACTGGCTAGGATTGCATTTGTTAATTTTCAATTTTTAATTTTTAATTTTTAATTGCTTAGTGGGTGGTATAGGGGTCGAACCTATTTCTGCGAGTTAAAAGCTCGCTGCACAGCCGGTATGCCAACCACCCTAGTTAATTTAAGAAATGAGTCAGTGCGATCGGATATTTTTTACATCGCAAGCCTTCTAACACCAACACCAGTAGTCTTTCAAGAAATAATTGACGAATAAATGTTCTGTAGAGACGGCGATTTATCGCGTCTCTCCAACCGTCAATCAAAATGGGTTTGACAGACCACTAGATATAAATCCACCAGGGAGGTACTGCCCCTCCTATTTCTGTGTTATCAGCACAGCGCCTCGCTTTTCGGCTTCAGGTGGAAAAGAGGAAGATGGAGGAATCGAACCCCTACAGTTGCCCATACCCTGGTTTTCAAGACCAGTTGCCGTCCATTCAGCGGCATCTTCCATTAACAATTCATAATTTGTAATTGTGTTATGTATTAACTTTCAAAGATTTATACAAATTGTCAATTCCAACCGATTTTTAATTACGAATTACGAATTACGAATTAGTAATTATGTTGAGGGGTGTCTAACGGGACTTGAACCCGCTATGACTGGTTCCACAAACCAGCGCCTCGACCACTTTGGCTTCAGACACCAAAAGTGGATACTGGTCGGATTTGAACCGACATCTTTCTGCTTGCAAGGCAGACGCTTTCCCAGTTAAGCTACAGACCCATTAAATCAGTTACCAGTTAACAGTTGGAGCGTTCACATTGGCGTAGCCTGCTATTAGGTATAGCGTGCGCGATCGCAATCTAAAAACTCAGTTTACTTGCTACTATAAAGTTTTGCCCAATAACCTCTAGGAGGCTTCTCAATCTCATAAGCCTTACACCATTTTTCTACTGCCTTATCACTTACACCAAAATCTTTAGCTATGTGAGCAGTTGGTTTAGTCCATACTAGCTCGTGCAATTCTTCTTTAGATGGACGTTCAACCTTTCTAGACTTAGGTCTTGCCGAATAACGCCTTTTCATTTTTACTCGGCTTGCTTGACGTTGAAAATCTTTAATATTCCTGTTGAGAACTTTTGATTTAATTTCTAGAAAGTCCTCCCACCAATAAAAAGGATAATTACTATTGGGTAGCTCGGTTTTAATTATGATACCTCGGTAATCAAAACTGGGGTAAATAACCCGATCTTTCTCTGGCAAGTAAATAGCGTAGTAATCAAAATCATCTTTCTGATACTGGCGTTTATGATTTCCATGTTTATCATTCCATGATGTATTAGCGAAAATTCGCCCAATGCTAGAATATTTAACCTGGATTTTCAGAAAGTTATTTTCCTTCCATGCTACTAAATCAAATGGCAAGTGTTCGCAAATCAAAGGGGTAAGAATTACATAACCTTTAACAGTCAAATCAGCTATGGTTTTCGCTACAGCTAGGTCTGCTTTTCCTTTTGTATGATGAGCGATCATAAATTGAACCTAAATCATAAGAATAAATTTATCATGATTTAAGTTCAATTATGCCCTCACCAGGATTCAAACCTGGGACTCTCATATTAGAAGGATGCGGCTCTATTCGCTGAACTATGAGGGCTTGAGGTAGTCCTGGCAGGAATTGAACCCGCAACATTCTTCTTACTCTACCAATTGAGCTACAGGACTACGCAAGCGAGTGGAGGGACTTGAACCCACGCACTGAGTATGGCGTACTCAGATACTACCGATTACATCACACCCGCATCAATCAAGCTGGTAACAGGAATTGAACCTGCAACCTACTGATTACAAGTCAGTTGCTCTGCCAATTGAGCTACACCAGCCTAAATTTTGGTGACGGGGGCAGGAGTCGAACCTGCCGATATTCAGGTTATGAGCCTGACGAGCCACCGTTGCTCTATCTCCGCATATTCACCAATACCCCTGACTGGATTTGAACCAGTAACCTCTTCGTTCTAAGCAAAGCGCCTCTTCCGTTGGGCTACAAGGGCAAAATGATACTCTTGGTGGGAATAGAACCCACACCGTTTTTGAGACGGCAACCTCTTCCAGTTGGGCTACAAGAGCAAAGTTTGGCAGCCCCACCAGGGGTCGAACCTGGAATCTTCGCCTTCAAAGGGCGTTATGTTGCCAATTACACCACAGGGCTTTATTGCCAGGGCAGGGTTTGAACCTGCAACCTCATCGTTCAGAGCGATGCGACTTACCAATTCGTCCACCCGGCAATGAATGGCTGCCTCAGTAGGACTCGAACCTACAACCGCGCGGTTAACAGCCGCTTGCTCTACCATTGAGCTATGAGGCAACGAAGCCCCCCAGGTCGGAATCGAACCGACGACCTCCTGTTTTTCAAACAGGCGCTAACTACCAACTGAGCTACCGAGGGATAAAAGAAGAGATTATGTAACGAGAGTGGAGGGATTTGAACCCTCAATTCTTCAGTTTCGTAGACTGAGATGTTATCCAGTTACACCACACTCTCAGAACGGAGAGGACAGGATTTGAACCTGCGACGGGTTTATACTACCCGTTTCCTCTTAGCAGGAGGACGCTTTTAGCCACTCAGCCACCTCTCCATAGATAGTGGGTCGAGCAGGATTTGTAGACGCGTTCGCGAAGCGTCTCGTAGAGAAGCGGCTTTCCGAAGGGTACCTGCGTGCAAAAAAGAACAGTTTTACAGACTGTCGCCTTCAGCCAGACTCGGCCACCGACCCATAAATCATTCCCTCGACGAGAATTGAACTCGTATCTGTGCTTTGAAAGAACACTGACTTAACCATTAGTCCACGAGGGCATAATTTGCTGAATTTTAAATTTTTTAATCTAAAATCTAAAATCCAAAATTGTCTGACACAGGGACTAGGATTTGAACCTAGAACATCGGATTTGGAGTCACGAGGTGTTGCCGTTACACCATCCCTGTATTTGGTGGCAGTGGCGGGATTTGAACCCGCATATACCAGGGTATGAACCTGGGGCTTTACCATTAAGCTACACTGCGGCACCAGAGGTCAGGGCGGGATTTGAACCCGCGCTAATCGGTTTTGCAGACCAACGCCTTCAACCACTTGGCTACCTGACCATTTGGGAGTCCTGACGAGATTCGCACTCGCAATCTTCAGCTTGAGGAGGCAGCGCGTTGCGGAGGTTCTCTCCGTTGTAGCGACTGCCGTATGCTGACGGCTTAAACTTATTCGCCTACAGGACTGCAACCAGGGTGACGGGACTTGAACCCGCAACATTTCCGCAGACAACGGAACGCTCTAGCCAATTGAGCTACACCCCGATTTTTGGGAATCTGTGCCTAAAATTTTAGGTTTTTAGGCAGATGTTTTTGTTGGTGAACTTGCCCATTTCTTATTCAGTTTTCAAGGTTCAGAAAGTTTACTTTTTACTGTTAGAAACTGTTAGGAAAACAACCGAAATTATAGGTAGCAAGCCTGTTGTGGATTACGGATGTATTCTGTAGTTTTACTGACTGCAAACTTAAAACTTTTTTGGTTGATTGCCTCTACTTCAGATGGTTTACAAGTAGAAGCGGCTTTTTTGATTGGGGACTCTGGTTGATTCCAGCGTCTCTGTTTGAGTTGTATGTAGAACATTATTTTGACCCTTGAGAAGCTTTGTCTTTCGCCTCACTACAAATATACTACAAAATACTACAAGAGGTGTCAAGGGGTTTGAGAAAGTTTTTTTGAAATTGTCTAAAAAAGCTTCTGCACTTAGATTTGAACTTGCTCACACCTCTTAAAAGTCAAACTACAGCTTATGATTGGGTGAGTTTTTTAAAAGCCTGACGTGACAGACAACTACCTCAAGCGACAAAAGATAATTAGTATTGTCGCGATCGCCTCTACGATTACAGCTTGTAGTATAGCTCCAGGTACTTCCCCACAATTGGGGTTGAACCAGCCAGTGAGCAAAAGCCATACTGCACAAGTTCAAGATCCTGCAAAAGATCAACTAGCGCCATCAGTCAAAGTAGAAAACCCTACATTTACAGTCCCAGCTAAATTTCAAGGAAAAACAGTTTATAAGGTTCCACTCAGCAGCAACGAAAAGGTTATTGCTCTGAGCATTGATGATGGCCCCTGGCCAAAGACAACCTTACAAATGCTAGATATCCTCAAGCAAAATGATGTTAAAGTGACATTCTTTTGGGTAGGACAAGCCTTACAAGCCAACCCTGAGCTAGCAAAGCAAGAGGTAGCCGAGGGACACGCCATTGGCAACCATACTTGGCATCATTGGTATCGGCGAATGGATGAAGCCACAGCCAAGAGTGAAATCGATCGCACATCTGACTTGATATACAAAACTACAGGAGTTAAAACTGATCTGTTTCGTCCTCCTGGAGGCTTTTTAAACAACGGACTAGCCGCGTATGCTAAAAGCCGGAAAGATGCTGTCATTATGTGGTCGCTAACTTCAGCTGATACCGATCCTCACGCCAAACCCCAAGCATTTGTAAATAATGTCTTGAAAGGCGCGAAACCAGGTTCTATTGTTTTGATGCATGACGGTGGTGGCGATCGCCACAGAACTGTAGAAGCTTTGCCACAAATTATCAGTGGACTCAAACAGCAAGGCTACCGATTTGTGACGATTCCCGAATTGCTCAAAATGGCGCAGTGAGAAATTATCCTCACGGAATTTTAGATTTTGGATTTTGGATTGTTCCAAAATCCAAATTCGTTTATTCGCTCATCACAGAAGCACAAGCTTGAGCTTCCTGCCAAAGTTTATGCAAAAAGAACTCAGCGCGATCGCTCATAGTGGTGAAAAACACACCTACAACATCCTTAGAACTATCTGATAGCCAAGAACCTTGTAGAGTGACTTCCAGATATTGAGTATCGCAAGCACAGAGGGCAATGATTTCTCTGTCGTCTCTTTTTACCTCAGCCTTAAGCACTTCTACTCCTGGCAAATCAACAGGAAGCAAAAAGGAAGCGGTGCTGGGTTCAATGTACAAACTTTGCCCAACTCGCAGGGCCAAAATCACTCGCTGCGCTACCCATTCTTCTAGCGACAGAGTGACACGTTCCAAATCAAAACTGCTTTCAGTGTAAGTTAATTTCAGCATTCCTTATGCTCTCCTGCTATTCCAGGCTTGCTTGCATATCTATCCAAAACTGTTCGGCAAAAGAAATCGCGGGGTGAATTGGCGCTTTTGGTTTGGTACGTAATTGCATACCAGATTCAAACAGGGTGCGATCGCCTTTACGGGAGTTACATCTTTCACAAGCTGCGACTACGTTATCCCAACTGTGAGAACCGCCTTTAGAACGCGGCATCACATGATCTAGCGTTAGATGTTTGCCGCTACCGCAATATTGGCAACTGTGATGATCTCGCCGCAACACTTCCCGCCGATTCACTGGCGGAACTTTCCACCTCCGCTCATTAGAAGCGATCGTTAAGCGAATATGTTTTGGTACATCAATTACCAAGTTGGGTGAGTGAACTCGCCATCCGCTCTCTGTGGTAAAACCTAACGGTTGAGCTTTATTGGTTACTAACAGCACAATCGCCCGCTTGATATTAATCCGACATAGTGGCAAGTAATTTTGAGAAAACACCACCACAGATTGCTCTAACACTTGCATTGCGTTCGCGCCGCGCATTGGAGATATCGTCACAGCTTCACTCCTTATAAAAAAACCCCCGCTTCAAGTTTTAAGTGAAGCGGGGGTTAGAATTGACCGGAAAATTTTCTGGTCTCATATCGGTACAGTATTCCTTTGCCTGTACCCCCCGCTTTCTTCATCTAGTTGTGGTTTTGCAATCAACCCACTTATGCTGAGATGTCTGAAATCATAATTACCCTCTGTGATTTGCCCATAATTTTGGCTACCATCGCCCATAAATAAATACTCCACTCCCATAGCAGCTGATTCCCAACTGCCTCGGCAATTGGTGGCGCACAAAATTAAAGTAGAGATGGGGTAAATAGATTTCACAGAAAATTTCACCTATTGAAGATTCCTTTAAACATACTACACTTGTATTACTATCCTGTCTATACTTTTAAGGAGAAATAGTGATGCATACGATCGCTCGCACCCCAACCACCGATATGGAAGTTACCAGCATCCGTCTAGAGCGCGAACTCAAAGATAAGCTCAAAGAAATTGCTGGGAATCAAGGATATCAAGCCCTGATTCGAGATATTCTTTGGAATTATGTCCAGCAAAAATCCGGTGAATGGAAGCCTCGGTTTTCGCGATCAGACATTCGAGCTAGCATAGCTGCCACAGCCCAGCAAGAAGAACGCTGTGTACTCACAGGTCAATTAATTCAACCCCAAGAACCGATGTTGTTAGGACTAACGAGGAATGGCGATATGGTTCCTCTGAGTGTCGAGAGTTTGCCTGGATAGTCTTAATATTCAGGCAGTGCAACCTAGTTATTCTATTTACTACGCACAAAAGATCCTCCAACCCCCTCAAAAAGGGGGCTTTTCAAATACCCCTTGTTTAAGGGAAGCCAATTGCTCCACTTAGGGATACCCAAGTGGAGCAATTGGCGTTTGTTAGGGGGTAGTGCGTGCGTCTACGCAAAGGAAGTCTCAGGTTTTCAGTACGTAAGTCTTATTACTGAATAATTGGATTGCACTCAAAATTTAGCTTTATTTTCTCCAATGAGCAAAACTTATTGTTAAGATTTGTAGCTTATAAAAGGAAATTCTAAGGAGATACGAATTTTAGATTTTTGGTTGATCCTCCGCCTCGATCTAAGACAGTAGTCTCTTTCGATCCCAAATCCTTCGGCTGAACGTAGCCATTCGCCTAGCGTTCCGCAGGAAAGTTCCAAATCCAAAATTGGTTTGACGCTCTGGCTTAGTTATATTTGATTGAAAGCAACACAGAGCAAAGGGTAGCTAGTTAAAGAACTAAAATAAAAACAAAATTTTACAAGAATCTTAAAATAGATCCAGTGTTTTTACGGTTATAACTGGAGGGGTTCCTGAGATTCCAGAGAAATTACGGTTTATGTATACTTACAGACAGGATATTCTGAGTCAAAGTTAGTTAATTATCTCAATATAAAGAAGATAAAGCAGCTAAAAATAATCAGGCTGGGTCATTTTAGAATATCCTAAGTATCTCACTACTTATGTAGCAATTTGCTTTAGATAGCCGCAGTTTGGCCATCTGCCAGAGAAAAGGGCTATAACAGGTGAGAGAAAGTATTCATATAAGATTTGCCAATTATTAAGGTGTCGCAGCACAACTAACGGTGAAGAATATGCCAAGGGGTTGGGTGCAAAAACAATGGGTTTATTATCCGAGGGCGTGCCAAGAATGAAAAAGCCTTTACGGTTGCCGCCACAATACGTAGATGACATAGATCGACTACAAACTTACCAAGTCAAGCTGATGCAGCATCAGGAAGAAACTGCCCCCCAGTTGGTACAAAAGATTAACCAAATCATCGCCAATACTTCAGCCACGGCATTGATGTTGGAAGATATTGCCCAATTGCTAGGAGCCGCCTTTCAAGTGGATTGTTGCTGTTTGGTTTCAGTCACGGGTGATACATCCGATGAAGCAACTACTATTAATTGGTGTGCTGATGAGTATCTAGGGTTGCCACATCCAGAAGAGATGTTTTCGATGGAGCAATTGCTTATGCACTCGCCAGTGCTGCAATGTGCTGCTGAACCATTGACTATTGAAGACATTTCGATCGTTCAGAAGAGTCTGGTAATTGGCTGTCAGTATTTACCGCTACCCATAAAAGCTGTTTTGGCAATTCCCACGAGGTTGGGTGGCAATAATAATGGGGTGATTAGTCTGATTAAATTCCAACCTTATGATTGGAGTGAATCAGAAAAACAATTGCTCAAAGAAGTGGAATCTGCTTGTGCGATCGCTTTTTCTCAAGTGGCACAAGCTAAACTAATTACTCATCAACAACAGTATCTCCAAAAAGGCAATCAGTATCAAAGCTTGATCAAGCAATTAACATTGCTAAATCGCAGCAACTTGGAGCTTAATCAAATGCTCCAGTTAGTTATTGCCTCTACTGCCGAATCTCTACAGGCAGATCGAGGTTTACTTATACTACTAAAATATACTGATCCACTATTTAGGACTCAAGGTAAAAAACAAGTTCCGAAAGCGAAAGCGAGAGTGGTTGGTGAATGGCCTAAGACAATACAAATTTCCCGCACTACTAAACTAGATACCTTAGAACATCAGTCTTTCTTGGTTTCGGAGTGTAGTTTATGCCAGCGTCCCTTCATGAATTCTGGAAAAGCAGTCATTTTCGATGACTATACAGAGCAAAATGATACCTCGGCAGCTGCTCCATTATTTGCAATAGAGCAATTGTCTGCGGTCTTATTAGTGCCTTTAGAAAGTCAAGGTAAAATCTTAGGATTTTTAGTGCTACAGCAAGCTACTACTCGCACTTGGCAAACAGCAGAATTAGAACTTGTAGAAATGGTGTGCGCTCAAGTCAGTAACGCCATAATTCAGTCACAGACATTGCGCCAAGTACAAACTTTGGTAGATGAGCGGACGGCGAAACTTCAGAGCAGTCTGGAACTCCAGAGAAAAATGCAAGAAAAAACACGGCAGTATGTTGAGCAGCTGCGGAAACTCAATGAACTTAAAGATGAATTTTTGAGCAACATGAGCGATCGCTTGCGCTACCCCTTGACAAATATGCTGCTGTCCATTCGGAACTTACGTTTGCCAGGAATCACACCAGAGCGTCAAATTAGATACATGGATATCCTAGAGCAGGAATGCACAAAGGAAATCAACTTGATTAATGACTTGTTGACACTCCAGAAACTAGAGTCACCTCACGAAGCTCCACAATTAGAATCTATAGATTTAAATAATAGAATTCAGGATACGATAGTGACTTTTGAGAATAAACTCGCAGAGAAGGGATTAAAAATTTCTGTAGATTTACCAGAGGAATCGCTAAAACTGCAAACTGAACTGGAGAGTTTTGACCGCATCCTGCAAGAGTTGTTGACTAATGCCTGTAAATATTCGCAGCATGATACCACTGTCCATTTAGAAGCCGTTCACCGAGTCGAACAACAAATCGATCAAGCTATCATAAAGGTGACGAATACAGGACATGCCATCTCCGAAGAAGAAGCAACCTACATCTTTGACAAGTTCCGTCGCGGCAAAGGGCGCTGGACTCCAGGGACTGGCTTGGGACTTGCTCTAGTCAAGTCTTTAGTGCAGCATTTGAATGGAGCGATCGCAGTTGAGAGTCTTCCCATCTCGGATTCTGAACAGAGCGAAATTTGCTTTACCCTGACTCTGCCCCAATTTTCTGACGAAAGCAAACTATAATTCTGAACGTGACTAAAGAACAGAACGCGATAGAGAACCCTGATTTCCAGTCTCCTAGTGATGACACCAACCTCGAAGAGGATTTAACTGCTGATATAGTCGCTTTGACAGCTAAAGTAGAAGTTCAAATTCAGAAAATAGCAGAGCGACAGCGACAAATCAGCGCCAAAGTCCACATTCCCCAACCAGTGGAACAAATTTGGAAGGTTCTGACAGATTATGAAGCCTTACCTGATTTTCTCCCCAACCTCGCTAAGAGTCGTCTAATTGAGCATCCGAATGGTGGAATTAGACTGGAGCAAGTAGGCTCACAGCGCTTACTGAATTTCAACTTTTCGGCGCGGGTGGTTCTGGATTTGGAAGAATGCTTCCCCAAAGAAATTAATTTTCGGATGGTAGAGGGAGATTTCAAAGGCTTTTCTGGTAGCTGGTGCTTAGAGCCTTATTCCCTTGGTGAGTATGTAGGAACAAATCTTTGCTACACAATTCAAGTTTGGCCCAAACTCACGATGCCAGTGGGAATCATCGAAAATCGGCTGAGTAAAGACCTACGGTTAAATCTTGTGGCTATTCACCAACGTGTAGAAGAGTTAGCCAACAAAGAATCGTATGTATAACTAAACGCTCATCCAGGATTATTCCCAGATGAGCGTTTTTATGAACTTATAGAAAGACACGCTTCTATTTTTTTAGTACCCCCAGGGGAATTCGAATCCCCGTTACCTCCGTGAAAGGGAGGTGTCCTAGGCCTCTAGACGATGGGGGCATCGGACTCAGACCTTTTATAAGTTAACCAATTTTCTGGTTGTTGTCAACAGGTTTTGCGAAAAAAAGTTTGTGACAGCTAAACTGGGTGGAAGCAAAAGCTTGAAATGGATACAAAGAGATGGAGACACAAAAAGAATTTTGTCGAAGCTCCTGTGGGAAGCCACAGGGTGCATCAGCGTCCAGCGCTGAGAACTTCGAGATCATCTCAGATAGAAAAAGCGGTACATTCTGCAAGGGACAAAAGGGTATGATGTTGTACCCTGTAGAGTTAATATCGACGATTTTTTAGCAAAGATTTTGAAATAAATCGCTCAAAATCTCCAACATGGAAGCATCTTTTGAAATTACTTTACAGATGGCGATCGCGGTTTTTGCAGGTATTAGCGCTCAAGTGCTGGCTGCATACTTTCGCATACCCAGCATCGTCTTGCTATTGCTGTTAGGCATATTGTTTGGCTCTGATGGCATAGGGCTGTTGCATCCCCATGTACTAGGCACTGGATTAGAAGTTATTGTCGCCCTAGCAACGGCAATAATTTTGTTTGAAGGCGGACTGAATTTGGATCTGCGAGAGTTAGGCAGAGTTTCAGTCAGCTTACAATTGCTCGTCACTCAAGGAACGCTAATCACACTCCTTGGTGGGAGTATGGCTGCCCATTGGTTGGGTGAATTTCCTTGGAATATAGCTTTTCTATATGCTTCCATTATTGTGGTGACAGGGCCAACCGTCGTTGGCCCTTTGCTGAAACAAATCAATGTAGATCGGCAAGTAGCAACACTTTTGGAAGGTGAAGGGGTTTTAATTGACCCTGTAGGAGCGATCCTCGCCTTCGTTGTCCTCGATACCATTTTAAACGGCGATGCCGATCCAATTAATGCGATCGCCGGTTTACTGATGCGTCTGGGTGTTGGTGCGGCAATTGGTGGTGCTGGCGGTTATCTGATGAGCTTGATTTTCAAACGCGCCAGTTTTCTCTCATTCGAGCTAAAAAACTTAGTGGTGTTGGCGATACTTTGGGGTTTGTTTGCCTTATCGCAAATAATCCGCAGTGAATCGGGAGTCATGACAACAGTTGTTGCCGGAGCAGTCTTTGCTAACTCCTCAGTCCCAGAAGAACGGCTGTTAAGGAGTTTTAAGGGTCAACTGACGATTCTCAGCGTCTCGGTGCTATTTATCTTATTAGCTGCCGATTTATCCATTGCCAGTGTGTTTGCTTTGGGTTGGGGTGGTTTATTCACTGTTTTGGTATTAATGTTTGTCGTTCGCCCGATTAATATCCTGTTGTGTACCTGGAACAGCGATCTAAATTGGCGACAGAAGCTATTTTTAAGCTGGGTTGCTCCGAGAGGAATTGTTGCTGCCTCTGTAGCTTCATTTTTTGCAATTTCCCTTACCCAGCGTGGCATTAACGGCGGTGATTCCATTAAAGCTTTAGTCTTCCTGACAATTATTATGACTGTTGTCTGCCAAGGGCTAACAGCTGGCTGGGTTGCTAAATGGCTGCAAATCACTTCTAAGGATGTAACTGGGGTAGTGATTGTGGGTTGTAATCCATTGAGTCTTTTGATTGCCCGGTTCTTTCAAGAACGGGGAGAAAATGTGGTGATGATTGATACTGACCCCGAATGTCTTGTGCAAGCTGAGGCGCAAAATCTGCGAGTGATTGCTAGCAGTGGGCTGGATGCTGCTGTTTTGGAAGAGGCAGGACTTGCCTCAATGGGGACTTTTTTGGCGATGACAAGTAATGGTGAGGTGAATTTTGTTTTGGCTCAACGAGCAGCCGAGGAGTTTAAGCCACCGCGTGTTTTAGCTGTTTTCCCCCGCGACCCACAAGCAAGTATTTCGGTTAGTAATAAAGTTAATCAAGCTTTTATCCCAGACTTAGCGATTAAAACTTGGAATGAATATTTAAATGATGGGCGTGTCAAGCTAGGGACAACGACGCTCAATGAGTTGGAATTTTCGACTCAGTGCGATCGCATCCAAGAAAAGATTCGGACTGGGGTATTGATACCGCTATTGGTAGAACGAGAAGAACGCTTACAGGTAATACCAGTTAACCAAGATTGGGAAATTGGCGATCGCATTATTTACCTATTGCATGACCCCAGACCTAGCCTTTCAAAACGTTTATCTGGTGTTACCCAATCCACTCCCCTGTCTCTAGAAAAGTTACCAGAGGTTGAAGACCTATCCCTAGCGCAATTATCTCAACTTTCCGCTAGCGAAGTTCCTGGGGGATGAGGGGCATGAGGAAGAATATACAGCAGATTGCAACAGGCGTGAGGTACAGATCATCGTCGGGACACAACATGTTGTGCCCCTACCCGTGTACTTCATTTACCTGCAATACGCTGTAACTCCTAACTCAACACTCTTTGATTAGCTTTGGGAAGGAATAAATTTAGCTTCTGATAGTTGTGGCAAATTATCAACTTCTGGTTTTGGCCCTTCTTGATACATTTCCCATTCCTGCCACAGTAAAGCAGATAAATGCACGATGGCCAGAATTAGCGTCGCCACCGCAATCAGATAACTATGTATTGTGTAAAGGTGTTCGACAGTGACTGTGTTAATCGCTCCACCCCCAGTTAGGATTTCGCGCAGCTGTCCACCTATAAAAGGAATGGCTTCGATTGTTCCTAATTCAATGTTAAAACGCCAGTATCCTACTTGAGTCCAATCTAAGATCATCGCTGTCCAATCCAGCCCGATCGCACTTAAGGTCAACAAAATCCCGCTAACCCAAGCAGTCAGCCAACTATTGCGGAATTGGCGGCCCAAAAACATCACCACAATTTGCATCAGAGCGATCGCAATTACGCCGTTACCAGCAATATTATGCGCTCTCCAAAACAACCAGCCATAAGGCACTTGTGTATTAATCATTTTTAAGGAGTTATAAGCACCGCCTGCTGTCGGCTCATAGTAAAAAGCAAGCAAAACTCCTGTAGAAAAATAAATCAAGCACAAAGTCAAAATCACGACTGATAATATCGTTGAAATTCGTCGCGCAATCCTATCGAACTGGGTGCTTTGCATAGCTCACCCCTCCTGTTCTTAAGTAAATATTTATTCTTATTACAATTTTAGCTAAGAAATATTAATAAATGTTGCAATTTTTAAATTAAAAATAAAGTTTTTAAATCGGATATGAATAGCACTAGGATCAGCCTAAAGTCTTGTGTCGCCTACTTCCCAGCCTGAAGCCTGGGAAGTAGTGCTTTTTCCAGTCAATTAAGTTTGACGGTTCTTTGATAGCTCTATTACCTAATTGTGGCGGAGAGTTTTTCCTGGTAGCGATGTCGATACATGACAAAGCCAGTGATAAATAAAATCAAGGGTGAAAAGCCAACAAACACGTAGAGAATACGGGTGGATAAACCACCAAATGTACCGTAGTGCAGGGGAGTGAAGGAATTGAGAATGCGATCGCCCAAGGAGGACTTTAGCGCATTATTAACCCGCAAAACCTGACCACTGTATTGGTCAAGATACACGTTGCTATTGCCGGACTCAAACTTTTCCTGGGGTAGTTTAAAGCGAAACCTCAAGGCATTTTCCGGCTTTGCTGGGAAATCGATGCTTTGGAGAGATGCTTCGGGTAACATTGCCTGAGCCGTTTTCATTTGCTCTACCAGTTTTAACGGAGCCAAACCGGAAATCGGTTTAGAAACGGGATCAGCCGCCTGATCTTGGCTAAACGTCGCAGCATAGATGAGCGGATACGTGAACTCGCCAAGATTCCAGCAGAAACCTGTGAAAAACGTGAAGACCAGAAACACTGCGGCGACAAACCCTGCCACTTTGTGAATGTCAAAGTTGACTCGCATGGGGTGAGCATTCCACTTAATTTTGAAGCCTTTACCCTATAGCGCTCTTTTATTACTTTTAGAAAAATCGAAATAGCTTTGGTGGGGTTGAGAAAGAAAATGTCAATAAAATTGTACAATTTGCAACAGTTTTCGGGGCTGCTGATGTGGTAGTATTTTCACATAGGGACTACTCTTAGACAAAGCTTGCGTGCCATCTGTTACAGAAGCTTAGTTGACTGGAAAAAAGTAGAAAAAAAAAGGCAATTTCAGCAGATGTTTAGATGTACTCAGCCTTGTACCTTCATTTAAACTTTAATAAATATCCCAGATATTAATTTTAATTGTGTGCGTCATAAGAATAAGAAATCAAAAGTAGTAATTTTTCAAAAATCTCTTTAGTAAGCTCAAATTTGAAGATATGAACCAGCATCATTAAACAATTACAAACCTGAAAAAATGGCAATTTATGCCTTTTCATTGCCATGAGAGGAAATTATTATTTCCTTAGAGGGACGCATATATTGCGATATTTTGCAATATAGTCGAAAAGAGAAAATCGCTAGTCAACTGCAACTGAGCCGAGTGAACGATAAAAACTATGTCTTACGTCTCCCTGTTTAAAAATATACCAGACCTCTTAAGCCAGCCAATTGGGATAGCGGCTATAGCTTCTCTTGGCATCCACGGTGCGATCGCGATGATTGTGCCATTGATGCCTATGGATTCTAGCAAACCCAAAGATACAGCATCATCAAAAAGCGTCGGGCTTTTGGAATTGAGCCAAGCCGATCAAAGCCGTTTGCCACAAAGTACTCCCCAAATTGGTTTACAACAACTTCCTCCAATAGCGCCACTTTCTACCCCTAATTTTAGCGCCCAAGCTGGATTGCCTCCATTGGCAGCACCGCCATCCGGCAGTCAGATAGTATTGCCTCCGCTACCCCCATCCTCGAATAACTATCGAGTCTCCTCATTGCCTACAAGACAGTCTTTGCGGATGATTCCTAGTAATAACTTGGGATTTGATGCCTCTAAATTTGATAATTCTAAATTCAATAGCAGCCCCAAATTCTCTCAATCAGTTCCTCGTGTAAATGTCATTGATACCACCAAATACGAGGCATCTAAGCCGTTAAATGTGAATAGATTGCCAATATTGCAGTCGCAGCAAATACCTAGTGATCTTCTGCAAAATGCCCAATCTCAGAAATTCTCTAACACTAACCCTATTACACCAGCACAGATAAATACCACTCCACAAATGACGCAACCGACTAATAATGCGTCAAACATGACTCGAAACCAGCTCATAACTTCTTTAAAACAAGCTCCCAGGGTTGGGGATAGCTTAACCTTAATTAGAGGAACCACGTCACAAGCACCCAATTTATCTCGAAAAGGAACTGAGTTGGCAATTGCACAGCTAGATTCCTACGCAAACCTGAGAAAAGAAGTTCAGCAAGAATACCCCAACGCTGAACAAAAACCAGTCATTCGCCAAACATTACCCACGAATAAACCGAATCTTGAAGGCGCTGTTTTAGGTATGTTGGTGGTAGATCCGGATGGTAAGGTCTTAGATATCAAGTTTCAAGACAAGCTAGTTTCCCCGGAATTGCGATCAAAAGCAAGGGAATACTTCAATAAGCAATCCCCTAAGGGAAGTAAACAGATTAGTTCCTATCCATTTAACCTGCTTTTCCAAAACAGCACTAGCAGCACCACTGGGGCGACTCAATTATCTACACCGATAATCAATAACAATCAGCTTACCCCTTCACCAGCAGCTACTTCTAAACCATTTCCTGAACTGCGAATCAGAAATAACAAGTCTACGCCTTCATCGACAGGTATTCTTAAACCATTAGCTACACCCGGAGTCAATGGCAATCAATCTGAGTTGTCACCGATAGCTACTCCTAAACCGTTATCTGAATTGCGAGTCATAAATAATCAGCCTGCGCCTTCATCAGCAGCTAATACTTCGGAACCTTTAGTGCTACCGATAGTCAATCAAATCCAGGCTACACCCTCTACTGAATCGGATCAAAAATTAGTAGAACGGTTACGCGAAGTGAAGGAAAATAGAAAAAAGTCTAATCCAGAAAAATAATTACTCGGTGGTGATTTTGGATTAAAACCAGCTAAAAGGGCGGTTAGAAACCACGTTTGTACAAATAAAACTCACCTCCGTGGGTTTCAAACTTTCCTTAGTCTGCCTCCACGGACTAAGGAAAATTTGTCTAGGAGCTTTCAAACATCCTCTTAGAGGATGTTTGAAAAGTCCTCTTGTGAGTATCAAAACGTTCTAGATCCCCCTAAATCCCCCTTTTTAAGGGGGACTTTGATTCCAGTTCCCCCCTTTTTAAGGGGGGTTAGGGGGGATCAACAAGTGTCCAAAATCACAACAAATTACTTTTCAAACATCCTCTAAGAGTGGTGTATATTCGATGCTACTTTACCAGCCTTCTTCTGCATTCTGAAAAACGTAAGCGGCTACCTCCAGAATCTCTTCAGCAGTTAACTTAGCTTTAAAGGCAGGCATGGCATTTTTGCCATTTTGCACTTGGTGGATAATCGCCTCAATTGAGTCGCTATTATAATTTTCTAGGTACTTTGACAGTGCTTCCTTTTTTAAAGTTTTCTGGCTAATCAGGATATTGCCGCCACCTATATGGCAAGAAGCGCAGTTAGCCTCAAAAATTTTAGCCCAGTTGGATGTTTCGGCAGCTAGTGCTGGACTAATGAATGTCAATTTGAATAGAGCGATCGCTAACATTAAAATTAATAAAAGTATTCTCAAGAGAATTTCCTCGCAACAAGCCCCCAGCAAGAGTATAAACGCGATTAATCACTGATTAAGTCAAATTTGATCAAAATTGGCGGTAACGAGTTATCCCTCAATCGCTACAGATTTTTTAGCGTTTTAAGGCAGGATAGTACTCGTTACCGCCATTTATCCATTGTGTGCGTCACTCTAGGAGGGTGGCGTGTTGCTATGAGGTAATTTCACAGAGAAATCAGCTTGTGTCCAAAAGGACGTTTCTAGCCCTGGACAGTTATTGTACCAACCATACCAGCACCACGGTGAGGTTCGCAGTAGAAAGTGTAGTCACCAGCAGGTGCGTCTGCGGGGAAAGTGGTTGTTTCCTTTTTACCAGCACTCATCAGCAACTGCTTATGGGACAGAGATTTTGCTAAAGCGGCATCCTTATCGGGGTTTTTGGCAGCATCAAACACAACGTTGTGGGGAGGAACTTTATTGTTTACCCATTCAATTGTGTCACCTGGTTTAATTGTCAACTTTTTCGGTTCAAATGCTAGCAGTCCTTTATCGCTACCCAATTTCACCTGGTAGGTTTCAGCAGAAGCGCTGGGAGTAAAAACCGCAAAGCTGCTAACAACTAAAAGGATTGTCAACACAGCTAAACTAAAGCGTCGCAAGCTTGCCGAAATCAATTTCATGGATCTTCCCTAACAAACAATTTTTTTTCCTTTCTCATTTTAAATAAAATCAACACCAAATATGACAATCTGTCATAGATACAATTTTTTTTTAATAAATAGGGAGCAATTTATTCCAAAAAGCTAATCAGTGGGGAGTGGGGAATGGGGAATGGGGAATGGGGAATGGGGAATGGGGAATGGATTCTTTGCTAATGCCCAATGCCCAATGCCCAATGCCCAATGCCCTATTCCCTATTCCCAGTGACTTAGTTCCAGGATTTAGTAATAGATTTTTCCGCCTCCCCACTTAGTGCCAACGATTTTGGGTTGGATGAGAATATGACCGGCGATCGCTTCCAAGTCCTCATCTGTCAGATTTCGCATTGCTGTGAAAATATCTGCACTCTTGATACTGGGGTGGATTTCGGAAATCTCTTCTTCTCCGTCGTAAGTAGTGGGATTTTTCAGGTAATCCACCAAGCCTTCAACGTTGTTACGGTTGGGTGTTGCCAGTGCCAGATCGTCTGGAGTAAGTCCCACGTTCTGGTTTGTCTTGGTAACTCCCCCAGCATGACATTGGGCGCAAGCGTAATTAAATAAGCGTTTGCCTTCTTTGACTTGTTTAAGGCTAAGTACAGTGGTTTCACCTTGAGTATTTAATGGCACTGATCGGGTAGCTTTGTCTAGTTCCACTGCTGTCGCGCTACCGACAAGCAACTGAAACGAGAGTAAAACAGTGGCCACAACAACGCCAATTAGTCTTCTAAACATGTTTCCCCTTAAAAATTTTGACGCTCAACACAGCTAAGAAAGCGATTCTCAATCTCCAAGCTGCTAATTGCTAATGACTGATTGTTTTTTGTCATTAGCTATCAATGATTAGCTAAAGCCCAAGATCACCCTTCAGATGACCTCGTTATCACCCACTAAGTTTTTAGTACCTTTTGGGTGTGTTTCAAACGATATTTGGGAAATGATTGCCTTTGCATCTTCTAACGCCAAACGGGTCTTTTGGTGTTTATAGGCGATTCCCAGTTGGTTGCACAAAGAAAACACTTTTTCTACAGGAATGCTGTAGTCGGCTGCTATCTCTGCGATCGATAGGTCTGCAAAACCCATAATGCTTGTTAACTGATAAATAGAGATTGAGTCTCTGTAATACCAATATCACGTTAGGAGTGCAATTTGTTGTCAAAAATACTGTTTGGGGAATGGGGCATTGGGCATGGGGCATGGCTATTAACCTTTTCCCCCGGTGAAGGTGACACTTTGAATGAAGTAACGATTAAAAAAGGCGTAAATACCTAATGCTGGTAGGGTAAAGACCATAGAGGCTGCCATGATGTAGTTCCAATAGCTGATGTATTGACCTTTGAAGGTATTCAGCCCTAAAGGAAGGGTAAACATTTCTGGGTCAAATAGGATAACTATAGGCAGTAAAAAATTATTCCAACTCCCCATGAATACAAAAACCGCCTGTGCTGCTAGTGCTGGTTTTGCTAGAGGTAAGACAATATATCGGAAAATTCCGAAGGTATTTAAGCCATCGAGTTGAGCGGCTTCTTCTAGTTCTTTAGGAAAATTAACAAAAAATTGCCGCATCATGAAGATGAAAGTGGCATTAACCATGCTAGGAACAATCATGCCTTGGTAAGAATTCAGCCAGCCGTAAGCGTAGCCCGTCGTAGACATCGCTTTCAAAATCAAAAATGTGGGAATTAGGGTGATTTGCGTTGGTACTGCTAGTACTGCCAAGATTAGGAAGAACCAAAAGCGCTTACCTACAAAACTCAGTCTTGCCAAGGTATAACCAGCCATTGAATTTAACAATAAGTTTAAAAGGGTGACGCTGAGGGCGATCGCTACACTGTTGAACAACCAGCGCCAAAATAGCGGTTCTTGGAGAAAGATTTGCCTGTAGTTATCAAGAGTAAAATTCTTGGGGAGAAAGTTGGGTTCACCACCGATAATCTCTGTTAGCGGCTTAAATGATGCTGAAAGCGCCCAGAGAAAGGGAATTAGGGTAACGATCGCATAGAGTGTCAGCAAAAGGTATAACAAAACTTTGAAGCCAGAGATTTTAGTCAAATCCGTTCGCCTCCGAAAAGTCGCCCTTGAATCAAAGTGATGGCAATGATCACTGCTGCTAATAAAAATGCGATCGCAGCTGCATATCCCATTTGTAAATTCCGAAACACAGCTTGGTAAATTAGCAGCACCACTGTTAAGGTAGCGTTGTTTGGCCCGCCAGTACCGCCAGAAAAGATGTAAGACTGGTCAAAAAGTTGAAAAGTCCCAATCACCCCCACCGATACCACAAAGAAGGTTACAGGCTTAAGCAAGGGAAGGGTAATGTGGATAAATTGTCGCCACCCATCTGCGCCATCAAGTTCCGCCGCTTCATAAAGTGTTTGGGGTATATCTTGCAAGGCCGCCAGATAAATCACCATGAAAAACGGCGCAGTTGACCAAATGTTCATGATCATAATGCCTTTGAGCGCAACGGCTGGATCGCCCAACCAGTTATAAGTAGGTAGCCCCACAAAAGCAAGAAAATCGTTTAGTAGCCCATCGGTGTTATAAATCCACATAAAGATGAGCGTCAGCACTGCTGAAGAGGTGACTGTGGGTAAAAAGTAGAGGATACGCCACCAGTTTTTACCACGAATCCCAGAATTCAGAGTTACCGCCAGAATTAAAGCTAAAACTGTTTGAGTTGGCACAACGATCGCTACATATTGTGCTGTATTTCTCAAAGCAATCCAAACTCGTTCATCTTTAGCTAATCGCGTGAAGTTCCGAAAACCGATGAACTCGTACTCAATAGCGCCGAGAAGTTGGACTTTTTGCAAGGAAAGAAAAACGGCGTAGAGAATGGGTAAAACTACGAAAGTCCCTAAAACTAGAATGGTGGGCATCATGAACATATACCCAGCCAAGTTTTCTGTGATATTCCACTTAGGGTTATTCCGCCCCCTGTTGATTTCAAACATTACTGAACCTCCGTTTAATCCTGCACTAACCCGGCTGTAGTGATGGGTAGTACATGATTATTTATCGTACTCGTGTAAAAAAATATTTAAGCTTATTAGAGCATGTCTGAAAAGTTTTTTGTATACACCGAATGCTTAGAGATCCCCCTAAATCCACGCCACATGCTCCACTTGGGGAGACCCCAAGTGGAGCAGTGGCTCCCCTTAAAAAGGGGGACTTTGACACTCTTATTCCCCCTTTTTTAAGGGGGGTTAGGGGGGATTAATAAATATTTGATACTTCTCAGACATCCTCTTAAATAAGTTTCTATTTTTGGAAAGCGTAGACGCAAAACGGCGATTTACGAGATATCGGTTGTATGAATTAGCTGCTTATGTAATTTAGTGAACTATATATTTAGCTTCTTTGAGGATGCTAATTAACCCGATTTAAGCAAAAGGACAGAAAATGTCATATACAGCCTACTTACGTTCGATTAAAAGTGAACTCTAGAGAACTGATAAAACTCAAAAAAGCCTATGGGTCAAAACTATCATAGAACAGTTTGGCTACCAGCGTAGAAGTCAATCATTCATAGGTAATTTTAATACTGCTCTTGATGAATTGGGACTTTGTGCAAATCCGTGCTTGGATTTGTATATTCCGTTAGATGCAAAAATTGCTATTTCTATTAAAGGTGTAGAACCAATCAATAAAGTAGCTGAATCTGAATCAATTTCAGTCAAACTACAGGAGGCAATTTCAGTCAAACATGATTTTTTCTACTACTTGTTTCATTTTGGCTCAGAGCAAGAATATGAACGATTTCAAGCGTGTTTAGATTCTCATCAGCCAGTAGGTATTTTTTTGATTCCCCAAGTAGAAGATTTCTTCTCTGATATCGTTGTTAAAATTTTTAACTATGAATTAATTAGAAAGTATCAGTATAGCGGTTATAATACTATACCTAAAGCTGCCAATAGGAAAATTCCTATAAGTATTGTCTCAGAAGATAAAGATTGTGAAGATGAGCAAGAAAGTCCTATATCTGATGCTAATATTTTTCAGTTCTATCGCTCAACTATCAGACGAAATTCTTGAAGTTTGTCAAATTTCATATTGGCAGATGAGATTAGGTGGTACTTTTCTCAGCTTCTGCTAAAAGGGGGTCTGTATTCAATCAGACCTCCTATTTTTTTCTTGAAATTCGACCATTTAGTCTAAACTCCAGTCCTGAATTCTGCTTCGATAACTAAAAATTTAGTCCAATTCACAAATTCCAATTGCGCCGGAAATGGAAGAAGCCTTCTAAAAACTCTTGCAAAGCAATATTGCTATTTAAACTCTGCTTACTCCACTCTCTTGCAGTTTGCTCCAGAATTTCTGAGAAACTGGGATATACAGGAAATAGATTTGCTAAATCTTTGACTTTAATTTTTTGGGATATTGCTAAGGCAATCAAATTAATTAACTCTCCAGCTTCTGTGCCTAATATCGCAGCCCCCAAAATTTCGCCGTTGCGTAGCACAATTAATTTACATATACCAGTGGTTTCGTCCCGAATTTGGGCTGCTGCCACTGTTTTAAAATATTGACGAAAAACTAAAACTTCATCTCGACTAAATAGGCGTTTTGCCTGATTCTCTGTCAAACCCACTTGTGCCACCATCGGCACAGAAAACATTGCCCAAGGAATGGAGCGATAATTTACTTGTAACCTGGGGAAAAAAAGTGCATTGTTCAGGGCAATTTTTACTTCATAATTAGCAATATTGGGAAAGTCGTAACCACCAATTACATCACCACAGGCGTAAATCCGGTGGTTAGTAGTTTGCAGCTTATCATTCACTACCAAGCTACGGCGATGCCATTTCACACCTACTGTTGCCAAATTTAGGGATTCAAAATTTGGTTGTTGTCCAGTAGCAACTAAAATTTCATCAGTTTCAATGGCTTTATCGCCCGCTTGAATCCACTTTTTACCCTCAATTAGCCTCACTTGAGTCACTGGTGTATTAGTAAGAACGCGCACACCTTCGACTTCTAACTGTGCCTGAAGCAATATAGCTATCTCAAAGTCAATACTGGGTAGAAGATATGGATGTTTGACTATCAGTGTCACACTGCAACCAAACCGCGCTAAAGTTTGGGCGATTTCAATGCTTTGGGGAATTCCGCCGATAATTACCCAATTTTTGGGTAATGTCGCTCCTTGTAAAGATTGCCAAATATTAGATAGGGTTAGATAGCCAGTGGTTTCCAATCCTTCAATCTCTGGAATTTGTGGACGCGAACCACTGGCCAGCAAATAGGTACGGGCGCGTAGTAGGCGATTGTTAACGGCAAAAGCTAATTGGGGTGAAGATTGAAACTGACCACTGCCAACGATGATATCTACCCCCAGCGCCGCTAGGATGGCGGGAGAATGCTGTTCTTTGAGATTTGAGGCGACGCATTGAGCATATAGCATCGCTTCTTGCCATGCCATAGATATGTGGCATTCTTTTGAGGTATCAGTGGATGTGGCATGAATACCAAAACTAGCAGCATCATTCAACTTCTGTGCCAGTTTCCCAATTTCGGTAAGAACATGGTGAGCAGTAAACCCGTAGTCTACTTTAGATTCCACCAGAGCAACTGTAGCACGCAGTTTGGTTGCAGCAAGGGCAGCATAGTATCCGGCAAGACTGCCGCCAATAATTACAACATCGTAGTCAATTGTCATTAGTCATTTGTCATTTGTCATTGGTCATTGGTCATTTGTGAATAACCAATTCTCCATTCCCCATTCCCAATTCCCAATTCCCCATGCCCTATGCCCCATGCCCAGTCAGGGCTGTTAGTAAGCGTTGGTTATCAGACTCTTGACGTACAGCAACCCGGAAAAAGCGATCGCCTAGTTCTTTAAAGCTAAGGCAATCGCGGATTAAAATTTGGTGCTTCTTGAGTAATTTTTGCTGTAACTGCAAAATTGACTCTTGGGACTCAACTAATAAAAAGTTAGCAGCACTTGCTTGGGGTTGCAATCCTGGTATTTCAGCCAAACCCTGAAAGAGTTGGTTTCGTGCAGGTGGTAGCCATGCCCAGGTTCGCTGCTGAAACTCCGTATCTTGGAGGGCGGCAATTGCCGCCGCCGCCGCTAGGGTGTTTACGGGCCAGGGGTCACGCCATAGCTGCCATTTAGCTAGGCAGTCGGGGTGGGCGATCGCATATCCTAATCGCAATCCTGGAAGACTGTAAAATTTGGTCAGCGATCGCAATATTACTAAATTCGCATATTCCTGCACCACCGGAATCAGGCTTTGTTCCTCATTAGGCGGCACAAAATCCATAAATGCTTCATCCACCACAACCAAAGCATATTGCTCCAGGTAGGGCAAAATAGAGTCCCGTGAAAATATCTTTCCGGTTGGGTTGTGGGGATTATTCAACAATAGCCCTTTGTCCTTTGTCCTTTGTCCTTTGTCCTTGGTCAATGACCAATGACCAGTGACAAATGACAAAGGACACTCCAGCACATTAGCGTTATAGGCTGCCAAGGTTCGGTAGTAGTCACCAAAGGCTGGAGTGATTAAAATTGTCGCGGCTAATTGAGCTAATTCCCTACCTACTAAAGTGAGTAATTCTGCGGAGCCGTTACCCGGCAGAATCCACTCAGGCGGCAGTTGATGGAAGTGACTGAGAGCTAGTCTCAGTTCACTATAGTTTGGGTCTGGATAGTGCTTAAGATTACCAAGTTGGGACAGTATAGCAGCGATCGCGCTGTTTGGAGGCCCCAACGGGCTGATGCTAGCAGAAAAATCCAGAATAGCATCAGGGGGACAGCCAGCCAGTGCTGCTGCCCAGGCTAAATTTCCCCCATGTGCAGGTTGCCGCATTAAAAAAAATTTCCCAAAGACAGAATCTATACTTTTGGGGGTGCTACCTTTTCTCTAAACAGTTTTCCTGCGGAGAAGGCAGGAACCCGCGTCGCTGGAATTTCCATTTTTTCATTTGTTTTCGGGTTGCGACCTTCGCGGGCTTTACGTTCCCGTGATTCAAATGAGCCAAATCCCACTAATGTTACCTTATCACCAGAGGAAACCGCTTCAATAATCGTTTCCAAAGCGGCAGTTAAGACTTGATCCGCTTGTTTCTTGGTAACACCAGCCTTTTCAGCTACGGCATCAACTAATTCACCTTTGTTCATGTCAAACTCCTGAAGGTTTACTTGAGATTCTTTTCGGATGCACCCTGGTGCATCTGTACTCAAATCTTTGTTCGCGTGGATACAAAAATCATCCTTTGGGAGTATCTTTACTCAAAACGGCTGTACATCCCATCGGCTCGACTTTTCAATGAATCATTCTAAGGCGTTGTAGCCTGATGTGGATAGATGAAACCATTAATTTATATAGATTTCAGAATTTTTTGTCATTTTAGGGTACTTGTTCCACTAAAAACCACCCCAAAAGCAGGAAGAAATACTTAGTGGAAACCACAATAGCGAAGATAACAGGGCATTGGGGAAGTGGGACATAGTTAGTATGTTGGGATTAATTATCGATGTTAAAGAGTTATTAAGGTTCATACCCAAAACAAAAGAAAAACCTCACCCTGTCAAGAAAGGACATCCCTCTCCTTAGTAAGGCTACGGTGTACACACATCTCTGGGCAACAAACACCCAAAATCGTTGGAGATCCCCCTAAATCCCCCTTAAAAAGGGGGACTTTAAGAGACTTTTGCCCCCCTTTTTTAGGGGGGATCAAAAGGCTCTGGAGCAACTCTAGAAGACTTGTGTAAACACCGTAGCCTTAGTAAGGAGAGGGACAGGTTTTACGTAGTAAAACTAGGGTGAGGTTTCTTAGGGGCTATAAGACTTAAGGGACTTCCAAATAAAAAAATACTCAACTACTTGTTGTGGGATGGGCGCTCATGTTGCCCACCCCACAAAATTGGGTAATTTATTTGTTGGAAGTCCCTAACCGCAAATCGCCTCACCACAGACTTGGGTGTACACCGTAGCTGAATCCGAGAGGGACAGGTTTTAGGTAATCAAACCAAGGAGAGGTCTTTTTATTTGACTAAACTATGGGGACAGAATGTGACTATCATTATTGCCCAGTAGGAATTTTTAAGCCTCGACGCTCAAGAATTTGCCGCACTTCTGGGCTGGGGGCGTAGTTATAGCCGTAAGAGGAGTTCTCTGTGTCATCTATAATTTGAGGTGTAAGCAACACAATCACTTCTTTGCGCAGATTATCTTTATTTGTTCTTCTAAACAATGCTCCAATTAGTGGAATATCACCCAAAATAGGTATCTTGGTAACAGTTGTTCGGTCTTCATCTTGAATGATGCCGCTAAGAATAAGTGTTTGCCCATCTCGCAGGCGAACCAAACCAGAATTTAGAGAGCGTTCAGATACTAGAAATATTGTTTGGCTGCCGGCTCCTACAGTAATCTGTTGTGAAGACTGCGGTGCTTTGACAACTGGAGCTACAGACAGAGAAACAAAACCATTATCATCAATCCGGTCAATTTTGACACCCAAAGTTAATCCCACCTCCGCTTTCTCGGTAGTTATTGTTTGTGTAGAAGTATCAGCACCACGAGTTACTTCATTCTTAACGTTTCCTATTACCTCTTGGGTCAGCTTGACATTAGCTGTTTGACCTTCTTGGACAATTAAGGTTGGGTCAGTCAAAATCTTGGCATTGCGATTTTGCACCTGAGCTGTCAAATTAGCAAGAAATTTTCTGGGGAAAGAGCTTACATTATTAAAGTTTAAACTTGCAGAACCGTTACTATTGGAAAAATAGGTGTTGTCAACACCAAAGGAAAAGCTGGTATTAAAGTCATCGGTTTTATTAAGGTTAACATCAATAATCTTGACGTTAACTGCGACTTGACGACGACGAATATCAAGCTGAGTTAGTTGAGCCATTGCAATTTCAATGAGTCTAGGAGGGCCAATTAAGGTAAGGGAGTTGGTGCGCTCATCTCCTAATGCCTGTAAACCTCTAAGTAATGGGGTAGAGTCTTTGTAATCAACACGTAGAGGTTCAACTTTGCTTTCCGTCGTCGTCTGAGTTTGGGTGATGGGAGCAACTCCAGTACCCACGGGTACAGCATCAACAATAGTAACTTGTCGTTCGCGGCTGACGGCACTTTCTGCGCCCAAGCCGACCAAAAAGTTCAGGGCGACTCCCACTGTCACCTGATTGAGCCGCAGGCTACGCATAACCATGTCACGGGTACTATTAGGTAGTTTCGGCCCAACGAAAACTGTACGATTACTGCGGTTAGCTTCTAAACCACTCAAACGCAAGACGTAGTTAAACACATCTTGTACTGGCTCGTTTTCTATATCTAAAGATATGGTTTGAGAACTTGGTTGTGCAGGAGCAGCACCTGGTTGACCTCCGCCACCTTGCTCACCTCCGATATAAGCCAGGTTCAAATTAGCAGCACGGGCAAGTAATGATAAAACCTCACGGACTGGAGCATCTCGCAGTACTAAGCGCGGTACACGTTCCTGAGTTCCTAAGTCAATAGTACTAGGAGAGGCATCAGTAGCAGAAATAGCAATATCTCCCACTGGTGGGGCAACGGCTCTGGGTAAGAAAGGTGGAGCCTGACTCAGAGGTTGACCCGGCCCAGCAGCTTGTGCTGGTTTTCCGTCAATAGTCACTTCTGGGTTAGGAACGAGAACATCTGGCTTTTGACTAGGTTGGGCTGGAGTAGAAGCAACTGGGGATGTGGCTGTTGGTGTTGGTGCTGATGCTGTAGTGCCTGTAGATGGGCTAAAACTGAGTGTAATGCCATTTTGCGATCGCACCACTGGTTGACTCTCAGGTGTATTGTTGCTGCCCGTTACCGTCACCCGAATACTATTAGCATCCAGCTGATTAACCTCGACAGATGCAATTCCTGGTGCTGGAGTATCTTGACGAAAGCTATTACCTTGTGGTAATCGTAATTGAGTATTGATAATATCTGCGACTAAAGTCTTGCCTCTTTTTGTAGTGAAAACTTGCGGGCGCGACCCTGAAGAAGTTTTCAGAGCAACGCTAATTCCACCATTAACCGGATTTAGCTGTACATTAGTAACTTGACTAATTTGTGCCCACACTGGTTGAGCTGCTAAAAATACAAAAGCGGCAGTACCCAATATAAAACTATTACCGTGAAGCTGTTTCACAGTTCATTCCTCACCTTATAAAACCTTGTTTACAAAGAATTTTGAGTAGTGAGCCAAAAGTAAAAAATTATGAGTGAATGATTAGGAATAAGACTTCCTAACTCACAATTCACAACTCCTAACTCCTGTAGAGACGCGATTAATCGCGTCTCTACTCCTAACTTCTCATTCCTAACTACTTTTTCGGGGTAGCTTTAGCTGCGGCGGCGGCTATTTCTTCTGCACTAAGTGGCATCAATACCTGTAACTGGAATAATGTATTAATCGCTGCTGGCCCAACTTGTACCGATGTTTTATCTAATGGAGATATTGCTTCGGCTGGAGCCAAACTTGATTGATAATCTTTAACTATTAACAATGGCTGTAACCGCTCAATGTTACGAATTATCGATTGTGTTTGTTCATAAGTTCCTGTAATTTGGGCATTGATAATGCTGCGTTTTAGCTTTCCGTCAACCTGTAGTCCTAGACTTCCATCAGTAATCGGTTCTGGTTTTTGGGAAACTGGCATAAATTTATCCAGTTTGGCTCTCACCGTACTAATAGAAGTTGGAGTATTGCCGGACTCAATTAAGCGGTTCAAATCCAACAACAATGTATCTAAGCTTTTTTCGTTAGCAAATAAACCTAAAACCTGAACTTTTTGCTGCTTTGCCTGCGCTAGTTCGTCTTTAAGTTTATCAATCTGTTTGATATTGGCTTTTTTTTGTTCAATTTGCCCTTGTAGTTCCGAACTTTTTGCTTGCTGCTGCTGATAGCTTTCCCAAGCTGGCATCAGCAGGTTTAACAAAATATAACCTGCTCCCGCTAAACCAATTACCCCTACCAAGATTCCAATGATTTTTGGGGTAAGGGCAATACCAAAAACTACAGGGTGGGCTGGCGTTTCCGAATCGAATTCTCCACCATGTTCGGCAAAATTTAAATCATCACTCAGCGTCATTTTGAAATGACTCCTGTTTGTTGGATACTACGAATTCGAGTCACTAACCCCACTGTGCCTTTTTTTTCTAACTCCCGGATTAATTCGGAAGCTGGAACATCGTTCATGCTCGATTGAATAGTGTATTTAACTACTTGGGGCGGCTTAATTGTTACACCATTAGTAGGTTGACCTGTACCTGGTGGTAAGGGGGCATCTACTAATCCTGCCGTGATAATTCTGCTTTCTGTGGACTTCAAAAATTGAGACTGTTGTAAACTCAATAAAAAATCATTGACATCGTTAAAAGAACGAGCCAATCCGGTAATTTCTAATCCTCCGGCGGGATTGTTTGGGGGCTGCCCTGCCACTGCCGCAATGGGTGGGATTTGCTTGATAGTCTCGATTTGTACTGCTGCGGGGATGCGATCGCGCAAGTCTTGTAACATTGCTGACCAAGGTCGAATCTGGTCAAATACAGTGACTAAAGCTTGAGTTTCTCCTTTAACTGCACTAGTCTCCGCTTTGATTTTGTTCAGATTTCCTATCTCTGTATCTAACCTCTTACTTTCTTGGTCTAGTTGTGCTATCTGACCATCTAATTCAATAATCTTCCCTTGCAACAACCACCAAGCAACTCCCAATAAAACTGGAAGACCTACACCTAGTGCAACTCCTACATACACTGGTGTTAAATTCCCTGTAGGCAGGCTTAGGGATATTCCTGCTTTTTTCTCAGGTTTTTTCTGATATGCTGGGCGGTCTTTAAGAAAGTTAACATCTAGGCTATACATTTTGTTACACCTCCCGCATTCCTAGACCAAGTACGATCGCCAACCCAGAACGTTGCACCTGTGGATATTTATCAGTGTCAACTTCTAAGGATAAAGATCCGATTGGATCTATTTGGGTAGTTGGCAAGCTTAATCGTTGGGTAAAGAATTCATCTAGTTGTTGGAGTCCACCTCCTGGGCCAGCTAATATAATCTGCGCTACCTCCAAATTTTCACTTTGATTGAGATAAAAATCGATGGAACGGCGCAGTTCATCTGTTAGTTCTCCCAATACTCTCAAGATAGCTGCCATACCAGGATCGAGTTCGGTAACGCCGGTTTTTCCGCCGTCTATAGAAGTTGGGGGAATCATCATTGCGTATAACAGTTCCATATCTCGTGATGTGGGTAAACTCATTGCCCTTGCTAAGGCAGTTTGCATTTGATAAGTCCCGATTGGGACTGTGCGCGAAAATTGCGGCACTCCGTTAACGATGATGGCAATTTCTGTACTGTCGAACTCGATATCGACTAGTACTGCTGCTTCTTGTGGCCCAAATTGTCGCAGTTGCTCACGGATAGTCCGAAGTAGAGCAAAACTGTTAATTTCTAAAACATCAATTTGTAATCCTGCCTGCTCGAATGTACTGATATAGGTATCCGTGATCTCCTTGCGGGTGGCAACTAGGAGTACATGGACTTTTTCAATGCCATCTTCATCTACAAAATACCCAAGTTTCTGATAATCTACATCAGCCTCTTCACGAGGATAGGGTAAATATAAACCTGCTTCATGGTTTAGCACCATTTCTCGCAGTTCTTTGTCATCTAACTCTGCTGGTACTGGTATGATCCGAACGATGGAATCTCGTCCTGGTACACCAGTAGCAACACGAGAAGTTTTGATTTTGCTTTCAGCTAGCGCCTGTTGGATTAATTGCGCCATTGCTGCGGGGTCAGTGATTTGACCATCGGTAACTACGCCTTCTGGAACTGCTACCGATGTAAAGGTTTCTAGTTTCAAGCCTTGACGCTGTTTGCGTAGCTGAACTACATTTACCCGTTCAGGAGCAAGTTCAATGCCAACCCCTTTATTCGATTTGCTAAACAGACGAGTGAATTTTTGTACCACAGTTGTGTCCGATGGACTGCTAAATTGAAAATTTAAATTTGTTGTGGGTAGAAACGTAATATATTACGTCGCTACGCATAATTTATTTAGCCTATAATCTCGACAATTCTGTCTAAGCTTTTCACACTGAACAAGCGTAAAATTACTGGGAAAATGATTCAATTGCGAAAATTTAAACAACTTGTTGCTTTAGGACTGCTTGGCTTATTAACCAGTTGGATTGTAAGTTGCAGCACAGCTAATGTTAGTACAAATACAAAACAAGCTAATTCAGGAGTAGCAGCTATTGAGTTTTGGACAATGCAACTACAGCCTCAATTTACTGACTACTTCAAAAACCTAATTGCGAATTTTGAATCGCAAAATACAGGTATAAAGATTAACTGGATCGATGTACCTTGGGCGGCTATGGAGAACAAAATTTTAACAGCCGTCTCAGCAAAAACGCCACCTGATGTAGTTAACCTTAATCCGGGTTTTGCTTCCCAACTTGCGGGGCGAAATGCCTGGTTAGATTTAGATGCAAAAGTCTCAAAAGATGTACGTTCCTCCTATCTCCCGAATATTTGGGAATCTTCTACGCTTAATGGCAAGAGTTTTGGGATTCCCTGGTATCTCACCACAAGGTTAACCATTTATAACACTGATTTATTAAAACAGGCAGGTATCAATAAAGTCCCTGCAACCTACGCAGAATTAGCACAAGTAGCGCAACAAATTAAAGATAAGACAGGGAAATATGCTTTTTTCGTGACGTTTGTACCGCAAGATTCCGGTGAAGTGCTGGAATCTTTCGTGCAAATGGGAGTTACCCTAATAGACACTGATGGTAAAGCGGCGTTTAATTCAGCACCAGGGAAGGCAGCGTTTAAGTATTGGGTAGACTTGTATAAAAAAGGATTGCTTCCTAAAGAAGCTTTGACGCAAGGACATCGCCACGCGATCGATTTATACCAATCTGGAGAGACTGCGTTTCTAGCTTCGGGGCCAGAGTTTCTGAAAACGATCGCTAATAATGCTCCAAAAATCGCCCAAGCTTCAGCAATAGCGCCTCAACTCACAGGTGACACAGGCAAGAAAAATGTTGCGGTGATGAATATAGTTATTCCCCGTGACACCAAACAACCAGATGCCTCTGTGAAGTTTGCGTTATTTCTCACCAATGACGAAAATCAGTTAGCTTTTGCCAAAGCTGCAAATGTCTTACCTTCTACAGTCAAGGCATTGTCTGATAGTTACTTTACAAATGTTCCAGCTAATGCTTCAACAATAGAAAAAGCGCGAGTTATGAGTGCTAAAGAACTAAAACAGGCAGAAATATTAACTCCTAATTTGAAGGATTTCAACAAACTGCAAAAAGCAATTTACGAGAATTTGCAAGCAGCAATGTTAGATCAAAAGACTGTAGATAAAGCTGTAGAAGATGCGGCACAGGAGTGGAATCAGAGATAAGTTTGGGCATTCGGCATTGGGCATTCGGCATTGGGCATTGGGAATGAGGTAATAATCAAAAGTTTTTCTTCTCCCTCATCTCCCTCACTACTTATTCCCCATTTGTAAAAAATCACCTACTAGATAAAGGGAACCACATAAAACTATTAAATCGTTTGTGGTGGTGTTTGAGGTTGCGGCTTGTAGTGCTGTGGATAAATCTGGATGGATTTGGCGATCGCTTAATTGGGGACAGAGGCTATAAGCTAGGCTTGTTAAGTAGTCTAGATCGGCACAAGTTCTACCTGGCCAAGATTCTACTGGTATTGGTACTAAAAAAAGGCGATCGCCTGGGCGCAACAGGGCGGAAAAAATATCAGCATGATCCTTATCAGCAAACATTCCCATAACCCAAGTGAGGGGCTTGGAGTTAGCTGCATCTAAGCTATCAACATAGTGGCGAAGAACTTGGGCAGCAGCTGTATTATGAGCGCCATCAAGTAATATTTTATGGTTCTTCCAGGTAACCCATTGCATCCGCCCTGGCCATTGAGTTTTTGCCATGCCGTTAATTATGGCTTTTTCAGAAATCTGCCAACCTTGTTGTTGGAGAATTTCTAAAGCAGTTAAAGCCAAAGCTGAATTTGCTAATTGAATTTGTCCCGCTAATGGCAAAGGATATTTAATTAATTGAGAATTTTGAATTCTTTCATATTTTGCCCATCCTGTAGCGATTTGATGGGCGGGTTGAGGCGTAAAAATCGGGCATTCTAATTCTAAAGCACGCGATCGCACAACTTCTTCTGCATCTGGTGGCAATTGCCCAACTACAACAGGACATCCAGGTTTGAGAATCCCTGCTTTTTCTCTAGCAATGTCCGCGATGGTGGGGCCAAGTTGTTGCCAATGTTCTCGGCTAATGGAAGTGATAATAGTAACCAAGGGTTCCAAGCAGACATTTGTCGCATCTAAGCGCCCTCCTAGTCCAACTTCTATCACAGCTACATCAACTTGCTGCTGGGCAAAGTATAACCAAGCGGCCGCCGTAATTACTTCAAACTGAGTTGGGTTTCCATACTTCTGTGAAAAGGCTTTATTTCCCCTATCCTCCTTTTTTAAACGAGAAACATAGCCCCCCTTCTCAAGGGGGGTTGGGGGGATCTCCTCGTCTTCAGCGCGAATCAACCCTTGGACTTTTTCTAATAATTGGCTCAATTCCTCAGAAGAAATCGGTTGTTCATTCAGACAAATACGTTCTGTCCAATCGACTAAATGCGGTGAAGTATAGCGTCCTGTACGATAACCAGCCTCAGTGAGTACGGAGGAAAGATAGGCACAGACAGAACCTTTACCATTAGTGCCAGCAACATGAATTATCGGGACTTGGTGATGGGGATTGCCGAGATTTGCCAACAAGTTGACAATGCGATCGAGTCCCAGATGGACACCAAAGCGTTGAAGAGGTTGTATTACAGAATCAATATCCAAGGAAGGGAGTGGGGAGTGGAGAGTGGGGATGAGGGAGTGAGGATGAGGGAGATGAGGGAGATCGGGAATACCCAATGCCCCATACCCCATGCCCCATGCCCGATTAATGAATTTAGGCTTCCCGATCCAAAAAGCCTTGAATTTGTCTTAAAGCCGCAGCGCCAATATTAAACACTGCCCAGCTAGCGGCAATGGCAACTGGTGCTAAAACGATCGCTATACGGTAATCGATATCCATATCTAGAACCCCTCTTTTAAGTAGAAATTAAAGTTTTGTCAACTGCTATCATTTTTATTTTTAGCTGAAGTGGGTAACTTTTCCCAATATATATGTAAAGAATGTTTAAACTATGGGGGATTGGGCATTGGGCATTGGGAAGAATATTGCCTAATCCCCAGTCCCCAGTCCCCAGTCCCTAAGACTTGCTAAAACCAATATCAGTACCTTTACCAGCATGAACTAAAGCTAACTTTTGGTAACGTTTAGCGTGTTCAATCAATTCTGCGGCTTCAGCCTCTGTTAATTGTCGTAACACTTTGCCTGGAATACCTACAACTAGTGACAAAGGCGGTATATTTTTAGTTACGACTGCGCCAGCACCGATAATACTACCAGCACCCACTCGTACCCCGTCTAAAATAACCGCGCCAATGCCAATCAAACTTCCACGCTCAATGTAAGCCGAATGTACCACAGCGCGATGCCCTACGGTAACATGATCTTCTAAAATTGTCGGAAAACCAGGATCGCCATGTAGAATTGCACCATCTTGAATGTTTGTGCATTCGCCAATTTCAATCCGTTCTACATCTGCCCTAACTACTGCTCCATACCAAATGCTTACCCCTGCTGCTATATTTACCGAACCCATAACAACAGCATTGGCTGCAATAAAGGCAGCTTGAGAAAAATCAGGAGATGTCCAGAAAGAAGCGGTAGACACGATAGAATATGAATATGGTACACAGGAACACTGGAGAAACTCCAACCTTTGAGGCTGGTTGCACAACCAGAATATCACACAGTCAAGTCTCTACGCTGAGGAAAACACTAGTAAGCAATGTTCTTGCCGCAACTTCGTGTATATGCAGCAGTGAGCAAGTAACCCAAAGTGGTGGAGCCGAAGTGTATAATCCAATGCACTAGTGCTGGTGAAGACAAAATTATGTTTGTATGCACTTCATGATGAATCCAGGCTTTCAGTACCCGATGTTTGGGCCGGAAATACAGTGTCCCCATTGTCGCCAGACTATTCCGGCGCTGACATTAACAGATACCTATTTGTGTTCGCGTCATGGCGCTTTTGAAGCTAATCCTGAAAATGGAGAGTTAATCCATTTGCAATCGGGTCGTCATTGGCGGAGGTGGAATAATGAATGGTATAGGCAGCATACTCATCCCGATGGTATTCGGTTTGAAATTCACGAAGCATTAGATAAGCTCTATACCCAAGGTTATCGAGCCACAAAAGTGATTATTGCTCAACGCTATCAGGAATTGATGAGTGGCTATTTAGAACGCAGTACACCTTGGCGTTCTGGACAACCGGAAGCTACATCTGCTCGTTTATATGGCTTACCCGTTGAGTTTAGCCCCGATACCTCAGAAGATCCCTGCTGGGAAGTGATCAATTTTGACTTGGAAAAAGAGCCTGGTGTCCCTGTACGCTACCCTTATTTCAGGTTATTTGAATAATAGTCATTGGTCATTTGTCATTGGTCATTTGTCATTAGTGAATAACAAAGGACATAGTTATGATCGGGGGTTTTCTCGGATCATAACTTTATTAAAAGAGGACAACTGACAAAGGACAAAGGACAAATTATGCATCACGCTTCTATTCGGACTGCGAATATTCATCGAGCGATCGCTTTCTACGAACATTTAGGGTTTACAATTTCGGAACGCTTTACTACGGGCTACACATTAGCTTGCTGGATGGAAGGATTGGGCGGCAGAATCGAACTGATCCAAATTCCTGAACCAAAGCCAGCCGCAGATGCATTTGCTGACGAGCATTATGTGGGCTACTATCATCTTTCGTTCGATTTAACTGAAATTACACCAGATTTACCTAGCTGGTTGACAAATTTGCAAGAACGTGTATTCCTGGCTGCTGAGAGTCAAAGCGAAGAATTACAACCGTTGAAGGTACTTTTAGAGCCGACACAACAGCAAATAGGCGATCGCATTTACGAAGTCGCTTTCATCGCCGATACCGATGGCTTACCTCTGGAATTCATTCGGGTTTTAGCAAAATTGCCATAAGTTAGCTTTTTTATTACCTTTATTGCTAATATATTATTTTTCTGTATTGTTGCCGAGATAACAGATTTTTTTACCTGATTTAACTCTGTCACTCAAAAAAATAAGTATGTAACTTAATTTACAGATATATCTGCTAAGTAAATGTATGGTTTGTCTAGATTTTATAAATATTCCTTGCCATTATTAATTTTAAGCTTATGGCTAGTAACGGTTATTTTATTGAGCGATCAAACTGCTTATAGCCAACATCCTGTTATATCTAAATAAAAAAAATACCAATCAACTTTGCTAATAAAAACAATAATGCCCTCAACACTGACAGAAAATGTCCGTAAGACAGTGCTGGAAAATGGTTTAACTGTCCTAACAAAGGAAGTGCATACTGCGCCAGTGGTGACGGTGCAGGTGTGGTATAAGGTTGGCTCACGCAACGAAGAACCAGGCGTGAATGGCATTGCCCATCAGTTGGAACACCTCATGTTTAAAGGCACGAAAAATCGTCCGATTCAATTTGGCCGTTTGTTTAGTGCTTTAGGTAGTGATTCCAATGCTTTCACTAGTTATGACCAAACTGCATATTACGGTACTGTGGAACGTAACAAGCTAAAAGCGCTTTTAGTGCTGGAAGCAGATAGAATGCAAAATTCCCAGATTGAACCAGAACAACTGGCGAGTGAAAAGCGAGTAGTAATTTCTGAATTGCAAGGTTACGAAAATAGTCCAGAATATCGCCTCAACCGCGCCGTCATGCAGGCGGTGTTTCCTAATCATGCTTATGGGTTGCCCGTAGGTGGAACTAAAGCAGATGTCGAGAAATTTGAGGTTGCACAAGTAGAGAAATATTACCGCAATTTTTACAGTCCTGATAATGCCGTCTTAGTGGTTGTTGGAGATTTTCAAACTGCAAATACTCTCGAAACAATTAAAGAAGTATTTGGCAAACTAGCAAGGAGGCAGGGGGCAGGGGGCAGGGGGACAAGGGGGACAAGGGGACAAGGGGACAAGGAGAATAGCTATACTCAATTCCCAATTCCCAATTCCCAATTCCCGATTCCCCATTCCCCACTCCCCACTCCCATAGTCTTGCGAGAACCGGGAGCAGGGCGACTTTTACAAGTTGTGTATCCGCTACCAGATGCGAATCAACCAGATGTGCCGGCGCTGGATGTGATGGACTATATCTTTACAGAGGGACGGAATTCTAGACTTTATCAGGCATTGGTGGAATCAGGTTTAGCTAGTGAAGTTACAGCATCCGTTACTAGTTTGCGAGAATCTGGCTGGTATGAGATTTTGGTAACGGCTGGTTATAAACAAGATTTGAAAAAAATTGATTCAGTGTTGAGTCGCGCGATCGCTAATGTAGCAGAAAAAGGCGTGACAACTGAAGAAGTAGAACGAGCCAAAATCCAATTAACAGCAGATGTGATTTTGAGTAACCGTGATATCACCTCTCAAGCAATGCGATTGGGCAATGATGAGACAACTGTTGGTGATTATCGCTACACAGAACGTTATTTGGCTGCTGTTAGTCTGGTGAAGCCGACGGATATTGTAGCTGTCATTAACAAATACCTTACAAAAGAATCCCGGATAGTAGGCTTTTTTGAACCAACTCAAAAGCAGATAACAGGGGTTAGTGATAAACCAGACTCAGCCCAAACTACCGAAAATTTCTCTCCTGGCGTGCCTGTGCTTCCTTCTGAGGTGGCGAAATACTTACCGCCTGTGGATTTGGCTACAGATGCAATTGCTCAAGTACTACCACAAGAATATAAACTTAACAATGGACTGCGGATATTACTGTTACCCGATCGTAGTACTCCCACCCTGACTCTAAGCGGCTACATTCAAGCTGGGACAGAATTTGATCCAGAAGAACGAGCAGGATTGGCTGCTTTTGTAGCAGATAACTTGCTAAATGGTACTAAGAGTAAAAATGTCTTAACTATTGCCAAAATATTGGCAGAACGAGGCGCGAGTCTAAACTTTGAAGTACATCGTGAAGGAGTACATATCGAGGGTGATAGTTTAGCGGGGGATTTGCCAGTAATTCTGGAGATATTGGCAGACGTTGTTAAAAATAGTACCTTTCCCGCACAAGAATTAGAATTGCATCGCCAACAAACTTTAACTGATTTGCAATTGGAATTAGATGAGCCATCAGAAGTAGCCAGAAGAATATTTGTGCAGTCAATTTACCCGAAAAAACATCCCTTACATACTTACCCCACTGAAGAGAGTTTGCAGCAGATTCAACGCCAAGATGTGATTGATTTCAAAGCTAAACATTATCGCCCAGATACGACAGTGTTGGCATTGGTAGGAGATTTTGATGTAGACAAAGTGCGATCGCTCATTCAAAATGAGTTTGGTAATTGGGAAGTTAGCGGTAAAGCACCCATATTAAAATATCCTCCAGTATCAATGCCGCAGAAAGTAATGAGTGTCAACCCAGTTTTACCAGGTAAAGCCCAAGCTGTGACATATATGGGTTTCACAGGCATTAAGCGTTACGATCCTCGGTTTCACGCAGCCTTAGTATTAAACCAGATTTTGGGAGGCGATACCTTATCTAGTAGACTGGGTGCAGAAGTGCGCGATCGCCAAGGCTTGAGCTATGGAATTTATAGCTACTTCCAAGCTGGGAAGAATGTAGGCACATTTTTGATAGAAATGCAAACTAGTCCAGAAGATACTAGTCAAGCGATCGCTAGTACCCGTCAAATACTACAGCAAATTCATGAACAAGGTGTCACTTTACAGGAAGTAGAGACAGCTAAACGCACCCTCATCAGCCATTACAACGTTTCCTTGGCAAACCCAGAAGAACTAACAGATAGAATTCTGATGAATGAGGTGTATGGATTAGATAAAGTAGAATTGCACACCTTTACTGACAAAATCCAGAAAGTCACCTTTGAGCAAGTTAATCAAGCAGCTCGTGAATTACTCCACCCAGATCAAATCGTAGTCGTTACTGCTGGGCCATCTGTGTTAGTAAAGAAAAGCATTAGGTAAGCTGAAAATATTTTAATTTGCATTCTCCAAAAAATAAATCTCTTGTGGGGTGGGCATCTTGCCCGCCCTAGCTGTGCAAATAACTGGAGAAATTGCAATTAGTAGTTAAAAATTATTTGACTCAGTATTTAATAGCCGTCTAATGTTTCAATTAAAGATAATTGAGCTAAATCGTCAAAAATAAGTTAGGGCGATTTTGCTTGAAGTCTAAAACATCAGGAGTAGACGAATATGTTATTCTATATACATTAGCGGCTAAAGTGAAATAATACTTATCAGAGATTAAAATAACTTAAATTATAGATATTACTTCTCAAGTAATCTAGAAAAACCATTCTTACTTCATCGGCAAAGCACCAGTAATTATTAATTTACTATGAACATTTTCACTAACTTACTTTCTCAAACAACTCAGCCTACAACATCAAAAAAAAAGGGACGAGGAATTGAAATTAAATCGTCGCGTGAAATTGAAATCATGCGACAATCATCAGCAATTGTGGCAACTGTCCTCAAAGAAATTTCCGAGCTAGTAAAGCCAGGAATGACAACGGCTGATTTAGATGCTCACGCAGAAAAACGCATCCGTGAAATGGGTGCAACACCGAGTTTTAAAGGATATCACGGTTTTCCAGGTTCTATCTGCTCCAGCATTAATAATGAAGCAGTGCATGGCATTCCTAGCCCCAAGAAAGTGATTCGCGTGGGGGATGTCTTAAAAGTAGATACAGGCGCTTATTACCAAGGCTTTCATGGTGATTCTTGCATTTCAATTGCTGTCGGTGAAGTGACAGAAGAAGCTGCTAAATTAATTCGCGTAGCAGAAGAAGCTTTATATAAAGGCATTGAACAAGTAAAAGCTGGTGTATACCTGCTTGACTTAGCTGGAGCAATTGAAGACCATGTGAAAGCTAACGGCTTTAGTATAGTCGAAGAATTCACTGGACACGGAGTCGGGCGTAACCTGCATGAAGAACCTTCAGTATTCAACTACCGTACCCGTGAGATGCCAAATGTTAAACTCCGTGCAGGGATGACGCTGGCAATTGAGCCAATTTTAAATGCAGGTTCTAGACACACCCGCACATTATCTGATCGTTGGACAGCAGTCACTGTGGATAATTCTTTGTCGGCTCAGTTTGAGCATACAGTTTTGGTGACAGAGACTGGTTATGAGATTTTGACTGACCGTTCTAAGGTCTAATTGTTAGTTGTAATTATCTGTTATTGAGAAGATATATAGCAATCCGATTTGATTTCTGAATCACTCGTAGAGGTAAGGGACTGGGGACTGGGGACTGGGAAGAAGGAATAAAGGTGTACTGAGTTTTGTTCAAAAATCAAATATGAGTCCTATATAGTGCTTCCTATTCAAATCCTGAAAATAGCTGTATCTGCTCTGACAAAACTGGCACGTTGACCGAAAATCAGACGACGCTTGAGTAACACTTTTCACTAAAGGAATAGCAGTTTCATACAACGCCAGATGATTACGTTAGAGTCGCACCCTAATTAAAAATTTCATCGGCACATTTTACTAGGTATGATATTTAATCTGCAAGCATTTACTCAGTAATAACCAGCTATGACCCAGAACTACCGCATTACTCTACTCCCCGGCGATGGCATTGGCCCTGAAATTATGGCAGTGGCGGTAGATGTGCTGAAAGTCGTAGGGGAGCAATTCGATCTGAAGTTTGAATTCCAAGAAGCCCTCATCGGTGGTGCAGCAATTGATGCCACTGGAGAACCCTTACCATCTGTCACTCTAGAGGCTTGTCGTAACAGTGATGCTGTCTTACTCGCAGCAATTGGTGGCTATAAGTGGGATTCTCTGCCATCTAATTTACGTCCAGAAGCAGGTTTGTTAGGGCTACGCGCAGGTTTAGGATTATTTGCCAATTTACGCCCAGCAAAAATTTTGCCCCAGCTAATCGATGCCTCGACTTTGAAACGCGAAATTGTGGAAGGCGTGGATATTATGGTGGTGCGCGAACTCACTGGTGGGATTTACTTTGGTAAGCCTAAAGGGATTTTTGCCACGGAAACGGGTGAAAAACGCGGTGTAAATACAATGGTTTACACAGAGTCAGAAATTGAACGCATTGGGAGGGTGGCCTTTGAGGCAGCTAGAAAACGCGGCGGAAAACTTTGTTCGGTGGATAAGGCGAACGTATTAGAAGTATCTCAGTTGTGGCGCGATCGCATCACCCAACTTTCACAAGAATATCCAGACATCGAACTCTCTCATTTATATGTCGATAATGCTGCTATGCAGTTAGTACGCGCTCCCAAGCAGTTCGACACCATTGTTACAGGCAATTTGTTTGGCGATATTCTCTCTGATGCTGCTGCCATGCTTACCGGTAGTATTGGGATGTTACCCTCAGCTAGTTTGGGTGCTTCTGGGCCTGGTGTGTTTGAACCAGTTCATGGTTCCGCCCCAGATATTGCCGGACTTGATAAAGCAAATCCTCTAGCACAGGTTTTGAGTGCAGCGATGATGCTACGCTACGCTTTAGACCAACCAAAAGCAGCAGATCGCATCGAACAAGCCGTATTGCAAGTTTTAGAACAAGGCGATCGCACCGGGGATATAATTTCTCCAGGAAAAAACCTCCTTGGTTGCCGCGCTATGGGAGAATCACTCATTAGGGCTACTAAACAAAAATAATTTTGTGGTGCAACTTGGGCAATTTGGCAACCTTTGCTATAAGTTTCGGGTAGACTAAAGTGAAATCTAGCAATCAAATAACAGTCGATAGTGTACGCATTACGACAAGGACAAGTAAATTTTACCGCCCCAAAGAACCAATCGCCTTTGATTGATCCTGCTGTAATCAGAGCTGCTGGGCAAATATACTATACTCACTGTGAAGTTCATCCCGAAATCGCTGGGCAACCTTCCGGTGTAGCAATTAATCGTGTGAATCATCGAGGTAAGGTTATTTTTACTAACCAACCAGTTCTTTTACCTCAAGAGTGTTTTGTACCCTTAAGTCAAATTGAATCACATATCTATTAGTCATTGGTTATTGGTCATTAGTCATTAGTCATTAGTCATTAGTTCTCGACAAAGGACTAATGACAAAAGACAAAAGATAAACGACAAATGACACAGGACTAATGACAAAGGACAATTGACTGTATGGACATTTTGTTCGCTATTCCAGCGAGTGTAATGGTCTTTGCTTTGGGCGCATCTATTGGCAGTTTTGTCAACGTTATTGTTTATCGGCTACCTGCTGGGTTGTCAATTCTTTGGCCACCTTCTCGTTGTCCTAAATGCTTAAATCAGCTAAAAGCCTACGACAATGTACCAGTTTTCGGCTGGATTTCATTAAAAGGTCGGTGTCGATATTGCAAAAGCAAAATTTCTGTCCGTTATCCCATAGTAGAAGGGGTGACGGGCATAATTTTTTTACTGATTTTTTTAGTATTTCAAGTTTCGACTTTCACAATAGGCTATTGGGCTTTTTGTAGTTGGTTATTGGCACTATCGCTTATCGACCTGGATACAATGACCTTACCTAATCCACTTACTCAGTCGGGTTTAGTGGTAGGAATTTTATTCCAAATGGCGGTTGGTTATCTACCAGAAGGAAGTTCTGTCGCATTGGTAAATCACCTTATGATGGCGATAGTCGGTGCAGTACTCGGCTTATGGCTATTTGATGCGATCGCCCTATTGGGTTCAATTGCCTTTAGGAAAACTGCAATGGGCGCAGGTGATGCCAAGTTAGCAGCCATGATGGGAGCCTGGTTAGGCTGGAAATATTTGCTCTTAGCTAGTTTTATTGCCTGTGCGCTGGGAGCTTTAATTGGTAGTGCTGTTATTATGCGTAGACGCAAAACCACCAGTCAAGAGACATCAAGACAAAGGCTAGCACAAAAAATGCCTTTTGGGCCTTTTCTCGCGTTAGGATCTATGATTACCCTGTTTAGCGGCGAAGCCATTTTGTCTAGCTACCTGCGGTTATTTTTTTCAGCATCTTAAATTAGATTCGTGAGTGGGAAGATCAGGCAGATAAGGTAAGTAACCCATATTGAATGCCCCTTCATCAGAAAAATTTATAATTCGTGACTGTAACCAACATTACCCCATCGTCCCTTCATATTTTGATAATATTCTGCTTGTGACTTGTATTACCCTCTTGACGACGATTAACCGTTGGTAAACATAACTAGTGCAACAGATGCCGATCGGTCATAATCTAGCAATACGAATCATTGATTTGGGTGGGAGAGGGAGAACATCTTATTTGGAGGTTAGTATTCTCATGGCTTTGTCAGTACGTCAATATAATTAAGTCTGCTGAAAAAAAGAGCAGGAGACTTGTATTGGTATAAGTATTTTCGTTAAGCTGGCAACCAAAGATGATAATTAAGGTCTGAATTGCTTAAAAGCGTAGTTTGACGATGTAGTAATTAGTCATTAAGCAAAGAAAAATCACTTATGACTAAGAACAACCCAATACGGTTTGATATGTTTTCGACCTCATACCCACTTAAAATAAAATAAAAAATGGCTAACAACGAAGAATCGCGTGGTTTAAAGTCTCTATTTGATTGGTTTGCAAATCGACGAAAATCTGGATCTATCAGCCTCGAACGCCAAGAACGTGAAATTGCTGATGGCTTGTGGCATAAATGTTCTAAATGTGGAGTATTGGCATACACAAAAGACCTGAAAGCCAATCAGATGGTTTGTATCGAATGTGGTCATCACAATCGGGTAGATAGCGATGAGCGCATCCGTCAATTGATAGATAACAATACCTGGAAGCCTCTAGACGAGCATTTGCGTCCAACCGATCCGCTAGAATTTCGCGATCGCAAACTCTACAGCGATCGCTTGCGAGAAACACAAGATAAAATTGGGTTAATAGACGCGGTTCACACTGGTTTAGGTCAAATCAATAGTTTGCCCATTGCCCTTGGGGTTATGGATTTCCGCTTTATGGGTGGTAGCATGGGTTCGGTTGTGGGAGAAAAACTCACCCGGATGATTGAGCAAGCTACTCAACGACGGTATCCTGTAGTGATCGTTTGCACCTCTGGCGGCGCGAGAATGCAAGAAGGAATGCTTTCGTTGATGCAGATGGCGAAAATCTCCGCAGCCCTACAGCGCCATAAAGACGCGCGACTATTATATATTCCCGTTTTGACCAATCCCACAACAGGCGGCGTTACCGCCAGTTTTGCAATGTTGGGCGATATCATTTTGGCAGAACCCAAAGCAACTATTGGTTTTGCCGGTCGGCGAGTGATTGAGCAAACCTTACGAGAAAAACTGCCCGAAAATTTTCAGACTGCTGAAGATTTGCTTCTGCATGGTTTTGTTGACGATATCGTACCTCGTACCCAATTAAAGAATACCTTAACCCAGCTAATTGCTCTACACCAGCCTGTACTAACACCACCTCACATGGTTTTGTGGGAAACAATGTCTTTAACTTCTACCGCCGCAGAATAGATCGTGGGGAATGGGGAATTGGGAATTGGGAATTGGGAATTTGGTTATTAATTCTTCTCCCCTTGCTTCCCCTGCTCCCTGCTCCCTGCTCCCCACTCCCCACTCCCCACTCCCTCACCTCTGTGCCTCTTTGACAAAAACTAGTGGAACAAGTGCTACTAGTCGAAATAGGCTAGAGAGGGCAAACAACCCTAATAAGCCTCCAAACTGAGCGAATTGGACGATGAAGCTGCCTATAGTTGCGCCTAAAGCACCACTTGCTCCAGCAACGGCAGCTGCTGTCGCAAAATAGATAGACTGATTTTGAGTTGGTGCGATCGCTAATTGTATATTGTTGCTGCACAAATCAATTGCCGCCCAAGTACCTCCAGCTAAGATGTGTAACAGAGGTAGCCACAACCAAATGTCAAGGTGATTAGCACCAATCCCCAGCCATAGCACTGGTGTAGCTGCAACCAAAATTCCAATACAGATGAGGATGGGACGATTACCTATCTTGTCTGCTAATTTTCCCCATAGAATCAGCATTAGCAAAGTTGCCGCAGCCTGAAAGCTGTTGTAGATAGTCACATAACTTACATCCAAATCCAGCGTGTCCAGCATGTAGAGGTTAAAAAAAGGACTGCTGAGGTTAACCGCAAGATTCCAGAAGCTGAAATACACCAGAAATCTCAAAAAATTTGAGTTTTTCCAAACACTGCTAGTTAATTTGTTTTGTGGTGGATGAATTGATTGAGCAACTTTAGAAGATTCATCTTTGGCAACCTCTGGCTGAATCTCACTTGTTTGAGTTGGCTTGCCTTGATTTGTGTTTTGCGATTGCGGATTCATATCCACTTGGAAATACTGACATCCCAATCCCGCAATTCCCAACACAATGCTAATTAACAAAACTATCCCATAGCCTTGTAGAGTTCCACCATACCAATGTGATACAGCTAAACCAGCCATTGGTACGCAAATCAAATTGGTGAGGTTAGCAGCACTATTGCGTGTCCCAAAATATCTGCCTCGCAATCGCCGGGGAACTATCATTGCTACCCAACTTAGCCACGATGCGGTTCCTAGCCCTCCCAAAAGATTGCTGAATAGGACAATCAAGAGTGTCAATATCACTAAGTGGTGAGTATTAATCACTCCCAAGCTTACGCCTACAATACCAATTACTAGAACCAGCCATAACAGCCTTCCAATTCCGTGTGTGCGAAGAGAATATTGAAAACGGCTGGTGCTGCGTTCAGACAAGTAAGCACCCAACGGCTGAATAAGATTAACCAACATGGGGATAGAAGAAAGCATCCCAAATACCACGGGACTAGCACCCAATTCCACCAAGAAGTTGCTGAGTAAAATCCCGCCAGTTCCAAGAGAGTAAACTGCTGCTAAGACAGAATCCGCAGTGGAGGCTTTTAAACTTGTGCGAATCGCATCCTTGGGAATTCGAGAGGTTGGAGAAATTGCTGTTGCTGGTGAGGAAATCTGGGAAATTTCCATCAGTGGCGCAGTTGTTTCAACCTGAACAAAATCCATAATGTATGTTTATCAGTAAAGCATCCTGATATAAATCCGGTTATCGAAGAACTGAACTCAGTATGCTTTTATTAGCATTCTTAACAAGTTTTCGTTATTCTAGCTTGCAATTTTCAACAAAAATTTTAGATAAGTAAATATCACTCCTTAATAACAGAAGGTACAAGTGATTAAAAAAAGGTTGTTTCATTTTTTCGGATTGATGATAGCGATCGCGATCGCTATCATTGCTTGTCAAAGCCTACAATTACCAAGCAAACCCTTATCCTCTAACCCAATCAGCATCAAACTCAGTGGCTGGGGAGGTTCTCCTGTTGAGCAAAAACTTTTGAGACAGGTATTGCAAGACTTTGAGACAAAGCATCCAACTATTAAGGTCAAATATGAGGTAATTGCTGACCAATACATGGATGTAATCAAAACTCGTTTAGTTGGGGAAGCTGCGCCCGATGTCTTTTATCTCGATGCCCTCGAAGCTCCTTTCTTGATGAGTCAGAATGTCCTAGAACCCTTAGAAAGTTATATTACCCCCACATTTGACCTAACGGACTTTGAAGATACCCTACTCAACAGTTTCAAATATCAAAATCATATTTATGGTCTTCCCAAAGACTATTCTACCCTTGCCCTGTTTTATAACAAAAAAGCATTCGCCGCCGCCGGATTAAGTAATCCACCGACTACTTGGGATGAGCTACGTAACTACTCGAAACAATTAACAGGCAAACTTAACAAATACGGCTTTGGGGAAATTCCCGAATTGGCGCGTCAGGCTTATAAAATCAAAGCCTTTGGTGGGCAACTTGTCGATCGCAATGGTTCTGCTACTTTTGCGAGTGCAGCAGGTTTACAGGGTTTAGAGTTGGTAGTAGACCAGTATCAAAAAGACCGTTCCTCTGCCCAAAAATCTGATGTAGGGACAAACTCAGGTAGTGAAATGTTTGGTCAAAATAAAGTGGCAATGGTGATTGAGGGTAATTGGGCAATTCCTTACTTAAGAGAAACCTTTCCTCAAGTAGAGTTTGCTACTGCACCAGTGCCTACAATTAATGACAAAAAAGGCACGATGGTATTTACCGTTGCCTACGTGATGAATAATCTTGCACAGCACAAAGCCGAAGCCTGGGAGTTGATTTCTTATCTCACGGGTAAAGAAGGAATGCAGAAGTGGACAGGAACAGGGTTTGCTTTGCCAACACGTAAATCAGTGGCAAAGAATTTGGGTTATGACCAAGATTCACTGCGATCGCCATTAGTGGCAGGAGTGGATTATGCTACATCTTGGCAGGTGGGTAAATATTCAAGTGCGTAGGCGTAGCCCGCCGTAGGCATCGTCAATAACTTTGATAACCAGTTTGTCAGCGCATTACTAGGACAGCAACCATTAAAGCAGGCGATGCTGAAGGCACAAAATGAAGCTAATCAGCAAATTAAGGCGATGGATTAAGCAATCTTTCTTACCTTCACCAAATCACTTCTGAGTAGAAATTTGCTATCTCTTTATCTGCTGTAATTATTGCTGCTTGATTACTTCTGGCGAATGCAACAACAACTCGATCTACTGGATCTTGATGATCCCATTCTAAATTGACACTTTCCACCCAAATATTTTCGTCAATGGGTACAATCTGAACGGTACTAGACTTTTTCAGCGTTACTACGTACTCGTTAAGATTGACTCCTATAGCAATCCGATTTGATTTCTGAATCACTCGTAGAGGCAAGGGGCTGGGGACTGGGGACTGGGGACTGGGAAGAAGGAATAAAGGTGTACTGAGTTTTGTTCAAAAATCAAATATGAGTCCTATAAATCTAGTTTTTTATTTTTGATTTTTATAGCAATTTCCCATATAGCTATAGACGGCACAAGACCATTTTTATCCTTTTCCATCTGGTTACACGCTTCTTTAGCTGGTTCAGAAAGTCTACCTGGATCTAAACTCCACCAGATTAGGACACAAGTGTCAAGAACTATCTTCACAATTGCGCCCATTCCTCGGTTGTTGGCGTGGTTAAATCTTCAAAGTACTTTACTTTACAGCCCATTTCTCCAAATAACTCCTCTGTTGAGGCTGCTTGCGCGTATTTGGAAATTTTCACGACTGGTTTACCGCGATCGGTAACTACAATTTCTTCTCCCTCTGACTCTACAAGCCGCAAGAATTCAAGAAGTTGAGATTTGAGTTTACTTTTGGAAATTGATTTCATAATAACCCTAGTCATATTCTATGATAGCATCGGCTTCAATACTGCTCGGCTCAATGCCCTTATGATTTAGACATCTTCGGTTAGGATGTAGCCACAATTCATCAATTTTGCCTACCAAGGATTTGGGGCAACGCATAATTAATTACTGGAGATGTCTTTTGTACAAACGCTGAAGCTGGTTGTATAAAAATGCCAGTGAAAACATATCTAAAGCACCACTCTCAGGTAAAGGCAGCGCAGAAGATGATAGTTCCAGGATCTCCGGCATATTATGTGATTTCATCTCACAATCGTGTTGGAAAAGTTGAATGCGGTAATAAGGTGTTTGGATATCTTTAAGCAGTCGCAGAGGATATGTGTTTTCGAGGGTCTCGCCAATAAGTTTTGCCCCAAAAGGCAGAATCCAGTCAAGGTTATGACGATCAGGCTCTTGATCTACACGATAGGCGTGAGTTGTAAGTAAATAGCCGCCAGGAACAAGTGCATCTGCAAGCTTATGGGCGACCGCACACAGTGCTGTTTGTCCACTAATGTAATAAAGCACTTCGCTACAGACAATCAGATCGCAGCCGCGAGGTAGTGAGTCTTGGTTTAAATCAAGGCGCTGAAAACAAATATTCTCTTGACCGTGGCTCCTGCAGCTTAAAGCCGCTCGATTGAGGGCAATCTGGGAAATATCAGCAGCAATCAGAAGTTCAACGCGATCTGCTAAAGTTGAAGTTAAGTAACCTTCGGCACAGCCAATCTCTAGTGCTAGCTTGATGGGTATAGCTGGCAATAGTTTGAGAGTTTGTTGGTACTTTGCTTGTTGATAATGGCTAGTGTATTTCCAAGGGTCAGACCCAATTGCAAAGGTCATCTCGAAAATAAATCTTTGCCAAAGACTAGCGATATGGCATTTTAATTTATTCATGATTAAAAGTTTTGAGGTGGAGTCTCATGTCACTTGACCTTTTTATTAAATTCCTTGATTTTACTGGGTTTTTCAGACTTCTGTAAGGCAGTCAGCCTATTGGGATTGGCATCAATACTGCTCGGTTAAGGGAAATGAGAGGTAAAATCAAGAAAAATTTGTTCGCGTCTTCTTTACGAGAACAAAGAGTTTTTATAATTGAACTTACTTTTTCTCTTTAAGACTGTCGTATAAGTCAACCCAGTTTTGTCGAAGAGAATTAATACATGATTGTAAGTAATCGATTTGGGTTCTTCTAGCAACGGAGATGACAGCATGAATATGAGCCTGACGAATCAAGTAATTCTAACCCAGAGTCAGGAGTCAAAATGGGCTAAACGCCCCGCTACCGCTAACAGAATAAATTATGTACGACTGGCGGATAGCGCATCTTAAAGCATTCTCTACGAGAGGCTGCGCCAACGGCATGGCTTCGCTTATAAGCAAGTCCACGAGCGTCTGAATAACTGGGTTTAAGACCCCACCAACCATTACACGTAGTATATTTTCAGTCGGGGTTTAAATCTCCAACTGAAAATGTCTTTAATTTTGAATTTTGAATTTTGAATTGTTAATCACCTTTTTCCTGAAGGAGCGATCGCCAATCTTCAATCGCCTTTTCTGTCCACAGCCAATTTTTAGCTAATTTATCTACCTGAAAATTGACTGGATCGGACTTGAGAACCATAAGCCGCAACTTAATCGCTTCATTAAGATACTGTGTCTGCTTACCATTGGATTGACTAAGTGCAGATTTATACAATCCAAGAGCTAAACCAGCATAAGAAGATAAAGCATCTTCAGGAACTGCTGTCTTTAAATCTGGGTTTTGTTCTTTGAGAGCTAAATTCAAAGCCTTGAACCAAGAGTCATTGGCTCGATTTAAATTGCCTTCTGCGTAGTAGGCAAATCCTAAAGCGTTATTATATAAAGGCGATTCTGGTTTAGCTTTTGTAGCCATTTCCCAGTAACGACGGGCATCATCAACACTATAATTATTGTCTCCAGTTTGGATCGATTGCCAAGCTAATCGTCCCTTATAAAAGTTGACGGATGGATCGTCAGCTTGCTTACTTGGAATCAGTTTAAGGGCAGCTTCCGCCGCAGTTAGTGCGCCACGATTGAGTAGTTCTTCTACAGCTAATAACCCACTTTGTAAATCGCCTTGGCTCAATTTTTCTGTAGCAGTCGCGGTGACAATTTTAGTGTCTGCTATCTGTAAGTCGATATTTTGCTGCTTTTGAATGGGTAAAGATTCAGAGGAAATTCCTGGGATATTAGGCAGAATTGCTTGCTGGGAACGATTTTGCCACCACCAGTTTAAAGCGATCGCAGCTACTAACGCACTAATTCCCACAATTCCCACAATTGGCCATAGTTTGCGGGGTTTGCTACGAGATATTGGTGGAGGTGGTTGTGATGCCTGCGGGGGGTTATGCCTACGCGAAAAATCAGAATTTTCTAACTTTCCTTCAAATTTTCCAGTAATTGGAGGTGGCGGTGCTGGAACTTCTCCCCATAAATCTCCTTCCTCTTCCAGAGAATTCATTTCTTCTGAAACCTGGCTTTGCTGAAAATTATTTTCTGGAATTTTTCGATCCAGTTCAGTTGGAAGTTTTTGGTTATCTAGCTGACGAAATAAATCTGAAACTATAGCCGAATCTTCTTCATAACTTGGGTCATCATACTCAATTTCATCTACAAGATCGCCCCAAGTATCCTCACCCAGCCAGTCCAACCCAGAAGAGTCCCGCGCCATACCAGAAGGAATCATTTCTTCCATTCCTAAAGGCATATCGCTATCATCTGCGTTGGCGTAGCCCGTCGTAGACATCGCAGAGTACATCGCGGAAGTTATTCCTAAAGGCGAACTATACTGGTTCCGTGATTCGGTACTTTCGGATAACTCAGTTTCTTCACTGAGAAAACCGTCAAATTCTGGTTGGAGATATAAAATCGGTAATGCCCAGTACATCTGGTGAGAACCATAAGCAGAAATTAATCCTTGGCGGACTCGACTAACACACAAATCTACTGGATATCCTTGACTTAAATTGCGGTAAAACAATTGTGTGAGTGTCAATGCCACTTCATCAGGAATCCGTTCTGACATGGCCAAAACGCTTCTAATTCCGCGCTTCACCAGACTTTCTGCTAGGTTACGTTCACCAGTATCTCCAGAGGCATCAGATGCAGCTGTGTACGCCCCCAAGCAGGAATTAAACACTGCCATTTGAATATTATTATTGACAAGCAAGCCTGCGAGATCGTCTCCACTCAAGATTTCTGTTAAGCCAGTTCTGCGGCTAACAAGATAAATTTCTCCACCATTGCCGCCTAAGTTACTATGACCGGAGTAGTGAAGAACGTGGTATCTACCTTGTTCTAAGGCTTGTGTCAGTTCTTCTCGTCCTGGTTGGTCTAATACAGTGAGTTCAATTTCTGGGAAATGATTGTTACCTTCAGCCAGTCGTGGGATCTGACGGTGAAGTTCTGCTTGTAGTTTAATCGCTTCCTGCTTCTGTAAGTCAAGACGGACTTGATCTGAGGGAGAAGCAATTACCATCAATACTTTCACGCTACCTTGTTCTCGTGGTGTGAAAGTATTTCGCGTAGGCGTAGCCCCCCGCAGGGATCGCAAAGCAGAACCCCCCAAAATGCCACTTTGGAAGCGAGAAAAAGCCACATAAGGGCCAGTAGCCAAAGGGCGATCGCCTGCGTGCATTACTTCCCAAGGTAGACGAGCTAACCTCGTGTCTTTTAGCCCCAAACGCAAGCGTAATACTTGTTGGTGGTTTTGGGCAATACCTTGAGCAGTAATCCAACTATCTCTGAGAGTGCCTTGAAATAGGGCGTTATAAAATTGTTGACCCAACGCTACCAAATTAACAGAGTTTCTGGCGATATTGCTTTCATGCCCATCAGAGGTAAATGGATCTCCCTGCAACACCGACTTTAATGGGTCATTCATCAAATGCCCAGCAGCTATCAACCAATCAGTGACAGGCCAAGTCACCAATTCTTCTGCTAATGGTACCCCAGGCGCGACTTGTTCCGTCCGCACCAAGTAGTCATTTTGCCCTACAGGAGTTACCGAAATGTGGAATTCCTGGGTCACAGTTTCTCCTGTCCGCCTCCTAAATCTGGTTTGAAACACGAAAGTTTCAAGTCGATTTGCTCCCTTTGATAACTTAGATGCATCCCACCCCTGAATGTTTCTGATTCGGTGTTGTTTTGCTTTTTCTGCCTTTACAACTTTATCCGGATCGGATTACTTGGATCTAGAACACTTAATTGGTAGATGCACCTTGATCTTCAACTCCCCTAGTTGGCTAACACCCACTGGGGGTTTTTTTCATTTTTGGCCAACAACAGCAACTTTTGATGCAGATATTCTCTACCAAAAAATAGTCCTTAATCCTAGAATACTTGATTAATAGATGGATGTACCTTGATTTTTAACTCCCCCAATTGAGTTAATATCTACTAGAGTTTTTTTGGCATATCTTTCTAGTAAATTTATCCGGAGCATGGTGGTTAAACCGAGAACAATTAATTGGTAGATGCACCCTGATAACTAGCTCCCCTGGTTGGCTAACACCCACTGGGGGTTTTTTTTTTGATCGAGCGTAAAACCCCATCCCTGAATGTCTGTGGATGTAAGCGAGTCAGAGACTCTGGTACAATACGAATAGCTATGTGAGACATGACATTTCTTCACTGCAACTCGATATGTTGGAGAACAAGAAAAAGTGGTTTGTCGATGACGGTAGAAATAGGCTCAATCTATATTCACAAAGTGAAATGGATTCAAATTCTTCTATCTACTGCTAGTCAACCGGAGAGACAGGGTACGGTCAATTACCCGTATGTTTCGACCGAAACTTTTCGGTTAGTTACAAGCCCCATCAGCTCGTCGGTAGGGCAGTTGACGAAGGAAGTAAGCAGCAATCATTTCTGATGCATCACGGGTTATTTAATTAGTAGATACACCCTGATAAGTACCTCCCCTCGTTGGCTAACACCTGTTGGGGGTTTTCTCTGGTAAATGCTAATTTTTCCGGTAGATTGCTTTTTAATAGTCTCTGGCTTTTAATCCTCATGGAGGCTACTACCTTCCGAATTCGCGCCAGTAGCCCAATAAGGATCGTTTACAGAGAGAACTTGGAAAGAAGATTCTCAAGAATTTGAACTTAAGTTGCACCAATGTCTGATAACTAACCCCTCTGATTGCCTAACACCTGCTGAGACTTTTTTCTGGTGAGCAAACAGCAATAACTTCAACCTCTGCTAACTTATCCGGTAGTTACCCATTTACTTTAGAACAATTAATTTGTAGATGCACCCTGATAACTAACTCCCCTAGCTGGCTAACATCATCTGGGGGTTTTATTCTAGTTGCGTAGGCGTAGCCCTTCGTAGACATCGCTATCTACCTGATTTTTACAATTATTTCCCGGAAGATACTGGCTACCGATAGAACAATTAATTGGTAGATGCACCCTGATAACTAACTCCCCTAGTAGACTAACATCATCTGGGGGTTTTTATTTTAAATAATAACTGACCTTTGGGCAAATTTATCCGGAGTATGGTGTTCAAGCTAAGAACAATTAATTGGTAGATGCACCCTGATAACTAACTCCCCTAGTAGACTAACATCATCTGGGGGTTTTTATTTTAAATAATAACTGACCTTTG
>NZ_JBALDL010000072.1:0-55256 GCF_036917465.1 Nostoc sp.
TTACCCCTTGATGACCAAACCCCGGCATGAATTACGTCTACAATTGCAAACTGCTTAAACCGCAAGGGTTTCGGCTTTTCTTAGTGCCATTCAGTCAAGACCATAGAACTGATCCCCGCAAGCAATACTAAAAGAAATATAAATTATTTATTCAAAACTAGATTTTTTTTAAGTGATGTAGGCCACTCAATGATTAAATTTTAATATACCAAGTATATGGCTGAAAGTAACGCATAGAATGAGAAACATCTTGGTGTAAACTTTAGCAACGAGGTTAAAAAATTTCTCAATGCTTAACAAAGTCATCGCTTTTTCACAAACTACAGTATAAAGAATTGGCAACATTGGTAAAGACAGTAAACAATAACCATAACTAACCTTGGAGTTTTGCCAACCTATGCAGCCAATTCGCACATTTAACGTATCCCCTTCACTACCGCCGCGACTCGAACCACTTCGTCGGCTAGCATATAACTTGCACTGGGATTGGAACGTTGAGAGTAAAGATGTATTTCGTCGTTTAGACTCTGACTTGTGGGAGTCTAGCCATCATAACCCAGTGTTAATGCTGGGTACTATCTCTCAAGCGCGGCTTTTGGAAGTTGTTGAAGATGAAGGCTTTCTCGCGCAAATGGATCGCGCTGATCGTCAGTTAGACGATTATTTACAAGAGCGCACTTGGTATCAAAAACAACGGGAAGATAAACCAAAAGAATGTTACGCCTATTTTTCGGCGGAATTTGGACTTGTCGATTGTTTACCTGTTTATTCTGGGGGCTTGGGAGTTCTGGCGGGGGATCACCTCAAATCTGCTAGTGACTTGGGGCTACCGCTTGTCGGTGTAGGTTTGCTGTATCAGCAAGGCTACTTTGCCCAGTATCTCAATGCCGATGGCTGGCAGCAAGAACGCTATCTGCTCAACGATTTCTATAATATGCCCTTGCATCTAGAGCGCAATGCCGATGGTTCAGAACTACGGATTGCGGTAGATTATCCTGGACGCAAAGTATACGCCAGAGTTTGGCGCGTACAGGTGGGAACGGTTCCCCTATATCTGCTGGACACCAATATTGAACCAAACAACACTTACGATCACGACATCACAGATCAACTGTACGGTGGCGATATCGATATGCGTATCCACCAGGAAATCATGCTGGGGATCGGTGGTGTGCAAATGCTCAAAGCTTTGGGGCTGAAAGTCACAGCCTACCACATGAATGAAGGACACGCCGCCTTCTCTGCCCTAGAACGCATCCGCTTGCTGATTCAGGAAGAAGGACTGAGTTATATCCAAGCAAAACAGGTGGTAGCTTCGAGTAATATCTTTACTACCCACACACCAGTCCCGGCGGGAATTGACTTGTTCGCTCCCGACAAAATGTTGTACTATCTGGGATACTATGCAGAGATATTTGGCTTGTCCAGAGAGCAATTTTTAGGATTGGGGCGCGAGAATACAGGCGATTTATCTGGGCCTTTCAGTATGGCGGTGCTGGCGCTGAAAATGGCAACATTTTCTAACGGTGTCGCCCAACTACATGGTGTGGTATCGCGGCAAATGTTCCAAGGCTTGTGGCAGAAAGTGCCAGTAGAGGAAGTACCGATCGCAGCAATTACTAACGGTGTCCATGCTCGAAGTTGTGTTGCCAAATCAACTCAAGAGTTGTACGATCGCTACCTTGGCCCAAATTGGTCATCGGCACCACTAGATAGCCCATTATGGGAGCGGATGGAAGCCATACCCGATGAGGAGTTGTGGCGCAATCATGAACGCTGCCGCTTGGATATGGTTTTGTATGTGCGAGAGCATTTAGTCAAGCACCTACGCGATCGCGGCGCTTCCGCTTCCGAAATTACCCAAGCCCAAGAAGTTTTAGATCCTTACGCTTTCACCATTGGTTTTGCCCGTCGCTTTGCCACCTACAAACGTGCTACCCTATGGATGCGTGATTTAGAACGCATTAAGCGGCTTTTACTGGGTAACAAAGATCGGAAAGTGCAATTTGTAATTGCTGGTAAGGCACATCCCAAGGATATTCCCGGTAAAGAACTGATCCGCGATATCAATCACTTTATCCGCGAACAACATTTAGAAAAACAGGTAGTGTTTGTTCCCAATTACGACATTCACATAGCCCGGTTAATGGTTGCGGGTTGCGATATCTGGTTAAATACACCGCGTCGTCCACGGGAAGCCTCTGGTACTAGCGGCATGAAAGCAGCAATGAATGGATTGCCAAATTTAAGTGTCCTAGATGGCTGGTGGGATGAAGCTGATTACGTCCGCACAGGCTGGGCAATTGGACATGGCGAGAATTACGACGATCCTAACTACCAGGATGAAGTAGAAGCAAATGCTCTCTACGAGTTATTAGAGAAGGATGTTGTACCACTATTTTACGATCATCGGGATAGTGATGGTTTACCTCGTCCCTGGGTTGCCAAAATGAAGGATGCAATTCGGTTGAATTGTCCTTTCTTTAATACAGCGCGGATGGTGGGAGAATATGCTGCGAGAGCTTATTTCCCAGCTAGCGATCGCTATCATACTCTGACTGTTGATAACTATGCCCCAGCGAAAGAACTAGCTGCTTGGAAAGAAAAATTGGGCGAACACTGGTTCAACATCAGAATCAAAGATGTTGACGTATCGGTAGCTTCAGACATTGAAGTTAACCAAACCGTTACTGTCAAAGCCAAGGTTGACTTAGCAACCTTGACCACTGATGATGTGCAGGTAGAGTTATATCAAGGTGCGATCGATGCCAATGGTGAGATTGTCAACGCTGTAACAGTGGTGATGGATTACCAAGGTGAAGATGCACAGCAATTGAGTACTTACACAGGTACTATTACTTATACCGCTTCTGGTTTGCAAGGCTTGTCTTTGCGTGTATTGCCGAAAAATCAAAATCTAGCTAATCCTTATGAACCAAGGTTGATTGCTTGGGCAGAGTAATAGTGCTGAGTAGTTATTAAATACTCAAAATTAGGCGTTGCTAATTTACGTTTAGCAACGCCTTTTATGTTACAAGTTTTCAGGTAGATAATTAATACAGCGTATTGCGGGTAAATAAAGTACACGGGTAGGGGCACAACATGTTGTGCCCCTACGATGATCTGTACCTCACCAAGTTGCAATCTGCTGTATCTAGGAGCTGTTCTAAGGTGTAAGTACAAAACTGAGGTAAATTATCGAGTTTTCCCTCAGTTTTATCAATTACATATCCTAACGCATCATCATAAATTGATGCTAATTCATTTTCTAAGTATTGATATAAATTTGTTGTTATCTGACGTTTTAATTGATTCCTAAAACTTCTAATTTCTGCTTTCCAATGTCCAGAATTATATTGAGATTCTTCTGTCCAATATTGCAGCAATAAAAGATGTCTAATAATTTGTTCTAATAAACTAGCAACCTTGGCTTTGTCTCTACGACCAAAATTCTCTAACTCCTCAATTAAATTTTCTAAATCTAATTCTCCTAACTTGTTAGCTTTTAATAGCTTGATTGTTTCCTCCAACCAAAGATGATCGTCAATTTCATAAAGTTGTTTTAAACTCAAATTAGAACTAACTCTTTGCATAAAAACTCCTTGAGTTAAATCTTACAATATTACAATTTTAGGCTAATATTCTTTGGGGGATGATAATGTAGCCTGTGGTGCGATCGCCAAGTACTAAGTTACGTTGTTCTCCCCAATACCACCAATAAGCGGCAACATAAGCGCAAACTAGGCTATCTAGTTTATCTTCGGTTGCTTTCAGGGCTGCGCCTGTGGTGGGGATTTCAAGAGGAAACGAACCGCAGAGGCGCAGAGAAGCCAGTGCGTTGCGGAGCGAGTGTGGTGTTGGGGGTTTCCCCCATGAACAACTCGCGTCGGGGTTCCCCCCGTTGTAGCACCTGGCGCAACGCAGAGGAGGAGAAAGAGAGGGGAGGATATTGAGAAGATAATTTTGGAGTTTAATTAGTTCTAGGCGGCGATCGCTGAGTCGTCCTTTTTTGTATTTGAGGATGCGTTCTAAGTTGAATAGGTTAACGATTGCTGGGTGGGGGAAGACTTCTATTTGATATCTGCTGAGTTTTTGCGGTTCAATGGTGGGTGCGTGGGCAAAACCGCGTGATTCTAATTCTAAGCCAAAGTTGATGGTGCGATCGGCGAAGGGTAAGTTTTGATTAGCTGGGTAGCATCCCGCATGATATTTACCAAAGTATTTGTGACTAAGTTTATCTGGGAGGCGACTTCCAGTAGCGTTGGGTATGAGGGTAGGTGCATCTACGGCGATGATGGCTGGTTCGTCTGGTTGGACGCTGCAATCAATCCAGGTGAGGATGTCTGCAATGGCTTCTTTGCGATCTAGATCGAGTAGTTGCAGTTGTCCATCTATCCATTCTAAACAGCATAGTCCGCTTGGTTGCGATCGCCAGCCTAAATCAATACCAATAAATTTCATTGTCATAACACGAATTTGCGATTATTCTCACATTTCCTGACAACCATTTATCTAAATTTACTTGCTCAAAATCTTAATAAATAATCTTATAATCTTAAAAAGATTGTCTTAATTTATTTTATCTCGCAATAAATTAATCAAGATTATTCCAATGAAAATCTTATTTTTACATCCCAATTTCCCCTCGCAATTTCGCAATCTAGCGATAGTTTTAGGAAAAGATCCTAATTGCCAAGTCGTCTTTGGAACAAACCGTCGGGAAGGGGAAATACCTGGCGTTTATAAAGCTATTTATACTCCTTCTCGTGAAGCGGCTCCCCAAACCCACCATTACGTTCGCAACCTGGAAAATGCTGTTCTTAGCGCGCAAGCTGTCTATCGCGTATCCGAAAAATTAAAAGCTGAGGGTTTCATTCCAGATGTAGTTTATGGGCATTCTGGTTGGGGGCCGACTTTATTTATGAAAGATGTTTTTCCCAAAGCAGAGTTATTGTGTTATTTTGAGTGGTTTTATCGCGCTCACGGTTCCGATGCCGATTTTGATCCCAACGAACCACTAAATGCTGATGATGAATGCCGTATCCGCGCGAAAAATGCGCCGATTTTGACTGATTTATATAGCTGCGATCGCGGGCTTTCTCCCACCAATTGGCAGCATCAGCAGTTTCCCAAAGAATATCATAGCAAAATCACTGTCCTTCATGATGGTGTTGATACTAAATATTTTGTTCCAAAACCAGACTCAAAATTAGTTTTACCAAGAATAAATCTTGACCTTTCCCACGTTGAAGAGTTGGTAACTTATGTAGGACGGGGAATGGAACCTTATAGAGGATTTCCACAGTTTATGGAAACGGTGGCACTAATTCAGCAACGAAGACCTAAATGCCATGTAGTAGTTGTGGGAGAAAATAGGGTTGCTTATGGCAAGAATCTCCCCGATGGTCAGACTTATAAACAATTAATGTTAGAAAAATTGAAATCATCTTTAGATTTATCCAGGCTGCACTTTACAGATAGGCTACCTTATAATGAGTATCTTCAGGTTTTGCAAGCTTCTTCTGCTCATATTTATTTAACCCGTCCTTTTGTTTTATCCTGGTCAATGTTAGAAGTAATGGCAGCAGGATGTTTGTTAATAGCTTCTAAAACTCCGCCAGTATTGGAAGTGATAAAGGATGAGGTAAATGGATTACTAGTAGATTTCTTTTCTCCCCAGGATATTGCTAATCGGGTTGAAGAAGCGCTGAATAATCCTCAAGAGATGAAAGCAATTCGGGCGAATGCGCGAGAGACAATTTTGAAGCGTTATGATTTAGCCAAACTATTACCACAGCATTTGCAATGGATATTTGCTGGTAAAAATTCTGAGACTTTGAAAAAGCCCTCAGTTTCTAAAGGATTTGGCAAAAGTCATTAGTCATTGTTCATTGGTCATTAGCCTCTTGCATAAATATTTTTTGCTTCCAGCAAAAGTGGAAATAAAAACCTGAAAATAAAGACTTTTGTAACGACTATTTTAATTATTAGCTATGGGTCAATAACAAATAAAAAATGAAAAATTACAAATATAAAAGCGATAATTAAAATGCGGATTCTTTTTACCATTGCCCATTTTTTTAAACCTAGCAATGAGGGTAGTCATGCTTCCCAACGTAAAGACCCACAACCCCGCTTGCAGGCATTAACTAAAAGCCTTACCGCTTTACACGAATTATTTAGCAAATCTCAAAGGATCATCAATATTGCTCAACGAATAGCTTTCCCTGCTAACCAACCTCAATCTCACGAACTAGATATTGTTGTTTGTACAACTAAAGATAATCATCTTTTAAATCGGCTTCCTTTACCATCCCATTTATATAAGCATCATTCTACTAATGTAGAACCTTTACTTTTGGGGTTTGAGTGCCAAGCTGTTCTGCAAAGCTCTCTCGGTCAGTATGATTACTATTGCTTCCTTGAAGACGATCTAATTATCTATGACCCTTGGTTTTTTATAAAATTAAACTGGTTTACCCAACAAGCGGGTGATTTAAATTTACTCCAGCCAAATCGTTATGAAGTCTCCGCTCACGGTATGGTTAACAAAGCTTACATTGATGGGGATTTGGCTTTCCGAGTAACTGCTCCCTTCCAAAATGTGCAGGAGCAACAAGAACTAAAGGGTACAATCCTGAATACACCAATTACCTTTCGTCGTGCGCTCAATCCTCATTCTGGCTGCTACTTTTTGAATGCAAATCAGATGGCTCAATGGGCTAATCAAACTTATTTTATCGACAGAGATATTAGCTTTGTTGGGCCTCTAGAAAGTGCTGCTACCTTGGGAATTATGAAGACATTTCGGATTTATAAAACTTCACCTGAGCAAGCAAGCTTTTTGGAAATTCAACACTTTGGAACTGGGTTTCTGGGGCTAATTGGAGGGCAGGTAGATTTAGCCGAATAGTAAATCGAATTTAATTTGGTTGGGTAGAAGTTCATCTATACAATAATTCCAAAAATGTAAAAAGATGTATGATAATTCAGCTACTTGCAACCATTAATAAATATCTAGCCAAGAGGATATCTCTCGGCTAAATCTCATATTGTATCTTAAAAAATATTTCTAAAAGTATCTTAAGATTTATTACATTTTAGCGTTATCGTTATAAAACTAAAAAAATCTAATTATTATACTCATGTAGCGTTATCTGAATGCTTTTAGGAGTTATGACTATGACTGTTGATACTCTGCTGCAAGAAATAGAAAAGCATATCCCTATTGTGGGAGATATAAATATCAAGAGTCCATTGGCATACCAAGCAACTCGTGGAGCAGTTGAGGTAGTGAACACAGTGCAAATGGCAGTTGCAGAGGCTTATATCAATGGATTAGAAGTTCCTGATTCAGTCCTAGAATCGCTTTTCGATACTTGTATGCCAATTTTCTTTCAGTATTTCCCATCCCTGCTAGCACCTTATGAATGGGTATTAAAAGAAACGGATCATCTCGCCGAAGGATCGCGGGAACTAATGAAAATTCAGTACGACTTGCCTCAAGCCATGCTGAATACTATGTTGGGGGATGGAAAACTCATTTATCCTAAGTACAGTATGGGATTGTGGGAAAAAGGAGCATTAAACCTTGAGCAATCCCAGATGCAGATGATTGATGATGTGATTGAAAAGCTAGACATCAAGGACGGAGACAATATTTTAGACTTTGGGTGTGGGTGGGGATGTGTTCCTAATTACATTCTTTCTAAGTTCCCCAATGTCAAGTTTACGGGTCTTAATTTGAGTCATGAGCAATGTGAATATATACGCCACAAAATGCAAGATCCTCAGAGTTATCTTAGTTCAGATCGCTTTACCCTATATGAGGGTGATTTGAATAATGCAAATTTTGAAACCAAGTTTGATAAAATCCTCTCGATTGGTGTTTTCTGTCATGTTGGTAACTTAACGGAAGCCTTTAAAAAATTAGCTTCGTTTTTGAAGGATGATGGGAAAGTTTTTATTCACATCATCACAGTCCGTATCCCTAATAATATGTCCAGCGTTTACACTCACAAATATATTTTCCCACACGGTCGGTACTGGAATTACAATGCTGTTCCTAGCCATCAACAAGACCTCAAAACAGTTAAGCAATGGTATCTCAATGGCTTTAATTACTCTACAACACTAACTAACTGGTTACGGAATTTTGACAACAATCAGGCAACAATAAAAACATTAAACTATGGCATGGACTATGCCAAGTTTCGCCGGATATGGAGATTTTATTTGATATGGTTTATTCGCAATTTTGCTAGTTGTGATGGAGAATATAATGGTAATGGTCAATTTTTAATGGTTCATTCTTAACTGGACAAAGCTAGAGTTTCCTCTCATAGGGATTGAACAAAATAATGTTAATCTCAATTAGATTCTCTTTGCTTAGTTTGACCAATCTGTTAACCAGAATATCAGACGAATGTCTTTCCTTTACCCTTGAACACTGAGTTTTGACAGTTTTGGTTTCTGGCACGGGCAATAACTTCTGTTTCAGAAGGCACTCTAACTTTTGACGCTAGCTTCAGGAACTCAAGCACTCTGATAAACCAAAATGTTGGGTCTGGAAGATAAGCAACCTGCCCCTCTCGCACGGTGATGCCATGTCGGGCTGACGACTGGAATGCATGATGAAGATTATGCCAGCCTTCACCCAAAGTCAGAAATGCGACAAGCCAAGAGTTCCGGCTGTGGTCGTTGGTTGTGAACGGTTGTTCGCCCAGGATGTGGCTGAGTGAGTTGACAGTGGCGACACCGTGGAAAAGGACAGTCGTGCTGAGGAAAAAAGCGCCGAGATATTCAGTTCCACCAATGTAGTACGAGAACATACCGAGAGCAATGGTGGGAATGAAGTGCAAGCGGTCAATAAGCTTCAAAACCAGATTACTCTCAACATCCGTGGGAAGTTTCGAGGGAAAAAACTGTGGGGAGAATAGCCATCCAGCTTGAGACCACCAGAATCCTTTGATTCCCTTGAAAGGCATATAAGGGGAGTGAGGATCTTGTTCTTGGTCTGAGTATTGATGATGGGTCATGTGGTGAGCTTTCCACCAACTTGGCCCCATCTGCCCAGCTGAAGCAGCCACGATGCTTCCAACGCAGAGAACTGAGGTTGGAGCCTGGTAGCTCTTATGGGTGAGTAGTCTATGGTAGATACCAGTAGTTGCAAGCATTCGTATTACATATAACCACACAGCCCACAAGGCAGCACCCCACGATAAGCCAGTAAAAATAATTAGTAGCGATCCTAAATGACTCACCACGATCAAAGTAGGGCCTACTATGTAAGAAATAATCGTGAGATGAGAGTACTGTTTCATTAGTCTTCTAACGTCCTTAAGCTTCAAAATAAAAATGCATCATATCCTTGCCGTAGCTAATACTGGCAACGGTAGACACCCACTCTTGCCAGTATTAACACCATAGAGATATCTTGGCACAATTCACTTCATAAGACCTCTTGCAAAAGTCCCTAACATCCCACCCCCAACACCTCCCCTTAGCAAGGGGAGGGGAGACAAAGCGTAGCTTTGGCGGGGTGAGGTTCTTATATTTTTGATTTATGCAAGAGGTCTATAGAATATGAAAAGCAGCTTCAAACCATCAGTGAGAGGTTAAGGTAATTGCACATTTGTCAAGAGGGTGCAGGAAAAGGCGATAAATCAAGCTTGGAGACTGGCGATCGCCTAGCTTTGACTACTTTTAAGTCTTGATTCTCTGGGGTAGAACAGCTAGAGCGCCAGCCCAGTAGAAGGAGTTGACATAAAATGCAGAATATATTTGTTGTTTAAATTGAACATTTAGGAGCTTCGTTTTAATGCGATCGCTAAAAACCAGACCTAAATATTTAGCCCAAAATAGACGTTCAGCCCTGACACATATACTTAAGCTTTTGTCAACATACAGCGTATTGCAGGTAAATGAAGTACACGGGTAGGGGCACAACATGTTGTGCCCCTACGATGATCTGTACCTCACCAAGTTGCAATCTGCTGTATATTAGTGGACTGGCTCTCTAGCTGTGCTACCCTACTGCGTGTTGCATCCAAAAGAAAATTGCTAATTTTGAGAAACGTAGGCATAGATATCGCCTCCACCTTGTTAGATACAAAATCTAGATGAATATCAGATAATAAATAACTTTAAGTAATATCTTAGGAAGTTGGCAATAAATAAAGTGAACTATTAAGGGTTATCATTTTTTATCTAGAAATAGTCAAAGATACTTGATTTATAAGCATTAACGGCTTTCACTAGGGAAGAAAAAATAACAATAAATATAGCTATGTTTATTTATACCTACTTATCTAATTTCTCATAATTGTCTATGTATTATTCTTTACCAAAAATTAGAAATCCAATAACAGGTAAATAACTGTTGAATAACTGTTTTAAAACATGAAACAATGAGAGATAGCTAAGACAGTAAAGAAAAAAGCACACAGATAATTACTGATATGAAGCAATCTAAGAGTACTCGGAAGCGGGGACTTATCCTCACAATTGCTGGGCTAAAGCGTTTACAAGCAGCGATTCTGGCGATAGAAAAGGTTCAAAATAACGGCAATCACTTCACTCTAGAAGATTTAGGCGATCGCATGAATGTTTCGACCAAAACTCTAAACCGATTATGGTCATTGAATACAGGCGTGGATCAAAAAACCCTGAAATTGTGCTTTACCGCTTTTAACCTAGAATTGCATAGAGAAGACTATGCAATCTTGAGTGAGCCGAACAATATTGAAAGCTCTCGAACTTACTCACTAAGTTTAGATACAGACAAACAAACAGTACCTCAGTCTTTACCCTTAGACTTATTTGTTACTCAAGAACATCACCAACTCGAAAACCTTTGGTCATACCCAGACGGCCCCGTACCTCTAGATTCCCCCTTCTATGTCGAACGTTCTCCCATTGAAGAACTAGTTTATCGAGAAATAATTCAACCAGGCTGTGTGATCCGAATTCGAGCGCCAAGAGAGATGGGTAAAAGTTCTCTTGTGCTGCGCCTGTTAGCCTTTGCCCAGATGCAAGATTATCGGACGGTAAACCTGAATTGCAAACAAATCGATGCGAGTTGTCTAACAAGCCTAAATAAGCTTTTGCGTTCTTTTTGCTGGCAAGTTGCAACAGAATTAGGCATAGATCCCAAGCTAGATCAGAACTGGGATGAGGAAATAGGTTGTAAGTTAAGTTGCAATTTATACTTGCAATCTTATTTACTCAAGCAGAGTAAAAGTCCAGTGGTTTTAGTGTTAAATGAGGTTGACCGCTTTTTTGAATATCCTGAAATTGCTCAGGAGTTTTTTGGTTTGTTGCGTTCTTGGTATGAAGAAGCACGACAAGATACTAACTTACGTAAATTAAGGCTAGTGGTTGTTTACTCCACAGAAGTGTATGTCTCTCTGGATATCAACCGTTCTCCATTTAATATCGGACTACCGATTCGTCTACCAGAATTTACTAAGCATCAAGTCGAATATTTAGCCCAACGGCATGGGTTAGACTGGGCTTCTGGTAACGAGGTTAATCAACTGATGTCTCTTGTCGGGGGACATCCAGCCCTAATTCGGATTGCTCTGTATTATCTCTGCTGTCAAAGAATTAGTTTAGAAGAACTGATAGAGGAAGCGATCGCTAACGGTGGTATCTATCGTTATCATTTATGGCGACACTGGGCAATGTTGCAAGAAAATTCCAGTTTGGTAAAAGCGTATCTTGAGATCGTTAGCGCAAAGCAAAGCATTTCTCTCAATCCCATTAATGCTCATAAGCTCGAAAGCTTGGGGCTGATCGCTTATGAAGGCGATCGCATCTTACCACGTTGCGAACTCTACCGTGCTTACTTTAACAAACAACTCAGCCTTGCTGAATTTGGATATAAAGCATTGCAAAAACGTGCTTAATAATAACTCTCAGCTACTTTTTCTCTTATATCTTTATACCTACCAAAACTCTGGGCGAAAATCCTCTGCCCAGGGTTTTCTAGAGCATCAATCAATTTTAGATTTTAGATTTAACTCACATCTACAGTTAAGGGTGAGTCAATTAGTTTTATATTGGGAATTTTTAAATTGTTTTTAGATTGTTTTTATAAATCAACTCCCAGACTTACGCGAAATAGCCTAAACCTTGATTTTCCCGTAAGGGCAATTCATGAATTGCCCCTAACACGTGTAGTTTTGTCTAAGTTGTAAATGCGATGGTTTCAAACTTCTTTAGATTATAGATTTAAGGATAAATCCAAAATCTAAAATTTATCAATTCCTAAATCCTACGATTGTTTAGAACTATAGCTTTAGAAATTTCCCACAAAAATTAACTATTTGACCAATAAAGCTGATAGTCCTCGATTAAAAACGTTCCGTTATTAGAAGACATTTTAAAAAAGAAGTAATAATCTCCTGGTTCCCAAATACTAAATTCTTGCTCTTGTTCTTGAGCAACAGCCGTAGAGCCACCGTTAGGGATAGTCATGCTAGCAGTTTGTGTTCCATTCTGTGCTCTCATCAAAAAAATTTCCAGCAGTGAGAAACCTTGTAATTCGGCAGAATAACGGATTTTGAAGCGGATTCTACCTCCATCTCTTACGGTCTTTTGAACAAGAAAGTTTTCAGTTTGAATCGGATTACCAGACAGTTTAATATTCTGAGCTTGTGTTAAAATTTCGATCTGCTCGTGATGAACTGAACTCATTAATTTTTCTCCTGAGAAATAATAGGGTATATTGAAGTAATTACATTGTTGACAAATGTCTTTTGGTAAGAATTCAGCACTCAGGAATTAAAAACCAGAATTTAGAACCAGGTCTACTTTGACTTATATATATGATTAATCAAGTTTATTGTGATTCTTTAGTTATTCTGATTTTTGAATTATGACTCCTGAATTATTCCTGTCACGCTCGTATTTTCCCGTTATCGCTAAGAAAATGCAATGACAGATAAGACAGTTAAGACAGTTAAGAAATATAGTTAAATATTTAACCGAGAACAACAAAAATAATCTAGACTTAAGCCTTAAGTATAGGAATCCGGTTTGATTCTTGGAATTACTAGGATTTAGGCATCGATAGAAAAAGTTAAATGCGAATCATTTGAAAAACCACATCTATCGTAGGGTCAATTTGTGAATTGCCCTTACAACAGATGATTCTGAATTATTCTTCAAGAAACTTGCATATCTTGCAGCTTTGCCACCATTTCTGCACGCGCCGAAACCTTCAACTTACGAAACATCCTCTTCAAAGCTTGTTTGACGGAATTTTGCGTAATCCAAAGTTTTTCCCCAATTTCTGCATTTGTTAACCCCTGCGCCACTAACTCGGCAATTTGTAACTCACGTGCTGTTAGAGGATTGACTAAAAGGGAATGGAATATTTTTGGTTTTGTCCGCAGAGTTGCCATTTTTGCTGACAAATGAATGCATAAGGCACTCAAATCGGCTAAATCATTGCCATTAAAAGGAGGATTTCCCTTATCACGAGCTAAGTTGAGCGTTCCCACAAGACGACCATCGCAAACAATTGGCCCAGTCATGACGTGTTCATGATCCGAACGCGAACAAAAATGCTTCCAGTCTGCTGGTGATAATAATAACTGTTCATGGGCGGGAGCGTGACGCTCAACCACGTAGCGCCCAACTGGATTGCTTTCTAAGCAGACTGCTGGAATAGCTTGAACATCGATTTCATCTGTTGGTTGCTCATTTAGGAAATAAATGCCCCAATTTTGCACGCCAAAATGCTCACCAATTTGATCCGTTAGAGCTAGCTTTAATTCTTGCTCATTTTGGACATTAGCGATCGCATCAAATACAGCGTGGAGAGAATTAACCATAAGTGTACCCAGTTGGGGACTATCCAAGCCTCAACAATTACTTCTATGCTAATACCAACGAAACTAAAACGCTAATTACAGTAGCGACTAGGAGAAGCACATGACAGTTACAAAACTCTCTGCTCAGGAACTTTTCCGGGCTGCTTATGAGAACCGCTATACTTGGGACAAGAATTTCCCCGGCTATACTGCAAATATTACCTTTAAGCATGACGATAAAGTTTTTACAGGCAAAGTAATCATCAATGCCAATCTCAAAGCCGAAGTTTTAGATGTAGATGACGAGTCTGCCAAGCAAGCAATTCATGGCCAAGCCTGGGAAATAGCAATTCACCGCATCCGCCGCAGCTTTGATGACACCCACAGCGCCAATACATTTAGCTATGGTAAAACTGACGAAACTGGTGCGTTTGAGCTTTTAATTGGTGGTAAGGCTGAGGGCGATAAATACAAAGTCCGCAATAATGAAGTATGCCATGTTCACCGTCTAATTCACGGTACTTTTGTGACAATTGACACTTTCAGCAGTCATGAAACTGGGGAAGGCTACTTATCCCACAGCTATGATTCTGTGTATCACGATCCCAAAACTGGCGAACAAAAGGGCGGTAGAAGCGAATTTATTGATGAATATGAAAAAGTTGGTGACTATTTCATTCTAAATCGTCGGGAGATTCGCACCGAGACAGCAGGACAAGTATCTATTCAAGAATTTATCTTCTCTGATATCAAATTGTTGGAACCTGTTGCTGCTTAAATTTTATTTGGGAATTTAACAATTAGCGTAGGCGCAGCCCGCCGCAGGCATCGCTATTTAGTTTAGATCCCCGACTTCTTAGAGAAGTCGGGGATCTAATTGTTCATTCTTCTTCTGTTAGCTAACCAAACTCGAACTACTGAAAAAATAATGAGAAGAGAAATTAGAACCATTTTTGTGACTACTTAAGTCACAATATAAGGCGATTCAATCGCCGCTACACGACCAGCATCTAGCAAAGCTTGGTATACCATAACTGTTACCTCTGCGCGTGTAGCATCGCGGGTAGGATTGAGTTGTTTGAGGTTCGGGTGATTGACGATAATCCCCTTGTCTATAGCTTTTACTATCTCATCTTTAGCATAATCAGGAATCTTTGCTTGGTCATCAAAAGTTTTGATAGATGCTGTACCATCAGCAGATAATCCTAACCCATTCACTAGGGATACAATCACTTGCACGCGCTGGATATTTTTGTTGGGGCCGAAGGTATTATCAGGAAAACCAGAGAGAAATAAACCTTGATATGCCTGTTGAATTACCTTGGATGCCCAAAAGTCTGCTGGTACATCTTTGAATTTGCTCACGGGGCGATTTGGTGATGGGTTGAAAGCTTTTACCACTAATGCGGCGTATTGCGCCCGTGTCATTGTAGCATCGGGTTTAAATGTGCGATCGGGAAAACCATTAACTATCCCCAATTTGACTAATTCCCGAATAAACCCACCTGCCCAATGATTACTAATATCGGTTAATTCAATAGTGGGAGTTGGCGTTGGTGTGGGAGTCGGAGTTGGTGTGGGAGTCGGAGTCGGAGTCGGAGTTGGTGTCGGAGTCGGAGTTGGAGTTGGAGTTGGCGTTGGTGTCGGAGTCGGAGTCGGAGTTGGCGTTGGTGTCGGAGTCGGAGTTGGAATGGGAACCGAACTATCTGCAAACTCTATGTTTCCTGTAACTTTAGACGCATTTATTTTATTTCCCACAGAAACCAGCTTATTGGAACTGGCATTTTGCAAATCGAATTTACCGTTATTTTGTAGAGTATTGCCTCCTGGATTATTGGCACTGCCAATATCTGGTAGGGCAGTTCCAATTACGGTGATGCCATCGTCAGTATTATTTTCGCTGACATTGTTACGCAATACAGGACGAGTACTGCCAGAGATGACAATTCCAGAACGGTTTTCCGAAAGTTTGTTATCTCGAAGTATGGGTGATGCAGTATCACTAATGGCGATCCCAAAACCTGTTTTGACACAGGTATTACCTTGAATTTGACCTTTAGAATTTTTAGCGATCGCAATTCCATTGGCTGCATTCTCTCTGAATACATTATTTAGAATAACTGGGTTAGCATCACCTGTAGCAAATACTCCCTCCCGCTTACAGTTGATGAAGGTACTATTAGCAACAGTAGGGGCCGTTGATTCAATCCAGACACCACTACCACGACTAGCTAGATTTGTGACAGTTACTCCCCGTAGTTCAGCCTTATCCAGCAACAAAAATGTTACATTTTGAGCCGCAAAAGTACGGCTGAGGTAGCTACCATTCCCTTCAATCAAAATACCATTACCAGTGTTTGTTTCATCACCTACCACTATTACGCCCGATGGAACCGTTAGTGGAAATACTTCACCGCTAGCAGCATTGTAATTACCATTTGCTAGTTGAATCTTGGTGCTATTTGTAGCTACTTTCAGGGCTTGGCTAATAGTTTTGAACGGCGCTTGTTGGCTACCAAGGTTAGTATCGCTACCTGATACTGGATTTACATAAAAAGTCTGAGCCATATTTATACTTCCAAAAAATACATAGCTATCCTAACGCTAACGATAAAAGTAGGTAGCGGTTGATGCATTAAATAACTTAAAGTACTTCTCACTCCGAAGTTAAAAAATTATGCCAATACTTTTGGGTTTTACTATTTAGACAAGTAATTACATTAATTTAGATTAATATTTGATACATAATGTGAAGCAAATTCGCATAATTCCACCCAAGCTAATTGAAAGGTTTACGGCAGCTAGATATTTTAATAGAATAATCTCATCATAAAGATTCGCAGAAATATCAATGGACTGGATTACACTACTGCGATCGCTACAGTCTGATTTTATTAAAAGGTTAACATCTGGTTGTCTGCTTCATTGTGAAACAGAAGGTCAATATAGTGAATTAACTATAATCTCTGGAGAGAGATTAAAGGCACTACGGGAATTTTGCTGGTTAATGGCTGAGAAATATAAGCGTGTTTCGCCAGTGCGTGACGTTTTTATCAGCTATCTTAAAGGTAAATTGGGTGAGGAAGTTGTCAAAGAACGTTTAGCAGATTTTATTACCGAAGTCGATTATGAAAAGCGATTCGGCGGCGATGGCAATATAGATTTTACTTTGACTTCTGATCCATCTATTGGTATCGAGGTTAAATCTCGTCATGGTAATATTGATAGAGTTAGATGGTCAGTTAGTTCTGAAGAAGTTGAAAAAAATGCAGTTGTAGTTTGCATTTTGATTCAGGAAGATGTAAGTGAGGCACAATCTGAATATCACCTTTTTTTGGCTGGCTTTCTCCCAACCAGGATGATTAAATTAAAGACTGGGAAAATTTCCTTTGGGATAGAACAATTACTGTATGGCGGTGGTTTATGGTGTTACCTAGAACAGTTACAATCTTCTATAAATAATTCTTCTAAACAACAATCACAAATTTACAAATATCTTGCGAAGCCGGAAGTTATATCTAAGCCTACTAATAATCAATTTATTAAAGCTTCTTTTCAATCTGAATATAGTGATGAAGATTTAAATATACTTTATGTAAAATTGGGTGATGAGTGTTTTGAGAGAGGAGAATATACAAATGCAATAATTAACTATAATAAAGCCTTAAAAGTTGGTCATAGTGATGTTGATTTATATTATAAACGAGGTTTAGCGCACTATCAACTAGGAGATTATGAAGCTGCGATCGCAGATTATTCTCAGGCAATCCAGATGAATATTCAGGATGCTAAATCTTACAATAAACGAGGTTTAGCTTTATCTCAACTGGGGCGATTAGAAGAAGCAATTAATGATTATACCCAGGCTATCAGAATTAATCCTAATGTTGCCGTAGCTTATAAAAACCGGGCTGAAGCTCGTTCTCATGTAGGAGATAACCAAGGAGCAATTGAGGACTATACCCAGGCTATTAAAATTAATCCTCATTATGCTGATGCTTATAAAAACCGTGGAATTGAGCGTTATTTATTAAGTTCTCAACCGGGATTCCCTCAAGCAATCAAGATTAATCCTCAAGATGCCATAGCTTATAAAAAACGTGGCAATGCTCGTTCCGATTTAGGAGATTTGGAGGGAGCAATTGAAGATTATACTCAGGCAATCCAGATTAATCCTAATTATGCCGATGCTTATTACAATCGTGGTAATGCTCGTTCTGACTTAGAAAATTTTCAGGAAGCAATTAAAGATTATACTCAAGCAATCCAGATTAATTTAAATTATGCAGATGCTTATTACAATCGTGGCAATATCCGTTTAGAAATCGCAGATAAACAGGGAGCAATTGAAGATTTTCAAAAAGCGGCAGACATCTATCGTAAAGAGGGTAAACTAGAAGCGCTCAAAGATACACGAGAAAGAATATTAGATTTAGAAATCGAAGAATCATTAGATATTTTAAAATTCTAGAAAATCTGCAAATTCCAGAACCCCGACTTCTTTAAGAAGTCGGGGTTCTAATAGATTGAGCGCTTATTTAGCTCAAAAAATCGTTCCAGTTTCTTTCAAATAAACCCTTGTAAATGGTTCATCTTCAGCCAAAGTATAATCTTCAATCAATCCTTTGCGACGGATAGAAATATCATTGCCTTTTCTAGTCACCACAGTAGAACCATCGAAGACATCCCGTGTTAGCATCATCTCAGTTTCGGTGGGATTGTCCAAAACTACAATATTACTATTTTGGTAAAACATCCCCTCTTCATCTAAGATTTCTTCCGCATATTCGGCAATCAACAAATCAAGTTTGGGGTGACGCAGCAAAGTTTGGACGTTGCTGTTGTAATTTTTGCCTAATACTTTTTTCGAGCGATTCACAAAAACTGCATCACGACAAACAGCCCCTATTGTCAAATTGGGATGTTGCAAAAGGATATGGTCAATGGTTTCTTGCAGTTCTTCAACGGAGATTTTATTAAAGGTGATAATCGGTATCCTCGCATCTGTACCCGACTCAAAAAAGGTTTCTAGAATATGAGAAGGTACATCAACACTTTCACCCTCAGAAGGTTTAAGATGCATTAAAACTCCCGGTGCAGCGTTGATTTCTAGGATAGCGAAGTTACTGGATTTCCAAGATTCTGAGAGACTCTTGGTAATAACATCAATCCCCAGACAAGTCAGTTGGAAGTGTTGAGCAATATCTTGCGCCAAGATAATATTGTCAGCATGAACCGTGCGCGTTGCATCGATGCTCATACCCCCGGCTGAAAGATTGGCGACTTTACGCAGATAAACAGTGCGCCCCTTCTCAATCACGCTGTCTAACGATAAGCGCTGTTCCTCTAAGTAGAGTTCCATTGCTTCATCAATCTGAATTTTACTCATCGGTGAGGTAGGCGTATCTAAACGTGCAGGTTTACGGTTCTCTAGGCGAATTAATTCTGCAAGCGTTAAATACCCATCACCGACAACCGATGCTGGACGGCGTTCTGTGGCGGCGACAAATCTGCCATTGACGCACAACATGCGAAAATCCGATCCTGAAATACTTTTCTCAACAATTATCCGAGTTAGCTGATCTTCAGGAATCGCTGCTAATGCCCTATGATAAGCAGATTCCAGTTCTTTTGAGTCTTGGATGTCAGCTGTAACACCAATTCCTTTGTGACCTACCACTGGCTTAACTGCCACTGGGTAGCCAATTTTTCTTGCTGCTGTTAACGCTTCCTTTTCAGAAAAGACGATATCGCCTTCAGGGACAGGGAAACCCAAGGTTTTCAAAAATGCCTTGCAGTCATCTTTACGGGTGGTAAATTCTGAATCTAAATGACTATCGCAGTTAAATGTCGTTGCTACCCCTCGGACATGTTTTTTCCCAAAGCCGTATTGCATTAATCCTTCTTCCCACAAATAAAAGGCGGGAATACCTTTTTCGTAGGCTGTTCGCAATAGGGCGTAAACTGTGGGCCCACCATAGACAGATGCACGGAATTTATTTTGCAACCTGACTAGCTGCTCATCAAAGTTAAAGTCTTCGTCTTGGGTAATGGCTTCAAACCAATCCCAAACAAAATAAACTACCTCTCTAGTTGTGCGTTCATGCAGTGATTGGACGCTAATTCGCACGAAATCTGGATATGGCTTCACACTCCATTGCTTCAGGTGCAAATCCATGTCCAGTTTTCCAACTTCAGACACAACTTGGGCGAACAGATGGGCATGGGATTCGTAGCTTTGGCTGCCCAGAGTTGGATAGCGATGTCTCTCGACAAGCCGCTCTGAGTCTACGCCAATGCTTGCAATATAATCTTCAACGGGCAAAGGCTCTCTAGATTCAACTAGAGCAAAGTCAAATACTATTGCCCCTGTATTCAAATAGGGGTTGGGGCCAACAAAATGCTTGAAGTTGAAAATATCGAATACATCCGTTCTTCTAGCATTAATGCGGACTAAATCACTGCTTTTTTGTAGAACCATTGATTACGAACCTTTGGCTAAACACCCTGACATTTATATGCTGAGTTATAGTTACTCAGACTTATTGAGTGGAGATTGATTCAGATTAATTTTGGGCAGTGATGGCAAAGCCATTGATCTAATCAGAACCTACATTAACCCTATTAGTAAGCATTTTTAACTATCTCAAGGCATAATTAAATTTTCTTTCCTCAGTAAAGAATCTAGAATAGTAACTTCATCCTCACGAAAAGTCAAAGATATAACCTTTGAAAGGTGCAACACCCATCAGAAAAAAGGATAAATAAGTATCCAGTATTGTAAAGACAGCCAAGTATGAATACCACACAAGCTGCTCTAAGAGACGAAATTCGAGAACTTGCTGAGGAAGCTTTCCATCAAAAGCTGATCTCTGGGCATGGTGATGGGGCAGACATAAACGAGTATCAAATTGTCTACCAAGGTAAACCCAGGCATCTCCCACTAGAACAAGCACGTTTTTTCTTGACTAACTTGCTTTACACAAGTCGTATTCATTAGGACTTACCATCAGATATTCAATTGGACGATAAATTTTCTGGCAATTAGTAAAGATATAAGCTAATCGGCATTTAACTTGCATCATCAGGGCGGGCAAGATGCCCACCCTAAAAGAGACTGATAAAATTTGAACATGCAAATTAGATGTGTTTTAGCTTATGACTTACGCATTGACAGGAAAGATTAAATATGGATAACTCGAAAAACCACATTTGTCGTAGGGGCAATTCATGAATTGCCCCTACAGCGCCGGTTATTTACCATCAAAGAATGATTGATAAAAACCTGAAACGACGTATCTGCGTTGATACATAACATAATTCTTTTGTGAAGTGCGTAAGTCCTAACATAGTAAAAATTGCCTTGAGAACAATATCTCTAGGCAGTTGCTCTCCAGGTTTTTATTTAGTTAAGAGAAAATTAATTTTGAGGGAAGCTGTTCTCTGGGTAATTTTCCTGAAAAATCTTTTGGTCTAATTGCGATGTCTAAACGACAAGCCGCTTTGCGTCTACGCAAATTTTAATCCTACCTTCTATCAGGTAATCTACCATAGGGATGATTTGATACTTTAATTGTCATGGTTTAGTGAAATTTATTAACTCACATCAGGGAACATCAAGGTGGAAAGTAATTTCAAACGGCAGCTGGTAATTATTGGGGGAGCCGAAGACAAAGAAGGAGATTCCCAAATTCTCCGAGACTTTGTGCGACGTGCTGGCGGTACGAAGGCGTACATTGTCATTATGACGGCAGCGACAGAATTACCAAGAGAAGTGGGAGAAAATTATATTAGAGTTTTTGAACGCTTGGGAGCCGAGAATGTTCGCATTCTTGATACAGAAACCCGCGAAGACGCATCTTCATCTACCGCATTGGAAGCAATCAATAAAGCAACTGGGATATTTTTTACAGGGGGAGATCAAGCTCGCATTACTAACATCCTCAAGGACACCGAAATCGATGTGACAATTCATAAACGGTTTGCCGAAGGTATAGTTATCGCTGGCACAAGCGCCGGAGCGGCCGTGATGCCAGATAAAATGATCGTGGAAGGTGATTCGCAGACACATCCGCGAATTGAAACTGTTGAAATGGGCCCCGGTCTAGGCTTTTTACCAGGGGTGGTAATTGACCAGCATTTTTCCCAACGCGGACGCTTGGGACGGTTAATTTCAGCTTTAATACTAGAACCTGCTGTTTTAGGATTCGGTATTGACGAAAATACCGCTATGGTCGTAACTGATAATCAAATTGAAGTGATTGGTGAAGGTGCGGTGACGATTGTAGATGAATCAGAAGCTACATATAACAATATGGGCGAAATTTTGAGGGATGAGTCCTTGGCGATTTTTGGAGCAAAGCTTCATATCTTGCCAAATGGCTTTAAATTTGACTTGAAAACCCGCCAACCCATCCTCAATAATGGCTCTGTCGCAAATCTCCCTGTATCTGTTGCTTAAATCAACACCCAATTTTTAATAGGTTCGATAATTCAATACTTGTAGATTAGTGACATTTATCTTTTAAATATCCTTCCAAATACTTTCAGGAATAGGGGACATAGCTCCTGTTTTTTGGAATAAAGGGAGGATTTATTATATATAGTACTTACGCAAAAAGGCAGTGAAACCTTTGATTTACCGTAAGGGCAACACCTGATGAAAGATACCTTCTGCTTTTGGGAATACTAGATTTAACCACCAGACCTAACAGGAAGGGGTTGATGCCTAAAGGCAATGGAATAACACATCGAAAAATACAATTACCTAGAACAAACTTAAAACCAGTGAAGCGTAATACAATTACCCATGAATTTGACTCTGGTTCAAACGCAGAAATACCACCTCCACACGAAAGTGACGACAATTTATCCGAAGCATCTAACTTACTACGGCAAGGAATTCAACAACAGCAAGCTGGTGAATTAATAGCAGCGCTAAAGTCTTTAGAACAATCTTTGGGGCTATTTCAGGCAGTTGGAGATTTGCAAAAACAGGCACAGACGCTTTCTTTTTTAGGATTGGTAACTTACAGCGCTGGAGACTACAAAGGTGCTATCTCTTACTCCGAGCAGTGTTTGTCTTTGCTCAATAACATCTCAGATTTAGCATTACAAATGCAAGCACTTTCCCATTTAGGCAATTCATACCGTCACCTGAATGACCAGAACAAGGCTATTGAGTTTCTAGAAAAGTGTTTAAAAATAACGCAACAGCTGCAAGACAAACGGAGTCAAGTAGCAGCACTGAATAATTTGGGATTGGTGTATAAATCTTTGAGTAACTTTACACAGGCTATTCAGTATCAGCAGCAAAGTCTAGAAATTGTGCGGGAACTCAAAGATAACTGGGGTGAGGAACAGGTACTCAAAAATTTGGGTAATGCTTGGTATGCTTTGAATAATTACCCAAAAGCGATCGCCTATTATGAACAGTGTGTAGTACTAGCACGCTCCTTAAAAAATGTCCGTAGTGCTTCTCAGGTGCTAAAAAATCTAGGTAATGCTTGTTATGCTTTAAGTGATTATACTAAAGCCATTAAGTATCATCAAGATCGCTTGGAGTTAGCTAGAGAAATTCAAGACAAGCGTAGCGAGGAACAGTCTTTAGGTAGTTTAGTCGTTGCTTGTGAAGCTTTGGGTGACTATAAAAAAGCAATTACATATTATGAACAACGTTTGCTCTTAGCTAGGAGTATGAAAGATCAGCGCAGTGAAGAAGAAGCGCTTAAGCGTCTGAAAGCTGCTTATGAAGCTTTGGGTGATTATGCCAAAGCTATGCAATACGGGCAAGAAATATCTCCAAATAGTTAAAAAGCAAGAGAAGGAAACAATTCAAAATTACTCGCACAGATCCATTGGCCCTATTGGATTTTGTTGCTGGAGATATTTGATAACTTCTAATGTATCAACTTGAGGAAATTGGGCATAAAAATTACTTACACTCCAGAAGGGTTCTGGTGTTTCCAAGACAATTATGCGATCGCCCCACTGTTCTAACCAAGGTAGCAATTTTTGCGGAGCTACTGGAGTACATAGCCAAACTGCTGCTGGCGAAAGCGCTTTGATGGCAGTTGCCGCTACTGCTATTGTCATACCCGTAGCAATGCCATCATCAACTAAAATGAGCGTAGCATTCTCACTATTCACCTGCGGACAAGCAGGAATTAATTGAGCCTCAAGAGACTTCGCTTGGTTGATGGCTTTATTTAAAGCCACCTCCTGCAACCGCACATCATATTTAGACCGAAATAGCTTTTGATTGGCCCAAAGAACATTTCCGTAAGTAGTCACTGCACCAATTGCTAACTCTGGGTTTTCTGGATGGCTAATCTTTTTCGCTACAACGATTGTCAAAGGACAATTCAAAAGACGTGCTATTGGTGCTGCTACTGGTATGCCTCCTCTTGGCAAAGCATAAACAATTGGTAGAGGCTTTACCCCAGAATCAATAGTTTGCTTAGTCAAAAGATCATTAATCACTCGCGCCAATAACTCACCCGCATGGGTGCGATCGGCAAAAAGCGGAGTCTGTGACATGGGTTCCCCCAGCATCTTAGGACGGCACTGCTTTTATCATGACTGAATTTTGTCTCAAATTAACTGATACAATAAGATTTGTATAAATAATAATTATTCAGCAAAAGTCTATTTTTTCTGATAAATCTCTAAGCAGAGCAGTATTTAACTCAGATAAGACAGATGGTGCTGATGCAAAAATCATAATTTTCATGAGCAGCGAAACCCAACTCACCCTCTTCGACGACTCAACGTTTAACCAACGAGAACTGATTCCCACAGACGCGAAAATTGCGATCGCTCCGGGAACTTACTCTGATATAACGGAGTTGACACAGCATTGCGATCGCTGTCACCGTTGCCCATTAGGAGACACTCGGACTCATACTGTTGTCGGACGCGGTAATCTCAAAGCACCAATTATGGTTATAGGGGAAGCACCTGGTCAAAATGAAGATGAAACAGGTTTACCATTTGTAGGTAGATCGGGGCAGTTGCTAGAGAAAATTCTCGCATCTGTAAATCTAACTACTGAGCATGATGTATATATTGCCAACATCAATAAATGTCGCCCACCAGATAATAGAGTTCCCACCCCTGTAGAAGTGGCGGCTTGTCTACCCTACTTACTAGAACAAATTCGCCTAGTTGACCCCAAAATAATTTTATTAACAGGTGCAACTGCTGTCAAAAGCATCACTGGCGATAAGCGGGGGATTACGAAGATTCGCGGCCAATGGCTAGAGTGGGAAGGACGTTTATGTATGCCAATTTTTCATCCTTCCTATTTGCTGCGTAACCCCTCTAAAGAACAAGGTGCGCCTAAATGGTTGATGTGGCAGGATATTCAGGCTGTGCGGGCTAAGTTAGACGAAATTCAAAATAACAATTAATTTGGTAAGATTGCTCAAAAAATAAGTCTTGCTTGCCGATTGAGGCATTGCGATCGCTGTCTTTGATTTTTTTTGCCATGCTGGAGTAATGGGTCTACTGAGGTTGTTGCCATCCTCTATGAGAATGAGCGAGTTGGTTGGCAATCGGGTGAGATTTGCTTCTTACTTAAGCTCTGCTGTTTCAACACAGAAAAAACAAAATTTAGTTCTCAGCCAGTTAACAATCAGCAAAGTTTACTTCTTTACAGATAAATATGCTTGGAGAGAATTTGAGTATAAAAAAGGAACGGTATAATTACGCCTAAATCAAGTGAATCTTATCTTAAAAGAGATAACCTCAAACTTTACCTTCTGTTGGGAATTGAACTACTTACCAGCCTTTTTCACTTCTTGCCATCTCTCTCGCAATCGCTTCAAGTTAGGTGTATGACCACCATAACGCCAACTAACATAGGCTTGGCTAATCTCATCTATTACTTCAGCAGTTGCTGGGGCATGATGCTGGTACGATCCTCTGGCATACTCTAAGGGTGTTTGGGCTGGATGCTTACCTAAACCTTTTTGGGTTGTCCATTGCAGCATTTGTTGATAGAGGCTTTCCATTGCTGGCAATTTCTTTAACCATCGGCGGTTGCGCCACTCTCGCCACTGACCCCAACCTAGCCAACCCAAGAAAGCTGCCGTAGTTGTCAAGATTAAGCCAGTTAATACGCCGAACCAACCTTGAGAGAATAAAGCTAAAAACCAAGCGATCGCTCTAATCACCCATCTAAATATTGTCTCAAATACATTATTCAACAAACCTGTCACCGGAGAAGGCAACCATCCAGCAACCCAGTGCCACAACTGGCGCAACACACTAAAAGTCTGAGTATCTTCTACTGATGGAGGGATGAGGGGATGATTGGGAATCGGGTCAAAAGCGAACCAGCCATATTTCGGAAAATATACTTCCGTCATTGCATAAGCGTCAGTATTCCGGACAACATATAGCCCTGTAAATGGATTAAATTCTCCTGCACTAAACCCTGCTACTAACCGCGCTGGAATGCCAATAGAACGTAGCATCACCGTGAGAACTGTTGAGAAGTGATCTGGATAGCCGCCTTTGTATTTGAATAAAAAAGCTTCTACTAAGTCATCTTTTTCTCCCAAATAAGGTAAATCTAAGGGATTTTGCGGAAGAGAGTAGCGTTGCTTTAGATATTGAGCTAAGTAGAGAGCTTTTTCGTAGGGAGAATCCAGTCTTTTAGAAGACTTTGATACCCCTTCCCGATTGTAGTCTGCAAGAATTTCTTCGGTACGTTGTCGGACTTTTTCGGCAATTTCGGGAGGAATTTGCAGATAATGCTTCTTAATCTGTTGCGGATAATTAGTAGAAGCTTCACCTAACAAAGTGCGATCGCGGTATGGTACTTCAGAAATGACTGTGTAAGTGAGTCCTTGTGATAATTCCACAGGCGATCGCAATCCATTTTCTGTATCAACCGCAATCAGTGGTGTGGGAAAGTAAATCTCTTTGGGATAAGCCATCGCCGGAATTAAGTTAGGCAAATCGTCCACCACTGTATAAGTTTGGACTATCTCTTGGGTTTTACCAGTCATCAAAGGTCGGTTAAGAAAAATTTGGTAAGACCAAGGCGCTCGCCTCATGGTCATCACATTTTCATTCCGGGAGACTTCCCATCCCTTACCTGTATAACGGTCAAATCCTAATACTCGCCAAAAACCCTCAGCTTGCGATCGCACCCGCATTACAACTTTAGCTTTCATCTCGCCGCGTAAGTTTTGATTAATCTGGCTATTAAAACCGTAATAAAAATTATTATCTATTTTTCCCGGTTCACCTGTTTTATTTTGTCCTGTACCACCGCTAGCATTACCTTGATTATTACCACTACCTTGACGGACATAACCGGGATTAATGATCCTACTACCAGTAAACTTGCCTTTTAACTCGATGGGAGAACTTACAGGAAAATTCCGTAACTGATAGCCAGGGAATCTGGGTAAAACAGCAAAAATTGCCAGTCCTAGACCGACAATTAGCAAAAAAGTCAGAATTAAAAATTTAAAATTAAGAATTGAAGAATTTTTATTGGTAAGTTTTTCCTTTTGAGTTTTTAACGGCTGTAAACCCAAGCGTGAGCGATAATCTAATACTAAAGTTGGTAGAGCGATCGCTAAAAATAACAGCAGCACAGGTGCAAATGCTAAAGTTTGACTGAGCGTTGCCGCCACACCCAATAAAATTAGTCCTATAACAATCGAATAACCTAAATCTTTCCGGCGGGGTGTATCAAAGCTGTGCAACACCTGGAGTTGAATTAATAACTCCGCCAAACTCAACCGCGTATCATTCAACTCTCCCACTAACCGCCCAAAGAAACTACCGAGTGCTATTAACATCCCGATAGCGATGCAGAATTTAATTGCAACATTGGCATCACGGCGACGATAGTAACTCCAAATCGCACCAACTAAACTCAGGGGTAACGCCCAAAAACTGAATGAAGTTTCGGCGGCGATATCCGTCGCCACAATTCCCAAAATAACCAACGCTAGCACCAGCGATCGCAAGTAAATCGAATCTTCCACTTCTATTAAAGGCGATCGCTGCAAATTTTGCCGCCAGAAATTACCTACAGGGACACGCCAAAACCGATTCATCCTAAATAAGTTGAGCATTTCGAGTCTAAATTATAGATGCCACGGAAACAATGCCGAAGACGAAACTCTTCGCCCTACTTTAAAGTATTCCCGTTAGAAGAAGCTTTATTATCCTGCCCCCATGCATCTATCTAGGTTTAGCGCCTATTTATTACAAGATGAACTACCCCAAGCTGGCAACGCCAGAGCCTGGGATTTATACATTCGCCGACTCATCAATAGCATCACATTTCTTTCTTCTCTCTGCGTTCTCTGCGCCTCTGCGGTAATGCCTCCGGCACGCTCCGCGAACGTCAAAACATAATTTTGTATAAAAAAACAACACAAGCGAATAAATTCGTTGTGAAAAATTGGTGGCTTGGTAAAATAGAGGCGAAATCAGCAAAACAAACTAACTCGTTCCCCAGGCTTTGCTGACAACCAAGTGGACTGACGAGTACCCAGTAAAAATCAATTATTAGGTAGAGGGTGAGTCTACACCCACTGGTTAACTATAACCACGCATTAAGTATAAGTAAGCACCCTGAAGCTAGTATTATCTAGAGGATGAAAAAACCCCAAGGCAATAGTTACCTTAAGATATTCGGCATTACATACTAGCGGTAGTAGTTAAGGTTACACAGTGGGATTAATGACAAACAAAAGTGGCTGCTCGTCAATTTCTGGAAACTCAACTTCCAAAGTATAAGTTGGGTTAAGTTGCTCACAGCCTAACTCTACACTTAAGTATCCCGGAGTCGAAGATGTTGCCATTGCTAACGTGCCACTTCCCCGAAGTGTCAAAGTCCCTTTAACGGGTAACTCAGCCTGAACAAGTAACTTCGTAAGTTTACCTACAGACTGATACTCTACTCTGATGTTCAAATTACCGACAGTGGTTAACCATTGTCTTTCTACCACTGGACTGGTTACTGAAAGTGGTAGAGTCAAATTTTCCAGCAATTGTTTAGCCGCCATCAACGACAAAGCCATCTGTTGACGCAGCTGTAAATCTGAATAATCGCTTTGAATATTCGGTATTATCTCCAAAGTACTAGCAGAACGATAAGTGCTTCTTAACACCAATCCAGCTATATCGTTTAGTGCTTGAGACTCGTTGGGAAAAAAGTTCTCCACCACTTGAACTAATTTTGCTCCCAGAGGTACTGAAGATGTCACCAATGCCTGACATTGTTCCAGCAATTGCTGGAAAACTCTCTCCGGCAAGGCACACGGCAGTTTCAGCTTCGACTGTTGTACCATCCACCCCCAGCTAGGAACGAGCGTCATTGACGGCTCATCAACAAAATCGGGATAGTCGATTAGTTGTGTTTCCCAGGGAAACAAAGGTGGGTGTTCTTGGACTTGGATTTGTAACCGACGCTTAAGGACGGCTTGGAAACGATCTAGCACAGTAGGAATTTCTCCCAATTGAAGGGTTTGGGGGGTTTCTCCCAATTTTGGCTCACTGCTTTTTGAAGCAGTAGCTTCATTGAGGAGTTTTTTTACCCCGTCATTTTCCTCACATTCTACCGATTGCTCGTTATTTTTGACATCATCTGTCAATAACCAACTGAGATACTGGTATTGTGAGGATTCTGAGTCACTATTCATGAGTAGATGCACCTGATCCGGACACTAATGAGTTACGAATTTCCCAAGCTTGCTCAAGAATCTTAAACCATCGTTTTTGAAGCTGTGCCATTGACAACCCTAAAGTTTTTGCAATTTTCTCATCGGCTTGTCCTTGTTGCTTCAACTCTAGTAAAGATCGTTGCTTATTGTCCAGTTGTGCTGTGTATACTTGCCATTGCTGGGGAGTTAAGCCCAAATTGGTATGCAAAGAGGCTTCTAACCACTCGTGAACTAATTCCCAACGGTGTAACAATGCAAACCGAATCAAATGATACTTGAAGCGCTGCTGTAAGTAATCTCTCTGGCGAGGGGTTAAACCTAAAACCGACTCAATTTCCTGGGCTGATAGATCCTGGAGGCGGAGGGAAAAGTAATCAGCACAGTCAGATTGTTGCCGTTCTTCGAGATAATTCATTAATTCTGTAACTACAACGGAACGCAAAGTATCTTCTTCAGGTTCAGGTTCGGCTTGCGTTGCCATTGTGGAGCGTAATTGATGCACTGCTGGTTCTTCCCAAGAACCATCGCCTTCATTATTGCTGCCTTCTGCGGCTTGTTCTATATCTACACTGGTTTCTGGGGGCTGCTGTTGAGAAAAAGTTTGCGCCCGCAAGATAATTAGCTGCTGCTGACGGCCTGGTAAAGGAATGCGTCGTTTGCCGTAGCGTTCAGTAAATGCCATGTACTCGGACAATTCTAGAAGCGTCTGAGGGCGATAAGTAGCACCAAGTTGATTTTCTCGGCGGAAAGCGTTTAATGCTTCTAGATAAAAACTTTGTAAAAAATCCTCAATTATAGTCAGTCGCCCTTGATAACTCAATTGCTTCTGAGGCGGATTAATGTATCGATAAATAATTGCACTCAGAGTACTGTGTAATTCTACCCTGCCCCGATTTGAACCCAACTGATAGTACCTGAGACATTGTTGTAGCCGATGCCGAGCTAGAGTCATCGCCGAGCTTTCTACAGTTCCAGAAGCTTGGATACGTTTGCTCTCATGGCAAATTCTATATACTTCGGTAGTAATACGTGTTGCTACATCGTGGCAATTTTGTTCCGAAGCTTTGGTCGATTGTTGAAACTCCTTGGACAGGAGTTGAAAGATCACCTCCACGCCTTTAGAATTTTCTCCCAGAATATTTGCAGATGGAATAGTTACGGTTGCGGCTGAATTCATAGTCTCAGTTTTCAAAAGACCCTAAGTATTTAAATACAACCTGTACGACTGTGGGTATTGGCTTTTTTGATTTTACGTATAAGCTAAACGCAGACCAATCCTACATTGAGAATGTGGCTGATTTTATTATTCCCAACTTGGCTGGGATTGTTCACACTTTGATAGATGTTATTGCCATTACCCAGGAGCCGTATACAAGTCATTATGGATTTAGAAGCACAAATTCAATTGCTGATTGACAATGCACCCCGCGATGGTATAACACCAAATCTGATTGCAGCAATTGCTCCTGCCCTTAGAGCGATCGCTCAAAAATTACGTCACTCCCAGTACTATATTCTCCAAAATTCGGAGGCAAGCTGGGTTTTAACTACTTTGAGCAATCGTGCTAATCCAGGATTGGAAAAGCGAGTTATTTACGCTTTCCCTACCATACAGGATGTCTCTCTAATTTCCCCTGCTGGGCTTGACCCTCAAATGCTAGCTAAAATTACTCCTGTCACCCATATTTTGTTCCAATTGGTGGCATTAGAACCCGTAGATAGTATCGTTTTTTTGGAAACGCCGGGTAAGACCACTCATACCGTTGAAATTCGGCGAACCGAGCTAGAGAAACGTATGCAGCAACAGTTACGAGAGCAGCGATCGCCTAAACAGATACCTCCTGATATTGCATAGAAAAATTTGGGATGTGGGATTTTTTAGATACAATCCCACATCCCAAATTTTATATCTCAAATTCTTTTAAAAAAGTTTTTGATGAAAAGAAATTAATGCCCCTCACTACCCTTTTTGTTCTTTAAAAGACCAAGCGATCGGCTTAATTTTCCACCTAATCTAAAATTGATTAACAAATAGTTATCAGTGAACATTTTTCAAATTTTAGCTGACCATTAAGCCAAATTCGCCCACCTAAGTACATCTGGTAGGTTCAGATTGGCATCTAAAACCCTATTTTGTACCTAATAACTAATAACTAATTTAATAGAGTCGGCTCAGTGTGTACTCAGCGATGTTAATCAATGCCTGGTGAGATTCTGAGGGTGGAAGAACTGCAAGATGTTCAATTGCTAATTTCGCATGTTGAGCAGCTAACTCCCGTGCTTGCTGTATGCCTTGACTATCTTGAATTAGTGCTAGTGCTTGTTCTAAATCCCCTTCTTGAGCAAACTCTCGATCAATCAGCGCTTCCAAGGATGGTTTTTCTGCTAAAGCAAATAAAACTGGTGCAGTCAGATTACCACTTTTCAGATCCGACCCCACTGGTTTACCCAAGGTGTCTGTTGTGCTAGTGAAATCTAAAATGTCGTCAACAATTTGAAATGCTATACCAAAATGACGACCGTAGCTATACAAATGCTCAACAGTTTCCCGCGAAACCTCACTGAGTAACCCAGCAGCTTTAGAACTGTTGGCGATTAACGAAGCTGTCTTGTAATAACTCTTCTGGAGGTAAGTTTCAATCGAAGTACCAGCATCAAAACGATTTAGTCCCTGCTGGATCTCCCCAGTAGCCAGATCCATAATGACTTCTGAGAGGAGTTTTACCACCTCCAAATTATCCAAATTTGCTAAATACCAGGAAGATTGGGCAAAAAGAAAATCTCCTGCTAATATGGCAATGCGATTACCGAACAAACTATGAACGGTAGGAACGCCTCGCCGCACGTCTGATTCATCTACCACATCGTCATGTACCAAGCTTGCTGTGTGAATCATTTCTGTAATCTCAGCAAGGCGGCGATGACGCGGTGTAATGTCTTGCTCTAACATTGTTGCCCGCGATATTAGCAGGACAATTGCTGGTCTGATACGCTTTCCCCCGGCTCCGAATAAATGTTCGGCGGCTGCAAACAAAATGGGGTGGCGATTTCCAACTAGCTGTTTTAGGTTATCTGCTAGTAGTCGCAGGTCTGCTTCCACAGGGGTAAACAGGGAGGTGGCTGGGGTCATGGATGGGCGGACTCTGACTTAGGTTACGAAAATTTACATATCCTACACTCATTTTAAGATAACCCTGTGCCAGCGCAAAGTTTTCATAAAGTAATCTCATTTCCATGAGTCTATGGGTGATAACTAAGATAGATCGTGCGTTTGTCAATAAGCAATTATGCTTAGTTTTTGTGGACTCAGGTTTTAAACTCACTTAAAACATGAATTCTCAGTATATGAGAATAAATATCAGCTTAAATTGTATTAAGTAGTTTCCTAGTACACGTTTACCGCCACAGTTCAAAACAAAATTCAAGCAATATTACTTATTGACAAAATGGATACATTTAAACACGTCGCCAATGGTAGGACTAAATTTCTTCAGGACTGAATTATAGCCGGTCAAAAAATTTGAAATTTAGCAGTCAAGTGGGCTTCAAATTCAGGGCTGTTGTGTTACGCTAAAATATAGGAATTATGAATTTTTCAGATATTCACATCCCCAAAAGTAGGTCACTTAGTAAGTGATTTCACTGGCTTGGTTATGTGAGTCTAAAATAATTAGTCGTATTTTAGATTAAAGGGATTATTCCTTTGGTTTATTCTCCGATATGCAAAACTCCTGGTTTGGAGCTATGTGATATCCCTATGGGAAGCCGCTACACGTCTTCAGCGCACGTTGAGCGCGAGCATTGCTCTTTTCACATCAGTGTGAAAAAAATAACGCAGATCAAGTAGACCGATGATAATCGTGGTTTTGGCTTGCTAAATAGCAATCTAAACTACTGTTGGATATATGGTCTGCAAGAAGTCGCATTGAACAATAAATTCTTTGTCCCTAGAGAATTTTATCTCTATAGGTAATTTTAACATAGGAAACTACAGCCATCAAGAATGTACTCGGTTGGCTGAGGTTCTACTAATTTTATGGAATTTTATATTCGTTTGAAAAGGTGCTAGTAAAACAATGATTTACGGAAGTATACCTATGATGATTTTTATTTTAGCGTCTGGATATTTGTTCACAGTCTACCTGTTATTAGCACTGGCAAAGCGAACGGGTACAAACACTGTTTCTACAAGTTTCCCTTCATCTACCGAAGGAAAACACAAGCAGGAGATATCTCTAAGGGCAAAGGTGAGTGAAGCTGTTAATAGTCAGTAGGGATTGGGGATTGGTCATTGGGCATTGGATATTGGCAAATGACTAATGCCCAATGACTAAGGACAAATTAGTTTTATTGGAGTTGGGAAATAGCGGTATCAGTGAAGCAAACCTGTTCAACCATTGGGGTATAGCCTAGCCATTGCACTCCTGATTGGGAAAACTGTTGCGGACACCCGCTAACAGCGAAGCGAGTTGGCAGTGGGAGGTGAGTATTCCTTAAGCCTAGCAAATCTAACTCTTGGGCACAAGCTGCCACGACATGAACGGCTGGGTCAACTAGCTTGACTTGAGAGGGGAGGAGCGATCGCAATACTGGTGTAAGGTGGGGGTAATGGGTACAGCCATGAACCAAGGTGTCAATTTCCTTCTCTAGTAGAGGCTGTAGATAGGCTCGTGCTACTTCAGCAGTATAAGGGTCATGAATGCGGTTTTGCTCGATGAGTGGGACAAATTCGGGACATCCAACTTGCCAAACTTGAACATCAGGCGCAATTTCGAGGATGGCGTGCTTATAAGCATTACTTTTTGCCGTCGCTGGAGTAGCAATTACACCAATTCGCTTTCCTTGCTGCACGGCAGCTTTTGCACCCGGTAGAATTACTCCCAAAATGGGTATATTGAATTCTTGACGCACGGTTTCTAGGGCTAGGGCTGAACTGGTATTGCAAGCCATAATTACCATTTTTACCTGTTGCTGTTTTAGCCAGGTAAGAATTTCGCGCGTAAATTGTAAAATTTCTGCTTGGGAACGGATTCCGTAAGGAAGTCTAGCTGTATCCCCAAAGTAAACAATTGATTCATTAGGGAGTTGCCGATATAGTTGTCGCAGTACCGTCAATCCACCTACACCACTGTCAAAGATGCCAATTGGGGCACGTTGGGGTTCAAGAGCCGAAAAATCGTCAAGATTCGCATCAAAGATCGAAGATGAATACACAGGCAGATATAAATTTAGGTTTTGGGATTTAAAATACAGAATTTAGCAGAGAATTGGCTAATTGACCACTAAATTCTGCACGCCAAAGGAGTCTAAATACCACCTTTTAATAGGAATTTGTACTATATTAACGCTGTAAGTATTTTAAGATGCCACGAGCGATCGCTTCAGCCATCTGATTTTGATATTCTCGTGTTGCCAATCTAGGATTATCTTCTCGACCAGTCATATAACCTGTTTCTACTAAAATCGAGGGCATAGAGTTTTTTCTGAGAACGTAGAATCTGGCTTTGCGGGTTCCCCGGTTTTTGATTGTACCGATGTCCTGGAGGATGGTATTGCGAACTACTTCAGCCAGAGCATAACCACTATCGTAATAATATACTTCTAACCCATTGACATCAGGGCGATTATCAACTGAATTAGCGTGAATGCTGACAAAGGCAGTCGCATTAACTCGCTGGGCAATTTCTACCCGTCCCTGAAGTTCTACGAAAAAGTCAGCATCGCGCGTTAGTACTGCTTGTACACCATTTTGCTCTAAAATTGCTGCTACCCTTTTACCAATAGGCAGAATTACATCCTTTTCTAAAAGTCCACCTAAACCGGGAGCGCCTGAGTCTTTTCCACCATGCCCAGGGTCAATAACTACTAGTAATTTCCCTCTAGGAACTGTGGGGCGCGGCTTTGCCTGGGATATAGGACGGGGATTATCTATTGGATTTGGGAATTGCCCTTGACTTGACGATGATAGAGGAGGTAAAACAATCGGGGGTGTGACGCTACCAGAGGATTGTAATTCTAGTGCCAAAAGCTCGTCGCCAACCTGGTTGAGTTCCCCAATTTGCACTCCGGCGGCTGGTTGAACTAAGACGACGACAGTATTAGATTCTTGTGGTTGCAGGCGGACTCGCAGGATAGGGCTATTAGGATTAAAAGTCGGGCCTGTGACTTTGGGAGCTAATCGAGCATTGTTGATGGTAATGCGGTACAAACCAGAAGTTCTATCCCAACCTCCTGTAGCAGATAAAGCTTGGTTGGCTCTAATTAGCAGTTGTGTGCCATTATTACCCAGTTGCACTGACTCAATAGTGGCTGTACTAGATGGTATGGGGCGTGGACTATTTCCCCCAGGTAACTGGGCAATGCCACGACTGGGCAGAAGCAGAAAACCGCCAACACTGCTAGTCGTTGCTCGCCAATTTTGATTATTTTCATCCACCTGTAAAGTCATGCGAACAACAGATGGGCTTGTTTGTAGTTGGCTGAACTGAATCCGGCTGACACCAAAGCGATTAATTGACAAATCGCGTTGCTCTAGATTTGGTGATAAAGTAGCGCTGGCAATGTCGATGTTAATTGCCCTTTGATCGTTGCTACGATTTACCTGAATCTGAGGATTACCACCATTGGTACGGATGAAAAAACCATCGCCTGTGACTTGTAAGTTCTCAATTTGAGTTACCCTGGCGGCAAGCATTCCGTTTTTAGGTGGATTGACAGGGGGTGTTGTCACCACGTTGTAAATACTTCTTGGGGGGAATACTGATGGAGATGTTCTCGGTGGAGTTGCGGTTGCTAGAGCTTGTTCTTGCCCACCAGTATTTGTTGAGGGGATATTTTCGGCTTCTGGCGTAGGTAATTGCACCATCCAGCGTTCACGAAGTCTCTCCGCAGGAGATTCGCCACTTCTACCAACAAATTGTACTCCTTTGGGGTCTAGGGTATAACCAGGAGTCAGTTCAACGACTATGCGTGTTGTTTGTTCGTCAAACTGTCCAACCCGGATAGCGCGAATTGCACCACCTACCTGTTGGGTTAGCTGCGGACGGCCAAATGTCGTTCCTGGTAAATCAATTACCAAACGAGTGGGGTTAAAAATTAATTGTGCTTGGGGTTGAACATTCCCTACAGTATTAAATTCCAGCTTATTTTGATTGATATCAAAACGCCAAGATTCAAGTTTCGCGGCCATTGCTGGCGACGATAGCATGAAGATAGTTCCAATAGTACTGGATAGTAACCAGCGTAATTTCACAGTCTTTTCTCCTGATTCATATTCATGGGAGCCGTCAACATCTCAACATATTGGCAAATCCTCACACCATCACCGCACACACTTGAGTATTACGCTGTTATTAAGACACAGCTAATGGCGTAAAATATAGCACGCTCCTCTAATTTTGCCATGCCATCCATTAGCTCATATAAATTTGACTTGCAAAGCATCAGATGACAATAACTAAAGATGCTATTCTTGTCCCGCCGCAATAATACTTAAATTGTTTTACTACTAAATTGGAGAACAATGGTAAAGATTAGATGTATTTACTCAATAATTTCGGCTAAATTACTTATCTTCTCTTTAAATACTGAAGAACACCACGAGCGATCGCTTCTGCCATTTGATTTTGGTAAGCTGAGGTTCTCAGCCTAGCCATATCCTCACGACCAGTCATATAACCCGTTTCCACGAGAATGGAAGGCATAGAACTTTTTCTGAGGACATAAAATCTGGCTCGTCGTACTCCCCTGTCTTTGAGAGTACCAATACTTTGAAGAATGCTACTACGGACAATACGAGCTAGACCCAGACCACTGTCGTAATAATAAACTTCCAAGCCATTAACATCGGGACGAGTCGCACCTGCTGAATTAGCGTGGATACTAACAAACACATCAGCATTAGCTCGCTCTGCTAATTGCACTCTTCCAGGAAGAGTAACAAAATAGTCAGAATCTCTCGTCATAATTACTTGTACACCATTTTGCTGCAAAATCTGTGCTAGCCTTCTTCCAATCGGCAAGATCACATCCTTTTCGCGTGCCCCCCCAATACCAAGCGCTCCTGAGTCTTTACCGCCATGTCCGGGGTCAATAATGACTACCACTCGTCCATTGCTAACTCGGCGTTGTGGTTGGAATTGCGGCTGGGGATTGGGATTGTTTGGGTCTGGGAATGGCCCCCGATTTGGCGGTGGTAGCCCAGGTAAAGCAAAAGGCGGTTTTCCGGGGAGGGCGACAATTCGACGAGAACCTTGTATTGGTATAGCCAGTAGCTCGTCGCCGATTTGCCGGGGTTGTTCAAGTTGCACTCCGGCTGCTGGTTGGACTAAAACAACGACTGTGTTGGCTGCTTGGGGTTGCAGACGTACCCGGAGAATGGGGCTATTGGGGGAAAAAGTCGGGCCTGTAACTCTCTTAGCTAACTTGGCATTGGTAATTGTAATGCGGAACACACCGGAGGATCTATCCCAGGTTCCTGTAGCAGATAAAGTTTGGTTGGCTTTAATGAGCAGTTGTCTGCCATTATCAGCCAGTTGCACAGACTCAATGGTTGCTAAGGAGTTGTTAGCAGATAATCTGCTAGGTAATGAGAGTGGTTGTGATTGATTGTCCGAATTACTACTTCCAGGCAATTTGACAACACGACTAGGCAGAAGCACCAAACCACCACTGTTACTATTACTTGCTTGCCAATTTGGGCTATTTTTATCTATCCGCAAAGTCAAGCGTACACTAGGAGTTTGGTTTTGTACTTGGGTGAATTCGACACGGCTAACACCATGTTTGTTAACAGGTATACTATTCTGTTGCGCCAGACGTGGTGATAAAGATGCGCCAGAGACATCTATGAAGATGCTAGCCCCATCGCGGCTGCGAACTACCTGAATTCCAGGATTACCTCCACTGGTACGGATGAACAACCCATCGCCTGTTACTGTCAAGCCCTCTATTTGAGTTGCCCCTCGTGTAGTAGTGGCAACCCTTGAAATGCTACTAGGTTGCGGCTCAGAGTCTGGGGTAACAACACTATAAGCACTTCTAGGAGATAAGGTAGGAGATGAGGCTACTCTATCAACTTCTGGTCTAGGTAATTGCACCGTCCAGCGTTCACGAAGTGTCCCCGCAGGGGGTTCGCCAGTTGTCCCCACAAATTGGACTCGTTTGGGGTCTAAAGTATAACCAGGTGTCAGTTCGACAACTATACGTGTTGTTTCTGTATCAAACTGCCCAACGCGAATCGAGCGAATTCCACCGCCCGCCTGTTGGGTTATTTGTGGACGGCCAAATGTCGTTCCTGGCAAATCAATTACCAGTCGAGTTGGGTTAAAAACTAGTTTTGCCTGGGGTTGAACTGTTCCTACAGTATTAATTTCCAGCCTGTTTTGATTAGCATCAAAGCGCCAAGATTCAAGCTTCGCAGCCATTGCAGGCGACGATAGCATGAAGATAGTTCCAATAGTGCTGGGTAGTAACCAGTGTAATTTCACAGTTCTTTCTCCTAATTCACGTTCATGGGAGCCATCAATATCTCAATTCATTGGGAAATCATCACGCCATCACCACCTCGACTTGATCTTTGATGCCTTGTTGGATTTTTAAGCTGGTATAAAGACACGCTTAAATCAGTTTCCAGGTTTCATAATTGGGTTTAAATCCCCATGTGAAATTTTCCACCTCTAGAGGTAGAAACTCTAACTCCCAAGGGAGCTAGAAAACTAATAACTGATAACCGTTCACTGATAACTTTTTTTTGTTTGTTGCCATCAATGTACTAAATAGATAATTCCCATTACCGTCAGACGATCTAGCAAGATTTATGGGTTTTACTCCCTAACTAGCTGGAAAATATTCAGATAAAGGCCAACTTGCCAAGGGAGACTGGAAATAAATAACATTCCGAATGCTGGTAGAAATTATAAACAGACGATTATTCTACAATCAGATGGGACGGAAATTTGGAGAGAGAAGTTTCCACTTTATAATTGCAGAATCTTCAAAATACGGTGATTTTACTGAATTTGGAGTGCTGAGTTCTGAGAGAAAACCACTCAAAACTCAGTAAGAATTTACCCAAGAATTTGATTAGCGATCGCTAGAATCTGGAGTGACTTCCAAATTGCTACTATCATTTGATGCTGACACCCTGGACTGAGGTGGTTCAATTACCAACGAGTTACCAGAGGAACCATCTAAAACCAGTTGCTCTAAGCTTGTATCAACAGTTTTTGGGTCTGGAAACACAAATCGTAACAAAGGAGGAGCTAAAAAGGTTGTCAAGATAACCATCATAATGATTGCTGCCCCTAATGGTTTCGAGAGAGCGCCACTGGCTGCGCCGACACCAGCAAACACTAAGCCAACTTCCCCTCTGGGAATCATCCCCACACCGATCGCTAAACGGTTAATTCCTGGTTGACCAAACACGCTTAAGCCTGTGATTACTTTACCGAGAATGGCTACTGTAATCAGGAAAGTTGCCATAATTAGACCTTCTCGATTGTCGGGAATTGCTGGGTTTAATACTCCCAAATCAGTTTTTGCCCCAACAGTAACAAAGAAAATTGGCACTAACATATCGGCAATGGGAAAGACTTGCGTTTGCAGTTCTTTGCGCTTATCTGTCTCTTCCAGAACTAAACCCGCCGCAAAAGCTCCCAAAATTGCTTCTAAGTGGATGACGGCGGCAAGGTATGCCATAGCAAAGGCGAAGATGAATGCTGGTATTACCAGTTCGCCGCGTGTTTGGAGCTGATCGGCGATCGCTACAAAGGACTTATTGAAAACATTCCCTAGTAGAATTGCTCCCAAAATAAAACCAGTGGCGCTGATAATCAAATAAATAACTTTGCTGACATCCACCACGCCATCTTTAGCTAGACTGGCAACTACCGCTAAAACGATGATTCCTAGAACATCGTCAATGACAGCAGCACCCAAAATAATCTGCCCTTCTTTAGAATTGAGTCGCCCCAACTCTGACAGCACCTTGGAAGTAATCCCAATACTAGTAGCAGTCAAAGCCGCCCCTGCAAAAATTGCGGGTACAGCAGCAATCCCAAATAAAGTCATCAATCCCACAGTCCCAGCAGCAAAGGGTACTACTACCCCCACTACTGCGACAACGGTGGCTTGGACACCAACTGCCATTAAGTCTTTTAAGTTCGACTCTAAACCGATTTCAAACAGCAGAACGATCGCACCCAACTCTGCCAAAACGGAAATGACCTCAGACTGGGCTGCAAACACGGCTGGAGTGGCTTCAGGAGTTAAACCAGCAGTGATTTGCAGGAAGGACACGATCAAAGAGTTAGAACTGTCTGTGCCGCCATCTGGAAACACTAAAAGGTGGAAAACAGAGATGCCAATTACCACACCACCTACTAGTTCGCCTAAGACGGGCGGTAAACCCACTTTGTTTGATAACTCTCCACCAACTTTGCTGGCGAGATAAATGACTACTAAGCTGAGTAGCACTGCGGCTACTATCATTGAACTGTCTGCTGCTTCTGTTGCGGTAGCCAGCAGAGGAAAAGAGAAGTTGATTGGATCTAACAAATGCATGGGTTCTGTGAAAATCCTTCTCTTTGATTCTGACGTGTTTCTGAAAAACATCTATATGTGGAAACGCTATTGGCAGGTTCAAAAACTTAATTTCTGCCATTCGTCTACTCAATCAAGCGCTATCAGAAAACTTCGTAAGCCTTGCCTACAAACAGTTTAGGAAGTCGTAGTAAGTCAAATTAGGTGAATTAATTTACCATCATGACAAAATCTTTAAAAATTTTCGGGTAATTTTTTTAGTTTCAAAAAATGTAACCATTTCAGCTTTTGGCGATCGCAGTGTCAAAGTAAGAACATACAAATCGGATCTAGCGATCGCACTTAAGTTGTGAAAAACTTGTGGTGACTGGTGACTTTTAACAACCACCAGAAGATTGCTAAATATGCTTATTAAAAACATCTGTGGATACTTTGAGGAGTGCAAATCTTATGACTAGAGCCGCTTTACCCGGTTCACAATTTCCATCTGGAAACTTGTGGAAAATACTGCCTTTAGCAATGCTTTTATGTGCAACTTTTGTACTACCTGCATTGGCGCAAGAAAAAGATAAATTGTGGCGAACCCTTAGTGTCAGTGGTCGGGGAGTTGAAACGATTCCTACAACCCTGGCGCAAGTCAGCTTAGGAGTAGAGATTCAGGGAAAAACAGCAGAGGAGGTACAGCAAGAAGCCGCCCGGAAGTCATCGGCTGTAGTTGCGTTCCTCAAGAGCCAAAATGTCGAAAAATTACAAACTACTGGTATCCGCCTGAATCCAGTTTATAGCTACACCAATAATGTGCAGCGAATTACAGGCTATGCTGCCAATAACACCGTGAGCTTTAGAATTCCTACTGAAAAAGCTGGGACATTATTGGATGATGCAGTGAAAGCGGGTGCAACACAAATTAATGGTATTAGTTTTGTTGCGAATGATGAAGCGATCGCAACTGCTCAAAAACAAGCATTAAAGGAAGCCACCCAAGATGCCCAGCAGCAAGCCGACGCTGTTTTCAGTGCCTTGGGTTTCAAACCCAAAGAAATAGTCAGCATTCAAGTTAATAATGCAACTCCGCCTCCACCACCCATGTTTTTACGGGCTGAGGCTGCAAAGCTAGCTGATTCTTCCACTCCTGTCGTTGGTGGTGAACAGGAAGTAGAAGCATCGGTAACGTTGCAAATTAGTTATTAGTTATTTGTCATTTGTCATTAGTCCTTTGTCATTTGTGAAGACAAAGGACTAATAATCAATTCTCAATGCCCAATTAATTAAAAATGTTCTGGAGACATATCTCCCGTTCTATCGTCTCCATCTTGCTTAGAACCCAATAAGTCCAGTTGATCTACTAGAATAACTGGTTTAGAACGGCTTACTCCTGTTTGGCGATCGCTCCATGTGTCAAACTTTAAGGAACCTTTAACGGCAATTTGCTTACCTTTATGCGCATAATTTTTTGCGAACTCTGCTGTCTTTCCCCATATTTCCAACTCGAACCAGTCTGGTTGATCGCTATTACGGGATCTCCGCTTGACAGCTAGTGTTAATTTACATACAACCTTGCCAGAATCAAAATATTTTATATCTGGGTCGCCGCCTACACGACCAACAAGGGTGACAACATTTATACTCATACGTATTACCTTTGAGTACAGGTGTACTCGTGAATTCTGACTTTTATCATAGCGAATTGTGAAACACTTGAAAATAATGTGTTAAACAGTTAACAATATAATTGACTTGAAAAATTATACATAACTAATTGGAGAAACACATAAAAGTATACGGATATACTAAGCAAACCAGAGAATATCAAAACATAGATCCCTGAGACATCGTAAATATTCCTGGGAATCATATAAAAAAATAGTTTAGTTTACTGAACTTAGGATACAAACATAATCGAATCTACTCTTACCGTTGTAGTCAAGAAGTATCGTACATAGGGGGCTTATAGAGGCGTGGGTATTTTTAGGAACTTTCGCACATCATTGGATATGGGTATCGACCTCGGTACTGCTAACACCCTGGTTTATGTATCTGGTAAAGGGATTGTACTGCAAGAGCCTTCTGTAGTTGCTATCGATGTCAACGAAAAGGTAGCCCTAGCAGTAGGAGAAGAAGCCAAAAAAATGCTCGGCCGCACACCTGGAAATGTGATTGCCCTCCGCCCCTTGCGCGATGGTGTAATTGCTGATTTCGATATAGCCGAGTTGATGCTGAAAAGCTTTATTCAGCGTGTAAATGAAGGCAGATCTCTAATTTTACCCCGAATTGTCATTGGCATTCCCAGTGGTGTCACGGGTGTAGAAAGGCGGGCTGTGATGGATGCGGCTCACCAAGCAGGAGCAAGAAAAGTCTATTTAATCGATGAACCCGTAGCAGCGGCCATTGGTGCAGGACTACCGGTTGCCGAACCCACAGGTAACATGATTATTGATATTGGTGGTGGTACAACAGAAGTCGCAGTGCTGAGTCTTCAGGGTACGGTAATCAGCGAATCAGTACGCATTGCTGGGGATGAACTGACTGATTCAATCATTCAGTATATTAAGAAAGTTCATAACTTAGTCATTGGTGAACGCACTGCCGAAGACATCAAGATTCGCCTTGGTTCTGCTTATCCTACCCATGATGATAATGATGCGATGATGGAAATCCGAGGTTTACACCTGCTTTCTGGTCTACCGCGAACTGTAACCATCAAAGGCCCAGAAATCCGTGAAAGCATGTTGGAACCGCTATCAGTAATTATAGAAGCTGTGAAGCGGACACTGGAACGTACACCTCCAGAACTAGCAGCAGACATTATTGACAGAGGTATCATGTTAGCTGGTGGTGGTGCTTTGCTCAAAGGCATAGATACTTTAATTAGCCATGAAACCGGGATTGTAACCCATATTGCCGCCGACCCTCTCTGTTGTGTTGTGCTGGGAACAGGTCGGGTGTTAGAGAACTTCAAACAGTTAGAACGGGTTGTTACAGAAAGCTCTCGCAATATGTAACAAAAAAATATCATACTTGAGTTCTATTTGAGTTCTATTTGGGTTCTATATAAAGAGAATCCAAATAGAACTTAATTGTGTAAGTAGATAAGGTATATATGGTTACAATACGGCGTTGGTGGGATCGTAAAGGGTTACAAATCGGGTTGTTAGCTCTAGTAGTTGGTAGTGCTTACATATTGCGACAGACTCAAGGTGAATTGGTGCTTGAGACATATCAGGCAATTACCCGTCCGTTAGAGATGTTACAGTCGGGGCCAACTCCAGAAGAACGGATTAGAGATGCCCGGATATTGGAATTGGAAACCCGGATAGTAGATTTGGAAAGTCAAAAGACAAAGCTACAAGATTTATTAGGCTATGTAGAAAAAGAGCCTCTGGCATCACGGCCAGTTCCAGCCCGGGTGATAGGACGTAGTGCTGACCAGTGGTGGCAACAAGTTACTCTGAATCGCGGCGCGAATGCAGGGATTCAGGAAGGCTTCATAGTCAAGGCAGATGGCGGACTAGTGGGTTTGGTGGAAAGTGTAACTCCTAATACTAGCCGAGTATTATTAATCAGTGACCTCAAAAGTCAAGTGGGTGTATCAATTAGTCGTACGGCAGCTAAAGGCGTTTTGCGAGGAGATTCTTCTGCTGAAGCTGTGCTGGAGTTTTATGAAAAAGTTCCAAATGTTAAGGTAGGAGATTTAGTTTCCACGTCTACTTATAGTCAGAAATTTCCATCTGGCTTGGCAGTAGGACGAATTAAGTCCCTCGATTTAAAGAAACTTCCGGCATCAGTGGCAAAAATTGAGCTTTTTCCGCCAATCCGCTCTCTTGATTGGGTAACAGTTTATCCAAAGCCAGAAAACCAAGAGTTAGAAAACGAAAAGCCGGCAAATCAATTACCGCAAAAGTCTAAGTAAATTCTTCCAGAAAATCTATAGAAAAATGAAGATTCCTGCATTTGGTGCTAGCAGGCAGAAAAAGCCAAAATCGTCGGGGCGAAAATCTAAGTTTCAAATCCAGCCGCTTTCTCGTTGGCATCCCGGTGTCCGAAAGTTGTTCGGGTGGATGGTGACGGCTAGTTCTGTACTGTTATGTTTACTATTATTGCCAACCCGCCTGCCAGGTATGGAATTATTGGGAATTGGCCCTAACTGGCTGTTAATTTGGGTGGTAGCTTGGAGTGTAAAGCGTACAGTATTTGCCGGAGCCTTGGCAGGTATAGTTCTGGGGCTACTTCAAGATTCAATGACATCACCTAACCCTACTCATGCCATCAGTTTAGGGATAGTGGGAATTTTAACTTGTCTGCTCCAAAAACAGCGTTTTATTGAAGAAGATTTTATTTCAATTGCTGTAATTGTCTTTGTGATGGCAGTTTTGGCAGAAACTATCTTTGGGTTGCAATTAACTTTGATAGGGAATGAGCGCAAACTAACAGATATTTGGACATATTACCAGCGTGTCGCCCTAGCCTCTGCCATTCTTAGTAGTCTGTGGGCACCTGTGGTCTATTATCCCCTCAATCGTTGGTGGCAACGGATGAAATTGTTGGAGCAATAGTCAAACAATTTTGGATATTAAATTTTGGATTGACTCTGATAATCAAACAACATCGTATTATAGTAGTTAGTGGCATTTATGTTTGACGCTTTCTTTTTTGCCTTCAAATAATATCAAGTAAGTCATATCCTGATTTTTTGACAGCAGAATGTGGAGGCTTTCACTAAGTAACCTAGTTGGAGAACGCTGATGTCGAAGGAAAGAAAAAGTAATAAAGAAGTTAAAAAACCTAAAAAAGATCCCAAAGACAAAAAGGAGAAAAACAGCCCAAGCAAATAGGATGATTTAGGTAAATAGCTTTAGCGAAGACCAAGAGTTGTATTTTTTTAATTGGCAATATCTCGTCCATGAGCATTGAGGAAGAGAAGTTATTGTCAACAATCTATTCACCCTTGGTCAAGCCTCAAAATTTGATAAATTAGGTTAGCGCGTGCATATCTCTACGACGTATTAGGCAGGGGTAAACTTCAACGAAACCCCGTTCATGCAGTAGCGTTTGCCAGTGGGTGCAGGGCCGTCATCAAAAACATGACCTAGATGACCACCACAGCGACTACAATGTACTTCAGTTCTGCTCATAAACAACGACTTATCTACAGTAAAAGCGATCGCACCTTCAATCGGTTTAAAAAAGCTAGGCCAGCCAGTACCACTGTTAAATTTGGTATCAGAGGTAAATAGTGGTAGTTCACACGCAGCACAATAATAAGTACCATTGTCGTATTCCTTATCCAATGGGCTGGTGTGAGGGCGTTCAGTCCCGTGTTTACGCAATACATTAAACTGTTCTGGCGTTAAAATTGTACTCCACTCTTGTTCTGGTTTGGTAATTTCAAATCCACTCTTAGAAGTTGTCATCGCTTTTGACTCCCAATTGATATACTTTGATAACAATGCTGTGCCGACTATTACTGCACTAGCCTGAAAAAAATAGCGTTTGTCCATATATCTATTATTTTCTATTTTCCGGTTAACTGGACAATCAACTCCAGTACGGAATTCCCTACATTAATCACTATAATCAGCGATCGCTCTGAATTAGCCCTGATAGACTGATTAAAATTAGCTAAGAAACAACAAATTGGGTAATCATTGGAAGTCGGCGGCAAACTCCATTCCCTTGTGGGTGGAGAAGAATAGCCGCCGCATTGAGCATTGGTAGCTCTTCCCTATGCCCAATTTTTGCGATCGCGATCTTATTGAACACTGTTTAATATACATTGGTCTGATAGGAATACCGGAGTTTCTAAAAAAACTTCTTGCGGGCTTTTGTAGAATATGTGATACTCTAAATCTATAAAAATAAAGCACGGTATTTCTATCGTTTTACCGTATTTAAAAGGACAGGATTCATGCAGCTACTATGGTTCATCCCAACCCACGGCGACGGACGTTACCTTGCAACTGCTACAGGCGGTAGGGCAGTAAGGTTTCCTTATCTGCGGCAGATAGCCCAAGCGGTGGATGACCTTGGTTATACAGGGGCATTACTGCCCACAGGACGTTCTTGTGAAGATGCTTGGATAGTAGCGTCAACGCTGGTATCGCTGACGCGACAGATGCGTTTTTTGGTAGCGATTCGTCCCGGCTTGGTATCCCCTGGAGTGGCAGCACGGATGGCGGCAACTTTCGATCGCCTCTCTGGAGGACGCTTGCTGATTAATGTCGTGACAGGAGGCGATCCTGTAGAGTTGGCAGGAGATGGCTTGCATTTGGATCACGATCAGCGCTATGAATTAACAGATGAATTTTTGACAGTATGGCGAGCGATCGCTAGTGGAGAACAAGCCAATCTTCAGGGCGATTATCTCAATATTCAAGATGGTAAGCTGCTGTTTCCACCTGTTCAGAAGCCATATCCACCCTTGTGGTTTGGTGGTTCCTCTGCCGTTGCTCAAAAAATTGCTGCCAAGCACATAGATGTCTATCTAACTTGGGGTGAACCACCGGCGCAAGTAGCCGAGAAGATTGCATCAGTTCGCAGACTTGCAGAAGTAGAAGGCCGGACTTTGCGGTTTGGGATTCGTTTACATGTGATTGTGCGCGAAACCGAGAGTGCAGCTTGGGATGCAGCCAATGATTTGATTAAATATGTAGATGACGAAGCGATCGCTAAAGCTCAAAAAGCTTATGCGCGGATGGATTCAGTTGGGCAACAACGGATGACTCAATTACACCACGGCAATCGTGAAGCATTAGAGATTAGCCCGAACCTGTGGGCAGGAGTCGGTTTGGTACGGGGTGGTGCGGGAACAGCCTTAGTAGGAGATCCTCAAACTGTAGCGGCCAGGATATTGGAATATGCAGATTTGGGTATTGAGTCCTTTATCCTCTCTGGCTATCCCCACCTAGAAGAAGCTTATCGAGTTGCAGAACTTCTATTTCCCCATTTGCCCTTAGAGAATCTGCCGACAGTGGAGAAGCAACATGTCTTGAGTCCATTTGGCGAAATTGTGGCAAATGAAGATTTCCCTAAGCAACAGCATCAAGAAAGGGCAACGTCCATATCCTAGTAATTAAGAACTAGAAAATTACCAGCCATGTTGCACCAACAAATTGACCAAAAAATCTCAGAAAAAGAAGCGTGGGCATTGCGTCGTCAGTTGGGGATACCTAACAATAAACGCTTGTGGGTGTTGGCGTGTATGGATGAGCGATTACCAATAGAAAAAGTATTGGGAATTGGTGAGGGAGATGCTCATATTTTCCGTAATGCTGGAGGGTTAGTTACGGATGATGCTATTCGGTCAGCGATGTTAACTACACAGTTTTTTGGCACAAAAGAAATCATCGTTATTAATCATACTGAATGTGGCATGATGACAGCATCAGGAGACTTTGTCAGTGAGGTATTGCGAAATCAAGGTATTGATGTGGATCAAGTTAGTGTCGATCCTGCTTTACCAGAATTAAAGCTACCAAAAGGCGTTTTTTCCAAATGGATTAAAACCTTTACCGATGTAGATGAAATCTGCACACAGCAGGTTGAATTGCTGCGTAATTCTGCTCTAATTCCCCAAGATGTGGTTATTCATGGCTACATCTGGGAAGTGGAAAGTATGAGTTTGCGCCGTCCCTACAAACGTCTCAGTGAGAAAGTTAACACCGCAGAAGCGATGAAGACTAAAACCACAAAACATACTCAACCCGTTTTAGAAATTGGGAGTTTAATTGAATGACAACTATTTTAGCGATCGCAGGTAGTCCAACCCATCCATCTAGAACTTATGGTGTTATTGAATACACCGCCAAGCTTTTACAACAAGAAGGCTTGCATGTAGACATTATTTCAGTTCGGGATTTGCCTGCTGAAGATTTAGTTTTTGGACGATACGACAGCCCTGCTTTGGAACAACCAAAAGCTTTATTAGCAAAGGCAGATGGTGTGATTATTGCCACCCCAATCTACAAAGCTGCTTACACAGGAGTCCTGAAAACATTTCTAGATTTGCTCCCACAAAAATCATTCACAGGTAAACCTATATTACCGATCGCCCTTGGTGGAACGATCGCTCATTTATTGGCAATTGAATATGCTCTGAAACCTGTATTATCGGAATTAGGAGCGCGGCATATCCTAGCTACTGTTTATGCAGTAGATAAACAAATTCAACGACAAGCTGATAACAGCGTTGTCTTAGATGAGGAAATTGACCAAAGACTCAAAGACGTTCTCAATGAATTTGTTAAAGCTGTAGCTTATGATGCCGCCGCGCCCCAAGAATTAATTCATGCCAATTAAATAATTAAGTTTATACCTCCGTTTGTTTGTAGCAGAGTGGTAAAAATTACCCTTCTGCTACTTTCTTTTTTCTAAAAGTTAATCAAAGTAACATCAAATTATTTTATTAGAGCTTACACAAAAAATATCCCCAATCTTGGTTTTCCGGTAGGAGCAATTCATGAATTGCCCCTACCGCGTGTAGTTTTGTGTAAGTCCTATTTATATGGCAATACAGTTTAGATAAGACCAAAACACTTGTAGATACGGCGATTTATCGCGTCTCTCGAAAACCCAAAATTTTTACCAGTAGCCCTTAACTGAACCGTATTGATTTATATGGCAATGCGCTTTTTTGGTCAGGTTAACCAGTAAATTAGATGTAGGGCGTAAAAAAATAAACTCAATGAAAGCGATGTCTAACGACAGGCCGGAAGGCGTGTGCGCTACTGATTTTGCATCTATTATCGGCGAAGAAAATGCTGTTTGCCTTTGGGAAAATATCGAAATAGTCCAGCAAAACCGTATCCAACAGGCTATAACTTCTGGAAAATCTCCCAGTTGTATCGTCTATCCCCATAGCCAACAACAATTAGCCGCAGTTATCGCCAAAGCTCACAGTCACAACTGGCGCGTCCTCCCCTGTGGTAATGGCAGTAAACTTAGCTGGGGTGGTTTAGCTAAGGGCGTTGATGTCGTAGTTAGTACAGAACGCATCAAGCAACTGATTGAACATGCTGTTGGCGATTTAACTGTCACAGTAGAAGCTGGAATGAAGTTCTCGGTTCTCCAAGCACTTTTGGCAAAATCGCGGCAATTTCTTGCCCTTGACCCCGCAGCACCGGAATCAGCAACCATTGGCGGTATTGTCGCCACGGGTGATACAGGTTCTCTGCGACAACGTTATGGTAGTGTGCGCGACCAGTTACTAGGTATTACCTTTGTCCGTGCTGATGGAGAAATCGCCAAAGCTGGGGGAAGAGTAGTTAAAAATGTTGCTGGATATGACTTAATGAAGTTGCTTACTGGGTCTTACGGCACATTAGGCTTTATTAGTCAACTAACTTTTCGCCTGTATCCGCTATCGGAGGCATCGGGAACGGTGGTACTAACTGGTAATGCTGAGGCTGTATCTCAAGCGGCTGATATCCTTCGAGGTTCGGCTTTAACACCAGTTCAGGCTGATTTGCTATCAACTAAATTGGTGTCCAGCTTAGGTTTGGGTGAAGGGCTAGGATTAATTGCCCGCTTTCAAAGTATTAGTGAGAGTGTTAAGGAACAGTCAAACCGAGTTTTGGAAGTTGGGCAAAAGTTAGGTTTAGATGGGGCAATTTTTACCGATGGTGATGAGGCTAGTCTATGGCAGAGATTGCAAGAACGAATACATACTAATGCTACAGAATCTGTAATTACCTGCAAAATAGGAGTGTTACCTACTGCTGCTGTGGAGATTTTGACTCAGGTGGAGTTGGGTTTAATTCATATAAGTAGTGGTTTAGGTTTGTTACAATTAGAGAGTAAAAATCAAGTTTTGAAGGTGCGCGATTCTACTCAAGCTAATAGAGGTTTTTTAACAATTTTGTCAGCACCAATGGCGGTTAAAGAACAAATAGATGTTTGGGGTTATACGGGAAATGCTTTGCCGTTGATGCGCCGTATTAAGGAACAGTTTGATAGTAAGAAGATTTTAAGTCCTGGTCGGTTTGTGGGTGGAATTTAGTTTTAATAGAACGAACCGCCAAGAACGCCAAGAACGCCAAGGAAGAGGGGAAAAGAATTAATTATGCAGGTTTCAGAAAATTCTGTTAATAATACGGCTAGTTTAAAGAATTTGAAGGGGTTTGATGAGAGTCATCCGCCTGACCCGAAGTTGATTGATAGTTGTGTACATTGTGGATTTTGTCTCTCGACTTGTCCGAGTTATCGGGTGCTTGGTAAGGAGATGGATTCACCTAGAGGACGCATCTATTTAATGGATGCAATTAATGAGGGTGAGATTGCTTTAAATACGGCAACTGTAGAACATTTTGATTCTTGTTTGGGATGTCTTGCTTGTGTAAGCACTTGTCCTTCTGGGGTGCAGTATGATAAGTTGATTTCTGCAACTCGTCACCAAGTTGAACGGAATTATCCCCGCAGTTTGCCAGATAAATTTATTCGGAAACTAATATTTTCTTTGTTTCCCTATCCCAATCTTTTACGAGTTTTATTAGTTCCGTTGTTGGTTTATCAAAAGTTGGGGTTTGCTAAATTCTTTCGCGCTACAGGTTTACTCAATAAAGTATCGCCTCGTTTGGCAGCGATGGAATCTATTTTGCCAGAAATTACTCTCAAATCTTTTCAAGATAATCTGCCTAGTGTGATTCCTGCTAAAGGTGAGAAGCGCTATCGAGTCGGGGTAATTTTGGGTTGTGTGCAACGGCTGTTTTTCTCTCCCGTGAATGAAGCAACGGTGCGGGTTTTAACAGCGAATGGTTGTGAAGTTGTGATTCCCAAATCTCAAGGTTGTTGTGCAGCGCTTCCTGAACACCAAGGGCAAACAGAACAGGCGAAAGCTTTAGCAAGGCAGATGATTGATAGTTTTGCCAAGACTGATGTAGATTTTGTGATTATCAATGCTGCTGGTTGTGGTCATACTTTAAAAGAATACGGTCACATTTTAGAAAATGACCCTGAATATCGGCAAAAGGCGAAGGATTTTGCCGCTAAAGTTAAAGATGCTCAAGAATTTTTGGCAACTGTTGGGTTAACTGCCAAACTTTCACCGCTAACTGATAAACCTTTGAATTTAGTTTATCAAGATGCTTGTCATTTATTGCATGGTCAAAAGATTAGCGTCCAACCGCGTCAGGTGTTGCGACAAATTCCAGGGGTGAAGTTGAGAGAACCAATAGATGCGGCTTTATGTTGTGGTAGCGCTGGGGTTTATAATATGCTACAACCAGAAGTTGCTGAAGAATTGGGTCGGCAAAAAGTGCAGAATTTGTTGAATACTGGTGCTGAGTTAATTGCTTCTGCTAATCCGGGGTGTACTTTGCAAATTACGAAGCATTTGCAGTTGCAAGGTAAGAAGATTTCAGTTATTCACCCGATGGAGTTGTTAGATTATTCGATTCGGGGTGAAAAGTTAAAATTGTAGACATTTTTTGTAGCTTGGACATTTTGTTATTGATTTTAAAGCAAACAGCCAAAGCTACGTTTTTACTCCCCTCCTCGCTTGCCTACGGTGTACACACAAGTCGAATTACCCCCCTTTCCAAGGGGGAAACAAGAAATCCAGTTCCCTCCCCTTTGTAAGGCTGCCGTGTATACACAAGTCCTATTACCCCCCTTAATCCCCCCTTATAAAGGGGGGAAACAGAAAAAATGTTGTTCCCTCCCCTTGTAAAGGGGAGGGTTAGGGTGGGGTAAAACCTTGGTTAATCAGCTATTTCAGCTATGATAATGTTGGGTTGAAGAAGGAAACCCAACAACCTACGCCAGTTTTAGTTTTTAGCCATAACTTAACCATATCGGGACGTAAATAATCAGTCATTCTAAAAAAGGTTTTTCCGAAATAGCCGCTTTATCGTCTGTATAATCACTGAAATGGGCAAGAGTGTCAGCCTAATTTCAGGTTATTTGTGATGAAACTAGATTTAGTCAGGTTTTTTCAAGCTTGCAACCCCAGCAAAACTCTGATTGTAAGCAAACCAGAGGATAGACAATATTATATTGATTTCTCTAAAGTGCGTGGTGCCAAGATTATTGAAGAACTTGGGCGAACTATCACCCGCCTTGCACCAGAACAATCTACCTGTCAATTATTTACCGGACATATCGGCTGTGGCAAATCGACTGAGTTACTGCGGCTAAAAGCAGAGTTAGAACAGCAGGAATTTCATGTGGTTTATTTCGAGTCTAGCCAAAGTCTGGATATGGCTGATATTGATGTTACAGATATTTTACTGGCGGTAGCTCGTGAGGTGAGTCAAAGTCTAGAAGCAATCAAAATTAACCTTAAACCAGGATACTTTAAAAATCTATTTACTGAAATCTCAGAGTTTTTGCAAACGCCGCTAGATATTGGCGTTGAGGCTGAATTATCTGTAGGTATTGCCAAAATTACTGCCAAAACTAAAGATAGTCCCAAACTTCGCGGTCAGTTACGGCAATATTTAGAACCGCGCACCAATGGCATTTTAGAATCAATTAACAAAGAATTGCTCAAGCCTGCTAGAGAAAAACTCAAGCAGCAAGGTAAAAAAGGACTGGTGGTAATTATAGATAATCTCGACAGAGTGGATAATTCTTTGAAGCCTTCGGGTTATTACCAGCCAGAATATCTTTTTGTGGAACGCGGTGAACAGTTAAACCAGCTAAATTATCATGTTGTTTATACCATTCCCCTAGTGTTGATTTTTTCTAATGCTTTAGGAAGGTTAACAAATCGCTTTGGCGTAGACCCCAAAGTTTTGCCGATGGTTCCTGTGCAGTTACAAGATGGTTCGCAATTTTTACAAGGAATCACGCTGCTGCAACAGATGGTTATGGCGAGGGCTTTTCCTGGTGTCAGTTGGGAACAAAGCCGGCATTTAATTACTGAGGTTTTTGATAGTCCTGATACTTTAGAGCGACTTTGCCGAGTTAGCGGCGGTCATTTGCGTAATTTGTTGATGCTGTTGTTTCGCTGTCTTCAGCAAGAAGACCCACCTTTGTCGCGGGAGTGTGTGGATAGAGTGATTAAACAACGCCGCAATGAGCTAACTTTGGCAATTACGCCCGATGAATGGGAATTACTGCGTGAGGTGGCGCAAGAGAAAAACTTAAGAGGTCATGAAAGATACGACCTTCTGCTCCGTAGTATGTTTGTATTTGAATACCGAAATGAGGATGGTTCTTGGTTTGATGTCAATCCGATTTTGGCTGAAGCCAGGGAATTTAGGTTATGAATCAATACGCTTGGGTTCAAGGTCGTGAAACTCAACAAATCACCGAAAATGTTGGGTTTCGTTCGTCAACACAACCTACACAGTTTATGGTCTTTGACTTAACATAGCTTGAACTGGTCGCGCCGACTTACTTATCAGGTATTTTGTGAAATGGTATGACGTTAAGCATCTTAGTGGTGACGGGAGCGGTTCCAGGGTTGACGGGAGTGGTTCCAGGGTTGACGGGAGTGGCTCCAGGGTTGACGGGAGTGGCTCCAGGGTTAACGGGAGTGGCTCCAGGGTTGACGGGAGTGGCTCCAGGATTGACGGGAGTGGCTCCAGGATTGACGGGAGTGGCTCCAGGGTTAACGGGAGTCGCTCCAGGGTTGACGGGAGCGGCTCCAGGGTTGACGGGAGCGGTATTACACCAATTCTCTGTGAATTAGCTACTTATTTATATTATGAGTAATCAGCAAGAAGCAGGAAATTTACCCTTTGACAATGAGCATTCATTGCAAACTTTAGTGCGAACAATTAGGCTTTCTCAGGGAGAATTTTCGCTGATTTTGCTGCGCTGTAATTATGCTGCTTTAGGTCAGCAGATGGTAGAACGTCTGCACCAATTATCTCCTGTACGCATTCATGAAATTACTTTAACTGCATCAGTTAAAACGCTTTACACAAATATTCGTGAACAATTAGGAGATGAACAGCCACCAGTATTGATGATTTTTGGTTTGGAGTCTGTTAAAGATATTGATACAGTTCTGACTTCAGCTAACCAAGTACGGGAAGAGTTTAAAAAGAATTTTCCGTTTCCGATATTGTTGTGGGTTAATGATTCAGTTTTGCAAAAGTTTATTCGATTAGCAACTGATTTAGAAAATTGGGCAACTATTATTGAGTTTGAAAACCCTACTGAGTATCCGCTCGGTAAATCGGGGTAGAACTAAAAAATCAGAATGTAAAATGGTACACAGTGCGTTATAAAATATGACACATGACGCAAATATCAT
>NZ_JBALDL010000073.1:0-64836 GCF_036917465.1 Nostoc sp.
CTTCCCTTGAGCGTACAGTGCAATCCCAAGGTTATAGTGAGCGTTTGCATAGTTTGGGTCGATTTGCAAAGCTCTTTGGTAGGCGGCGATCGCTTCTTCTAGCCTACCTAGCTCATCCAGAACAAACCCTAAGTTATTGTGAGCGATTATAGAGTTCGGGTCAAGACGGAGGGCTGCTTTGTACTTGACGGCTGCTTCCTCGAACTTTTTAGCTTCGCGCAAACGATCTGCTTCGTTTATCAGGCATGTGACTTTATCTTCGCGCTTTTCTTGCTCTTGTGCAGTGACTTGCTCCTCAAGCAGGGTTACATCCTCATTTCTGAGTTTTAGCATCTGCTGATAATTCTTTAGTCCTTCACGGCTGTAGTCACTGAGTGGATATTCCAATTGAAGGACTTCGATTAATTCTTGTTCGTATCGTCGCAACTTTTGCTGATAGTCCTCCAGTGATACCTCTACCTTTTGAACACTGATAACCTTGAGATACAAATCTCCCCATTTATTGGTTATCGAGTTAAGTTTACCTTTACCTCGAACCCGCAGTTTCTTACCAGGACTAAAACCAGATGGAACAGTCACAGTAATTGAGCCATCCTCCAGCGCAATCTTCTTTTCTGTACCGTAGGTCAATTCAGCAATACTCAGAGGGAGTTCTAGCGTTAGGTCAGTTTGAATTTGATTATTAGGTTGAGATGGAGCATTATCTGTTGCGGGTTTGAGAGCAAGAGGCTTTTGGTTTGCAGAACTGTCTTTGGGAGGTGAGTAATTCGAGCTATCAACTAATCGCTTCACCTCTTGCCGAATTCCCTTGACAACTTCTAAGAATGCTTCATCTTGATCATCCCAGCTTTTTATCGGTTTGCGATTACTAGGCAGGGGTGACAATTTATCAATGGGAGGATTGTCCCAATCTGCATGGCGTAGCAATACCGGAATCACACGAGCCTTACCTGCGGCATTTTGTTCTAAGGCTCGTGTAACTTCAACAGTCCAGTGATAGTCTGAATTAATAAAATCTGGACTCACCAACAGTAAAATTAGCCCAGCTTGTTTGAGGTGCTTATTAATTTCATCTTGAAACTCTTGCCCAGCGATAATTTCGCGCTTGTGCCAACTGGTAATAGTTTGTTCCCGCAGCAAAGTCGCTAGATGCTTCTCTAACTCTTCGCGCAGTTCTTCATCTTTTTGGTGATAGGAAATAAAAACTTCAATAGACTTCATAGGAGATATGGCAAGACGCTAGCTGGTTTAAAAGAAAACTACAAAAGCTTTTGCTCGATTTCCTCAAGCTGCCGATCTAATCTATTTTGTTCTGTTTCGGTATCCTGAATTTGCACCTCTAGCTTCAGCTTTGTAGATACATCTGTTTCAATGCCGTATGCTTGACGCAGCCGACCTAATTTTGTGCTAGCCAGGTCATACTGTTGTTGCAGTGAATCCCGTTCTTGCTCTAATCGGCGACGCTGGCGCTCAGTTAAACCCCCACTCGTTGAAGGAGGGCTGGAAGTAGCAGGTGTAGTAGTTGCAGAAGCAGTTGAGGAGGAGGGTTTTGATCTAGCAATATCTTCAACTACTCTGCGAATCCCTTGAGCGACATTTAAAAAAGCCTCATCTTGGTCTGGCCAGGTGGTGACAGGTTTAGCATTTTTAGGGAGTGCTTGCAATTTACCAAAAGGCGCACCATTCCAGTCCGTCGGCTTCAGAATAATGGGAATTACACGAGCTTCCCGCGTTTCGTGTCGCTCCATTGCTCGTATCATTTCTTTGTCATAGCAGTAATCTGAAGCCAGAAAGTTAGCACTTACGAGCAGCAGAATGATATCTGCAACTTCAAGATTGTCATCGATCGCATTTGCCCATTCACTCCCAGCACTGATTTCACGGTCATGCCAAGCTTCAATAACTCCTTGACGTTTCATCATGCTAAGATGAGTTGCCAGTTCGTCTCGCAACACTTCATCTTTGTGGGAGTAGGAAAAAAATACTTTAACCGCATTAGACATATTCTTAAATCTACTTGACTGAATAGCTGTATAGGACTATATCAAGTTAATTTTCCCAGAATAAAAGCCCAAATGAAGAATATTTATTTAATGTGAGTTCAACGGGTTATATAGTGTCAGTCTAATCAGCCTAATAAAAAAGATTTTACTACGCAAAATCTGTCCCTCTTTGCGTCGGAGAAGGACAGACTTTAATAAAAGTTCAAGGTAGGGACAGGTTTGATAACTAATTACTTAATTTGCGGATAAGCATTTTGTCCATCACAACAAACTCAGGTTAGGTGTAGCTGTAGTTTTAGTCTGGTAAGCCTTTTTGACACCAACCCAGTTACTAGCAATTGGCATTCGCCAACCAGTTCCGAAGGCGCGATCGGTGATTTTTAAACCGGGGGGTGCTTGTCGCCGTTTAAATTCAGCCCGCGCTACCATTTGAATTACTCTGTCTACAATTACCGAATCGTGACCGGCTGCAACAATTTGCGCTGCTGATTGGTGGTTGTGAACTAGGCGTTGCAAAATATCGTCCAAAATTTCGTAAGGCGGTAGAGAGTCTTGATCCACTTGTCCTGGTTTGAGTTCGGCGCTTGGTGCTTTAGTCAAGACGTTTTGCGGGATGATTTCTTTATTACGATTTAACCATTGGCAAAGTGAATACACACGGGTTTTCGGAACATCTGCAATTACTGCTAATCCGCCATTCATATCGCCGTAGAGGGTACAGTAACCAACTGCCATTTCTGACTTGTTACCTGTAGATAAAAGGAGATAGCCAAATTTATTAGCGATCGCCATTAATAAATTACCCCGAATCCGAGACTGGATATTCTCTTCAGCTAGTCCAAATTCAGTACCTGCAAACAAATCACCTAATGTTTGATCGAAGCCTTGCATTAACTCACCAATTGGTAAAAGATTAGTCTTAATCCCCAAATTGTCGGCTAATGCTACAGCATCACTGATGGAATGCTCCGAACTGTAAGGGGAAGGCATGAGAACACCGAGGACATTTTCTTTACCAAGTGCAGCAGCTGCGATCGCAGCTACGATTGCCGAGTCAATCCCACCACTTAAACCCAAGACTACTTTAGAAAAACGACACTTACGAGCATAATCTCGCACTCCCAAAACCAAAGCTTGCCAAATTTCTTGATCTTCTGACTCATAGATAGGTTCTACAGAACCCAACTGTAAATCCCGTTGTTCCTCATCAAATTCAACTACTACTAAATCGGTGTCAAAGCCACGGGCGCGACACATAATTTCACCTTGGCGATTCAAGGCAAAACTACGCCCATCAAAAATTAGATCGTCATTTCCGCCAACCTGATTAACATAAATAATAGGTTGTTGAAAACGCACTGCACTATGCTTGAGCATTGTTTCTCGAAGTTGCTGCTTGCCGACCGTGTAAGGCGAAGCAGACAAATTGACAATCAAATCTACACCCAAAATTGCTAAATCAGCAATCGGATTTACTGCATAAGTGCGCTTGCCCCAAAATTCCTCATCATTCCATAAATCTTCGCAAATAGTTACGCCAATATGGATATCATCTAAAGTGAAATAATTAGCTTGTAACCCTGCTTCAAAATAGCGACGTTCGTCAAAGACATCGTAAGTAGGCAAAAGGCGCTTGTGAAAAACTTGCTTTACCTTGCCATTCTCTAACAAAGCCATGCTGTTAAATAATGTTTTCCCGCCAGTAATAGAGGCTTCGAGATTTTGTTCAACAGTTCCTACCAACACGGCCAGATTTGGCGGTAAATCTTGAGCCAAGTTTTGTAAAGTGATGCCCATCGCTTCCACAAAACTAGGATTTAGTAATAAATCTCTAGGTGGATAGCCACACAATGAAAGTTCTGGTGTTAGCACCAAACGCGCACCGCTAGATGCTGCGCGTTGTGCCGCCTCCAGGATTTTTTGGGCATTTAAAAGCAAATCACCAATTGTCGGATTAATTTGAGCGATCGCTATTTTCATATTATTTGTCATTAGTCATTGGTCATTTGTCATTTGTCAAGAGTCACTTATGACTTTTGACTTTGCAATACGGTTCGGTTAACGTTTTAATATTTTGAAGATCCCCCCAACCCCCTTAAAAAGAGAGGCTTATAACCCTCTTCTACCCCCTTTTTAAGGGGGTCGCCGCAGGCGGGGGGATCTTAACCGAAAGGTATTGCAGGAATTTGGACTCTGTAAAGTGATTGGTTAAATAAATACCAAGGGTTTATCTTTTAAGGGAGCAAATGCTTCTGCGTCAAACTTATACAAACTAGCTGGACGGCCAGCACCTCGTGATACCTTAATTCCGGTATCGCATAAAAAACCTAACTTGAGTAGACGCGCCCGAAAATTAGAATAGTCGGAAAAGTTATCACCTAAAACTGTGGCGTATAACTGATATAAATCGTTTAAGGTAAACATTTCTGGTAAGACTTCAAAAGCCACCGGGCTATACTCTAATTTATTACGCAACCGCCTGTGGCCATAAGCCAGAATTTCATTATGGTCAAAAGCTAGTTGCGGCACTTGTTTTACCGGATACCAAGCTATACCAGTCATGCGATCGGCAATCAATTCGGCTTCCTCAAATCGCACTAGGGCAAAGTAACTAACTGATAGATAACGCACACCATAACTATCAGTTGCTTCCCGTGGATCGCGATTTGGCCCGCCAAATGTATAGAGTTGTTCTAAATAGAGATTGTTGACCTTAATTTTCTCCGCCATAATGCGATAGGCGGCATCTTCTAAAGACTCTCCGGGACGTACTAAAGTACCGGGAAGACTCCAATGATTTAAAAATGGTTCTTGCTGTCGCATTACTAGTAGAACTAACAGCCGATTTTGTACAGTATCTACAGAAAAAATTACATTATCCACACCAACCTTGAAATCGGCCAAAGGTTGTTGGTTTAACGGAGTTGATATCTTTTTTTGGGAACGTCCTGGCATTCGTACAAATGCTCTCGATTAATATAGGCAACTACAGGGGCAGTAAGGGCTTCAGAATCTCCATGTTCGCGGTATGCTGTTGAGGAAACATTTAGACCGGTCAGACTAGCGATCGCAATTTTCCCTCCCAGCTTCTGCACTACCTCTGAACTAGACTCATCTATTGCATATCCGGGTCGCGGTACAATCAGTAGTTGCACTTGCTGTAACAAATCTTCAATGCGATACCAACGTGGTAGTTGACTCAGTAAATCTGAACCAATAATTATCGTTAATTCAGCGTCTTCACCCCAAGTAATCTTCGCTTTTTCAACTGTTTCCAGTGTTCTGAAGCTACTCAATTTTTGTTCCAAAGCAATATTGTGCCGTGGCGCGTCTATATCCGCAATCAGCAATCGTAACATTGCCGCCCGATGTTCTAGGAGTGTTTGATGGGACTTAAATGGATTATCCGCCGCCCAAACCGCTACCCAATCATAGCGTGCAGACAACCAACTCAGAATTTCTTGATGTCCCGCAGTTGGCGGATCGGCACTCGTTCCAAACAAAGCAACTCTCATCATCTTACTTTGCGTCCTTTGCGTCCTTGGCGGTTCGTTTTTTGGTTTCTTCAGTCAACACCCGTAACCCTTCAGAAATTTCCACCTCTACAGCTACAGGAAGATCCAAACGCCGTGTCTCTTCTGACAAACTCGCAACTGAGGCGGCGGTACGTTGACGAATTGTTGCCAACGACTCTAACGGTTGCACCCGTTGACCCTCCTGCACTACCAATTGCAACAAAGGTTCTTCATCCAGAAAACTTTCACCTAAGAGTCCCAATCTGTCTGCTTTTACCTTACCTCCCGTAAACGAACGAAAAATCTGTTTGCGCCCTGGATAAGTAACCTTACCACTTGACTGCTTCATCACCGGGATACCATCAATGTCTACAAGTTTATAGACTCCATTTACAGGCGAACCTGTAACTAATCGGGTTCCTAGTCCGTAACCATCAATTTGCGCCCCAGCAGCTTTTAATCTGGCAATTTCCCACTCATCCAAATCGCCACTGGCAAAAATTGGTACACCGGGAAGGAGCGATCGCACCTGTTTTGATAAGGTAACTAAATCTCCTGAGTCTAATCGCACTCCTGTCAATTGCATTTCCCCGGAATTTACTTTTTCGGCCAAGCGCTGGGCAGCAGCAACGGTATCGTAAGTATCAATCAGCAACGGCGCACCCGGAAAATATCGATGAAATGCACTAAAAGCTTGTTCTTCAGTGCCTTCTATTGCTGATAACGCCATCACCAGGGCGTGCGCCATCGTACCACTCGGCTGTTGTCCCAGTTGTAGCGCTGCTAACACATTGGAGGTGGAATCTAACCCACCCGCCAAGGCCGCCCGCGCTGCCCACAAAGACCCTTGGGGACTAAATGCTCGTCTTGTGCCAAATTCTAAAAGTGTTGCTTCTTCCCCCGCTACATCCCGCAACCTTGCTGCTTTTGTGGCAATCAAAGTCTGGTAATTAATCGTATTCAGCAGGTAAGTTTCTACTAATTGTGCTTGCCAAAGTGGTGCTTCTATTCGCAAAAGTGGCTGATTGGCAAATACGGCTGTCCCTTCTGGTACTGCCCAAACATCACCCGTAAACTTTCCCTCAGCTAAAAGTGACCAAAAGCGTTCGCCTGCATGAGCGAAAATTCCCGTTGCCTGTAATGCCGCAATTTGTGCGGCACTAAAACGGATTTTGGCTAAATATTCCAATGCCTGTGTTAGCCCCATTGCAATTAAATAACCAAAACCCTCTGGCAATCGTCTGACAGACAATTCAAAGCTGGCCCGTCGTTGTTCAATACCTTCGCCTGTGTAACAAGCTACCATTGTCAATTGGTAAAGATCCGTCAGCAAGCTGTAGTCATCAGCCGAGAGGTTTAATTCCTCGTTCTGCTGACTTTGTTGTTTATATACATAGTCCAAATCTGGCAAAGTTGTCATGCAAGAGATTCCTTACAAGCTGCTTCTTTTATTTATGGTAATATTTACCATAAATAATGTCAACTATCGGCAAGTATATTTTCTGAGATTGCCGCATAACAGTAGATTAATAGGCAAATTAATACTAACTTCATAAAATACTTAACTTTGCTTAATAGTAATAGCTAGCAATAATGTTAATCAAATGAGGCGGCTAATGAAGGGAAACAATATCCTGTCAGAGAAAGTTTGTTTTGCTTTGCTCTTTTCCCAACTGGGGTTGAAGAAACAACTATGTTACAATTAGAATCAAAGAGAAAGCTTTGAGTTTTTAACAAGCTAAAGTATTGCGAAGTTATCTGAATAAACATTGCATATAGTCTCAATATATTGAGAATAAGAGCCAGCCTTGAATGTCAGTATTAGAGTATAGATAGCACAATTAAAGCGGCTCGAAAAAAGGAGTCCAATATTATGGCTATTTCCAACATCATTGCGAACATAACCAAGTATATTTCTGAAGCTGCAATGCGGATTTTTGGGCCTAATGATGATGCTTATCCTGCTACAGGCGTACAACCTTTTACAGGTGAGCCTTATGATAAGCGTAAAGATGATAATAATTAGGTGCTGAATATAGGAATTCCAATACAGCTCGGTTAACGTTTTAATATTTTGAAGATCCCCCCAACCCCCCTTAAAAAGGGGGGCTTCTAACTCTCTTTTACCCCCTTTTTAAGGGGATCGCCGCAGGCGGGGGGATCTTAACCGAACCATATTGATAAAAATCCACCTTGAATCTTTTTCAAAGCCTCGCTTGATCAGCAAAGCTCAAAAATTCTTGTTTAAAACCAAGCATAGAGAAAGAAGTATTTAATATTCTCTAGGCAGAGTAATAAGATAGCGTTATATAGCAATCCTCAGATCCCCGACTTCTTAGAGAAGTCGGGGATCTCGTTTTTCACGAATCATATTCGCCCAATACTTTTAAAATATTCTCTGATAATATTTACTTGTGTTTTATCGGGATTTTAATCTGAAAAAGTAAAGGTTTTAGCAACTCTCTCAGGCTAGTTTCGTAGTTTGGTAGAATGCATTTTTTACTTTTCAGACATCCTTTCCCCCCTTTCTAAGGGGGGTAATTCGACTTGTGTGACACCATAGCTTTGTAAGAGAGGGATTTTCCAGATACTGTGAAAAGTCAGAGCAATTTTAACTTGACAAACTACTTAAAGCGATCGCATCTTATTCCATTTCAGATCGCCCAGCAGTAAAGATTTAAGGCGTGAAAAAAACTCACGCCTTTTGATTTAAACTTTTTTCCCAGAGGCTGCTAGGAGTTCTAGAATGACTCCATTTGTCCAGCCGAAGCCAACTTCGTTAGAACTATATCCAAAGGAGATGTCGTCGGAGACGTTTGCAGAACAGCGTTCAACATCATATTTTTCAACTAGGGTGTTATGACGCTCGAATTCTTTAACTACCATCGCTAAAAATTTGTTGGCAATGCGATCGCCTTCTGTATGAAACCCGTAACGGTGAAGTCCTTGCACAGCAATTAATGTCAATGGAGCCCAACCGAAGGGAGCATCCCATTGGTTTCCGGTGACACGAGTACTGGTAAAAATCCCGCCTGGGGCTTCAAACAAAGAGAGATTTTCCACGATGCGCTGGGCTTGGGCTTGAGAAGAAATTCCTAGCCACAGGGGATAAAATGTGGTAGCAAATTCGTAGCAACGGCGTTTTCCACTCTGGAAGTGATAGTCGCAATAGAGTCCTCGTTCTTCATTCCAGAGAAATTGATCGATCCGATCGCGCCGATATTCACCGCGATCGCGCCATTGTTTTTCTAGTTGTTCGTTGCCCAAAATATTGTTAATTTGCGCCATATCTTGTTCTACCTGATATAGCAAACTGTTGAGGCACACAGGAGCGTAGTGGAGGATATCAGCACTGAAGGGGCCAAATCGGTTGGTGATATCAAAACCGGACTCGCGCATGGTGCGATCGGCCTTGTAAAATAGGTATGTCAGTTTGTCATTTTCCCGATCGTAGTAAAGATTAACGTCGTAATCTTCAACCTCATTGGTTTGGTAATATTCCTTGACGCGATCGTAGTGGCTTTTTCCCTCCTCATCTCGCTCGGAGAACACAACTTCTGGCGCGGGGCCTTCGCCAAAGGCATAAAATCTGGATAAGCCGGTTCCGGGATTCAAATGGGGCGGTACTACCCAGTAATAGTAAAATTGTTCTAGCAGTGGTACGGTTGATCTCAACCACTCTTCATCCTGGGTGTGCTGGAATAATGCCAAAACCATCATGCTGAGGACGGGGGGTTGCGATCGCGACAGCATATAAGTCCGGTTGGCATTGAGGATAGTACCGTAATGCTTCACCTGGTACAATAATTGGTCAACCTGACTTTGCGCTAGCTCCCATTCTTCATCGTGCAGAAGTCCTAGTAATATAAAGTAGCTGTCCCAGCCATACATTTCGTTAAATCGACCACCTGGTACGACATAAGGGCCTGGTAGGTATAGTAAGCCATGCTGTTTAATAGCTTCGACTTCTGAGGGCAAAGTGCGAATTTCAATTCCTTGCATATCCTTGGAAGATAGCGATCGCTCCAACACGGCCTGAATATTGGGACAATCTTCTAAGGGGGAAATGTAGACGATCCAGGGAGTATCGGTTTTGTGGTCTAGTTTGGTATCTTTGGCGGATTGTAATAAGTGTTCGTGCGATCGCGTTAAGGTTTTCCATGTTTTTTTGATATGGGCTTGCACGGTGTCAATCTGCGCGGTAGTCAGTTCTGGGGGAGTGGTCATAATTTCAATTTGGCGGGGTGTTGAGGAGTCAAGAAAAGAATTTTTGAACGCAGAAAGAGTGCAGAGATACGCAGAGGCTTTATCCCAGATTTCTCTGCATAACTCTAGATACATCGTAATTCGTAATTACTAATCACGCCCACAGACTCGCAGGAGTGTAATTACGAATTACGTTAGCGTAGCGGGCGTAGCCCATTACGAATTATTTACTCGGCAGTACTAACTAATAGGGCGACTGGAAAATGGGCAAGGGCAGATCCGATAGATAGGATTTCTGTAGTCTGTAAAGGTTGGTGAGTCAGGAGGTTTGTCCAGGTGAGGGGAGTTCCAGAGGGTAATTGCAGGTGCGTATCTTGCCAAACTGACTCACCCAAGGGGTTGTCTCCGGGTTGGATGAGGCTGGTTAAAAAGCGTGGGGCGATCGCGATCGCTGTTTGATTCCCTTCCCGACGCGCAAAGGCGATAATGTGATTGGCGTAGGTTCCCTCAACTTCTAACGGCAGATAGTCGCCATCCTGAAATAATGAAACATAGTTTGTTCTGGCTTGGAGTAATTGAGCCGTTAAAAACAGTTTGATTCTACCGTCTGTTTTGTCGTTTAGTAACTCCTGAATTAGTCTGAGAATATCTGTTTTCACCTCTTCGCGGATGGCGCTTAAGTAACTACGTCGCTGTTCAAAATCCACGGGACGGCGATTATCTGGATCGACTAGACTTAGTTCCCAAAGTTCTGTTCCTTGGTATAAATCGGGTACGCCGGGTGCAGTAATCTTCAGGAGAGTTTGAGAAAGGGAATTGAAAATCCCATACTCTGCAATTCGCTGCTGAAAAGGACGAAAGGCTTTTAGAAATTCCCCAGAGATGGAAGGATCGAGTATCTTCTCAATAAACGAAGTACAGGCTTCTTCATACTCGCTATCAGGGCGCAACCAGGCTGTATGCACTTTCGCTTCTCGGATTGCTTTTATTATATAATCTTTCACCCGTTCCACGAAGGATGCGTGTTCTTGTTCGGCAAAGGGAAACGCCCCGACTAGGGTTTGATAGATAAAATACTCATCGTTACCATCGGGTATAGCAAAGCCGTGGCGATGAATGCGACTTCCTCGATTAATGGCACTCCAGGTATTTACCTGCTGATCCCATTCTTCGGGGATTTCTGACAACACATTTAACCTAGCCCGCACATCTTCGCCGCGTTTGGTGTCGTGGGTAGCTGTGGTGTTCATTGTATGAGGCCAAGTAGCTTGGTGTTGTTTGTTAAAGCTATGAAATTTGGCTAAATCAATCCCAAAATGACCCGGATTTCCTCCGACTTCATTCAGCGACAGCAAGCGATTGTAAACATATAAGGTGGTGTCTTCTACGCCTTTGGCCATTAGCGGGCCACTATATTGCTGCATCCGCAAGACAAAATATATCCACTGTTCGCGTTCTGTTTGAGTCAAAGAATTATCAAAATCTAGCACCATTAACTTCTCAATAAAGGTCAGTTCGTGCTGCAACAGGGGCGTTTGTTCTTTGGCTTGGTTAATTACTTCTTGGATGGTAGCGCGATCGCTCTCCCCAATTCCATCGGGGGTAATGTAGGTACGGTAAATCGGGAACAGAGTTAAAACTTCGGCGATCGCTCTTTTCAAGCCATTGAGGGTAAAATCATTGCCATAGCGATATTTGCTGGAAATGTTCTTTAACAAAAGAGCCAAATTGTCAATATCACCGGCTAAATTCTTTTCTAGGATCAAATGCTTTTTATCCTTCACTACTGATGAATAATCTACTCTTGAACCAATAAAGTTATGGTAAATTTTATCGAAAGATGATTCATTTTCAGTTTGACAAAACACACCATTTACATAGTTAAGAAAGTCATATCCTGATGTCCCTTCAATTTCCCAGTTTTCCGGCAGTTCTTCGGTGATTTCTAAAATCTTCTCGACTGTAATATAAATATCTCCCGTCTTTTCTCGCAGTCTTTGGAGATACTGGATTGGGTTATAAAGTCCATCAATATGATCGATGCGTAAGCCTGTAAATTTGCCTTCTTCAACTAGCTTATGAATCAGGCTGTGGGTATTATTAAAAACTCGCATTTCTTCAACTTTAACGGAAATAAGTTCGTTAACGGTAAAGAAGCGGCGGTAGTTCATTTCTTCCGCCCCAACTTTCCAGAAGGCGAGACGGTAAAATTGATCGTTTAGTAATTCATCTAGCAAGTTAAAGCTTTCTGAATTACCTGGTTCTCCGTTGAAGGTTTGGATATTTTCGTCAATGAACTCGTGGATGGCATCGTTTGTGGTGTAGAGTTCCCAAACCAATCCTTTAATAAATGCGATTTGGTCTTGTCGCTGTTTTCCCGCAACTTCTGAAGGCACACTTTTGAGAATATACAAAATACCCAATAGCTTAATAAAATCGGGATGATTGCGTCCGAGTGTGCGGGTGAGTCTGCCCAAGTTATGGGTAATAAATTTTGTATAAGATTCTAATCGTAGCGGCAGTTTTAAGCTGTAATAGTTTACGGTTAAACCGTTTTGTTCGTATTGGACTTGAATGTGTCCGTTTTCTAAGGATGCACCATAGAAATCTCCCAAGAGAGGAGCGAGAATTCGCTCTTGGCGATCGCCAAAGGGAGCATTCCAAGAAAGGTCGAAGTAGTCAGTATAACTGGAATCTGGCCCGTGTTCCAATATGTCCATCAAGTAATCGTTTTCGCTGCTATAGGCCATGTGGTTTGGCACTATATCTTGTAACCAGCCCATACCAAGGGATTGGACTTCACTAACTAATGCCTCAAAGGATTCAGTAGTTCCTAGTTCTGGGTTAAGTTGAGTGGCATCTACTATATCGTAGCCGTGGGTACTGCCAGATCGAGCTTTGAAAATAGGGGAAGCATACAAATCGGAAACACCTAAATCTGCTAGATAAGCTGCGATCGCTTTAGCGTTATCAAAGCCAAACTGGGGTGTAAACTGAATTCGATAAGTTGCGGTAGGAATTCGCATGAGTTTGTTGTTATGAGAGATGGGGCGTATCGTTCGGAAAACAAGTTTGTCTCTCGGAGATCCCCCCAACCCCCCTTAAAAAGGGGGGCTTTTCCCGATCTTTACCCCCTTTTTAAGGTGGTCGCCGCAGGCGGGGGGATCTTATCTGAAACCTATTTAGATGTGGGGGAATTTGAGCCTTTGAGCCTGAACGTTGAGCCTTTTTACTCTGACGTTGAGCCTTTGAGCCTGAACGTTGAGCTTTTTTACTCGAACGTTGAGCCTTTTAGCTCGAACGTTGAGCCTTTTTACTCGAACGTTGAGCCTTTTAGCTCAAACGTTGAGCCTTTTTACTCGAACGTTGAGCCTTTTTACTCGAACGTTGAGCCTTTTTACTCGAACGTTGAGCCTTTTTACTCGAAACTCGATGTTAGTGAACACCAAAAAATAAATTATTTCATCTTGTGGGATGGGCATCTTGCCATTGGTGTCAACTTAACGTGAAAGCCTTGTAAAAACTGAATATTGAGTTCACTCACCACTCACTACGATCTGCATTACCCCACCCTAACCCTCCCCTTATAAAGGGGAGGGAACCGGATTTACTCTTTCCCCCCTTTATAAGGGGGGATTAAGGGGGGTAGGCTGTGGAACAAAGCTTCGAGCTTAAGTTGACACCAATGGCATCTTGCCCGTCCTTGGTGATTAGCGGGCAAGATGCCCGCACCACAAGAAATTTTTTGATGTTTTTTATTTGGAAGTCTCGTTATGAGGCTGAAACTTTAAGTTTTAACTCTCCCCCTCATCCTTTTTCATAGAGTACTAAACTAGTAGGTTGCAATTTCACTTCTTTTCCGGCAGACAGATGTTCAACAGCTTCTGAACCAGACCCAGACCATGAGGTATCAGCAGAGTCTAACAATTTCTTAGCATTTTGTTCAAATGGCAAAGTCACTGTCACTGGAGACGAATTGAAATTCATCACAAATATTAGTTCACTCGATTCGCACCAACGACGCACGATGACCAAATCCTTTTCTTTATCGCTAGTCGCTTCGATGAAATTGCGGTCTTGATTCAAAAGGGCTGGATGCGTCTTGCGTAAATTAATTAACTGACGATACCAATCCCACAGAACTTTGTGCTTACCTTCATGGCGTAATTGCCAATTGAGTTTAGACTTTAGGAAAGTTTCTGCGGATTCAGGATCTGGGGGATCATCGGCGAAGTGAAATGCTTCAAATTCTTGTTTGCGTCCGGCTCGAACTGCTTGAATCAAATCTGGATCGGAGTGACTGACAAAGTAAATGAAGGGTGCAGTTTCGCCGTATTCCTCTCCCATAAATAACAGGGGTAAATTGGGCGATAGCAGCACAGCCCCAGCAGCTAACTTTAATCCTTCAAAAGAGATCCTCTGAGTGAGGCGTTCTCCTTTCATTTGATTGCCGATTTGATCGTGATTCTGAATGCAGACTGTAAACTGTGAGAAATTGCGATCGCGGCAACTTATGCCATGAAATCGCTTCCGGTGTGGTGCGTACTTCCAATCATAGACAAAACTATCATTGTAAGCTTTTGCCAGATCCGCACATTGTCCAAAGTCTTGATAATATCCTTGGCGATCGCCTGTTAAAAGTGCGTATAATGCATGGTGAAAATCATCACTCCACTGAGCATCAAGACCATATCCACCCAATTCTGCCGGACGAATGATTTGCGGATTATTCAAGTCACTTTCGGCAATTAAATGGCGCTTCCATTTTTGCCCTTGTTGTGAAAAATGATGAACTGCTTCCGCCAGTTCCCATAAAAAATGCTTTGCTCCCAAGTCGTAAATTGCTTGAATAGCATCAAGCCGCAATGCATCAATGTGGAACTCGCGCAACCAGTAAAGCGCATTTTCAATAAAATAATTTCGCACACCCTGACTGTGGGCATCGTCAAAATTCAGCGCTTCGCCCCACGGTGTTTTATAGGTTTTAGTAAAGTAGGGCGCGAACTGCCCCATATAATTGCCTTCTGGCCCAAAGTGGTTATACACCACATCCAACACCACAGCTATATTGTGTTGATGGCAAGCATTCACCAGTTGCTTTAGTTCTGCTGGACTACCGTAGGAATTTTGAACAGCATAAGGATAAACGCCATCATAGCCCCAGTTGCGGTATGTTAGGGAAGCTTCAATATGAGTGTCTCCCGGAAACTGGGAGATAGGCATGATTTCAATCGCATTAATTCCCAGTTCACTGAGTTCCGGTAGACGAGAAATAATGGCGGTGAAAGTTCCTTCAGGAGTGAAAGTACCAACATGGAGTTCGTAAAAAATCATCGACTCCAAAGGAATGCCAGCCCACCCTTCATCTGTCCACTCAAAATGTTGATCGACAATTTGAGACGGGCCATGCACTCCTTCAGGTTGATACTGTGACGCGGGATCGGCAAAAGCGTCTTGGCCATTCAAGACATACCGATAAAGCGTACCTGGATACATATCATTCACTTTCGCGTGCCAGTATCCCTCAGACTGAGGCTTGAGGGGAATAACCTGCTCATGCGGTGTTAAAGTTTTTACAGTGACGCTATCTTGTAGCGGCGACCAAACTGTAAATTCACATTCTCCATTACCCAAGTAGTTAGCACCAATTCTCACGCAGTATCCCTCCCGCCAGTATGTTGTGCCGAATTATGGTGCGATGGCGTAACCGCCCGCCGTAGGCGATCGCAATGTCATTGATTGCACAATGTTTACAAACACACCAGATAGCATAATGGTTCCTCTACGAGACTTTTTGCTAGCACCTGGAGGCGGATTTTTTACCAGAACAAATTCTGTCTAACGATAAATCATCACAAAGACGCAATAAATCGCCGTCTCTACAATAATCAGCCTTTTGTAGAGACGGCGATTTATCGCGTCTTCTGCTTGCCGCAGTTTAAATTGGTTTGCAGCTACCATCAACACAGTAAGACGATTGATAAGTATTAGAACGCTTACCAAATATGGTGTAGCGGTTATCGCGGATTTGTTCGTAAAAGCGATCGCCTGCCCATTTCATCCCCGGTAAGGCTCGATAAGCATCTACAAATATGTTTCCTGCTGGTAATAAGCGCCCAATTTCTTCAGCTGCATTACTACCTTGCCAACGTCTCTGGGGTTCATTGCCATCAATTAAAATCACCCCCTGTTCGCAGTCTTGGGCTGTAATTCCCCACCCTAAAAGTGTCTGCTCATCTTGCATGGGAGCGTAACGAAATAACTGTCCCTTGTCTAGGGTTTCTAGCGATCGCACTAGGGTAACGCAGAGATTACAATTTCCGTCGTAGATTACGTAGTAGTTCATAGAAATAATTATTCTAGCTTAGAAAACTGTAGCGATCGCTCTTGTCTCAGATCAGAGGTTGAATGAACAAGTATTTCACTGTGATTTTAGGCACTTTTAGATCCCCCCTAACCCCCCTTTTTAAGGGAGGAACCGGAATCAAAGTCCCCCTTTTTAAGGGGAGCCACTGCGGTCTTGGGGTCTCCCCAAGTGAAGCAAGTGGCGTGGATTTAGGGGGATCTAAAACTTTTGATACCCACAAGAGGACTTGTTCATTCATCCTCTCAGCCAAAACAACATTTTTTTTATTAAATATGCATAATGTCATCTAGTTTAAGTTGTAGATTTGGCAATAGTTCTGAATAAATAGTATCTCCTAAGCGATATTGTTGCTGCTGGTAGACACCGTTGACTAAGTGACAAACGGTAAAGGTGGGTTGTTTGGGATTGCCGATAAATTGCAAGCCACCCAAGCCGCGAAAGTCCACAATCCAATATTCTGGGATGTTAAGAAACGCGTATTCTTCAACTTTTCTGGCATAATCATCTTGCCAATTTGTACTCACAACTTCAGCAACAAGTTTAATAGTACTTCTATTACAAATAATCGGTTCTTTTTGCCAAAGCGGTTCTTTTCTAAGTTCGGCTTTATCTAAAACAATTACATCAGGACGCAGCGCTGTAGCTTCAGCAGCAGGTGGTTTAATCAGACAAGTTTTTGGGATTAGCCAGTTGAATTTATAACTCAAAATTTCGACATAGATTCTACCAGCAATACTACCTGCAACAGCTTCGTGTGGCCCTGTAGGTTCCATGTCTCTTAGTTGTCCGTCGATTAGTTCGTAGCGTGTATTATCACCATATTGAGTTATAAACTCTTCAAAGGTAATTAGTTTGGGTGAGGTGTAGGTCATTATGTCTTATTTTGACTTGACGTAGACTTATTGTAGCGAAGCCAGATTGCCGACTTCTTTAAGAAGTCGGCAATCTGAAGTATCATGCCTTTGGAATGGTAAACGCTGTAGTTTTTTCGTTAAAGAGAAAATATTCATGAGATACAAACTCTTGGGCAAAAGCGGGTTAAGAGTTTCTGAACTCTCCTTGGGAACCATGACCTTTGGTGAAGATTGGGGTTGGGGTGCATCTGTTGACGAAAGTCGTAAAATCTTTGATAGCTATGTAGAAGCAGGGGGAAATTTCATTGACACCGCCAACGGTTATACCGATGGTAGCAGTGAAAAAATTGTCGGTGAGTTAATCGCTAAAGAACGGGAACGCTTTGTAGTTGCGACAAAATATTCCTTTCCCTTACAGATGAATGAAAAGAAGGGCGACCCTAACGCCAGTGGAAACCATCGCAAGAATTTAATCCAGTCTTTAGAAGGTAGCCTGAAACGGCTGAATACCGATTACATTGATTTATTTTGGTTGCACGCTTGGGATTTCACAACACCGATTGAAGAAGTATTGCGATCGCTTGATGATCTAGTCCGTCAAGGTAAAGTTCTTTACATCGGCATTTCTGACACACCCGCATGGATCGTTTCTCAAGCAAATACAATTGCCCAGTTTCAAGGATGGACGCAGTTTGTTGCCCTGCAAGTTGAGTATAGTTTAATTCAGCGAACACCAGAACGTGATTTGCTACCAATGGCAAAAGCCTTTGATTTAGCAGTAACACCGTGGTCGCCCTTGGGTGGTGGTGTGCTGACAGGTAAGTATAATCAGCCTCCTCAAGCAGGCGATGAACAAGGACGATTAGCAAATGCAGCGTTAGGAACTATTTCAGAAAAGAGTTTAGCGATCGCTAAAGTTGTCAGTGAAGTTGCAGCCGAAATTGGACACACACCTTCACAGGTAGCATTAGCTTGGTTGCTAGCTCAAAGTGGTGTGATAATTCCCATCATTGGCGCACGTAAATTAACGCAGTTTCAAGATAACTTAGCTTCAATAGAAGTCAGCTTATCCCCAGAACATCTGCAACGCTTAGATGAAGTTAGTAAAATTGAATTGGGTTTTCCCCATGACTTTTTGCACAATGATCTAATTCGCGATCGGCTTTTCGGTGGTACATTTAATACTATAGAAAACCATCGTATTTAATATTATTTGTCATTTAACCCTTTCAAAGAAAAAAGTCTCAATCCCAAATCTAAAATTCCAAATTGTATAAACCATAGGCAGTAACACATTCAGCCGTTAATACAATCCATCGTCAGAGAGTTTCGCACAACTAACTAACATCTGTAAAGTTGGATTTAAAAGGCATTAACAACGTAAACAACTTAGACTCATGAGCGATAGCAGCATTACATCACGTCTGTACCCTACCCGCATTGACATTCCCGCCGAAGCGCGAGTACAAATAGTGGTACTTCTCAACCAAACCTTAGCGGCTACTTCGGATCTAAAAACCCAAGCAAAGCAAGCCCACTGGAATGTTAAAGGAACTGACTTCTACCAACTACACTTATTATTTGATGAACTTGCTGGGGAATTAGAAGAGTTCATCGATTTGGTAGCTGAACGTGTTACAGCTTTAGGCGGATACGCTTTTGGAACAGCCCGCGCCGCAGCTAGTAATTCAATTCTGCCAGAATATGCTTTAGATATTTTGGATGGTAAAGACCACGTAACAGCCTTATCAGATCGTTATGCACTCTATGCTAAACATCTGCGGGAAGCGATCGCTAAAACCGATGAATTAGACGATCTCGATACCGCCGATCTTTACACCGAAATTTCGCGCACCATTGACAAGCGACTCTGGTTCTTAGAAGCTCATCTGCAAGTAGCAGAAATTAAGGCAGAGAATGGCAATAGCAAAGCGGTGACTACTACAACTCAAAAGATCCCTGCTGGTGTAAAATAAGCACTTCTGAGAAAAGTAGTTTTTCTTAAATCTAATAGTATCTTTTTGGTAAGTACGTCACTTTTAAGTGCGTACTTTTCATTTATATGTATATACTTTACTATTGAAATAGTTCAAAACTAAGTCAAGAAATTCAAAAATATCTTCGACAAGCGATCCATCAAGATTAATACTTCAAGTTTAAGAAGTTATTTATTAGTGTGAATGAAAAAAGATGCTGCTTCCATTCTGATGTTTAACTCCTAACTTCTTAACTAGACACTCATTAACAAAGAGGTAAATTTATGTCTCAAAATACAATTACCCACTTAATTCACGATCGCAACGCCCGTGGTCACGCTAAAATAGGCTGGCTCGATAGTTATCACACATTTTCCTTCGGGAGTTTTTACGATCCCAACCGGATGGGATTTCGCTCTCTGCGCGTGATTAACGACGATCGCATCGCCCCAGGTGCTGGATTCCCTACCCATAGTCATCGTGACATGGAAATCCTCACTTATGTCTTAGAAGGTGCTGTAGAGCATAAAGACAGCTTGGGTACTGGTTCGGTAATTCGCCCTGGTGATGCACAGGTTATGAGCGCTGGAACTGGAATCAGCCACAGTGAATTTAATCCCTCGCCAACCGAACCACTACACTTACTACAAATCTGGATTCTTCCCGATCGAGAAGGAATAACGCCAAGATATGAACAAAAAGCTTTTCCTCTAGAAGAAAAGCGCGGCAAACTCTGCTTAATTGCTTCTAAAGATGGGCGCGATGGTGCTGTAACAATTCACCAAGATGTTGATTTATACACATCTGTTTTAGAAGATGGTGATGTTGTTAATTATCAAGTCAAAAGCGATCGCTATGCCTGGTTACAAGTAGCCCAAGGTATAGTCAATTTAAATGGTGAGGAACTCAGAGCAGGCGATGGAGTGCAAATCAACGGCGAAGAACAGCTAGAAATTAGCACCAACATTGGCGGCGAAATCTTGCTTTTCGATTTGGGTTAATATCCCATTTATCTGCGTAAAAGGCTCGTTTAAATGAGCCTTTTACTCAGAACTTTGTATTTACTTATTCATCAGCCAGAGATTTAAATCTCTGGCTAATAGTGCAAATCCACTTAAGTCGATTGAAAAGTTTTTTAATTAATAGTTTCAATAACTGAATTTTTCGCTTGCAGTTTGGACAAGATGCCAAAATCAGGCATTACTGCTTGTAACATTACCACTAGAACACTAAGGTAGTTAGAGACGAATGGTTTTTGGGAATTCTAAGAGAAAGAAAAAGTGAAGTTTCTGTTCACAATACAGTCAAACGCACTTTGTTCTATTTTCCTACCCATTAGTTTCTACTCCAGAGGTGGTTGTGGTTACGATAGCAACAGAGCAAACACTAAAACTTCCTGTTCAGTTAATTTGGACAATATGGCTAATTTGCTTATTGCCATCAGCATTAAATTTTTTGGGAGTTAGTTTTGCTTCTAGTCAGGTATACCGGAATTTAGAGGTTGTTTGTAATCCGGCTAATTCGGGTTCTTGTCAAGAAGTTATTTACCAAACATTGGCAGGAAGCTTCGTCCATACAATTTTAGAATGGAGTGCTGTCTGTACTGCCATTTTCACTATTATTCTAGCTTTTGCTCACTTCTATATAAAAAGCGATATTATTACACCAATTATTGGGGTAACTTTGTTGTGTGCTGGGCTAATAGATGCTTTCCACACCCTAGCTGCCGATAGGTTAATTGAAGCTGTTGCTGATAACAGTAAGCTCATCCCTTTTACTTGGGCACTTTGCCGACTTTGCAATGCGTTAGTGACGATAATTGGTGTCAGCATTTTTCTGATTAGCAAACCGAAAAGGTGGCAAGGCAGCATCAAGTTTATAGTTGCAGTGACTTTAGCTTTTGGGGTAGTTTGTTACGGCATAATTGCTGTTTGCGCTACTAGTCAAACCTTGCCACAAACTATCTTCCCTAACTCAATTATTACTCGACCTTGGGATATCATACCTTTGATCCTTTTTTTAGTAGCTGGTATTCTGATTTATCCAAGCTTTTGGCGCAACTATCCTAGTTTATTCTCTCACGCTCTGATAGTTAGTACTATTCCCAATGTCGCTACCCAATTTCACATGGTTTTTGGTTCAACGGCTCTGTTCGATAATCATTTTAACATTGCTCACTTTTTGAAAATTGTTGCCTATTTAGTACCCTTGGCTGGACTAATTCTGGATTACATCTACGCTCATCGTCAACTGCTAATCGCTCTCAAACAAGCACAACTTTATACAGAAGCTTGTGAAAAGGCTCAACTTGCTCAACATACACTTTCACAACTGCAACAAACCCAAGCACAAATCATTCAAACAGCAAAAATGTCTAGCTTAGGGCAACTGGTAGCAGGAATAGCCCACGAAATTAACAACCCTGTCAACTTTATCTACGGCAACCTTAACTATATAGATCAATATACTCAAAACTTAGCGGAATTAGTGATAGCTTATCAGCAGCATTATCCCAACCCACCACCATCACTTCAAAAACTACTTAACTCTATAGAAATCGACTTTATTGTACAAGACATGAGCAATATCCTTCAATCGATGCAAGTCGGTACAGAACGCATTCGGGATATTATTGTGTCACTACGAAATTTCTCCCGCTTGGATGAAGCTTCTTTTAAGAAAGCAGATATTCATTCTGGTATCGATAATACCTTGATAATTTTGCATCACCGCCTTCAGACAAAAGCAGATGCTACTGAAATTAAAATTATCAAAGAATATGGTCAATTGCCTTTGGTTCAGTGTCATGCACGAGAACTGAATCAGGTGTTTATGAATATCTTAACGAATGCGATAGATGTTTTAGAAGAGTCGATCGAAAAAATTAACGGACAACAGAAAACACCCAGCATCTGGATTCAAACTCAGTTAAAATCAGACAATCTAGTGTCTATCTCAATTGCCGATAATGGCGGGGGTATTCCCGAAGAAATTCGCTTGAAGTTGTTTGACCCATTTTTTACCACCAAGCCTGTAGGCAAAGGGACGGGACTGGGATTATTTATTAGTTATAAAATTGTTGTAGAAAAACACGGTGGCAATATTTGGTACAAATCTACACCAGATGGTGCAAAGTTTGTGATTGAGATTCCAATATACCCTGGAGAGGATGTAGTTAAAAGTGGTGATTCCCATTAAACACTCTGCTGATTCTGGAGAATTTGCCATGTCTGTTGACAAGCCACAACTCTTGGAGACGCTCCGCGTAGCTTGCTTCTCCGTAGGAGTACGTGTCTACGCCTCCGCCTCTTGTACCCAATTCCCAATAATTATTTTGTATTCCTAATAAGTAAGTGGGTCAAATTAAATATAAAACCTCACCCTTGCCTCCGGTTTCCCTCTCGGATACTTTGGAGAGGGATTGAGGGTGAGGTTTGATCTTATATTTTATTACGCCTACCTACCTACTTACTATTTAATTGTGATGATAAAATCTTTAAATCTTTTGCAAATTTTTACTATTTAATTAAATAAGATTTTGCAATAACTGGTTATTTATTGTGCCATATATCTGTCTGCTTATTCGACAAAAATAAATTCCTTAGATATAAATATTTACTAACTAGCTAATTGCTAAATATTATCAACGTTAAATATTATGAGAATATATTTACTTAGATTAAAAATGGCAGAGAAATAAGGATACCATTCTCTGCCATTCTTTATAATATTTTCAGAGTTCGTGCTGACAACTTTTTCTTTCAGTCTAGGTAGACAAATCTAGATTATGAGAGTTTTAGCTTTAAGCTGCTTGGACAAACCCTAAAGTTAAGCTGTCTTTAGCGAGGAAGTGAGACAAATGATAAGCACGTTCCTCAGTTTTCAACAAAATCTTTTCGTACAGATAGCGTGTACCCCGATCGCCTAAACTCTCTGCCTGAGCCGCTTGACGACGAATTACGCCAATAATTGCTTGTTCGGCAGCTAGGTCATTTTCCACCATTTGGCGAGAGGAATATACGCCTTCAGATTCTTGCTCAAAACAGGTTAATTCTGCTAATTTGCTAAAGGTAGCTACTGGTACACCACCTAGTCCATCCAAACGTTCTCCAATTTCATGAACGTGGTCTTGTACTTGGTTGTAGCTTTCGTTAAAAAACTCGTGCAGAGAGTAAAATTCTGAGCCTTCAACTACAAAATGATGCTTTTGGTACTGCAAGTACAGTGCCTGGAAACTAGCTAATACAACGTTAAATCCTTCTGTGACTGGAGCAGTTACACTGTGATCCAGCAAAACAGGATTGTCATATATATGACCAAAATTCCGTAACAAAGTTTGCGTTTCTGACATTGTGTTCCTCTCTTTTTAACAGTTATAGATTTTAACTGCTTATTCTCAACATATTAACATTTTAATAATAAGAGCAAGCCAATTCGCCATCACAATATTTTGTATTTTTGCTTACTAAAAATCCCAAGTTTATTGTTTGCTGAATGATGGCACGCTTATTAAGTTGCATAAATCTCTCATTAGTATTGACATTGCAGCTTAAATATGCATATTTTGCAAGATGAGCAGGGAAAGAAAATTTTACCTTATCCTTTTTGTCTCTCTCATTCCGCTCTCAATATGGAATGGCTGTAAAACTTTGATTTTTTTTCCAAAATTAATGAGAATTCTTTGCACTTAAGGTATGCTGGTTTTAAGAGGTTACACTCCTAAAACTTTCAAAAAACAGAGAGTTAATTCGCGGTAGTTACTGCAAGTTTGTTGCACTTTGAGGGCAATTCTCTTGAAATCGTTTAGTTCAGAAATAGAAAGCAACCACCTTGTAGAGGTGAATTGGGCAGATCGCTGGCAAGTCTATCAACGCCTAAAGGAGTTAGACATTCCCTGTAGTTGTACGGCTAACCAGCCATTGAAAGTTGAAATTGGCTCTCCGAGGACAGCTGTTCAACTTTGGAGTGTGATCCGGCGATTAACAGCCTCCCGTCAAGACCAGATTTGGACTCTTGAGTGCTGCTGGAAAATCGCTAACAACAGTTCTAATTTTTAGCTGCTGAGAATATCTCGCTTGATAGCTTGTAGTTAGTTAAGAGGAGTTAAAAAAAATGGGTGCATCTCACACTATGGAATCAGAATTTTGTCTTGAGGGTAGATTTATAAATTTTGTTATTAAAGATGGCTATAAGCTTAAAGGCTTAATGCTGGCGACTCATGAGGGTGAGTCTTACATTAAATTAGCTAAACATTTACGGGCTGCTTTTGACTTGCGCTTACCACCAGGGACTTGGCTACAAGTTGCTGGTTACAGAAAGCATGATTTGAAGGATGGCACAGTTACTCTGAAAGCTGAACGGGTGATGGCGGCGCGTTCTGAGATGGGGAAAGTTGGAACGATCGCACCAGTACAAGAACCCCCATCTATTGATAATGTGAAGGTAAAGCCAGCTAAGGCTAAAGCCACGATTTTGGTGTGTCAAAAGTCTGATTGTATGAAACGCGGTGGTAAAGAACTTTGTCAGGCGTTGGAGGCAGCTTTAAGCGATCGCGGTTTAGAAGACCAAGTTACAATCAAAGGCACTGGTTGTATGAAAAATTGCAAAGCTGGGCCAAATCTAGTTATGCCAGATAAAACTCGCCATAGCCGAATTCAAGCAGGACTTGTTCCCGCATTGATGGATAACCATTTTGGTGACAAGAATTTATCAGCACAGCCAGAGAATTTAAGGGAAGTGACGATATCTAATGGCAAGCTTTGGGGAAATAATTCATAAAATCTTGACATTTCGATGAAAAAGCTTCACAATATCTTCTCAAGTGTGTTCTGTTAAGACTCGGCTGTAAAATCTACTAGAAGTTTGCAATAAAATCAAAAAACTGGCTTTCATTAAGGCCAGTTTTTTGATTGAATAGGATTTTTGTTAAGCAATTTTTAACCGGGATGCTCCGGTAATTTGCAAAAAGTCAAGGGAATGTGGTTGATTGGTGAGTACGTAGATGTAAAGAGACTTGTAGTTAGACATCGCTTACAGTTAAAGCGTTCATCATCAATCACTTAAAAATAAATGCCACATATCCCTAATTGGGTATACATCGTTTTTTTTACACTTATTAACATAGTCATGATTTTTCTATTCCGTCATGACTGGAATCGCCTCGCTAAACTCTACTGCACCAAAGAAGCGCCACCACAAAACTTTTACCGGATGCAAAGCGGTTCTGTGGGTTTGGTTCACTATAAAGGGACTTTAAATATTGGTATAACTTCTGAAGGGATTTATCTAAGTATTTTCTTCTTGTTTCGCTTCGGACTTACGCCATTGTTGATTCCCTGGAGTGCCATCAGGAAAATTGAGCCTGCTAACCAACTATTTTTTGAGCGTTTTCGTTTGTATCTTATAGGACTCATATTTGATTTTTGAAATATACGTAGGGTGTGTTAGCGAAGCGTAACGCACCATCTGAAGGCTTTGGTACGTTACGCACTCCGTCCTAATGCACCCTACAGGTACTTAGATTTTTTCAAGAATCAAATCAGACTCCTATAGTTCGCCAAAAGTCACTTTGATTTTAAGCAAAGATATTTTGGAATCAGGGAAAGAATTTTTAGCCACACAGGGGTTTGAGTGGATTTAGATAATTCCCTTTTTTACCTGGCAAATGCCATTTTTGATTGTGTACATCCTAGAGATGAAGCAAGCTATGTGTAGTGTCTCATTTAAATGCATATCTGTGCCAGAGGTTGAAATCTCAGGCTCATAATGCAAGTCCATTTGAGTGGACTTGCATTATGAGAGAGGAAATTGATTAGCAGTTTGTTGTTGAGATTCTTGGGTTTTCTGGAGGGTAGGTTGAGAATTACATGATTTAGTTAGAGAAGACTGCAACAACTGGCGGATGGATGTAGCTTCCTTATGGTCAGGCGAGACAGTTAAAAATTCATTTAGGTCTTGGATAGCTTCACCAATAGATTCTGAAGAAGCACCCTTTGATAAGGCATAGCGATATAAGTGGTCTGCTTGTTGAGTGTATTGAGCAGCCAAACAGTAAAGGGCTAAATTAAAGGCATTACGCCAGTCTTTAACATTTTTTTTGCAATGCTCTGTAGTAAGCTTGATGGCAGGCACTAGTACAGTTCGTGCTTTGTCTGGTTGGTTAACAGCTAAGTATACTAAAGCGTGATTATACATAGCATCTTCATAACGTTTTTCCTCATCAGCTTTTAACCCATTTGCTAATTGCTTACCCCAATACTTAACTTCAGCAGAATCCCCATCTTTACCAGCTTGAAGCATTGTTTTTGCATATTGTTGGGCAAAAATGGGTTGATTTTTGAGTAGAACCAGAAATTCCTTAAGAGCTACAAGTAAATTCCTTTGCGGTGACTGACATAACTTATGGTACAACACGTTTAATGTGTGACTTTGCCAGCTAGGATCGCGCTGTTTGTTATCTTCCTCTAATTGCAAATCATTCCGTAAGTTGTCATAATATTTTGCCAACTTATTATGTATATCAGCCCAACCTTGCGGGGATGAAAGGCGCTTGTGGCATAACATTTGGGTTTTGACGACATCATGATAAACCCAGCCGTTGCTATGTTCGTTGACAAAGGATGTTTCTTTGAGCCAAGTAAATAGCTCATCAGCTTCTTCTTCTGTTCTTAACTGGGCTATAATATCCCGGTTCAAGCACCGAGGAATGGCAGCATCAAGCACCACTTGTCGCCGTTTGGGATCGTCAATCCATCTTAAAAAGCTTTTTACAGCACTGCTGCTAGGCTCAATTACTTGGTTAGGGTCATTGGGATGAGCATCTGCTAGCATTTCTATTAGCAGGGGTAAGTTTCCAGAAAGATTTAAAATCACTTCAATAATGTGCTTGTCTGTAATGCCTTTGCGAGTTAGATATTGTTGGGCTTCTTCTTCTGTAAAGGGTTCCAGATGCAAACGAATTATTGATCCTTCGTAAGATGCCCAGTCATTTTTATCTAATTCTTGCCGACTGGCAATAGTTATCAATATATTGGGAGATACTTCACCGTGGCGACCCTCTAGAATCTCTCGCAGCCAGTTATCTAGAAATTCTCCGGTGCGTTCTGAGGTATCGAAAAACAGGACAACAGGAATTTTATCAGCAATTTTAGAAATATCTTGCAAAAATAGCGGGGTCAGAACTTCTTTAGGTTGTTTAACTAAATGTACCTCATCTTTATTGGTTATTTTCTTAGCAACATAAGATGCCCATTCTCCAGCTTGGTTAGCCAAAGCATCCCCATCTATAACATCAAATACAGCACCACCAACGGGAGCTAGACGCGCCAGATGCACACCAGTTTTTACGATACTTTTCCCGACAAAAGCACTAAAGCCTTGAGGAGCATCTGGATCTGTTTCTAATTCTTGGCACTTTTGGCAGTAAACTTTGTAGCGATCGCTAAACTGCGTTAGTCTGTAACCTTGCTGTTCTAACTCCTCAGCTATACGCCCCATGACTTCTGGTATAGTTTTTTCAGCTTCATCAATGTAAGCCGAAATCATTTTTGCTTCGTCAGTAATTTTCCGAAACTGCCGCAGCAAGGTAGTTTTACCAACTCCGCCTTGACCACAAACATTAAACAGAAAACAATGGCGATTGTCTTCTAGGGATAAAGCTAAATTTTGGCTAAATCGGTTTATTTGGTCTTCACGTCCCACAAAATTTGATTGTTGACGTTGCTTAATAATATCTTGTAAACTTTTAGGCTTGTTTTGTGTATTCATAACAAGATTCAATTTTGAGGCGCTAATTTATCTAAAAAGAACTACTAAATAAACAAGGTGTATTTCGGAATTTATTAAATTTTTTTTAAGTAATTTTTATGCATTGAGCTTCTGAGGTTCGATGTTGACCTTCCGAGGCTCAATGTTGACCTTTCGAGGCTCGATGTTAACCTTCCGAGGTTCGATGTTGACCTTCTGAAGCTCGATGTTGACCTTCTGAGGCTCGACTTTGACCTTCTGAGGCTCGATGTTGACCTTCTGAGGCTCGATGTTGATCTTCCGAGGCTCGACGTTGATCTTCCGAGGCTCGACGTTGATCTTCTGAAGTTTTAACGAAAGTACCAGATATTGAATCGGAATCTTACGATCGCTTACCTACAGCTTAATAACAAAGCGATCGCTTACAGTCTCTCATTAGAAGGGCAAAGTTGTAAAAGCGATCGCTTAATATTTGTAGTAGAAATTACATAACCTCAGTTAGAGAAGACTGCAACAACTGTCGCATGGATGTAGCTTGCACATGGTCAGGGAAGACAGTTAAAAAGTCATTCAGGTCTTGGACTGCTATACGGATACGCTCTAAGGAAGCACCTTGAGATATGGTATGCCGATATAACTGCTCTGCTGGTTGATTATATTGAGCAGCCAAATAATAAAGAGCTAAGTTAAAGCTATTACGCCAGTTTTTAGAATCTTTTTCGTAATACTCTTTAGCAAGCTTCATAGCAAGCGCCAAGTCAGCCCGTGCTTTGTCTGGTTGGTTAAGGGCTAGGTAAGTTAAAGCTCGCTCATACAAATACCAATCATCTTGGTAATTTCGGCTAAGTACAATAGTGTGGTCTAAATATTGCGGTGCTTCATGGTAGCGCTGCATTCGTTGGTAAATAAAACCCCTAAATCCCGTGGCTGGTGTCCATTGGAAATTACCGTCAAGTTCAATGGCACGGTTAAAGTCTTCCAATGCCTCATTATAGAGTTGCATATAGCGATAAGTATCACCTCTACTGCCAATCGCCCATTGATAATTCGGGTCAATTTTAATGGCGCGGTTTAAGTCTTGCAGTGATTCTGAGTAACGCTGCATAAAGCGGTAAGTTACACCTCTATGTGCTAGCGCCCATTGGTCATTAGGGTCAAGTTGAATGGCGCGGTTTAAGTCTTGCAGTGCTTCTTGGTAGCGTTTCATTAGGCGGTAAGCGATACCCCGAGTGGCGATCGCCCATTGATAATTTGGGTTAAGCTCAATAACACAGTTAAAGTCTAGTAGTGCTTCTTGGTAGCGCTGCATTTGGCAGTAAGTAATACCTCGAACTGTTAAATATTCAACTTCTTCAGGTACTAACTTTGTCGCCTGGGTTAAATCTTCCAAAGCTTTTGAGTATTGATTAGATTGAGAGTAAATATAACTACGCCAATCTAACGCTACTGCACGCCATTTGTCCTCAAGACTAGCATCACTTAACAGTGTTGTGAGCATTTCAGCCGCAGCTTCATAACGTTTGTCTTCATAGGCTTTTAACCAATTGGCTAGTTGCTCACCCCAACGTTGAACTTCAGCAGAATCGACATCTTTACCAGCCTGAAGCATTGTTGCTGCCCAAAATTGGGCAAAAGTTAGTTGATTTTTGAGAGCAGCAAGGAATTCATTGAGAGCTATAGGTAAGTACTTTTGTGGTGATTGGCATAAGCGGTGATACAAAACGTTGAGCTTATGACTTTGCCAAGTTTGATCTCCCCAGGCTTTGATTTCATCCAATTGCAGATCATTTCGCAAGCTGTCATAATATTCTGCCAATTTGCTATGCAGATCAGCCCAACCTTGCGGCGATGAAAGACGCTTGTGGCGTAACATTTGCGTTTTAACCACATCATGATAAGCCCACCCGTCAGTACGTTCGTTAACAAAAGATGTTTCTTTTAACCAATTAAATAGCTCATCTGCTTCTTTTTCTCCTCTCAACTTGGCTATAACATCCCGATTCAAACACCGAGGAATGGCAGCATCAAGAGCAACTTGTCGCCGTTTGGGGTCATCAATCCATTTTAAAAAGCGTTCTACAGCACTGCTGCTAGGTTCAAATACTTGGTTTGGGTCATTGGGATGAGCATCTGCTAGCATTCCCACTAGCAGGGGTAAGTTTCCAGAAAGGCGCAAAATCACTTCAATAATGCGGTTGTCTGTAATGCCTTTGCGAGTTAGATATTGTTGGGCTTCTTCTTCTGTAAACGGTTCCAGAGGAAAACGAACTATTAACCCTTCGTAAGGTGTCCAATGATTTTTATCTAATTCTTGGCGACCGGCGATAGTTATCAATATATTGAGAGATACTTCACCGTGGCGACCATCCAGAATCTCTCGCAGCCAGTTATCTAGAAATTCTCCAGTGCGTTCATAAGTATCAAAGAACAAAACAACAGCAGTTTTTTCGGCAATTTTAAAAATATCTTGCAAAAATAACGGAGTCAGGACTTCTAGTGGTTCTTGAACTAAGCGCACCTCATCTTTATTTGTGATTTTCTTAGCAACATAAGATGCCCATTCTCCGGCTTGGGTAGCAAAAGCATCCTCATCTACAAAATCAAATACAGCACCACCAACGGGAACACGACGCGCTAAACGCACACCTGTTTTAAAGACGGTTTTGCCTACGAAAGCGGAAAAACCTTGGGGAGCATCTGGATCGGTTTCTAATTCTTGACGCTTTTGGCGGTAAACTTTGTAGCGTTCTGTAAACTGCGTTAGTTTGTGACCTTGCCGTTCTAACTCTTCAGCTAGACGACCCATGACTTCTGGTATAGTTTTTTCAGCTTCATCAATGTAAGCGGAGATAATTTTTGCTTCTTCAGCAATTTTCCGAAATTGTCGTAACAGAGTACTTTTGCCAACTCCACCTTGACCCCAAACGTTATACAAAAAACGACGGCGAGTGTCTTGTACATGCAATGCCAGATTTTGGCGAAATTGATTGGTTTGGTCTTCACGACCCACAAAACCTAATTGCTGTCGTTGCTTAATAATATCTTGTAGGTTCTTGGGCTTGTTTTGTGGGTTCATTACAAGATTCAATTTTAAGATGCTAATGCTTACAGAATAACTACTAAATATACAAAGTGTATTTTGAAATTTATGAAATTTTTTGGGGTAATTTATTATGAATTGACCTTATGAGGCTCGATGTTGACCTTTTGAGGCTCAATGTTGACCTTCGGAGGCTCGACGTTGACCTTCTGAGGTTCAATGTTGACCTTCGGAGGGTCGACGTTGACCTTCTGAGGCTCGATGTTGACCTTCTGAGGCTCGATGTTGACCTTCTGAGGCTCGACGTTGACCTTTTGAGGCTTAACGTTGACCTTCTGAGGCTCGGCGTTGACCTTCTGAGGCTCAAAAATGCCTTGGCGACTTAGCGCTTATCGCTGGAGTCTAATATGGATCTAACCCCCAGCCCCTTCCCTACAAGGGAAGGGGAGTAAGATTTAAAGCCTCTCGCCTTGTAGGGGAGAGGTTTGGAGAGAGGTCAAAGTCTATTTTAGATAAACGAGATGCGCTATAGAAATCGCGGCTACACTAGACTTTACCCGCCTACGCGGGTTTCAAGAATCTTTGGATATAAAACGCGAAAAGGGCATAACATTGTTATGCCCCTACAAATTATGTGTATTTTAGTAAGTTTACAAGTGGTATGATTACCTGTTTTAAACTTTAGCTAACTGGGACTTCGGGTTGCTTTTTCTTAGAACGGCGGTTAAACCTGCGTCCCATCTCATCTATGACTCCATCTAAACCAGTGACATCACCGCTAGCTTTGGCATAGCTATAAACTGCTAATGCTGCTGCATAAGCTTCGCTGGCAGAGGCTATACAGGTATCATCTACCAGTTCTTGCAGTTGGGTTAGAGACAAAAACACTGGATACAACGATTCAAATAGCGCTAAATCTCGGCGCATCTCTTCTAAATCAAAAGAACGGGGCAAAAAGTTAGGATTCTGTGTCGCCACTTCTAAGGCTTTGCTGACGAAAGCCCGACTTTTATCTCCCATCTTCAACATTGTTCGCCGTTCTTCGGGGGTCAAATCAACCAAAAACGGTAACTTTTCTTTAATTGTAGCGATCGCTTGCATGACTGCTTCTTTATCGGCTGGGGATAAGGTGGCACTGATGCGATTATCTGCCATTTTTAATACTCCTTTAGGGTACTTAATTTCAGTATTCCCAAAGTTATAGAGGCGATCGCTATTGTTAACTGATTAATAATGAGTTGCTGACTTGCGATGATGCACGGCTGTAATGCCGTCATTATCTAACAATTTGCCATTCTCGATAGTTGCATAAACTAGCCAATGGTCGCCAGATTCCATCCGGTTTTGTACGGAACATTCCAGATATGCTAAGGCATCGGTAAGTATGGGAGAACCGTTTTCAGCAACTTCTGCGGCGATATCGGCAAATCGGTCTTGTCCTGGGCCGAAGGGTTTGAGGAAGTGCTTCATTAATCCCAAATGATTCCCTTCTTTAAGGATATTGAGGACAAATTTGTTTCCTGTGTGCGTCAGTGTTTCTACTGCCCGCTCTTTAGCGACGGCTATAGTTAAACCAGGGGGATTAAAGCTAGCTTGAGCTACCCAGGAGGCTAACATGGCACTGGAGCGATCGCCTTCTTTTGCTGTCATAACGCACAAAGAACCGACAATCCGACCAACTGCTTGTTCTACAGTAGTAGCAGGTTGACTTGGCAATCGAACTTTTCTAGCTTTTTTCAATGCTTGGGCAAAGTCAGTTCCGGCTTCTTCACACAATTGTAAAGTGGCATCGTCGGGTTTGAATTTTACGCGGATGGTATCAAAACCAAACCGATAGCCAGCATCTTTTAATTTAGCTTCAATTAAATCAACCGCTTCCCCACTCCAGCCAAAGGAACCAAAAACACCAGTAAGTTTATTATTAGTCGCGGTAGATAACACAATTCCTAAGGCTGTTTGCACGGGTGTAGGTGCATGACCGCCGAGAGTTGGAGAACCGATGATGAAACCACCGGCTTTTTCCACAGCCGCCCGGATTTCTTCTGGTTCGGTAAATTCGCAGTTAATCGATTCTACAGCAACGCCAGCTTTGGTGATGCCACGAGCGATCGCTTGGGCTAATGTGGCTGTATTTCCATAAGCTGATGCATAAATTAACGCCACTGTCAAATCAGCAGATGTTTGCTGTTGACTCCATTCTCGGTAAGCTTTGGTCAATTCAATTAAGCCATAACGCACCAAAGGCCCGTGTCCAGTGGCATACATTCGCACGGGAAAATCGGCTAGTTTATCCAACGCTGTTTCTACTTGACGGGCGTGGGGAGCCATGAGGCAATCAAAATAATAGCGCCGATCTTCGTTATATACTTCCCAACCTTCATCAAATACCTGATCTCCACAAACATGCGCCCCAAATAACTTATCTGTGTACAGAACTTCTGTTTGCGGATCGTAGGTGCAAAGTTGATCTGCATAGCGCGGGTTAGGGGTGGGAATAAATTGTAAATTATGCCCGTTACCCAAATCTAGGATTTCTTCGCCCCGCATGACCAGAATTTGCAAATCTGGATTTTCCAGCGCACTACGTAAATTTATCGCCCCTGGATTAGAACAGACAAAGGTAATTTGCGGAGCAATTTCTAATAAAGCTTTTAAAGTTGCAGCGCGGTTAGGATTTATGTGTCCCAAAATTACATAATCTAAGTCTTCCAGATGGAAACGCTGCTGTAAGGCTTCTAAATAAATGTCCGTAAACGTTTCCCCTGGAGGGTCAATGATGGCAGTTTTATCGCTTTCGATTAAATAAGAGTTAGCTGTTGTACCCTTAGCAAGAGCATATTCAATTTCAAATCTGAGCCTTGACCAACTGCGCGATCGCAGTATTCTTGTATCTGTCGCTATTGGATAAACTTGAACATCACGGGGTTTATTTGTTGACATAGCTTTATGGGGGATTGGGTACTGGTGATTGGGGATTGGGGATTGGGTACTGGTGATTGGGGACTGGGGATTGGGTATTTAGAAAACTTTTCCCCAGTTCCTAGTCCTCAGTTCCTAGTCCCTAGTCCCCTCCCTAGTTCCTAGTCCCCCAGTCCCTAATAGTGGTTTCCAACTTTGCGATGATGTACAGCAGTTAAAGCATCGGGTTTAGAAACTCGTCCGGCGTAAACGGTGCTGTATACTGCCCAATGATCGCCGCAATCCATTCTACTGACGACTTCGCACTCCATGTAGGCGAGGGCATCGTTGAGGATCGGCGCACCATTTTCGGCTGGCTGGGTTCTCACACCTTGAAAGCGATCGGCACCAGGGGCGAATCGTTTCAAAAAGTGCTTCATAAGTGGTTGGAAATTGCCTTCTTCTAAGATGTTGAGAACAAAGCGATCGCCTACTTGCATGAGTGATTCAATTGCCCGATCTTTGGCGACTGCAATGGAAAATCCCAAGGGTTTGAAGCTGGATTGAGCAACCCAGGAGGCTAACATGGCACTGGATACATCACCTTTTTTGGCAGTAATAATATAGAGTCCGCCGCTAAGTCTACCAAGGGCTTTATCTAAGTCAGCACCAAGGGATTTCATCGCTTTGATGCTGCGATCGCGTGTTACCCATTGAGCTAAGTCTGTACCTGCTTCTTCACACAACTTGTAGGTATTTTCTGTAGGCGCTTCTTTAATCCGAATCGCTGGAAAAACTGTTGCCAAACCCAAATTACGGAATTTACTCACTAAAGGATCTATCGGCTCATCATCGCCACCGCCACTTTCAAACACGCCGATGGCTTGCTTTTCTTTGGCAGATCCTAAAACTGTGCTGAGTGCAGATTGGATACTCGCAGCCCCAGAAGCCGGAGGTAGACCAACGATTAGTCCAGCACATCGGCTTACTAGTTCCCGCAGTTCTTGTAAATCGACTTCAGATCCCAAATCGACAATTTCCACGGCGACACCGGTTTTACCGATACCGTTGGCAATTGCTTGGGCGAGGCGATCGCTATATCCGTATTCGGAAACGTAAAATATCCCAATTATGGTTTCTGGCTTGGCTTGGGCTTGACTCCAAGCGCGGTAACGTCCAACTAATTCCTGAACATTGTGAGATAATAATGGGCCGTGTCCTGTGGCAATCATACTGATGGTTTTCAGTTCCGCCATGCGTTTAAGGGCAGACAAAACTGACCGAGCATTCGGCCCCATCAAGCAATCGTAGTAGTAATGAAAATCTTCTTCGATCGCTGCTAAGTCTTCATCAAAGGTGCTATCTGAGCAATAGTGCAACCCAAAAGCGTCGCAGGTGTAGAGAGTTTTGGTTTTGTGGTCGAAGCTGAAAATGGTATCCGGCCAATGTAAATTTGGGGCAATCACGAATTCAAATTCATGACCATTGCCCAAATCTAAGCGATCGCCATTTTTCACAATCCGCCGTTTGAATGGCTGATGTACGAAATCCTCAAGAAACTGAATCGCCACCTTAGAACCGACAACAGTAATTTCTGGAGCTATTTGCAGCAAATCTTTAACTAAACCGCTATGGTCTGGCTCGGTATGGCTGATAATTAAATAATCAATATCTGTTGGCTTGATTAGTCCAGTGAGCGTATCAAAATATAGTTGACGAAACTTTTCGTGAGAGGTATCAACTAAGGCTGTCTGCTCCCCACGAATAAGAAACGAGTTATAAGTAGTACCGTTTTGCAACCCAAACTCAATATCGAAGCGATCGCGATCCCAGTCCAAAGAGCGAATAGCCGTCGTCTCTTGACCGATTTCCACAGTCTGTATGGTGAGCCGTTTTTCAGTTTTTTCGGTGAGCGCTACCATAACTCCCTCCTTGATACAATGAGTATTTGTTCCTCTAGGTTTATTGTTACACGGGATGAATGTTAATTTTTATTAAAAAACATATAACTAACTTAAAAAAGTTAAAAGTGTGAAACCGCAGAGGCACAGAGAGGAAATTTGGCTAGGGTTGGAAATTGGTAATTCCCGACTGCATTGGGCGTTGTTTGTTGGCGAGACACTTTACTTAGCTTGGGATACTGACTATCTTCCTGAGTCTGTTGTACAACAGTTGGCTGAATGTCAAACCCTGAATGATTTACTAGAGAAAATTTTTCCACAAGGTGAATTTTTCACAAACACTCTGCCCCTTTGCCGTCTTTTCGTCGCCTCCGTAGTTCCTAGTCAAACTGCTATTTGGCAAACTTACCCAAATACTCATGTTATTACATTAGACCAAGTACCACTAAAAGGTGTTTATCCCACACTAGGAATTGACCGCGCTTTAGCTTTGTGGGGTGCGGGGAAAATGTGGGGTTTTCCCATGTTGGTAATTGATGCTGGCACAGCGTTAACTTTTACAGCTGCGGATGCTAATGAGTCTCTAGTTGGAGGGGCAATTTTGCCGGGGCTAGGCTTACAATTTACAACTCTCAATCAACAAACAGGACAATTACCATTAGTAGAAACGCGAGATTTTGTGTCTCTACCACCGCGTTTTGCTCTTAATACTACAGAAGCTATTCAAAGTGGAGTTATTTACACATTAATAGCTGGGATTAAAGATTTTATTGAAGCGTGGTTGCAATTATTTACTAATGGGAAAATTGCGATTAAAGGGGGCGATCGCACTTTATTAATGAACTATCTGCAAGCCTTATATCCTGAAATTGCGGCACATTTAATTTTGGAAGCAAATTTAGTTTTCTGGGGAATGTGTAAATTAGTAAAACTGCTCTAAGTTAGACCCAGAGCAGCTTAGATTTATTATTAATTAGATGGTCGGAATTGAGCTTTGATTCTTTGTGCAATGGAAGTAGCTTCACGGCGAATCCTCTCAGGGTCAACCGTGAGCATCTTACGTTTTTCCATTAGAACTTGCCCTTTTACAATTACAGTATCAACATCTTGGGAATCTGCTGCATAAACCAGATGCGAGATGACATCGTAAAGCGGCAATAAGTGTGGTTCTTTAAGTTGGACTTGAATTAAGTCTGCTTGAAGTCCCACCTTAATCGCACCAATTTTATCTGATAATCCAAGTGCTTCAGCACCACCAAGTGTTGCCATACGCAAAACTGTCTTAGCCGGTACAGCAGTAGGGTCTAGAGTAGTCCCTTTATGGATGAGGGCGGTGAGGCGAATTGCCTTCCACATATCAAGAGTGTTGTTCGATGCCGCTCCATCTGTACCTAGACCAATTTTAATTCCTGCTTTCAGCATCGCCGGAATCGGCGCAAAGCCAGAAGCTAGTTTCAAATTCGAGTCAGGATTGTGAATAACACCAACACCGCGTTTGGCCAACAGGGCAATTTCACTTTCGTCAGGCCAGACAACGTGTGCGGCAAATACACGCGGCTCAAGAAAGCCGAGATTTTCTAGATGTTTTACTGGAGTTGCGTTATAGTGTTGCTGGACATCTTTAACTTCAGTTTGTGTCTCTGCTAGGTGAATCGTCAGTGGGACATCATAATGACGCGCAGCCTGAATAGCTTGGCTGAGATGCTCTGGCGAGACAGTGTAGGGAGCGTGCGGAGCAAGAGCTGGTATTATACGTTCATTCTTGCCTTTCCAACGTTTCAGAAAATCGATCGATAAGGCAAAGGCATCATCCCATCCTTGGAAGCCAGGGCTGGGAAAATCTATTGAGGAGGGCGCAATAATGGCGCGTAAGCCACATTCACTAACCACTTTGGCAGCGACATCTGGCTCAAAGTACATATCAACAAACGTTGTTGTACCACCGCGTATCATCTCCCAGCAAGCAAGTTGTTCGCCAACGCGGACAAAATTTTCATCAACGAACTTCCCTTCTGCTGGAAAGATATAATTCTGAAGCCAATCCTGTAATCCTAAGTCATCCGCAAGACCGCGAAACAGAACCATTGCTGAGTGAGAGTGACCATTAACAAGACCCGGCATAAGCACCAGACCGTCGCCTGGAAGCGTCTTGTCGGCTCTGTAAGATGTCATGATGTTGTATTGCGTGTCTACCGCAACAATTTTACCGTCCCGAATGGCGATCGCACCATTTTCAATGACAGGTTGTGCTTCGTTCATCGTTACGATGAAATCGCCACCTACAATAAGTTGTACTCTTTGTTTGCCTTGAGTACCTAGATGATAGTTACTCTGAGCAATAACTATCTGACTGAAAAAGACTAACAAAGTGGTACAGACAAAAAGAACTAACAGCTTATAGTATTTTGTCAGATGATATTTCACACTAAAATATCCTTGTTGAATTTTTTTGTTACTTTATCATCCGTCTAATTGCTACCAATTTCATAATTAAAAATCAGGGTTTATACCAAATCATCTGTAAGCAATCTTCACACATTGGTAGCCTTAAATACATCTAATTTATTACTTTACAAAAAGAAAAAATATTTATTTGTTAACTTTGTTCATAAATAAATCTACTTGCTCTAAAATTTTTTGGCAAACGGAATAATTTCTATCTTTTGCCGTAAATTAAAGGGAAAAAGACCCCAACCATATACATACGTAGCAGCAGATAAAGGGGAAGTCAAAATTATCAATTCCCTTTAATAAAGTCCCGAATCTCAAGCGCCACAACCCCAGCACAAGATTCTGGTAAGTCATTTCCGGCATGGGAAATCATTTTCAATTCAACTTTTGGCATCAGTTGAGTATAAACCCGGCTCTTGGCTAAAGCATCTGGTGTATCTTGGCCACCTTGTAGAATAAAAACTGGCACATCTATCATGTAAAGCCGCTTTTGCACTAATTCTGCATCAATTTCTACTTGTCGGCGTTTGAAAAGTAACTGGCAAGCTATGGGGTAACGCAACAATTCCTGACGTAACTGCAAGTCTTGGGCAATTTTTTCATGCCAACCCAGCATTTTAGTTAAGGGAATTAGCGATCGCAACAATTTAACTATTAGTGGTGGATAATTCAATAATCGCCGCATTTTCCGACAATACTCTTCAAGTCCAGCTATCTCTACACCCTCTGGTGAAACCAGCACCAAACCAGCAACTTTCTCTGGATAATTTAAAGCATAGCTAGCAGCAATCCAACCCCCAAGAGAATGCCCTACTAAATATACTTTTTCTAGCTTTACAGCTTGCAAAAATTCTGCCAAACACTCCACTTGTAAATCTATCGAATGATGGATATTTGGATTCTCCGACTCACCAAATCCTAACAAATCAAGTGCGAAGCAATGAAAATCTTGTGCAAGGGACTCCATAACAGACAACCATTGACTGCTCTCATTCCAAGCACCATGTAGAAAAATTATAGGAGTTTTTTCACCGACTTCACGCCAGAATATTAGCCCTTGAGAGAGCTTTATCCGGGAGTTACGGAATAGTGTATTCATTTTACTTTAGATTAGTCATTGGTCATTGGTTATTGGTCATTAGTCATTAGTTTTGGACAAATTATAAACAGAGAAGTCTGAGCCATTCGCGTAACATCTCGTTGGTGCAGCCTCTCGTAGAGAAGAGAGGCTTCCTTAGATCGGAACTTTGGCGGCAAATGACAAATGACAAATGACAAATGACAAAATATTATTATGCCAATGTTGTCAAGCCATTCAAGTAGTCTTGCAACTGCCGAGTATGGTCATGAGACATCTGTCCTGAAGGTAACAAATTGGGACAGAAAGCTTGGATTTCCATGACTTCTAAAGTATCCTGAATTTCCATTGTCCCATCTACGTCGGCTTCAACCACAATACAAATTGAGTGGATTCTAGGATCGCGGTCTGGTGCGGAGTAAACTCCTACCAAACGGTTAATTTTCAGCAATTCTAGCCCGGTTTCCTCCACCAATTCCCGGCGGACTGTGTTGGGAATATCTTCTCCCCAATCCACTATGCCTCCAGGCAATGCCCAAAGACCATCATCACGCCGTCGGATCAGTACTATTCGACCATCGGGTAAAATTGGGATGATACTAGTGCCAGTAATGGGATGACGAAATATAATACCCAATACTGTTTGTCCAATACGCCATAAGCTACGTGTGGACTGGACAGCTGCCGGAAAAAAAGCAATAACGTTCAATCTTCAAAATTTATATGTTGTATTCTATATTTCTCTACCACTTACATTAACTCAACTCATAAAATTTTTGTTGAGTTTTGTTTTATACAAAAATGTTTGTGGTTTGAGATTTTATTCTGACGATTTACGTAGAATATTATTAATCTTAACATCAAGTTTCAACAGAAGCACTGTATTCATATATACATGATATTTGTTAAGTCAAAAAACTTTTCAGTTTATAAATAACATTAGCCTTGCTCAAACCAGCTATCATTAATATTTTTTCAGGAAACTTTCAAAAATTTAACCTGAATAAGTTAAGTCTAAATTCTGAATTCTGAAGAGGTAATTAAGCGGCATTTGAGATTGCCAACAAATTCTTGATAATTAAGCTTAATATACAAAAATCCTTGGCAAAAACCGCGATCGCACAAACAAACCCTATGAAAAATCTAGCTCTAATATCTGCCATAGCCCTTACTACCACATCTGGATTGGTTTTTGGTACAATGGAAGCCGCCTCCGCCTTAACTTGGAATTGGAATTATTCTGCTACTGGTATAGAGGCGATTGGTACTTTTACCACTGATAATACCCCTGACGATTTGGGTTTTTATCAGATTTTGGGAATTACTGGTACACGAAATGGTGAAACAATTACTAGTCTGCAAGCTGTAGGGACTCCAATACCAGGAAACGAACCTTTTGATGTTGACAATTTAATTAGTCTGAATACTCAGCAGTTAACAGGTGATGGTTTTGGTTATTCTACATCGGGGGGAAACTATTCCAGTCCCTTTTTCGCTAGTTTCTTGTCAATACCAAGTTATTTAGAGGTTTTTTCCGCGCCACCACTGACACCAGGTTCTGAAAATTTTGGCACGGAAGATAGTGAGTTACCGATTAGTTTTTCTGCAACCATAATCACTGTCCCTGAACCCACATCTATCCTTAGCTTACTTGCCCTCGCCACTCTGGGTGTCCCTTCAGCACTCAAATGTAATAAGCAATCCAAGTTAACTGAGAAGAAGCTTGAAAAAGTTTCCTAAAACCATCAATTCTTTGATGTATTTGAATCTCAGAAAAGGTACTTTTCATCTAGCCAGTGGGGACTATTTAAAATTTTTATTGACAAAGTAAGGTAAAATGCGGTAGACTAGTACACTGTTTAAAGTGTATTGATTGCTGCACTAGGCTACAAGTATATCAATAATATTGGTAGCTAATATTGCCTACGTGATGCCTAGTTGCTACTCTTTTGTTGTTTATTAATGAGGTGAACATGGCCAAGCGCCGTAACCCGAAAAAAGAAAAGGCGCTACGGAACCAGGCGTATGCCAGAAAGTTTCGTAAACGAACTACGACAGGAAGAATGCAGAGAAGGTTCCAACAAAGACCACCGAAGAGTGAAGAAGAAGAAGGCGCAGCAACAGCAGCAGACACTGACTAAGCTGACTGCTTAAATCCTTTTTATTTAGATTATTTATCTTTTAGGGCGTACAAATGTACGCCTTTATTTATTTTTGGGCATTGGGCATTGGGCATTGGGCATTGGGCATTGGGCATTGGGCATTGGGTTATTCTCGCTCATCCTCCCCATGCCCCTAATCCCCACTCCCTCTATCGATCGATTTGAGCGCGGGCGGCGATGAGTGCTTTACTAACCTGTAAAAAGCCAGTACCACCGTGACTGTTGCGGGCTGCAACAACTTGACGTGGGGATATTGCCTCGTAAATATCTGCTGCAAATGCCGGATGTAGTTGTTGCCATTCTTCTAATTTCAAATCTTTCAGGAGTTTACCTGCGGCAATACTAGTCTTTACTACCTTACCCACAAGGTTGTAGGCTTCCCGGAAAGGAACACCCCGCGCTGCAAGATAATCTGCTACATCGGTAGCGTTGGAAAAATCTTCGGTTACGGCTTCTGCTAAACGCTGGGTACGAAATTCTAAACCTTCGTTGAGCAAAATCGTCATTGCTTCTAGAGAGGCTTTGACTGTCTTAACGCTATCAAATAGACCTTCTTTGTCTTCTTGCAGGTCTTTGTTATATGCCAAGGGTAGACCCTTCATAATTACTAGCATTGCCTGGAGATGACCAAATACACGTCCCGTTTTACCTCGCACGAGTTCTGGTACATCCGGGTTCTTCTTTTGGGGCATGATACTGGAACCTGTGGCACAGCTATCTTTAAGGGTGACAAAGCGGAATTCTTCAGATGACCAAAGAATGATTTCTTCTGCAAGGCGGCTGAGGTGAACCATAATCAAGCTAGCAGCACACAAGAATTCGATCGCAAAATCGCGATCGCTCACTCCATCGAGGCTGTTAGCATAAATATCGTCAAAATCCAATAGTTTGGCTGTGTAGTGGCGATCGATGGGAAAAGTCGTTCCTGCCAAAGCACCGCACCCCAAAGGTGAGATATTGACGCGGCGAGAAACATCTCCTAAGCGTTCCCAGTCACGTTGCGCCATTTGGAAGTATGCCAAGAGATGGTGAGCTAAACTCACTGGTTGGGCGCGTTGTAGGTGTGTATAGCCAGGAATTAGGGTTTCAACGTGTTTTTCGGCTATATCCAGTAAAACTCCTTGGAATTCTCGCAATTCACTTTTGATTTGCTGGATTTGGTCACGGAGGTAGAGTCTAGTATCAGTACCAACTTGGTCATTACGCGATCGCGCCGTATGCAGTTTTTTACCCACATCGCCGACAATTTCTGTCAGTCGTTTTTCAACTGCAAAATGCACATCTTCAGCATCGATACCAGGCTGAAATTTCCCCTGGTGGTACTCTTGGCGAATTTGTTCTAAACCTGTAACCAGTTGCTCACCTTCCTCTGAGGAGATAATGCCGGTGTGAGCTAGCATTTTGGCATGAGCTTGAGAACCAGTCAGATCGTATTCTATTAATTCAATATCAAAACCTATACTGGCATTAAAACGAGCGATCGCTGGATGCAATGCCGATTCAAACCTCTGGCTCCAAGTTTGTTCTTTGGTCATAAATATCAAGGGAGTGGGCATTAATTTTGGATTTTAGATTAATCATCAATCTAAAATCCAAAATCTAAAATTACTTTAACCGTAGCTAGTTAAATTCCGAATCATATAGCCAATGATTACACCAATCAACAATGCCCACACTTGACCTGTCTGTATAAAATGGCTCCAAGCTTTTTGCATCTGACCCATGACGTTTGGATCGGTAATTGTTTGTGCTAATGCCGTCATATTTACAGGCAAGTGCCAATATAACTGAGATATAAAATCGCTGTAATGGGTCATATTTGGTGATTAAGAGGTTGGGGTGGCAAATTTCAGGATCGGTTTATTTTTCAGAAAAATTACTGATAATGTCCTGAAATCTTGGGTATAACTTTAATGTCTTAACTCAAGATCCAGCCGATGCCAACCGCAATTTCTCGGCAGTTCGCAAAATTTGCCCCGCCAACACTGCGGCACCAAAACCATTATCGATATTTACTACGCCTACTCCCGCAGCACAAGAGTTGAGCATTGTCAATAAAGGGGCTAAACCACCAAAACTTGCGCCATAACCGATGCTGGTGGGTACGGCAATTACAGGACAACTCGCTAAACCCGCAACAACGCTGGGTAAAGCGCCTTCCATCCCCGCTACGACAATTAACACCGATGCGGACTCTATCAGGTGGCGGTTACTCAGTAAACGGTGAATCCCCGCAACACCAACATCCCAGAGGCGTTGTACCCGAAAAGCAGAAAGTTCAGCAGTGACAGCCGCTTCTTCAGCAACGGCTAAATCGGCAGTACCAGCAGAAAGAATGGCAATTTCACCCTGAAATTGTGGTTCGATGGTAGGGGGAGCGATCGCACAAATTCGCGCCGATTCGTAATATCGCAAACCGCTAACTTTTAATTCCAGTGCGGTATAAACTGCTGGTTCAATGCGAGTCGCCATTACCACCGGATTGCGGAGGCGCATCACCTCCATAATTTGAGCAATTTGTTCGGGAGTTTTACCAGGCCCCCAAATCACCTCTGGGAAACCAGTTCTTAGCTGGCGATGATGGTCAATTTTGGCAAACTCACCCACAGACTCATAAGTTAAGTCTTTGAGTGAGTCTAATGCCGTATCTGGCGTAACTTTACCATTGGCAACCGCAACGAGTAGCGATCGCAAAGTTTTTTCATCGGTCATTGGTTTTTGTCCTTTGTCATTTGTCTTTCTTCCTGTGTAAATAACCAATGCCCTATGCCCTATGCCCCATGCCCCGCCCCATGCCTAATCCGTTACTTTGATTTGTTCAATATTCCAGAATGCACCACCGAGGGCAGAGAATTTGATGCCTTCAAAACGATTACGCACGGCTGACATTGCATAAGGATTAACCAGGAAAATAAAAGGTAAATTTTCTTGAGTAATTCTCTGTGTTTCGGCATAAATTGCTTTAACTTTAGCTTCGTCTAATTCTCGCGCAGCTTGAATATAAAGATTTCCAATTTTCGCTTCCCAAGGAGCAACCTCCCAACCCTGAATCGGCTTTTGTCCTGCTTGTGGTTTCTGATTAAACATGTGTAATCCACCTTCAGGTGCCCATACATTAGCACCATCATTCGGTTCTAATCCGCCAGTAAGACCCATCAAAGATCCTTCCCAATCTAAGGAGTTAGAAACTTTATCAGTAAAAGTATTCCATGCCAATGGGGTGAAATCAACTTGAATGCCGATTTTGCTCAAGTCTTGTTTAATCTGCGATCCCATTGCCTCACGGATTTTATTTCCAGCATTGGTAAGCAAAGAGAAACGGACACGATTTCCCTGAGCATCTACTAACTGATTGTTGTTGTAGTTAAATCCTGCTTTTAGTAGTAATTCCTTCGCTTTTTGCTGATTATAATCGTAAACTTTTAACCCTTCTTTAGGGGAAAGGTAATAAGGGCTTTGCACGGAAATGGGTGAATCTTGTGCTACACCTAAGCCGCGAAAAGTGTTATTAATCATTGTTTGGCGGTCAATTCCATAAGCTACAGCCTGCCGAAATTGCACGTTATTGAACCACCGAGACTTAACCGGATCGACTAGTGGTTTTCCATCCCTTTTACCTTTGTTGAGATTGAACCAAACAAATGATGTAGCGGATGTTGGCCCACCATTATAAATGGTGAAATTACTCTGCTTTTCTTGCACCTTGAGCAAAGAAAAGTAATCTGGCGATACTGCCACAGTATCTAATCCACCAGAACGAAATTGCAGCAAGGAAGTATCTGTAGATTCTACAATTTGCCAAATTACCCGTTCAATATAAGGTTGGGAATTGCCTTGAGCATCCTTACGCCAGTAGTAAGGGTTGCGCCGGAAGGATACACGCTGACTCGTGTCGTAGCGCTCTATTTTGTAAGGGCCGTTGACAATAATTTGGTCGGGAGGAGTATCAACGCCCCATTGTGTCAGAAAAATCGGCTTCCCATCTTGGTCTTTCGTTTTTACCGATTTTTGCAACACATGAGCGGGCAAAATTGGATAACTTGTACTCAGCAGGAAAGGTCTAAAAGGTTCTGGTACGCTAAACTCAACTCGACGTTCATCCACTTTTTGCACAGTGGGTAGCTTCCGACTTTCACCAACCCTCAAGCCGTCTCTCACATCTGTAGGAATGGCTTCGTTAAAGTAGATATCGTTGTAGGTAAACACCACATCATCTACTGTTAGCGGCTGACCATCAGACCATTTCAACCCTTGGCGTAGGGTAAAAACAATCTTTAATTTATCATCGGAAATTTGCCAGGATTCCGCTAAGGCTGGCTCAACTTTAGCAGTTATCGGGTTTTGGGTAATTAGCCCCTCGTAAATTAGAGGAAAAACATTTGGAGACTCTTGACTAAGAGGATAATTAAAAGTTTTGGGATCGCTGAGAATGGCGTTTACCAATTGCGGCACTTTAGCGGATGCACTTTTGAAGTTAGTGGGGTTACATGCAGTAAGTGTAAGTGCTGTTGCTGAAATCAAAATTATTGGCAACCAAAAACGTTTAATTTCCAGAAATATTTTTCTAAAAATTTTCATAATTTCAAATTTATTTCCATTCTAATCAGTCTTGAATATCTTTATCAAAGGCTAAAACCAAAGTCATTCTGAAGCAACCAGCAAGACAACAGCATAAGCACATATCCCTTCTTCACGTCCAACGGGGCCTAATTTTTCGTTGGTAGTAGCTTTGATGCCAATTTGATTTGGTTCTAATTCTAAAACTGCGGCTAGTTTGTCGCGCATGTTGTTAATATGCGGCTTTAATTTGGGACGTTCTGCTACTACCACCGAGTCAATATTTCCTATCTCCCAACCTTGATCCCGAATTAGTTGATGTACTTGAGTTAATAGTACTAAACTATCTGCCCCCGCCCATTTAGCATCGCTAGGCGGAAAATAATGACCAATATCCCCCAAAGATAATGCCCCAAGCATGGCATCCATAATCGCGTGCGTTAATACATCAGCGTCACTATGTCCCAATAAACCCAGTTCATGGGGAATTTCAATTCCACCTAAAATCAAAGCGCGATCGCTCACCAGTTGATGAATATCGTAGCCGTTACCAATACGAATTTTTGTCATTTGTCATTTGTCATTTGTCATTTGTCAGGAGTTAGAAATGATTATTCATTCCCCTGCTCCCCCTGCCCCCTGCTCCCATTCGTCTAGGAGATCGGGGCGGCGATCGCGGGTTTTTTGAATTTGTTGCTCGTAACGCCACTTGGCGATCGCGGCATGATTGCCACTGAGCAAAACATCAGGCACTTTCAAACCGCGAAAATTGGCAGGACGAGTATATTGGGGATAATCCAATAACCCTTCCTCAAAACTTTCTGCGGTGAGAGACTCTGTTTTGGCAACGGTTCCTGGTATTAGTCGGACTACACCATTAATCAAAGCCATTGCTGGAATTTCCCCACCAGTCAGAATAAAATCGCCTAAAGATACTTCCCTAGTTACCAAATGCAGCACCCTCTCATCCACTCCTTCGTAATGTCCGCAAATAACTACTAACTGGTCATAATTTGTCACCAATTCTTTCAAAAGAGGTTGATTAATTGTTTGCCCCTGTGGACTCATCAAAATTATTTCTCTTCGGGGCAGAATCGGCAGCGACTCCACAGCATTAAAAATCGGCTCTGGCTTCATTAACATCCCAACGCCGCCGCCGTAGGGTTCATCATCGACCTTCCGGTGCTTGTCAGTGGTAAAGTCCCGTGGATTAACCAGATGCACTTCGGCAATCTGTTTAGCTAAAGCTTTACCCAGTAATCCCGAATTGAGAACAGAGTTAAAACAGTCAGGAAAAAGTGTAACTATATCAAAGCGCACAGTTATTCGTATTCAAGGACACTAATCTTAAATTTGGATGTTTAGCAAACATCGCCAAGCCAAGGTCGAGTCAAACTCCAGTTAAACTTTATCAATAGTATCTAAAACTACCAGACCTCTTGGATTTTAGATGGGATCAAAAGTTTTTCTAATTACTTAATTTATGTTTAAATGTTGTCACAAGTACATTTAAATTAATAATCATATCAAGTTAACAACTTCCAGGATGCATCGAGCCAGCCTCAGAAACAAGCGTAGTCTTAACTGCTCGCCCCCAGCCCCAGAAGGGGAATCTAGCCCCAAAAAGACTATTTTGCCCTGCTGCAAGTGGACAGGTGAAAAACAAGTACCTGGCTTTGAGGAATGGGAACAAACACGTTTAAACTGAGGCAACGTGAGCGTTAAGCGAGAATTTCGAGAGTGGCTGCCCAGTTTCAAAACTTCCAAAAAGTGTCCTCTCGAAGAAGTAAAACGCAAAAATCACCAGGCTTCTAAACCTTGTTAAATTCACCTGAAGTTGTTGACAGGAGAAACAAAATGCCGCAATTACAAGCTAAATCGCTAGAAATGAGGACACCCCAAGCAACTAAAACCGCCGTTCTGGTTATCGGAGGCGCAGAAGACAAAGTTCATGGGCGCGAAATCCTACGAACTTTTTTTGGACGTGCCGGTGCTAGTAAGGCTTATATTACAATTATTCCATCTGCCTCTCGTGAACCAGCCATCATTGGTGGTCGGTACATTCGCATTTTTGAAGAAATGGGTGCCCAAAAGGTAGAGATTTTAGACATCCGCGAACGCGAACAGTGTGAAGCCTCTCAAATCAAAGCATCCTTAGAAGCCTGTAGTGGAGTATTTTTGACAGGAGGGGATCAGCTGCGTCTCTGTGGCGTATTAGCAGATACGCCAGCAATGGAAATTATTCGGCAGAGAGTAAGGGCAGGGCAACTGACGTTAGCAGGCACAAGTGCAGGAGCGGCAGTAATGGGGCATCACATGATTGCTGGTGGCGGGAGTGGAGAATCGCCAAATCGTTCCCTAGTCGATATGGCAACGGGTTTGGGATTTATTCCTGAAGTAATCGTTGACCAACATTTTCACAATCGGAATCGGATGGGGCGGCTGATAAGTGCGATCGCAGCTCACCCCGATCGTTTAGGTATTGGCATTGACGAAGATACTTGTGCAGTATTTGAACGGGATGGTTGGTTACAAGTTATGGGTAAAGGCAGTGTCACCATTGTCGATCCCACTGAAGCCACCCACACCAACGAACCCCATGTTGGTGCTAATGAACCATTAACCGTACATAATTTACGTCTCCATATCCTCAGCTACGGCGATCGCTTTCACCTGTACCAGCGCACCGTATTGCCTGCCGTACACCGGATATCCAGCTGACGGGATGGAGTATCTGAGGTTACACTGACGTTGACCACAAATTTTAGATTTTGGATTTTGGATTTTAGAAAAAGAAGAGATTTTCGGCAGATGCTGCCAGAAAGTGGGCGAAACAAATCTAAAAAACCCTCGATGACTCGTTGACGCTACGCTATCGTAAATCTAAAATTACCAGAGCTAAGTACCCTAATTGTCTCTTTTAATCCAAAATCATAAATCTAAAATCGGTTGACCGCACATTTATTTCTTGTTGTAGAAAAATGATGAGAATACTATGTAAAAAGAAAAAACTGTTTGCAACGAACAGTTTAGCGGTCAATTTCAGTAAGAAACTAGAATTTTAGTTCCGAATCTCCATCTACCTATTCCCATGAGAATCCTCAAGATCCAGACCTTACGCGGCCCAAACTATTGGAGCATTCGACGCCACAAGCTGATCGTCATGCGCCTCGATTTAGAAACCCTTGCCGAGTCGCCCTCGAATGAAATCCCTGGCTTTTATGAAGGACTAGTTGAGGCGCTGCCGAGTCTGGAGGGTCATTATTGTTCGCCCGGCTGTCGTGGTGGTTTTCTGATGCGAGTCAAAGAAGGCACTATGATTGGCCACATCGTAGAACACGTAGCCCTAGAACTCCAGGAATTAGCTGGTATGCATGTTGGCTTTGGTCGCACCCGCGAAACTGCCACACCCGGAATTTATCAAGTAGTAATCGAGTACCAGAATGAGGAAGCGGGACGCTACGCTGGACGAGCCGCAGTCAGGCTATGCCAGAGTATCGTCGATCGAGGCCGTTATCCCAAGGCAGAATTAGAGCAAGATATCCAAGACCTGAAAGACTTCACCCGTGATGCTTCATTAGGCCCTTCCACTGAAGCAATTATCAAAGAAGCAGAAAAAAGAGGTATTCCCTGGATGTCTCTGGAAGCCCGCTTTTTGATTCAGCTAGGCTACGGCGTGAACCAGAAGCGGATGCAAGCCACAATGACTGACAACACCAGCATTCTAGGCGTAGAACTAGCTTGCGACAAAGAAGCCACGAAACGTATCCTGGCTGCGGCTGGTGCGCCAGTACCCAGAGGTACGGTAATCAACTTCTTAGACGATTTAGAACAAGCTATTGAATACGTTGGCGGCTATCCCATCGTCCTTAAGCCAGTCGATGGTAATCATGGACGCGGGATCACGATTGACATCAGAACTTGGGAAGAAGCGGAAGCCGGATATGAAGCTGCTAGACAGGTTTCCCGGTCAATTATCGTCGAAAGATATTACCTTGGGCGCGACCACAGGGTGTTGGTAGTAAATGGCAAAGTAGTCGCAGTAGCTGAACGTGTCCCGGCTCACGTCATTGGCAATGGCAGATCCACCATCTCCGAACTGATTGAGGAAACAAACCTCGACCCGAATCGCGGTGAAGGACATGATAACGTCCTGACCAAGATTGAACTAGACCGCACCAGCTACCAACTTTTAGAAAGACAAGGTTATACCCTCAACAGTGTGCCACCCAAAGGAACCCTTTGTTATCTCAGAGCAACGGCAAACTTAAGCACCGGAGGTAGTGCCGTAGACCGTACTGATGAAATTCACCCAGAAAATCTGTGGTTAGCACAACGGGTAGTCAAGATTATCGGTTTGGATATCGCCGGACTAGATATTGTTACCACAGATATTGGTCGTCCTCTGCGGGAAGTGGATGGCGTAATTGTCGAAGTTAACGCTGCTCCTGGCTTTCGGATGCACGTCGCCCCAAGCGTGGGTATTCCCCGCAACGTCGCCGGTGCGGTGATGGATATGCTGTTTCCCAACGAGCAATCTAACCAAATTCCCATCCTCAGTATTACTGGTACTAACGGGAAAACCACTACTACACGACTACTAGCACATATTTATAAACAGACTGGGAAGGTAGTTGGATATACTACAACCGATGGAACATACATCGGTGAGTACTTAGTGGAAGCTGGCGACAACACAGGCCCCCAAAGCGCCCATGTTATTCTCCAAGATCCCACAGTGGAAGTAGCGGTACTAGAAACGGCTCGCGGTGGTATTCTCCGCTCTGGATTGGGCTTTGAAGCCGCAAATGTCGGAGTGGTTTTAAATGTAGCCGCAGATCACTTAGGAATAGGCGATATAGAGACTATTGACCAGTTAGCTAACCTCAAAAGTGTAGTAGCGGAAGCCGTATTCCCTGATGGCTACGCCGTACTTAACGCCGACGATCGCCGCGTCGCCGCTATGTCAGAAAAAACTAAGGCTAATATTGCTTACTTCACAATGAACCCCGACTCGGAATTGGTGCGAAAGCATATCCAAAAGGGTGGAGTGGCCGCAGTATATGAAAGTGGCTATTTGTCAATTGTTAAAGGTGATTGGACACATCGGATAGAAAGAGCGGAAAATATACCTTTAACAATGGGCGGACGTGCGCCGTTTATGATTGCCAACGCTTTAGCTGCAAGTTTGGCTGCATTCGTGCAGAACGTCACAATTGAGCAGATTCGTGCTGGTTTGAAGACTTTCCGGGCTTCAGTTAGTCAAACGCCGGGACGAATGAATTTATTTAATTTAGGCAACTACCACGCTTTAGTAGATTATGCCCACAACGCAGCCAGTTACGAAGCTGTAGGTTCCTTTGTACAGAACTGGACTACAGGACAACGAATTGGTGTAATTGGTGGCCCTGGCGATCGCCGCGACGAAGACTTTGTTACTTTGGGCAAATTAGCAGCACAAATTTTTGATTACATCATTGTTAAAGAAGATGATGACACACGGGGACGTTTACGAGGTTCAGCCGCCCAGTTGATTATTCAAGGCATCACCCAGGTGAAGCCTGATAGCCGCTATGAATCAATTTTGGATGAAACCCAAGCGATTAATAAAGGCTTAGATATGGCTCCTGATAACAGTCTGGTGGTTATTTTACCAGAAAGTGTGACTAGGGCTATTAAGTTAATTAAGCTGCGTGGTTTAGCGAAAGAAGAGACACATCAACAAAATACTGGCACAACTGCGATCGATTCCCAAAATGGGATCGCACCTTCTTCTGTAGTCAATACACTACTGTAGTCAAAAGTCAAGAGTCAAAAATAAAAATAACCCAATAATCACTAATTCGTAATTGCAATGAGTGGGAGCTTGTGCGCTCTCAATTACGAATTACGAATTCTTACGACTCTTGACTATTGTTTTTCGTCTTCTGGATTAGTTTCATCACTGGGGGTTTTCATTTCCTCCTTAAAACCTCGTAGGGTTTTGCCCAGTGCAGTGCCGAGTTCGGGAATTTTTTTAGGGCCAAAAATTAGAATAGCGACTGTGGTAATTACAGCGATTTCTGGCCATCCTAGTCCAAACATAGACATTTCCTCTAACGCATCTGTAATTAAATATAAACATTGATGGCTCAAATCCGATGAGTTGGCCATTGATAAGCACTCGACCCTCTTGTATAATCAGGGTATAAATAAAATGAATGCGTACCGCATTTTTACATATAGCAATACTAATATCGCCAAATAAATATCTCAACTTTTATCATCTATTTCATCTTCGATAGCTTCAGCCATCAAATCTTCTTGCTGTTCAATTTCATTTAACTCTTCGTCAGACACATCAAGTTCTTTCTTCGCAAAGACTCGCCTAGCCTTTCTGTCGAAAGGGCAATATTGGCTTCTAGTGTGTCCCGACTTGGTTGACACTCTTTACATAATTCCAGAATTTCAACTAAAGAGAATTTTGCTGGTTCAAACTGATGTCCATAAGTAAACCTTTTTAATTTATTAGACTCCATTTTGCAATTTCCTTAAAATGATTAGTTAGAGCGACTTATTTAAAATAGTCCTAACTGTACTGACTGGTTATTATCAGCATTTTCTATGGCTATTGCTGGTAAATCTGCTGGAGGTTCAACAACCAAAGGTGAATTTTCTTCAAATCTCAGTTTTGAGCTTTTGATGTAGTTTTCATCAATCTCAAAAGCTAACCAGCGTCTTTGTAAAGTTTCTGCAACTCGACCTGTCATATTAGAACCAGCAAAAGGTTCTAAGATAATATCACCTGGTTCTGTACAAAGATTGATAACAAACTCTGGTAAAGCTTGAGGGAATCTTGCCGGGTGTGGCTTAAAACCTTTTTGTTTGCAACGCCTTTGGTAATAATCGTTGGAAGCAGTATTTGAGGCAGAAATCAAATTTACGGGCTGGACTAAATCTTCAAATAAAGTTTCTTTTATAAGAGTCTGTTGCCCTATTTCTTCTTTGTCTGTACTACAACGTCCATCAATAATATTTGGGGGAATAGCTCCCCCTCTGTCCTTGCCAAATTTATCAGAAATATCATGACCTGATGGCCTAATTTTGGGTTTATAGCCATTCTTCAAAAGGTTTTTCATTGCATCACTATAAGGCTTTAAAACTCTTCTATTATTAGCTTTAGGATGCGGTTCTTTTGACAGCCACCAAATTGTATTTACCGAATCTTTAACTCTTTCCCTACGGACTGTTACCCATTCGGCAGGGGTGGGTAGTTTTGCTGGATTATACCAATATAATTCTTGTGCCAGATAAAATCCCAGTCCACCTTTTTCTTTTGCTTTGCACAAAGCAATAACCAGTTCAAAATGATAAAGAGAACGAACTGGCATTCCTTTAATCCAACTGCCACCAATATCAATAACTAGTGAGCCTGTTGGTTTAAGAATACGGTAAAAATGTGCCGCATAATCTTTAAACCATTCAACATATTCATCAGCATCAACATTTCCGTATTCTTTTTTACGAACCAGTGCAAATGGTGGAGAAGTACAAATTAGGTCGATACTTTCGTCGGGAATATGTCTCATTAAATCTAGGCTGTTTCCCAAATAAGCAGCACCAAATTTTGTTTCGTAGTAGGGGTTACAGTTAAGTTTCATCTAAACTTGCTTAGTACAATTGTACGGTCGATGAAGACAGTATCATCCATAAAAGCATAAGTTTTCCAACTGGAGCTATTTTTTTGCTCACTTTGCTGTATGAATAGAGAAATCTACCAAGTATCAGCCACAGTATTACATACGATGTATATCGAGTCTGATTGATACAGAACTGGACACGTTGAGCAAAGAAAGCGATCGCTAGCTCAACTAACTTCCCATTGGATTGGTAATTGGCAAACCTAACCACTCACTTAATTCGTGAGCTAACCATTCAAGTTCTACTTCGGATTTAATACCGACATCGTTTCCACTAATCTGATATTTTTGTACTCCTGAGCAAATATATAATTGTGCTGAAACATCAACTCTATTGCCTTCAGAGTCTTTAGTAAAGTATTTGGGAATGTAAACCAACTTATTAACACTTTTCCTTGGGGATGGGCGGGGACGCTCAAATTTCCAACTAAACAACTCCCTGCTTAGGGCAATTTGTTCTGCATTTAGGCGTAAACAGATGCGTCCAAACAAACTAAAGATAAATGTATACACCATCAGACAGCCAGCACTCCAAAAAGGAAGTGAGAACAAAGCAAAGGGGATATTGGCAGGAAAAGGGGCCGAAAGAGCGCCAATTGTCCAAACCAGGATAAATGAATTCCAGGCGATCGCAAATACACCTGTAAATAATATTGATGAATTCAAACCAGGCGGTGGGACAATAATTTCTAGAGAATCCCCATTTTTGGTTAGTTGAATCTTACTGCCGTCTGGTTTGCTTCCAACCAAAGCAGGTAAGTTTGTCGTTGCTGGTTTATCTAAAGCTGCGATTGCTTCGATAGCAGAATTGAAACGCCGTTCTAAACTCGGTTCAGTCATTGACTTCAACCAGCGAGTCAATCCAGGACTCACATTAGCCGCTTGTTCAAACTGAATCCGAAAATCCTTTTGGGGTAAATCGGCTGGATGAGTACCCGTAACTAAATAAATTAAAGTTGCACCTAAGCTATAAAGATCAGAAGCTGGAACCGTGCGTCCGCCAAATTGCTCCTGTGGCATATAGCCGTAGCTTCCCACCACAGTCCTAGTTCCGCTTTCTGTGGCTAGGACAGTTTGCACCGAACCAAAATCTACCAGATAAACTTCACCGACACGATTACCAGAGCGATCGCCCAATAAAATATTACTAGGCTTAATATCACGATGGATTACAGGTGGATGCAACCCATGTAAGTAAATCAGAATCTCTAAAAGAGCCTTGGCTATCTGTTTGATTTCGGCTTCCGTAAAAGTCCGCCCAGTTTTTAAGTATTGCTCTAGAGTTGGAGCTGGGATATAAGTTTGTACTAGGGCAAATCCTTTGATGGTTGGTGAATTTACCTCAAAATAGTCTAAATAGCGAGGTATTAAGGGATGTGACAAAGATTTTAGAGTTTCAGCTTCTCGCTCAAACAGCTTGAGCGAATCCCATTCAAAGTCACCACCAAAAGAGAGTAACTTGATGATGACTAATTGCTGAGTATTCAAATCACGAGCTACAAGTGTCCGCCGTCCTGCTTTTTTTCCTAATAGCTGCTGAACTTCATAGCGTTCGGCTAATATTTCGCCAATCATTATGGTTTCTTAATAATGCTACGTTTGAAAAGTTTTAATAGCTTATGACTTTTCAATTTCGGCAAATCGATATCTTTAGTATAATTGCGTAATTCTATGCCCTCCCAACTTTGGCCTTATATTACTCCTGGTATTCCTGATGAATTATTCGAGCATTTGCCAGGAATTCCCCTGAGTCAGCGAGAAGTTAGACTATTGTTAATTGCCCAACTACGACTAAAATCTGATTCTGTGTTGTGGGATATTGGTGCAGGGACAGGTACAATTCCTGTAGAGGTGGGGCTATTGTGTCCAAAGGGTCAGATTATCGCTATAGAAAGGGATGAAGAAGTAGCTAATCTGATCAAGCGTAACTGCGATCGCTTTGAAGTGAAAAACGTCGAAGTAATTGAAGGTAGCGCCCCAGAGTGTCTACATAACCTTAAGGTTGCTCCTCACCGTGTTTGTATTGAGGGAGGAAGACTCATCCAAGAAATTCTACAAGCAGCATGGCATTATTTGCCACCATCCGGTCGGGTTGTAGCTACAGCTGCTAATCTAGAGAGTCTGTATGCTATTTCTCAGAGCTTTTCTCTGTTAAGGGCTAGAAATATCGAAGTAGTGCAGTCTGCGGTTAACCGCTTAGAGACGCGCGGCTTTTCTCAAACCTTTACCGCCGTTGATCCAATTTTTATCCTCAGTGGTGAGAAACTGGATTAGGAACTGGGGAGTAGGGACTGGGGACTGGGGACTAGGGACTGGGGACTAGGGACTAGGGACTAGGGACTAGGGACTGGGAAAAAGTTTTCCAAATACTCAATACCCAATACCTAATACCCAATACCCAATACCCAATACCCAATGCCCAATACCCAGTACCCAGTCCCCAATACCCAGTCCCCAGTACCCAATACTTCTATGCCTTGGTCTCGGATTATTAGTGGAATTGTTGCGATCGCTCTTGCTCTATCTGTTAGCCTTTTGGGTGGTTGGTATTTTACCATCATGTTTGCGGTTATCATCTTTTTGGGTCAACAGGAATATTTTAATTTGGTGCGAGCCAGAGGTATCGCTCCCGCCGCCAAAACCACTATGGCTGTCAGCCTAGTTTTGCTAGTAATTTCTACCATTGATGGCAGTTTAGCTGACGCTGTAATGCCCTTAGCTGGCACGCTTATCTGTTTTTACCTATTATTTCAGCCCAAATTTGCCACGATCGCTGATGTTTCCGCTTCTATAATGGGGCTATTTTACGTAGGTTATTTGCCGAGTTACTGGGTGCGATTACGAGCAATTGATAGTGCCGTTTTTAGCAATCTCCCTTTAGGAGGTTACTGGCCTACAACCTGGGTAGACTTCTGGGAAAAAGCAAGTTCTGCTTCCTTACCACAAGGTTTTACAGCAACAATGCTGACTTTTTTGTGTATTTGGGCAGCCGATATTGGCGCTTACACCATTGGCAAATTCTTTGGTAAAACCCGTCTGTCTGAGATTAGCCCGAAAAAAACTGTAGAAGGTGCTGTTTTTGGCATTACTTCCAGTGTTGCTGTAGCCATAGCAGGAGCCTATTATCTCCACTTGCCCAGATCCCTGTTTACTGGTTTAGCATTGGGTTTGCTGATTGGCATTGCTAGTCTTTTAGGGGATCTTACCGAGTCTATGCTCAAGCGCGATGCTGGAGTCAAAGATTCTGGACAATTAATTCCCGGTCATGGTGGTATTTTAGACCGGACTGATAGTTATATTTTCACAGCACCTTTGGTTTATTATTTTGTGACACTACTGTTGCCGCTACTATAGAAACGTGTAGCATCTTAACCACCTATCACAGTCAATTCATCCTGTGGAACTCACATTAGGATAGGATATTTTTTTATTTTTCATCATCAAGGATTAACGTTAATCCGCCCCCGACACACTAGCTTACCTGGGATCAGCGTTAGTTCTTGGATATCGACATCTGAGCCAAGATCCAGATTGTACTGGCGATCGCCCTCTAATATATCTCCTTGTTCGGGTTTAATTTCTATATGTGCTACTTGCAACTCATGCCCACTGAGTAAATTTAAGCTCAGACGAATCTCTAAAGGTGTTATTTCACTGTTGGTTACTTTCGTACCTCGCAGTATAATTTGATTGTTGTCAAGGATAATTTCTTGCCAATTAATTGGTTGTGACTTTGGGAAATATGTGGGTAAAACCTTAACCAGCAAATCGCTCAAAGCAGTCGATAATAAGTCAGATGAGAGAGAAGCATTCAGATCCTTCTCATCTACGATCAAATCGCCAACCACGGGTACTGTTTCTAACAGCTTTAAAGTCTTACCTTTAAGTATGGAACCAATGTTTATCTGAATATTTTCTGCCGTTAATTGAAGTTGTGTAATCAGGAGACCTTGATAAACTGCATGAGTAGCAAAAATAGATACCAAAGGGATACGTCCAGAGAGAAGTTGGCGATCGCTGGCTTTAATCTCCACTTCTAATTTAGATATTTGGCTCACTTGCGCTCTCAACCAGAGCTTAAGGGCTTTTGTGAGTACCTGCGTAATTATGCGGATTTTATTGGCACTTGTCGTTTGGGAATTTTGCTCTGGCATCTAACCAATCTGTTTATGAGTATTTGCTCAACAAGCGAACTTAAAAAAGAATTCACGAGTCAGAATTAAGACGTTGCTGGACTCGCTACCGATGCTATCAGGCAGAAGCACAGAAAACATTGCTGAATTCTGACTTATGACTCCTGACTCCTGAATTCTGTTTTAAGAAATTAAACAAGTCTTAAATGTAACATTTATGCCTACTCGCTACAAAATGCAAATATCATTTAATTGTTAACAGTAAATAAGCAATTCCAGATGGAGGAAAGGGTACAAAAAATTCTCGCTCAATGGGGCATCGCCTCACGTCGTGAAGCAGAAGAAATGATTAGGCACTCACGGGTGCAAATCAATGGGGTATTAGCACATTTAGGTCAAAAAGTTGATCCCCAAAAAGATGCGATCGCAATTGATGGAAAAAGTGTATCCGAAAAGCAGCGTCCAGCTTTAATATATCTATTGCTGCACAAACCTGCGGGAGTAGTTTCGACTTGCTACGACCCTCACCGAAGAACAACAGTCCTGGATTTACTACCGAAAGAATTACGCGAGGGTTCAGGGATTCACCCAGTTGGGCGTTTAGATGCAGATTCTACAGGAGCATTAATCCTGACAAATGACGGAAATCTGACATTTGGACTAACTCATCCCCGCCACAGCATTTCCAAAACATATCGTGTTTTGGTCAAAGGACATCCCCCAGAAGCAGTACTGCAAATGTGGCGTGAGGGTGTGGTGTTAGAAGGAAGAAAAACCAGGGCTGCTAAGGTACACCTAATAGAACATCGTGCCGAGCAAAGCTTTTTAGAAATAGTGTTACAGGAGGGAAGAAATCGCCAAATTCGCCGGATAGCTCAACAGTTAGGATACCCAGTAATCAAGCTGCATCGAACTGCTATTGGCCCTATTCAATTACAAACTCCAAAACAACCCTTATTGTCAGAGGGTAAATATCGTTCCCTCAATAATCGTGAGATTCGCTTTTTGCAAGATCAGATAACGCAACCTATTAAAGATTCAGCGGAGTTAAGGAGTGTCAGTAGGCATGAAATGGCTAAGAAAGAAGAAGAATAATCATCAGCCATCACTTTCATTAGAGCAACAACGAACCGAAAAGCTGGCAGAATTGGGCGCTCAACTTTGGGCGTTGCGTCAAGAACAAGGACTATCTCTAGAGCAAGTGGTTGTATTAACCAGAATTCCCCAGCGATTATTGCAAGCGATCGAAGAAGGCAATTTAAACGATCTGCCAGAACCAGTCTATATTCAGGGTTTGATTAGACAATTTGCCGATGCATTAGGCTTGAATGGAGTAGAATTTTCTGGCACTTTTCCGATCGGTTCTGCACAAGTGAACCCCCAAGGGATGGGGAATACTTTACCCATTAATCAACTACGTCCGATTCATCTTTACTTTCTTTACATATTGCTAATTGTATGCTCTGTAAATGGCTTATCTCAGTTATTAAATAACGCGGTACTACAAGCAAGTAATAGCCAAAACCAACCAATAAATCAAAAGTCTATTGTTAAACCAGAACCAATCCAACCAAAAGATTCACTAAAAGTTCAACCGGTGAGCGATCCCCCTAGCGGTGGACAACAGGGACAGGTTGTACAAATTGGTGTCACTTTGAAAGCCTCATCCTGGATTCGCGTAGTAGCCGATGGCAAAACCGAGTTTGAGGGTATTCTCCCAGAGGGAACTCACCGGATTTGGAAAGCTCAAGAGCAACTGACAGTGAAAACTGATAATGCAGGCGGTGTATTGATGAGCGTCAATCAAGAGAAAGCCAAGGAGATGGGAGAACCCGGAAAAGAAGAAGAGGTTAGGATTGCTGCAAAACCTAAGTTTTGAAATTGGGAATTGGGAATTGGGAATTGGGCATTGGGCATTGGGAAGAATGAAGAATGAAGAATATTGTCTAGTCCCTAGTCCCCAGTCCCCAGTCCCCAGTCCCCAGTCCCCAGTCCCCAGTCCCCAGTCCCCAGTCTCCTAATCCTTACTGAGCTTCCGGGGCGCGTCCATTAAGTCTGGTAAGAACTTTTAAGCGATCGCTAAATTCATGTCTCAACGCTTCTGGTTGATAGCGCCACTCCCAGTTCCCCTCAGCAACACTGGGAAAATTCATCCGCGCTTCGTTTCCTAATCCCAAAACATCTTGCAAGGGAATAATCGCTTGGTTGGCTATGGAACTCAAAGCAAGGCGAATTAAATCCCACTGGATGCCTTCAGGACTGATAGAACCTAAATAAAGCCATAAGTTATGCTTTTCGTTGTCGTTAGCTGAATTAAACCAGCCTACAGTTGTATCGTTATCGTGAGTGCCAGTATAAACTACAGCATTTCGCGGGTAATTGAATGGTAAAAACGGATTAGCGGGATCGGAACCAAAGGCAAACTGTAAAACCTTCATCCCAGGAAATTCAAACTTATCTCGCAGCGCTTCTACCTCTGCTGTAATTACTCCCAAATCTTCCGCCAAGACGGGTAGCTTGCCCAACTTCTGCCTAATCGCTTCAAAAAAAGCGTCTCCAGGTGCTTCCACCCATTTACCATTCATCGCAGTTTCTTCGCCTTTGGGTACTGACCAATAAGCCTCGAAGCCTCGGAAGTGGTCAATGCGAATTATATCTACATAATCCAGCATTGCCTCAAAGCGCTGTACCCACCATTTAAAGTCTTGTTTTTGCAATTCCTCCCAGTTATAAACCGGGTTGCCCCACAATTGACCTGTGGCACTAAAGTAATCTGGTGGGACTCCCGCCATTTGAGCGGCTTCTCCAGTCTCTTCATCTAAACAAAAGATATCGGGATGCGCCCACACGTCGGCACTATCATGAGCTACATAGATGGGGATATCGCCGATAATGTCAATACCGCGCATGTTGGCGTAGTCTTTCAGGTCTGACCACTGCCGGAAAAACTCAAATTGGACGAACTTGTAATAAAAAATCTCCCCATTGAGCCGATGCTCTACCTGAGCTAATGCTTCGGGTTCGCGCTTGACAAATTCTGGCTCCCATGTATGCCAGCTTGCATTTTCGTGGGCATCTTTCAGCGCCATAAATAAGGCGTAATTATCTAGCCAATAGGCTTTACTGTCACAAAAACCTGCGAACTCGTTTTTTTGGATGTCTGTAGCATTTGCTTTAAAGTTTTCACAGGCTTTTTTGAGTAGCCCAATCTTAATCGGCACAACCTGTTCAAAGTCTACCTTTTCTACCGGAAATCCTGGTAAATTAGCAAAGTCTTCTTCAGTTAGCAAACCCTCATCTCGCAGTTTGTCTGGGCTGATTAATAGAGGATTTCCTGCCATTGCTGAGTAGCACATATACGGGGAATTACCGTATCCAGTGGGGCCAAGGGGTAAAACTTGCCAATATTGTTGATGGGTCTCTTTAAGAAAATCGATGAAGCGATAGGCTTCTAAGCCTAAATCTCCAACGCCAAATCGACTAGGAAAGGATGTAGGATGCAGCAAAATACCACTGGATCTAGGAAAAGGCATAAGTAACCTGAATTATGAGAGGGAGCAATTGTCTGATGGAGAGACGATGCGATCGCCCAAGGGGCAGTGGCAAAGTCAATCGCATCGAATTTATCACGGAACAGTATTTGCACGGTAAATCAAGTAAACTCGTTTTGATTGTCATTTGTCCTTTGACTAATGACAAAGGATAAATGACCAATGACTAATAAATATGACTTACCGAAATCCTGCACCGACAGTTGATATCATCATTGAACTAGTAGATCGACCTCATCGGCCAATAGTGTTAATTGAAAGACATAATCTTCCTTTAGGTTGGGCTATTCCTGGTGGTTTTGTAGATTATGGGGAAGCTGTGGAAGTGGCGGCGCGGCGGGAAGCTGAGGAAGAAACGGGTTTGCAGGTGGAGTTGGTTGAACAATTACTGGTGTATTCTGACCCTAATCGCGATCCCCGTCAGCATACGATTAGTATTGTGTTTTTAGCAACAGCGAAGGGGGAACCTGTAGCTGGGGATGATGCTAAGGGTGTAGGGATTTTTGAGTATTGGGGTGTGCCTGGTAATTTATGTTTTGACCACGATCGCATTCTGCGCGATTATTGGCAATATCGGCATTATGGGATACGTGCAAGGTTGGGGTAGGAAGGACGAACCGCAGAGGCGCAGAGGGCGCGGAGAGAAGAGGGGAGAGGGACGGACGAACCGCAAAGGACGCAAAGGGCGCTAAGGAAGAAAAGAGAGGAATATCTGTGACACAAAGTTTTTGTGATTATACTGTGTCAGTGGTATTTAAAGGTGCATTATGAATGCTGAGGAACTGTTGGAGAAATATGCCGCAGGACAACGGAACTTTCAGGGAGTAGTACTGAAAAATGTAGACCTCAGAAATACAGACCTGATTGAAATAGACTTATCGAATGCTGACTTGACTGGTGCAAATTTTAAAGGTGCAGATTTAAGTCAGGCAAATCTGACAAAGGCAATAATTAACGGAACCGACTTCAGTAAAGCATCCCTATCATTAGCAAATTTTAGTGAGGTGAATGGTACAGCAATTATTACCGATCGCGGCCATGTAATACAGCCGTCAGCAAACTTCAGTGGTGCAAACTTAAGCAGTGTTAACTTAAGTGGAGCAAATCTAAGTAGTGCAAACTTGAGTCACGCCAACTTAGACAAGGCAAATTTGAGTAATGCAAATTTGAGTAATGCAAAACTGAGAGAAGTGTCCTTAGTAGGAGCAGATTTGAGTAATGCAACACTTAGTAGTGTAGATTTTAGTGAAATTTCCCTAGTAGGAGCGGATTTAAGTCGAGCTAACTTACAGGGCGCAAACTTTCAAAAGGCAAATCTACAGGGTGCTAAACTGCAAGCAGTAAATTTACAGAAATTTAATCTATCAGGCTTAAATCTGGCTGGTTCTGATCTGGCTGGAGCCAATCTTGCACAGGCAAACCTCAGACAATCTTGTCTCCAAAGGGCAAATCTGGAGAGAGTAGTTCTGCAAGGAGCAGATTTGAGAAAGGTAAATTTGAGGGAAACCAATTTGACTAGAGCAGACTTGACTGATGCTGCTACTTATGGGTGGTTAATTGAAGATGCTGACTTCAGTCGTGCAATAATGCCAGATGGAGAAGTCTATAAACCGATCGCAGCTGAAGCAGAAATCGGTAAACAGGAAATATCGTTAAACAAACTAATATCTATGACCCGTAAAGTAATTCATACTGATAACGCACCTGCACCAGTCGGCCCTTATAATCAAGCGATCGCAGCTTCAGGTCAATTTGTCTTCATAGCTGGACAAATTGCCATCGATCCCCGCCTTGGTGATGTCGTCTACACTGATGATGTCAAAAAACAAACTGAGCAGGTATTAGCTAACCTTGAAGCCATCCTCACAGCAGCCGGAGCGACTTTTCAAGATGTGGTAAAAACCACCGTATTTTTAGCTGATATGAATGATTTCGCGGCGGTGAATGCCATTTATGCTAAATATTTCCCCGAAGATACAGCGCCAGCGCGGGCTTGTGTGCAGGTATCACGCTTACCTAAAGATGTGTTGGTAGAAATTGATGCGATCGCAGTAATTAGCGGTTAGTCTCAACATACATCTTCAGATTGAGAGTTTAAGGGAAGGTTAATCTAAAAGGTGGAGCCTTGAGCTATTGGAAATTGAACAACAATCGATGGAAAATGATTTTTCATCAGGCCACTCTGATAAAAAAGGCTCAAGCATTCATGCCTGAGCCTTTTCTAGATTAAACTAAATTATTTAGCTTAGTAGCGACCACCGCCACCGCCACCGCCACCGCTACCGCCACCACGGTTGTAGCCGCCGCCACCACCGCCGCGATTACCCCCACCGAAAGAACCACCTCCACCTCTGTCTTCTCTGGGTTTGGCCTTATTCACTTTAAGGTCACGACCCAGCCATTCAGCACCATCAAGGGCTTCAATGGCTTTGGCTTCTTCGTCTTCTGAACTCATTTCCACGAAAGCAAAGCCGCGTAAACGACCTGTTTCACGGTCAGTAGGTAACTGAACACGCTTTACAGAACCATATTCTGCAAAAACAGTACTCAGCGCATCTTGTGTAACATCATAGGAGAGGTTACCAACGTAAATTGACATTAAATGTCTCCAAAATCATAAGTTTGTAGAGATTTAGATTTCGGAGAGAAGTCTGTAATACCAAAAGGGAAAAGCCTGTCAATACTAAAATCAAACACTGTCGCCGAATTAATTCTCATTTCACTCCCCATTGTTACATGACAACTTACTTTCTAGGGGAAAGCTTTAAAAACTGTTATAAAAAGTTATATTACAAGTTGATAGCTAGGTGCTGGGTAGTTCCAAAACGGGTGAGGCTATAGCTGCTATCTACATCTACCCGATAAACTAGCTCTCTATTCTATTTTCTAAATATTGACCAATCATCAACTGCTCACCAGCACGAGAGATAATAGTCTGCCTGGTGCGATATTGACTGCCAATTAGCTTTAACTCTTCTTCAAATACTGAACCGTTGTATTCAGTTCGCAAACACAGTGTTTTGGGGTTGGAGAAATAATACTGGGCGGTGACTGGTTTAGATATAGCAAAACCGCGATCGCGGTACAAGATATTTCCCTTCACTCCAAATATTGTTGAACCTTGCGATTCTTTCTTTGTCTTGAGCAAATCCGTACTTTCCCAGACAACTGCTGCACCACAAATTAAACTCCCTACATCAGACAAATCGTGCATCTGAGCTAGCTTTTGCAATTCATCACAGCCCTGCTTTAGAAAATTGATTGTAACTATACTCTCTATCTCCTTAGTTTCTCCCTTTGGTAGGGTGTAGTAGCGTCGTTGCGATCGCCATTTACCTGCTGATTCCTGAAAGAATTCAGAAATCTGTGATTCATCAGTGGTTTGTGCAATTTTGAACAAAGATGTCACGCCTTACCTTCCTCACATAATGTAAATATATTTTTGGGAAACAAGTTCATTCTTGATGTTGTTGCTATGGTACTTATCGCCCTGTTAGTTGCCATATTACGCAAAGGGGGTAAGAAGAAATAGTGTTTTCCACTACATTATAGACATAATAAAGTAATAAATCTTTAATATTCTTAATGAAATAGTAAACATCGGTAAAAATTAGTAGCTACGGTAGAGTCAACTGCCCCACCCACGAGGGGATGGGGCTTGTAACTAGGAAATATGATTTCCCGAAACATATGGCATATTGACTGATGCCTGTTCCTCCG
>NZ_JBALDL010000074.1:0-72123 GCF_036917465.1 Nostoc sp.
GTTTGAGGAGATGATGTTATGTTGACTAATTTAGGTCTTTTAGAGTTAGTGTGACTATCTATGTAAAGTTTTGTATCAGCATTCAACATTTCTGGGTTAGCACCTACTCAAGTATTCGACCACCTGAGAGCATACGAGAGGTTATCTCGTTCCGAATGACCATACTATGTACCTTTAGAGTGATGCTATTCGCCGGGTTTATTGGAAGTGCTTGTTGGTCAAATACCCACTTGCCAACTCCTTATCCTTTGCCTTTTGGCTCCAGCGCATTAAGCCTTATTTCGCTGGTTCTTAGTAACGACGATTCAATCACATCTTCAAGCCGAGGCTTTACTCATGGGTACTTTTGCTCGATGCTTACCAACTTAGGCTGTCAGTAATAACACCTTTTCACCCCGCTTCAGGCGTTGATGGCTAGTCTCAAACCTGGGGGTGATGCTTTCACCGTTGCACCTACGGGGTAGGATTTGAGGATAACTACCTCTCACCTACATGGTCATTCAGTTGTCAAGGTTCATACCCTGCGGCTAATCCCCCTAATCCTTAGAGGATTGGTTTCTAGCCAACGATTCGCACGAGTACTATTAAGTCAACGCCACATGCTCCACTTGGGGAGACCCCAAGCAAGACCGCAGTGGCTCCCCTTAAAAAGGGGGACTTTGATTCCGATTCCCCCCTTTTTAAGGGGGGTTAGGGGGGATCTAAGAGTGCCTAAAATCACAGCAAAATACTTGTTCATTCAACCTCTAAGGGGATGGGAGGTTTTGCGTCAGCAAAGCCAGGGTGGGGTGACGCGGATCGTGATGGTAAGTGAGTGAACTCAAGATCGTTTCTTCACAAGGATTTCACGTAAAGTTGACACCAATGACAGTTGTACGCCCCTACTTGCTAACCTATAAAGTGAGGTAAAAAGTCAAAGAGCATTAAGAGTAGCAATGTACGTACTAATAGGTGGAGCCGGCTTAGTGGGCTTAAGTTTAGCCCAAAAACTGGTAGAGCTAGGACATACTGTTGCCGTAATTGACATCGATCCGATCGCTTGTCGCTACGCCCGCGAACAAGTTGGAGCGATGGCTTTTGAAGGCAGTGCTGTAAGTACAGAAGTATTGTTAGAAGCTGGGATTCGCAAAGCAGGTTCCTTGGCAGCTGTCCTCAGAAGTGATGCCTTAAACTTGGCAATGGTAACTCTTGCTAAACACTACGGTGTCACCCATATTTTGAGTCGGATGCGCCACCCCGACTTTGCCGAACCATTGCGGATAGCTGGAGCCAATCATATCATCAGTACTGTTGAATTATCAGTTTCAACAATGGTGAATGCCATTGAGTATCCCCAAGTGGAATCAATGATGCATTTTGAGCAAGGACAGATTGAAGTTTTGAAACTTGCCATCCCAAATAATTGCTATGTTGCTGGGCGTAGCGTTGCCGAAATCGCTCAAGATGCTCGATTCCCTAGTGGTTCGCTAATTATTGGTTATCAATCCCATCCCCACGAAGACTTGATGATTCCTAACGGCAGTACAATACTGGAACCTCATTCAACAGTTTTGATTGTGACTAAACCAGGATCTTTACATCAAGTCATTGATTTTATTGAACAAAGATGTTGAGCGCAATCCCTATCGAAACACTTTATTCGGTGGGATTAGCTACATACGGATAAAAAATGGGGTGTAAATAGTTTTGATGAAACCGTATCTATATATTTTAGCGATCGCTGTTATTTTTCTTACATCTTGTCAATCAACAAATATTCCACCCAAGTCACAACCCGATGCAGTTCAAGCAACCCCTGTTCAAAAAGTAGTGACGCTAGATAAAAATTTTAAGATAGCAAGCGGTCAAACTATTTATGTCCCTGTTTATTCCCATATCTATCATCACAATAAGCAGGAGATTTTCGAGTTAGCAGTTACACTCAGTATTCGGAATACAGATATGACCAATCCGATCGTTATTACTGCTGTGCGCTACTACAACTCAGAGGGGAAATTAATTAAAAAGTATTTAGAGCGCCCTATTCAACTTGATGCCCTAGCTTCTACAGATTTTTTTATAAATAGAAATGATACCAGTGGAGGTTTAGGCGCAAACTTCATTGTCGAGTGGGTAGCTCAAACAGAAATATCCGAACCTATAGTGGAGGCAGTCATGATTGGTACTGACTTTCAACAAGGAATTTCTTTTATCAGTCCTGGTAGAGTGATTAAAAGTCAAAATAATGATAAGCGATCGCCTTCGTAATTTGTAATTCGTAATGACGCTCTCTACGAGACGCTAACGTAATTCGTAATTAAGTTTTTTCTCGTTCCCATGCTCTGTATGAGAATGCATTCATTGAGTCTCTGACTTAATGTTTAACAGGAGGCAGCAGATTTTAATCAATCAGCAAAAGCTCAGAGGTTCACTCACAAAACTCAGAGGTTCACTCACAAAGTTCAGAAGTTCACTCACAAAGCTCAGAGGTTCACTCACAAAGCTCAGAGGTTCATCGACAAAGCTCAGAGGTTCATTCACAAAGCTCAGAGGTTCATCGACAAAGCTCTGAGGTTCACTCACAAAGTTCAGAGGTTCACTCACAAAGCTCAGAGGTTCATTAACAAAGCTCAGAGGTTCATTCACAAAGCTCAGAGGTTCATCGACAAAGCTCAGAGGTTCATTCACAAAGCTCAGAGGTTCATCGACAAAGCCCATACTATTCCCAATGCCCAATGCCCAATGCCCAATATTAATCATCATCTAACTTCAGCAATTGTTCATCAAGATTTTGTACCCGTCCGCGTACAATTTCTTCTGAGAGAATTCGCTTCCGCATCGCCTCATTAAGCGCTCCTTTTTCTGCCAAGAGTAAACGGCGGCGAATGGCATCAAGTTTAGCGCTCTTGCCACTTCCACCTTCCACATCATCAGGACGACGATTATAAAGTTCCCGCAGTATCTTTTCTGCACCGGCAATTCGCACTTGATAAGCTGAACGCATCTCTTCATAAACAGCTTTTGGTAATACCCCTGATTTCAGCAAGCTATCTAATTCATCTTGTGCTGCCTTACCCGTCATCAACTGGGCTTGTAACTCTTCAACCTGTTGTTGAACTTCAGAAAATTTAGATAATTTTAAGCGTTTTACCACCCAAGGCAAACTTAAACCCTGTCCAACTAACGATATCAGTACACTACCGAAAACTAAAGCGATGAGGACATCTCGCCCTGGCAATGTTGCAGGTAAACTCAACGCCAGAGCCATCGATAGCGAACCTTTGATGTTACCGAAAAAGAGTAAATGTTGCCAGCGCAACGGAATTGGACGGTCAATCCAACGAATTCCTGCTAGCAACGGATAGACTGTCAGAACTCGCCCAACTTGATAAGCCAAAACTGCAAATAGAATTGCAGGTAAAGTTCTCCACAGCGTTACCAAGTTTATTTCTACACCAATCAGCAGAAAAATAAAGGTGTTAACAGTAAAACTGGCATATTCCCAGAAACTTAACAAGGTGATGCGACTAGAAGCAGAAGTATTCTGAGAAAGCCCTAGATTCCCGAAAATTAATCCCGCGACAACTACAGCCACCGCACCCGATACCCCAAGAAATTGCCCAACCTGAAAAGTTCCTAATGCAACTGCAACTGTCAGTAACAAGCTGCTAAGGGCATCATCTAAACGGGCGAATACAGGTATACTTAAGTAGCCCAAGACTAACCCTACCAGGCAGCCTCCTAGAGAGATAAATAGCAGTTGTTGGATTCCCTCAACGAAGGTAAGTGAACCTGTGGAATATACTTGCAAAATCAGGTTGAAGGAAACTAGAGCAGCTGCATCATTAAATAAAGTTTCTCCTTCAACGATGGTGGAAAGCCGCGAGGGTACTGGTATTTCCTTAAAGACGGCAATCATGGAAACTGTATCAGTGTTTGCTAGAATTACACCGGCAAATAAGGCAGGTATCCAACTCAGTCCTAGCCCAAATTTCAATAGAGCGGCAATAATCCCACTGGAAAGCACAGCCCCAGGCCCAGCTAGCAGGGCAATTGGTTTAAAGGTGCTGCGTAGACGGCTAACATCTGTATTAATGCCAGCTTCAAAGATGAGAATTGGTAAGAAAAGATTTAAAACTAAGGTTGGATTTAAACCAATCGGACGAGATAACAATTCAGTGATTGGTAAACCTGCCAATACTAAACCCGTCACATAAGGGATTCGCAACCGCCGAGATAGCAGAGCTACACCTGTAGCAACGAGCAAGAGAATAATTGAAACTTTGACTAATTCGGTAACATCCACTATTACAATCTAAAGCGATTTGGACTTCACTGATAGATTCTCACGTTACTGCTGCCAAATTAGCAAGTTTAGGGAACTCCAAAAAATAAATTCTCCAATTTCTGAATTTCACTACAACTTTCCCTCCCCGTAGCGTCCCGTAGGGATGAGATATTTTTTTATTTGGAAGTTCCTTAGAGGATGTTTGAAAAGTTTTTGGCTGTGATTTTAGGCGCTTGTTGATCCCCCCTAACCCCCCTTCTTAAGGGGGGTTAGGGGGGATCAAAGTCCCCCTTTTTAAGGTGGATCTAAAACTTTTTATACCAACAATAGGACTTTTAAAACATCCTCTAAGCCAATCACGCAGATGGGAGGCATGAGGGCAACAGCGATCGCAGTTCCTGCTAAACTACCAGAGATTTTCGTCTCTATTTTGGCGTAACCACTGATACCACCAGCTGCTACCGCAATTCCCAAATCTAACAATGTTGGTCTGGAACGAGCCAGCACTTCACTACCATAACTAGGCAACCCCACCAGCAAACCCAGAGTCGAGGCGATCGCTATTGCTAATACTGCGCCCACTGCTACAGCAACTACTCCCTTGCGAAACAAAGTAATATCTGCTTGCAAAGCACCAAAAGCTAACCCACGAATCGGCAACATGAGAGGGGCAATAATCATTGCGCCGATAATCACGGCCGCACTGTTGGATAATAAACCCAAAGTTGCGATCGCACAGGAGCTAATAATCAAAATTATGTAAGCTGAGTCTAAGGCTGATTCAGCCAGCAACTCTGTTTGTAGCTGTTGGAGTTGTTCTGGCTGCGAACCCCGGCGGCGGAAATTTTTAAATCGGTCTCGAATGTTATTACCCAAGACCTTCCTCCTAAATGCTTGGTTAACTGTAAAATCTTCATTTTCTGCTAACTAAAGTCTTACGTTGAGCCGATGTCATCTGAAAATAGTCAGACGAGAATCAATGCAAAATTATACCAGGAATATGTTTATGGTGTTTGAATCAGCGATCGCCCAGGAAGTCATTATAGCGGTTCTCGTTTACGTGAGGTACACCCGTAAGGACACGGCAGTGCCGTGCCCCTACACCTCGCAATATAATCTTGTACCGCATCTGAATCGGAACCGCTATATAAATAATCTCAAGCAGTTTCTGTTCGTCCTTTCGGTGTCTCTAGGTGTGGCAACATTACTAAGAATTTGTCAAGTCTTGTAGGGTAAATAAGGAACTAGGATCTATGCTTCATCTAACCATGATAAACAAAAACATCATCAAATATACTTCGAGAATCCCTTTGCATTCTCCTTGGCTTATTATCATTATTTTTTCTTTTCTTGGTTTAATAGGTATTCTCAACCATTCGATGTGGCGAGATGAACTAAATCCCTGGCTGATTGTCAGAGATAGTAAATCTTTTGAAGATTTAATTGCAAATATTCATTATGAAGGTCATCCAGTTTTATGGTATTTTTCTTTGGCAATTCTGAGAAAAATACTAGATAATCCTATTATTATGCAAATCTTTCATTTAGCAATTACAGTTACTTCAGTTGCTGTATTTTGTCTACATAGCCCCTTTAATTATAAACAAAAAATCTTGTTTTCATTTGGGTTTTTCCCTTTTTATGAATATCTTTTAATCTCTCGAAATTATGCCTTTAGTATGTTGTTCGTTTTTACATTCTGTAAAGTTTTTTCATCCAGAACAAAAACTTATGCTTATCTGGCAATTTTATTAGGTTTACTAGCCAATAGTAGCGCTTATGGTTTACTTGTATCATTTTCTTTATCATTGACTTTGCTAGCTGAATTTTGTTTTGATAGCGAACATCGCCAGCAGTATTTTAGTCAAAGCCAAAAATACGATTTATTTTTTAGTATTGCAATAATCATATTTTCTTTTATTTTATCTGTTTATATTCTGACTCCTCCAATAGATAGTTATCTTCATGGCGGGTTAAATAATGGTTGGATAGTTCAATTAGATATCCGTCATTTCTTGAGAAGTGTAGGTAGGATATTTGGTAGTTATTTATTAATTATTCCTGCACACAAAAAATGGATAGATTTAATTGTTTGTGCGGTAATTACTTTATTTATTGTAGTTTTAACTTTGCTTAAATTGTCTAAAAAGCCAATTCCTCTCTTTTTCTATATTGTAGGTACTTTTGTCATATTTGCCTTTACATACTTGAGATTTCTGGGTATGCCTCGGCATTTTGGACATTTCTATTTAGTTTTGATAGCGGCTCTGTGGCTGGGAAGTTATTATCAAGACTCTCCAGTTTTACTCAACAAGTTTTCTATTCGTCCAAATTCAATTATATTTGTTCACCAATGGCATCATGTAGTTTTAATGCTAATTCTATATATCCAGTTTGCAGGAGGTATTTATAGTTTTTCTAGAGATTTAATTGTACCATTTTCTGCTAGCCGAGAAACAGCACAATATATTCATAAATCTGGATTAAATAATGAGTTAATTGTTGCCAGCAGAGATGCAAACATGGCTCCTTTGTCGGGTTATTTACATCGAAAGTTTTACTATCCTCAGCTTAAAGGGATGGGAAGCTTTACACTTTTTAAAAAAGGTCGTAAAGATGTCGAACAGGATGAAATATTAAGCCAAATTAATTATCTACTCAAAAATCAAGATGAGCAAAAGAAAATTTTGCTGATTTTAAATAAAAAACTGAATGTCAAGCGCAATGATTTGAAAATTGTTCAGATCAAAGATTTTAAGAGAAGCTGGGTAGATGATGAACGATATTATCTTTATTGGGTAGATGAAGCATAAACTACAGATAGACAAATATCTTTTAGATGTTAAGGATCTCCATCAGGAAAAATGCATCTAAATTAGGACTTACGCAAAACTAGACACTGTAGGGGCAATTCATGAATTGCCCCTACCGGAAAATTTACGGTTAAGTCTCAGAGCCACTGAGAAACCTCACCCTGGTTTTACGACGTAAAACCTGTCCCTCTCCTTAGTAAGGCTACGGTGTACACACATCTCTGTACAAACCAAAAATCCTTGGAGATCCCCCTAAATCCCCCTTAAAAAGGGGGACTTTAAGAGATTTTGCCCCCCCTTTTTAAGGGGGGTTGGGGGGATCAAAAGGCTCTGGGGCAACTCTAGAAGACTTGTGTATACACCGTAGCCAATACATACGGGGAGGGTTAGGGTGGGGTAAAACCTGTCTTCTTGAGCTATTTTCAGACTTATGTGTACACCGTAGCCTTTATAAGGAGAGGGATTGAGGGTGAGGTAAGCCAGAAACATAAACTGTATGTTATTTAATTCTTATTCCTTAGTAAGGCTACGGTGTACACACATCTCTGTACAAACCAAAAATCCTTGGAGATCCCCCTAAATCCCCCTTAAAAAGGGGGACTTTAAGAGATTTTTGCCCCCCCTTTTTAAGGGGGGTTGGGTGGATCAAAAGCCGATGAAGCCACTCTCAAAGACTTGTGTGTACACCATAGCCTTAGTAAGGAGAGGGATTAAAGATAGGAAAGAGTGAGGTTTTTCTTTTGTTTTGGGTAATTCGATGACTTGTGTGTACACGATAGACTAGAAAATAAAGGTTTGGGCTATTTTTTGCGTAAGTCCTGATTGATAATGATTAATCCCCTTGCGGATGTTCATCCCACAAGGTTGTAATTTCGCGTAAACTCTGATGATTGCCATTACCTAAAATTAGATGATCTAGTACCGGAATGCCCAAAAGCTGCGCCCCTGCTAACAACTGGCGCGTTAATTCTATATCTTCCTGGCTAGGTTCAAGGTTCCCAGAAGGATGGTTGTGGGCAACTATTACCCGCGTTGCGCCTTGACGAATAACTTCCCGAAAAATATCACGGGGAGAAGCTAAGGTTTCGGTTGCTGTGCCAATGGTAATTACTTGTGTACCCAGTAAGCGATTTTTGACATCTAATAGCACCACTGCAAAACGTTCTTGTGTCTGCCACATCAAATCTTGACTGAGGGTAGCAGCAGCAGCAAGTGGGCTATCAATTAATGTGCCATCATTGGGTCGAGATAGAAAGGCGCGTTTGCCCAATTCAATTGCTGCTAAGATACTTGTTGCTTTTGCCGGGCCGACACCAGAAATTTGCATCAACTCTGCGGGGCTAACTTCTCGCAAAACTGCCAAAGGATCGCGTTGATGTTTGCCTAATTCGCTCAAGATATATTGTCCCAAACCCACAGCAGACAGTTTCCCTGGCCCTTGACCAGTGCCTAGAAGAATTGCGATTAACTCGGCTGTAGCTAAAATTTTGGCTCCATGCGTCATTAATCGCTCACGCGGACGCTCATTTGTAGGTAGGTCAGCAATTCTGAGGCAATAGGTCATAAACTAAGAAAATCGTCACCACACATCTAACTATCCTTAGTTATCCCTCGTTTGCTGTCAAAATCACCTTTATTTGAGAAAATCTTTAATTTTGGAGAATTTTATCTCTAATTACTCTGTAGACACACCTTTGATAACACCATCTTCTTAAATATTTGCCACAAGATTTGTATAAAATTGGATTTAGTCTACTAATCGACAAATCAAAAAATAACCTATCGCTGAATTATGCGATCGCACAATTCAGCAGCCCAACACTACACGCGATCGCAAACCCATTAAACCCTTCATCTTCGCTGATTATTGATAAATTTGCGTTGCTTTCAGCATGTGGTAGGTAATAATTAGCTGGGTGAGAGCAAGAGGGTAACTTTGCAAAGTCTCCCCAGTTGTACCAGCAATTTTACCCAGTTCGGGATTACTTTCGCGATCGCAAATATTTCGCAGATGCGGCATATCAGAACAAATAATATGCTCTAGCTTATTCACTTGTTCTAAGGTGGCATGACCATCAACTTCTAACACATCTACCGGCTTACTCATATCCCTGTCTAGCCCCAAGCGAATGGCTGAGTCAGAATTACCATCGCTAGAATTGGTAATTACGGTGAAATCTGGATGGGGAATTGTCGGACGCAGTAGCAGTCGGACATTCAGGTGTCCATTGGTTTCATCATCTTCCTCAATGGGTGGATAGAAACTAATGACTATATCAGACCATTGTCGTTGTGGACGGATGAATTGGGCTGAGTCTGGTTCGCGCTTTTCTAGTTCCGCTAGCACCTGTTCAGGTGTGTAGCCACGCTTTTGCGTATCTCGCTTGACTTTCCACTTAGCCCGTACTTGTTCGGGAGGCGCAAGATAGACTTTAACATCGTAAGAATCACGGGCGGCACGAGTAGAATAACCGAGTAATCCTTCAATAATCACAAATTTACTGGGCTTGATATACTGCGGTGGCTCGAATGTGCCTGTTTTATGGCTGTAAACTGGCTTAAGAATTGGCTGTCCTGTGCGTAGCAGCGACAGGTGTTGCTGCATAATATCTAAGTAGTTGCAATCCGGGTGAAGGGCAGTGATGCCAATTTCTGCACGTTGTTGGCGATCGTAACGGTGGTAATCATCTGTGCAAATGATTGTGACATTTTCTGGGCCGAGTGCCTGAGCGATTCCTCGCGTTAGTGTCGTTTTACCAGCAGCGCTGTCGCCGACAATACCAAGAATTATTGGACGGCTCATCATACCTCCCAGAATATAAGTAATGTTTATTAATAGAATTTCCCTACAATAGTTTTTATTCTAGAAGGGTTTAGGCCAGTAACTCAAGCAAAGCCTTGGTATGCAATATCTCTACATATAAAGATACTGTGCGCTGGTTTATTGCATAATCATTGCAATCTAACTAAATCTACATAACTGATAGAGTCATCTAGTTTCACCCTAGCAATAAAAATAGGTCAGGTTGACGTACCATACCTGACCTAGCATCATCTTTCACTAAGCGGTATCAAGATTAAACTAGAGCGTACACTTTCGCTTCCCAAGGGAAGATACCTTCTCTGCCTACCCATTCTGATGGAACTATCCGCTCTTGAGTAATTTCCTTCCACTGCTTCCCAACTGGGGTTGCAGGCCAATTCGCAACTCTGTACTCAGAAGCAGGAGGAGTACCGTAGTCAGAGAAATTCGCTACTACAACTACTAATTGATCGGCTTTATTACCACGCTGCCAGACTAGAACTCGTTTACCATCATTAAAGTCAACATGAATAAATTGAGTATCATTCACAGCTAAAGCTTCGGAAGTCTTACGCAAGCGAACCAATCTTGCAACGTATTGGAAAATGCGTTGCCGCCAATCATCTTTGACACGGCTGTAGTTAACTGGGTCAATTTGTTTATGGTCATCTGTTGGAGGCAAATCTTGCTGATCGGCAAATTCGTCTCCGGCAAGGATCATGGGAATTCCAACAGAGGTAAGCAGGGATACAAATGCTAACTTAATGCGCGGTTCAGTATTAGCAATTCCATTACTAACCAGGTAGTTGAAGAAACGCTCGTTACCATAACCGCCAACATCATGGGAAGTTATATAGTTGATCGCCTGAGAGCCATCTGTAAAGCCTAAGTTTCGGCAATCAATTAGTTTGCGGATACTCCATTCAAAGCTGGGTTCATCCCAGGCATTCTTACCTAAAATTACTTGTCGGATGATTTGCTTGAACTTTTCATTCCAAAGTCCATCCAGACGATTTTGTTTAATGAGAGATAGGGGTACACTCAACTCTTCGCCAACTACGAGGAAGCGATCGCTACTTCCGCCTCTTTTATCCCAAAGGGTGCGGGCAAAATCCTTAAATTCTTGCAAAAAGTCATAGTTGGCAATATTGTTGACGCTATCTAACCGCAGACCATCAACCCGATAGTATTCTAACCAGTGGGCAATGTGGGCTTTTAAGTATTCACGGGCTGGGACAAGCCGGGATTTTTGCCCAGTAATGGGGTTATAGCCCTCTACCCAATTGTTGTACTTAAATAAATCCCCACCAAAGCCATCTCTTGAACCTTGTTCTGGATCGCCACTAGCCCATTTGATATAAAATTCCAAAAAATTAACGTTATGGTAAGGATTATTCCGCGAGAATGCCATCACTACATCCACAAAAAAGCGTAACCCTTGCTGATGGCAGGCTTTAATTAGATTAGCTAAATCAGTTGAAGCAGTTGGGGCTGACTGGCTATCTGGACGGCCTAAGTCAAAATCTGCGGCAAAATAATTTGCTGTACCATAGCCCCAATTGAGATTATCATCACTGTCTTCTGGTGGCAGAAGTTCTAGGGCATTAATTCCCAGTTCCGCAAGATGAGCGCGGTTCTTCAAGGCGGTGATCATGGGGAAAGTCGGAGCGATCGCTCCTGGTATCAACAGTGCCAGTACATCACGAAATGTCCCAACTCCTTCTTCAATCAATCCATTTGAGTTAATCTTTGTCCAGCGAGTTGGTAATTCGTAAATCACCAATTGATTATTAGTTGGCAGTGTCTCTAAAGGAGCATCGCCTTCCCAATTTACAGTTTGCCCTTGGGGATCGCAGGGAATCAGCGTCCCATTTTGATAAAGGACGACACTTGCCGGATCGGAGCTAGTAACGCCTCCCGACTCTGACGGCGTTGGTGCAGGAAAGCGTCGATCTACAGTGGTCGCTGTTGGATCTGTGCAGTAGAGAGTTTGGTTAATATTAGCAGAACTGTAGGGGTCAGAGTTGCGGACTTTAAACCAGTAAAAGTAAACCTGTCCTTCAGTCAAACCAGACTCTTGAGCCGAAACTTCCCACAATTCTGGGAATTCTGCTGATTGACGAAGTGGAATTTCTTTGAGTTGTGCTAATCTATCTGGGTTTTCGGGAGTCGTGTTGCCAATGTAGAGAGTAGGATCTGTTTCTGAAGCACCGACACGCCACAAGACAAAATGAGTCTTTTTGCGGGTTAATAGATCGATAGGCATTACAAAAACCTCTAGGTCATGAAAGTTTAGCTATGAAGTTCTTACACAATAGTCGAGGCTTATTCCAGACGACAGGTTGAATAGACCTCTTGCATGGAATCAATTGCCCTCACCCTAAATCCCTTTTCCATCCTTGGGCTACGGTGTACACACAAGCCTGAAATAGCTTACTCATCTGGGTTTGAGCGTTAGTTTGACCACACCCTAACCCTCCCCTTTCCAAGGGGAGGGAACTAGATTTCCTGTTTGTCCCCTTTCCAAGGCTACGGTGTACACACAAGTCTTTGAGAGTTGCCTCATAAGCTTTTGATCCCCCCAACCCCCCTTAAAAAGGGGGGCAAAAAGCTCTCAAAGTCCCCCTTTTTAAGGGGGATTTAGGGGGATCTCCAACGATTTTGGGTTTGTACAAAGATGTGTGTACACCGTAGCCTTGGAAAGGGGAGGGAACTAGATTTCCTGTTTCCCCCTTTCCAAGGGGGGATTAAGGGGGGTAATTTGACTTGTGTGTCGTAGCCCATCCTTGGAAGAGGGACTTTGAAATTGCCTCCTTTTCTCCCAATTTTGGGCTACGGGGTACACACAAGTATGACTAGTATAGGTTTCAACTCTTCTAATAGTTTCGTAGGGTGCGTTATGGACACGCCGAAATAACAAATGAGTTCGCCGAAATAACAAATGGGTTCGCCGAAATAACAAATGGGTTCGCCGAAATAACAAATGGGTTCGCCGAAATAACAAATGAGTTCGCCGAAATAACAAATAGGTTCGCTGAAATAACAAATGGGTTCGCCGAAATAACAAATAGGTTCGCTGAAATAACAAATGCGTTCGCTGAAATAACAAATGCGTTGGGATAGCCAAGAGGTCTAATATTTTACTGGTAAGTTTAGAGAAGAGTCTTTGAGAAGCCCACACTTACCCTAAAAGTGGAGTGTGTGGAAGTATCTCACCAAAAATAAAAAACGAACGTTATGACAACTCAAACACTAGGATTGGAACAAAACCTCTATGACTATTTACTATCGGTATCTCTTCGAGAACCAGAGATTTTAAGCCAACTAAGGCAAGAAACAGCCCAGCATCCAGTCGGGAGAATGCAGATAGCCCCCGAACAGGGGCAATTTTTAGCGTTACTAGTGCAGTTGCTAGGAGCTAAGAAAACTTTGGAAATTGGGGTATTTACAGGTTATAGTTCTCTGGTGGTGGCATTGGCGTTACCAAGTGACGGTAAGGTGGTAGCCTGTGATGTGAGTGAGGAATTTACAGCGATCGCTCGGCGTTATTGGCAGCAAGCAGGAGTGACTGATAAAATTCAACTGCACATTGCCCCAGCTTTGGAGACTTTAGATGGTTTACTGGCAACAGGAGAGGCGGGAAGCTTTGATTTTGCTTTCATCGATGCAGACAAGAGTAACTATGATGCTTATTATGAGCGATCGCTGCAATTAGTGCGGTCGGGGGGACTGATTGCGATCGATAATGTTCTCTGGTCAGGTAGGGTTGGCGACCCCCAAGTGCAGGATAATAGAACTAAAAGGATTCGGGCTTTTAATCAAAAGCTCCATCAAGACCAGCGAGTTAGTCTTAGTTTAGTTGCGATCGCAGATGGCTTGACTCTGGCACTGAAAAAGTGATGTCTTTCTCCAGTTTTCTCAAACCCAATCTGCTTAGGTTAATACTTGACCGAGCAAGCTTTTTTAAGTAAGCAGTATCAGAGTCCAAAAAATTTTATCTGTAAAAATTTATTTTTCTTTTTTTAAGTATTTATTCGGTTGTATATTATTAATAGGTCAAAATGGATAAATACATCTCCTAATTGTTTAACCTTTAATGTCAGTAGAAGATATTCTGCAAGCAGTAGAAAGAATTCTGCAAGACAAGCCTCTTGCTTCTATTCAGTGCTTTGTACTCTCTCAATCGTGGTTGGGTAAAACTTACGGTGAAATGGCAGAGGAATCAGGCTACCGTGACAATTATATCAAGGAAGTTGGCTCTGAGTTGTGGCAAGACCTTTCCACAGCGCTGGGAAAAAAAATAACGAAAAAAAATCTGCATTTAGCGTTGAAGAAATACGTGCAAGACAGGATAGACGATCGGGATAATCAGAATCAACAAGAGTTCAGTGAAGAATCTAGCTTAGAAATGGTTTCTCGAAACTTATTTTCAGCTAGTAAGATTGAATTTCCTAGCGGCCCCGTACCACTGGCTTCTCCTCTTTACATCAATCGCCCTCCACTGGAAGAACTTGTTTGTAACGAGATTTTATACCCTGGTTGTTTAATCCGAATTAAAGCACCTAGAAAGACAGGAAAAAGTTCACTGCTCAACCGGATGATTGCTTCTGCTAGAGAGCAAGGTTATCAAATTGTTTATCTGGACTTTCAAGAAGCCGATGAAGACATTTTTGCTTCTCTTGATAAATTTTTGCGTTGGTTTTGTGTCAATGTCAGCAGACAGTTAAATCTCCTTCCCTGTCTAGACGATTTTTGGGATATAGAAATGGGTAGCAAGGTAAGCTGCAAAATCTATTTTGAAGCGTATCTGCTGCAATATATAGATCATAATCCTCTAGTTTTGGCTTTGAATGAAGTTCATCGAGTTTTTGAACATCCCAACATTGCCCAAGACTTTTTGCCAATGCTGCGATTTTGGCACGAACAAGCAAAGCAGGATGAAATCTGGCAAAAACTACGGATGGTGGTAGTTCACACCACAGAAATCTATATTCCACTCAAACTCAATCAATCGCCTTTCAATGTCGGGATAACAATTACGCTGCCACCGTTTACTCTGAATCAGGTACAGAATTTAGCATTGCGTTATGGACTAAATTGGGCAGCAGGCTCCGAAGGGGCAAAACGCCTTGCACCCTTACAAGCAATGGTAGGAGGACATCCCTATTTGGTGAACCTGGCGCTATATCATCTCTGTCAGCAGGAAACGACATTAGAGGTATTACTAGAAACTGCATCTACACCAGTAGGAATTTACAGCCAGCATTTACGAGAACTGTTGAGCTTACTGCAAAAAGAACCAGAATTAATGTCAGCGATGCAACAGGTAATTGCAACCGATGAAAAAGTAGAACTAGACGCGATCGCTGCTTACAAATTAGAAAGTATGGGTTTGGTTAAACTCAACGGTAATCAAGCTCAAGTTATGTGTGAGTTATATCGCCTTTATTTTAGCCAACAACTTGGAAAGCACTAGGATAGTAATGATTCTGGTAAACTATTGAAAGACAAATAATCCAAATAAGTAATTCTCGTTCTTAATATGAATTTTATCAATTGTCTCGATCCCAATTCATTTATTAATACCAATTCGCTATGAAGATGCACTTAATTATTAAGCGAACCGCCAAGTACGCCATCGCGTAGCGTCTCGTAGAGAAGAGAGAAGGAGTAAGAATTAAGTGCAAGCTTACGGAGAATCGGTATAAGAACGAGAACTAATTTAAAATTTTAAATCAAATGAACAATTATCGATACCAAGTTGGCGGCACTTTAACCAGTGATGCTCCTAGCTATGTTGAGCGCAAAGCGGATGTGGAACTTTACGAAGCCTTAAAACACGGTGAATTTTGCTACATCCTGAGCAGTAGGCAAATGGGCAAATCTTCACTTATGGTAAAAACAAAGCATCGTTTGCAACAAGAAGGTTTTAAATGTGTCACCATTGATATGACTAATATTGGTTGCGAAAATATAACTCCAGAGCAGTGGTATAAGGGAGTTGTAGGCGATTTATGGTTGGGTTTTAAACTGTTAGGAAAAGTCAATTTAAAAACATGGTGGCAAGAACAAAATGATATTTCTTTGATTCAGAAACTCAGTCGGTTTATTTCCGAAATTCTGTTAGTTCAGTTTCCTAACGAAAAACTATTTATTTTCGTTGATGAAATTGATAGTATTCTCGGACTCGATTTCTCTGTTGATGATTTTTTTAGCTTGATTCGGTTCTGTTATAATCAACGAGCAATTGATCCAGAGTATGAACGGATTACATTTGCAATTTTTGGTGTTGCTACACCTTCAGACTTAATTTTATATCAAAATCACATTACACCGTTTAATTTTGGTAAAGCCATACGAGTAAATGGTTTTACATTTGAAGAATCTCAACCACTATCGTTAGGATTAGATATTAAAGACAATCATCCCCAGAAAGTTTTGAAAGAAGTATTAGCTTGGACAAAAGGGCAACCATTTCTTACTCAAAAGCTGTGTGGGCTACTTGTCAGTTTATCTCAAGATGATATAGGTAGAACGCTAAAAATTCCCCCTGGCACAGAAGAATTTTGGATAGAAAATGTGGTGCGATCGCATATCATCGAGCAATGGGAATCACAAGATGAACCAGAGCATTTACGGACAATTCGCGATCGCATTCTCAGAAATGAACAAATTGCCGCCAGATTGCTAGGAATTTATCAGCAAATCCTCCAAGGGGTTGAAGTACCAGCCGACGATAGTCGAGAACAAGTAGAATTGTTGCTATCTGGTTTGGTAGTCAAAAAGCAAGGTTTTCTTCAAATCAAAAACCGAATTTATCAAGAAGTTTTCAATTTAGAATGGGTTGGGAAAAAATTAGCTTACTTGCGCCCCTACTACGAAACCTTCAATGCATGGATAGCCTCAAAGGAAAAAGATCAATCTCGTTTATTACGCGGACAAGCCTTAATTGATGCCCAAACCTGGACACATGGCAAAAGCTTGAGCAACTTAGATTATCGATTTCTAGCTGCTAGTGAAGAATTAGATCGGCGAGAAATGCAGCAAGTATTAGAAGCTGAACGCGCGAAAGAAGTTGAAGCACGACTTGCAGAACAACAAAAAAGGCTGGCTCAACAAAAGAAAGCTGCAACAATTGTGACACTTTTACTTGTAGGTATGACAATCAAGTTGGTGATTTCTATAGTGTGGGGAGTGTCGCTTTTACGAAAAATTGATGCTTTAGAATCACAGTTAAAATGTAACCAGCTACAGCATCACGAAAGAGTAATAAATGCAAATTCTCAGTTAGATAGATGCTGAGGCACATTTTGGATTTTAGATTAAATAAAATCAAAAGGCGTTACAGCAAGTCCAGAATAATGGTAATTAAAAAACTTAGCTAGGGACTCGGCTTGAGATTGATTAACTTTCCGTTTTCCATTAACCACTTCTGTAACAATCTCAACAGTTCCAAAAACCCCGATTAAAGAATTTGGTTCCACATCAAACTCATGCATAAGGGATTCCAAAGTAGCCACAGGTTTTGATTCACCCATCGAATAATGACGTTCTTCGTAATTCTCAATCAGAAGAACCAACAACTCAAAAAGCATAGTTTCTGCCTCTGTCAACTCGCCAGACATCATAGCCTCTACTACTGTTAAGGCTCTTTTATACTCCTGTTCTGTTTTAATTGGCTTAGGCTGATACTGAATCAGTAACTCAGGGTAGGTTTGTTGACTAGAAATAGGGGTCATCTTTCCACTTTTCCTTATCGTATTCAGGATGGGTAAGAACGTATTTAATAAAAATTGTCTGGCTAGAATATCTAATGTCTACTATCAAACGATAGTTATTACCTTTGATGTTAAATACTGTAAAGTTACCAACCGCTTCCGCTTTCGGATATCTTTTCTGAACATCTACTAAATTAGACCAGTTCACAGTAGATGCAAACTTATACCAGTCATTGAGAGCATCTTCAGAATCAGCGTGTTGAACCCAGAATTCCCGCAATTTCACTTTGCTGATTACGTGCATCCTTGATAAATTATTTAGCTTTGATACTGGGAAAATTACTCATGCCAAGATACTTAATGGCTTAACAATTAAATCATCTCTAGGAATTGACTGATTATCAGCCCTTAAACTTTCAATATATAATTCAATAGCTTCTGTAATATTCTCGATGGCCTCTTCAAAAGAATCTCCTTGAGAATGACAACCTTTTAGGATTGGACAAAAAGCATGATAACCTCCATCTGATTCTTTTTCCAGAAGAACTGTGTAATTGTAAATTTGTTTATTGTTGTTGTCCATATATTTTCAACTTGTTTGCGATCTTCCTACTTTTACCTCAGCATAATTTCATAATAAAGGCTTTTAAGTTATGTTGCTGAATGCAGTGCGATCGCTGATTTTGCAGCAACTGTCTTGAAAGTTAAGCGATCGCCAACAGAAACGCAAGTCTGACGAAAGCTGCCGAAGATGTGAGTTAAAATGCTGATATCTTTAATAACTACTCACGCAGACAGCCCCGGAAAAAGCGATCGCTATGCTTCAGTATCCCCATCTCGAACAAGCGCTAAAATATCACTTCGGTTACGACCAATTCCGCCCCGGACAACGGCAAATTATCGAAGATGCGCTGCAAAATCGAGATTTAATGGTTGTGATGCCGACTGGTGGGGGAAAATCTTTGTGTTTTCAGCTACCAGCGTTGTTAAAAAATGGACTAACTGTGGTAGTGTCGCCGTTAATTGCTTTGATGCAAGACCAAGTAGAAGCACTGCGAAATAATAATATTAACGCGACATTTCTCAATAGCAGTTTGAATGCTTATCAAGTGCGATCGCGCGAAGAAGCAATCCTCAGTGGTAAAGTCAAATTACTCTACGTCGCCCCGGAACGTCTCCTCAGTGAAAGGTTTCTACCATTTATTGATTTAGTTAAAGAAAAAATCGGTATTTCTAGCTTTGCTATTGATGAAGCGCATTGTGTTTCGGAATGGGGACACGATTTTCGTCCAGAATATCGCCAGTTAAAATCTCTGCGGAAACGCTATCCTGATGTGCCTACCGTCGCTCTCACCGCCACAGCAACCGATCGCGTCCGTAGTGATATCATTCAACAATTAGGGCTAAAGCAACCAAGCATCCATCTTGCCAGTTTTAATCGTGAAAATCTTTATTACGATGTTCGTCCTAAAACTAAATATGCTTACGCTGAATTATTAGAACTAATTCGAGAAACTGAAGGTTCGACAATTATTTATTCTTTAACTCGTAAAAAAGTCGATGAACTCACTTTTAAACTACAAAATGATAAGATTGGTGTTCTGCCTTATCACGCCGGATTAACTGATGAGGAACGTAGTAGTAATCAAACGCGATTTATTCGAGATGATGTCCGAGTGATGGTGGCAACCGTCGCCTTTGGTATGGGAATTAATAAACCCGATGTGCGGCTGGTAGTTCATTTTGATATGCCCAGAAATATCGAAAGTTATTATCAAGAATCGGGTAGAGCCGGGAGAGACGGAGAACCATCTCGGTGTACAATATTTTTCAGTTTTGGTGATGTTAAAACAATTGAATGGAGCATCGATCAAAAAACTGACCCTCAAGAACAGTTGATTGCTAAACAACAATTGCGGCAGATGATCGATTACGCTGAAGGCACTGATTGTCGGCGAACGATTCAACTGGGTTATTTTGGCGAAAGGTTTCCTGGGAATTGCGGTAACTGTGACAATTGTCGTCATCCCAAACCCATGCAAGACTGGACAGTTGAAGCTATGAAGTTTTTATCTTGTGTGGCGCGTTGCAAAGAAAGATTTGGGATGCTACACATAATTGATGTGTTGCGGGGAGCAAAAAAAGACAAAATTATCCAGTACGAACACGATAAACTTTCTACTTATGGTATTGGTAAAGATAGAACTCTAGATGAATGGCGAATGTTGGGGCGATCGCTGTTACATCAAGGGTTAATAGAACAGACTAGCGATGGTTACTCAGTTTTAAAACTAAATGCCTTAAGTTGGCAAGTAATGCGAAAACAACGTACAGTTTCGCTAGCTGTAACCACAGTCCAAAAAATTACCTGGGAACAGGGGAGTGAAAAAGCAGAAGAAGCAGAAGTATTATTACAGAAGTTGCGATCGCTACGCAAACAATTAGCTGATGAGCAATCTGTACCACCTTACGTCATCTTCCACGATTCCACTTTAAAATTGATGGTACAGGTGCAACCCCAAAACTTAGGTGAATTTGCCAAACTTTCTGGTGTAGGTAGTCATAAACTCGCTCAATATGGCGAAAAGTTTATTACAGAAATTTGTGCCTACCGTCAAGAAAAAGGTTTACAAAATAAATCGGCTAAGAATAATTATCTATCCTCTCCCAACTCATCTTCTTACACTGAATTACAGACATTACAATTACATCAACAAGGTTTAAATATCGCTCAAATTGCCCAAAAACGCAACCTTAGTCCGGCAACAGTTAGCAATCATCTAGAAAAACTAATTGGTTTAAATCAGCCAGTTGATTTAAATCGATTAATACCTCTAGAACATCAACAAAAAATTTGGCAAGTTTTAGAAGTACTCGGTGATATTTCCCTCACTCCCATCAAAGAACAGCTAGGTGAAAGCTACACCTTTGATGAAATTCGCTTAGTACGGAGTAAATGGCGGCGGGAAAATCGTAAGTGATAATTTCAGAAAAATGCAAAATTCAGAATCAATTAGTATGAATCCTGAATTCTACTTTTTAAAATGTAAAAGCAAGATTAAAGGAGTTAGCGGATGAGTCAGATGCTTAATACAGGAGTACGTTGGACAACTCAGGATGTGGAACTCTTCCCAGAAAATGAAGGCACACGCTACGAGATAGTTGATGGGGAATTATTTATGACTAGGGCACCTCACTTTAAACATCAGCAAACTTGTGGCAAGATTTTTCGACAACTTGATGTTTGGTCGGAGTCTACTGGTTTAGGAGAAGCTGTAATCAACCCTGGCGTTTTGTTTTCAGAATCAGATAATGTGATTCCTGATGTAGTTTGGGCTACTAAAGAAACCTTGACGCTAACATTGGATGAAGCGGGACATTTAACTGGCGCACCAGATTTAGTAGTCGAAGTATTGTCTGCTAGCAAGGAAGACCTAAGACGAGATAAGGAAGCTAAACTTAAACTTTATTCTTCCAGAGGAGTAAAAGAATATTGGATAGCTGATTGGCGATCGCGTAAACTAGAGGTCTATCGACGCGAACAAAGTCAACTTAACTTGGTAGCAACCTTATTTAGTAATGATAATATAATTTCTCCGCTATTACCTGGTTTTAGCTGTACCGTAGACCAGTTTTTTCCTGTATAAATTTTAGGTTGAATGGAAAAACCAATACCAACTAACACATTAACTAAAGTCCAGGTACTGATTATGGCGATCGCAGCTGGTGTCTGTGTTGCTAACATTTATTATAATCAGCCAATCCTCAAAGATATTGCATCTTCTTTTGGAGTCAGTGAAGGCGAAGCGGGTAGCATATCCGTGCTTTCCCAAGTTGGTTACGGTTTTGGGCTTTTCTTTTTAATCCCCTTGGGCGATAAAATCAACAAGAAAAAATTAATTCTTTCCTTACTGGGATGTTTGTTTTGTTTGTTGATACTCATGACATTTTCACAAAACATCATCGAAGTTTGGATCTTAAGCGTAGCAATTGGAATTACGACAGTCTCAGCTCAGGTTATTCTTCCCTTAGCAGCAAGTATAGATAGAGTAACTACAGGCAAAACTGTAGGCAACATTTTTACTGGTATATTAATTGGAGTTTTAGGAGCAAGAGTTTTTAGTGGATATATTACTCAATGGTTGAGTTGGCGTTATGTGTATGGATTTTCCGCAGTAATGGTTTTGATTGTTACTGTCTTACTAAGTATATATTTACCTAATATCAAAAATGAATTTAACGGTTATTACTTGGAATTATTAAGCTCAACAATTCAACAATTTAAACGTTTTTCTTTGTTAAGAGAAGCGTCTTTAATTGGCGGGTTATTGTTTGGTGTATTTTGCTCATTTTGGACGACACTAACTTTTCATTTAAGCGGAGCGCCTTTTAATTTTCAATCTGACACAATTGGGATGTATGGCTTTGTGGCGATCGCAGGTGCATTGATGGCACCAGTTTTTGGTAAACTAGCCGATCGAGGTAACTCGCAACGTTCCCTAACTATTGCTGTATCGTTGGTGATTGCAAGTTTAGTAATTGCTAAAATTGCAGCTAATTCTGCACTGGCGATCGCTGTTGCTGTATTGTTACTAGATATAGGTGTACAGGCAATTCAAGTCACCAATGTAGCGAGGATATACACTCTTGATGCTCAATCGAATAGCCGCATCAACACAGTTTACATTACTATCTATTTTATCGGTGGTGCTGTAGGTACTAGCATTGGTCTACTATGCTGGAATCTTGGTGGCTGGAATTTGGTAACTTGGCAAATGTTAGTTTTTACTTTGCTTGGATTCTTTATTATCGTCAGACCTAAAACGACTACAGCAAAAATAGGTAAAGAATAACACAAAGTAATTAATTTAAGTATAGAGATACAGAGAAGCTAACTTAACTATATTTCAGAAGACGTAAGCCCTCTAAGCGGAGAGCTTCCGGGTATAAAGCTTTGTAAATATTGCAATTTGGAGATTGAATATCATAACGCCCTGTAGCCTTAAACGTAGCCAGAGAGCAACCACCCGTACACCAGTATTTCCATTCACATGTACGACAGCCTTCTTTTTCATCAACGGATAAATTCTGAATACCTGCTTTATCTTGTCGCACAACACTTAAAGGATCTTCACTGTCAATCGAGGATACAGTTTTATGTAGCTGCATCTGACATTTAGCAATTTTCCCTTGATAATCAAATACCAGATAACTTTGCCCAACTCCACAAGTTCGTTTATGAGGAGATGCTAAATTAGCACGGTCAACTAATGAACCTAATAAGCTTCGATTAGGTAATTTCAATTCAATAACTTTGAATGCTGCCAACATTCCCTGAATCATTCTAGATTCTTCTAATTGCAAGTCTTCGTAAGAAGCTGACAGTTCATTCTCACGATAAAAATTTAAACTAAAGGGCAAATTATGCTCTAATATCCATTCAATTAAATCGGGTAATCCTTCTGCATTGCGCCCGCTAATAGTGATAGAAATATCGGGTATAATTCCATTTTTTAATGCAGTTTTTATCCCCCGTTTAACATCTTTAAATGAACCCTTTCCGCCTGCGTAAGTTCGTTGGATATTGTGGAAATCTGATAACCCATCTAGTGAAATCATCAGACGCAGATTTAATGTTTTAAGCATCTCAATAATCTCAGGCGTAATCAATGTTCCATTACTGAGAACAACTCCATCTAATAGAATGCCTCTTTCTTTACTAACAGATTGAGCATACAAATGCAGTTCTTTAATTAAAGGAGAGCATAGTAAGGCTTCTCCTCCGGCATACTTTAGTTTGACGCGGCGGTAATTATTTAAGCTAGCAGAGCAAAATGTAGATTCAATAGCTGCTCTACCTATATCTATTGACATATCCCTTGCTAAATGAGGAAGGTAGCAGTAGTCACATCTTAAGTTACAGCGATCGGTGATATGTAACCATGCTGATAAAGTTTCTGGTATTTCATTTAGGTTAAATGAGCTATTAGTTTTAGGAACAATTAAACGGGCTTGATATAGTTCTTGAATAGCTGCATGTAAATCTATTTGATTAATATGAAAATTATCTATTATGATATCATTTAATTTCTGAGGCTTTGTAAATATATTTAGTATATATAACGCGGATTTATTTAGAACTGCTACTTTATGATTAGTCCCATAGCAAATAGAGTAAGTATCATCTAAATTCATTATTTGCGACTGGGGAGATATCACAAATTCTGTTTCAAATATCCCTAGAGATAATGATATATCTGAGCTTAATTCTGCTAAAGGGGATAAGTCACAGGCACAGTCCCCTCCATCGCAATCGCATTGTCCAGTTGGTATGCAGGTAGAATTGAGAGAAACTAAAATTTTAGGCCGATCAATTTTTTTACTACGCATGAGAAGATGGCTGTTTTGTTGCACGGATTCTAGTCAGGAACATTTGTTGATCGCACCATTCTTTGAGAGCTTTATTATCTTGCCACTGATTTTTAAGTTGCTGGATTAGGGTTTTAGAAAGTTCTATAGGCAACCGTTCAATTTTCTTTTGCAGCAGATTTAACTCATGTTTAATTGAATACGGCCCAAAACCTCCATCCTGGAAGATTTGGGGTATGCCTTGAGCATATTTTGCAAAGGCAAGATCGTAGTTCGCTTGTTGAAAGGCCACATCACCTTCTATCCGTAATATTCGACCAAAGTAGAGTTGATAGGTATTTTGATATGACTGGAAGCGATCGCTAAGTTCTCGTGCATAATCGGAAATATGCTTGTATGCTTTTGCATAATAATCAAACTCTGCTTTCCCTACCAGGCTATCGATGGCATATCGCGTGTCATTGTATTCTAGACTAGTCTGGTAAGAGCGATCGTTTAGTTTGAGAGCTTGTTCTTGTAGCGTGCGATCGCACTTTTGAAACCCAAGAAGCCAATAGACACTGGCAGTTTGGTGCAAAATTCCAGGTAATTCCTCTTCAATTCCGTATTTTTCTGCCAGTTTCAGGCTCTTTTCTAAAGCATCTTGAGCAAGACTTAGCACATTTAGATCCCACTTTACTTGTGTGACATCCCAAACGGCTTCATTTGCTATCTCGGCACTAAACCACTGATTTAAGCCTAACTGAAAGTATGCCCTACACAATATTCGGTTATCATTTTCCTCATTATCGCAACGGCTTAACGCTCCTTCAAGTAGCTGTTTAGCTTTAACATAGTTACCCTCATTTACCGAAATAGTAGCAGAGGCAATTTCGGCATTAGCTATTTCGCGTTCAGTCTCAATGCTCGACCACATATCAATAGCAGCTTTAAAACACTGTTCAGACTTGATATCATTTTTTTGTAGTCCATATAAATATCCCAAGTTATTCTGAATACTAGCCATAACTTGAGTTAAGCCTTTGTTCGGAGTGTCAACTTCCATAGCAGCATCCCAGCCTAGTTTATAATATCTTTCAGCATCGTTAAAATTGTTGAGTTGTCGATAAAGATAACCAAGTAGGTTAGCTACAGGCGGAATAGCTGATGATAGCTTCTTGGCTTGAACTAGAGATAAACACTTTTGCTGATATTGTAAAGCTTCGTCATAAAGATGTAACTTGGCATTCAGCATTCCTAAAACATTGCAAAGGTCTGCTTGATGAGAAGAATCAGAAGATTTTTCAGCTAGCATTACCTCTAACTTTCTCACCTCACTTTCTGTTGTACTTTTGTCTTTCAGCGCATGAACCAGCTTGGCTTCAAAAATAATCAATTTAAATCTCTGATCGGGGTTTAGCTCATTTTCAAACTGTTTAACAACCGCTAATAGTTGATTAACAAAACTAAATTTTTTAGATTGAGTGCGGATCGTATTAGTAACTTCATGCCAAGTGTCAAAGCCTGTTGTCGGATCGGCATATAAAGCATTCCATAGCCATCGTGTAGTATTGAATTCCCGCAGCTGTTTCAGTTCTTCAATCAGAAACTGGATATTAGCTACTTGATGACAATCATCAGAGTAAAGTTGAACCTCCAATATTCTTTTTTGTGGCCCTAGCTGATAATCTTTCTGCTCAAAATATTTGGCAGCAATGCGACTGTCTCGTTTTCTCCATTCAAAATCAGGGTCAATATCTGCCCACACATATTTATCAACCAAGTCGCGCACAATATCATGCAATGATATTTGATTACCATTCATTACGGGTTTAATAAAAAAGTAGCTCTGGGCATCAATAAATAATCTTTGAGCATCTTCTATCGACAGTTCTAATAAATTAGCAATGTCACAACTATCTAATGGATAAATACGTGAAAGCAACAAGGTTAGCCTATCCATTGATGTACGAAGCTGTGTAAGATGTCGAACCATCTCAGCTTCAAATCCACCCATTTTTTCTAACCTGGCTGGAATAGTTTGTATATTTTCACTCTCCAACCAATCGGGAATAACTTCTCGATAAGCATACTCTACTCCAAATTCAATCATGATGGGGCTACCACCAGAAAGAAGAATGATTTTTTGAACTAATTCTTTCCCAAGACTAAAGTGAAGTTGATCTTCCTTAGAAAGAATGTATGTTTGCACATCTTCACGAGTAAATTCCTTTAACTCCAAATAAGTTAATTCTTCTTTTTTTAATGACTTTTCCAAAATTTGACGAGCAATGCTAGGGCGGCCTGCTAAAATAAATACGGCATTATCTAGTTGCTGGCATAGATTACTAATATATTCCCAAACTTCGACTCTTACCTCTGGTTGTCCTAACTTCTCAACTGTATCAATTAGAAATACTAGCCTCTGTTCTTTGGATTTCCGATTAATCTCATCGACTAGAAACTTTTCAAGTTGTCTGCGTTCTTCTTGGTATGCAGTTTGACTGAGGTGGTTTTCATCTTCTCGTAGTTGTCGTAACCGGAGCAGCCATTGTTGATATGTAGTGTCATACAATTGCTTGGCGATTTGAGTGCATAAATCTTCTGCATCATTAAAAATAGGAGTATCGCAATCAATAATTTTACCTGTCCCAAATTGAACTTTCTTTAGGCGGGTTTGTAATTCCCGAAGTAACCAAGTTTTTCCAATCCCGCCTCTACCCTCCACCAAAATAACATGGAGTGTATTAGTTTCTTGAACCACAGAAATAATTCTATTTAGATGTTCTTCACGACCAACAAACTCTAATTTATCTATTTCAGACATAATATTATGACTCCTATTTGATTTATGTAAAAACTCCCAATTCCCTAATTAGTTATTTTGAATAGCTTCATCAAGCTTATGAATTAAATATCTATAGGGTACATCATTATATTCGTCGTTGTGGAGGTAGTAATTTACAAGAAACTGAAATTCCCAGTCATGCTCTACTTCAGATTTAAGCGTAGATAGAAATTCATGGGTTTGTTCTCGGTCTGTATTACGGAATATTCCAATAGTTTCTTCAACAGTTTCATCAAAGAAAGTTCGGCGAAGTTCTTGTCGATATGCAAGACTATCAGCACCATAATTTATAAATCCAGCGTGTTGCTGAAGACTTTGAAAAAAATACTGCATTGACCAAGTTCCTGCCACAGCAGAATCATTTTTGGATTTAAGCTCGTGAACATATTCCCAGCAAATTTGAGCCGCTTCGCTACACAGCTTTTGAAAGCTATCAGGCGAACTTTCTCGAAGAAGACCAATAACTAGCAGCCGCCGGGTCATGCCATCTTTTATAATCGTTTTGTCCCGAGTAAAAATAGATGTCTTTGTCAGTTCAGCATTTAATTTAAAACTATCCTCGCTGAAAGGTAACTGAAATCTTCTAATAGCTTCCTTTAATATCCAATGACCATTTAAGATGGGGAAAATACTTAATTTTTCAATAGATTCATAAAGATGATTATTTTCTTTAGTCAAGCTTTCTTTAATTTGATCTCTGCAATGTCTGAGGGTTCTTTCCCATAATTTGCTGCCGTAGCTCTTTAAAAATAAATTAACTGTATAACCACCACCACGATAAACTTTGAGTGCTTCGGCAATCCCTCCTGGATGTCCACCAGTTAAATATAGCAAATGTCCTGCAAGTAGTGACAAACTTTCCGAAGTCATCTCAATTGGCTTAAGATATTTTGTTGCTGTATCCTGAATTACTTCCCAATTAAAAGGAGAGAGGATGAGTTTAGGAAAAATTCTATCTGAGGGGAGATCGGTAAGACAGCGAGCTGCAATTACAACTCGAAGGCTCTTAGAATTATCTTTAAAAAATTGTAATTCTTTCAAACATTTTTCAATTCTCCACCCCAATTCTTTAAGCTGATCAAAAATTTCGTTCAAACGTTGTTTTTGTGGGGCATTTCCATCAATATCGATTAGCAATACAATACCTTTTTGTCCCTGTGATTGCCATTTAGCCCAATTTCTATGTAATAGTAAACCTAAGCGTTCTCCCCAAGGTAGATCGTGTCCTTCTTCGATCTGAAGATTGAGAGAACTAGCTAATTCCTTTTCTAAGTCTTCAATATTTTGATCGCCAGACATGGAAGCATAAGCGCAACACCATTGTAATTCTTGAAAGCGCTTCTGTATCTGTTTGAGAAATTCTGTTTTTCCGTAACCTTTAGGAGCCGTTATCAGACGATAAGTAGGAGAATTATTTGCTGTAATTTCAGTAATTGCAGCATCTCGATTAGTGAATGGAATTTTATCAGGATCAACTTGTTCTAAAGATTCTTGATTTAGCTGGCTTAATTCTGAATCAGCTTTTTTTATTTCTTCAAATTTATTATCCAGTTGCCTTTGTAATTTGTTTTTATCTACATCATTAACTGTCCATCCTATTTGGTCGCTGATACTTTCAATGTCACTTTTTAAACGGACTATTAGCTGCTCAAGATATTTTTTTCGTAAATCTGAGGAATTTTTCATTGCATTTAAATGGCATTAAGTTCGCTTTCTACTCGACCGAGTTCTTGAAGTATGGTGTTGATTTGCCGTTGAATGATATTGCGATCGCTCGCAGCGAGTGTATAGTTAAGTTGGTTGTAAGCTGCTTCATAGTCACTGCTTAGAGCCTCAAAGCGTTGTTGCAAAGTTTTGATTTTGAGTTGTTGTACCCGGCTGGGGCTATTCTGAGTATGTGCATTTGATGAAATCGGTAAGCTTATTTCATCCCATGCTTTGCTCAATACATCCGCCGGAATCATGAAAGCAGTCTTGATACCTTCTCGCTGTTTCTCCGCCGCCACAGCCATACCAACCACTCCTGCAAGGGTTTCATCCCATATAGGCGCACCGCTAAAGCCTGGTTCTACCCTGTAGCCAGTTACCTTACTATCTTCTAGTTGCACCCATCCCTTTCCTTGCTCGTCTCGCAGCACCCCTGTAGACCAAACGCCATCATTGTGTCCGTAAGGAAAACCGAATATGCGGAAAGGATGCTCCCAGACGTTACTAGCTGATATGAGCTTAATAGGTTGTGCTTCATGAGGCAACTCTCCTTCGATTTGCAACCCAGCAATATCTTCAGGTTCGGAGGTTGATACTTTATTGACAACAGGTTGCCAAAAAACAACTTTAGCTTTTAGCTTTTGGCCCGATACAATTAGGGGAAAATCTAAGTAAATATCATCACTAGGAGCTTCAACTATATCCTCTGGTAAAGATAGAGCCGAGGTAACAACATGAGCGCATGTCAGGATATAATTTCGAGTTCGCCCAGGGACTAAAAAACCTACACCAACTACCGCACCATTCGGATGAAAAATCCGAGCGATCGCTGACCTAAAAGCGGGAATATAATTATCTACAATCGATGCCATCTGTTACTATGCCTTGTTTTGCTTCCATTTCAAGGTAATTTCGTAGTTAGCTTCACCACTTACAGAAGTAAAAATTGCACCCGCAGCAGCATTTAACTTAATACCAAACTTAACTTCTACCTCATCGGCAGGTGTATTAAGCTGACTTAGTTTGATGATAATTGCTGAAGCTACAGGTTGTATTTGATCTAATACTTCATCAAATTTCTTTTTAGCTTCAACTACCATTTGTCCAGCATCCGGTCTAGCAACACGGACAAGAGAATTGCTATTTTCTGGCTCATCAACTTCAGCTAAAAACTTTGTCCCATCTTCTAGAGAAAACTCTACGATCTGTTTACGATTCATGGTGAAACCTGTGATTTTCAATGAATAGTTCAATGTGTAGATAATCAAGATAGATTGCAGAAAAATTTGTACATAATCTTGTTTACCTCTAAATATCTAGGTGGAAATATAAAGTTTGTAGTTAGGACTATAGTCCTGATAAATGCTATGAGCGATGAATCGCTCACTACGAACAATGCTTGCTGTAAACTTTTTCTGGGTCAACCCTAGAAGTTTGTGAAGTTTCTTAATAAACTGACCAACTTTGGGCTGTTTGGGCATTAAAGCTGTTTGGCTCTCATGTAATAGATTTAACAATTAATATATTAATTGTTATATTAGTTATATCTGTAGTCGGACTTCAATTAGTAATTATACTGAGTTAGACCCTGGCAAGGAAACAAAGATGTAGTGGAACCATCAGAATTTCATAAACAAGATCCCCGACTTCTTAAAGAAGTCGGGGATCTGCGGGTTGCAGTGGAAGTATGTACGTACTGTTCAACAAAGTTATGTAGAAATGATAAACACTTACAGCATAATAGTTTCAGCGATTATAGGGGAATGAAGTTAGCGTAGCTCATCGTAGACATCGCTTGACTAAGCTTGACTAAGTAGATGCCTAAACTATGATTTGGAATGCAAAAATATAGGTGTCGGAAAAAAATAAATTTTTCCAATTTGGCAAATAGTCCATCAATTCGGAGAACAATTAGAACAAAAATCAGGACTGAATTTGCAGTATTGACTAGCTGTCAACGAGTAAGCTGTACAATAAGGAAAACTCGTCAATTCAACTTTGGCTGTTTGTAATTTTGAACCATTCCGCGACACTTCATTAAGTTTAGTTTTATCGGCTAGAAGAATAGCTACAAGCTTAGGAAACGCCATGCACGCTGCTGCGTTGATGATCGTTAGCAGTATAGCGTCTATAAAATTCATAGGTAATCATCTCCTGTTAAATATAGGCGTAGGCGTAGCCCGTCGTAGGCATCGCTGTTTTCAGGTGCAAGCATAATATTATGTGTAGAATTGACCTTTAGTCCATCTATTGCTTGCACTCTATGTAAACTAACTTTAACATAAATTTTTGTGAATATAAAGGTGGAATTTCTGGAATTATTATACACAGAAGAGAATGTGGATAATAATGACGGTTATTGTAGCGGAATAACAAAATAAGCTGTAAAAACAATTAGTTTCAGATATTTAGGTAAGGTGTGATGTCAAAAACCCAAACCGCGTCTTCTTTTTTATCTAACATCAGTGAGCAAGAACGTGAGGGCTTAAAGCGGTTGGTAGATTACACAAATGTGGAATCGCTACCAGAAGTTTGGCCTTTAGCGGCTCAACGATTTGGTGATATTGTTGCCCTCCGTAGCCCTCATAGTAAACCAGAAGCTGTGATTACTTATACACACTTAGCGGAACAAATGCAATTATTTGCTGCTGGTTTACAGGCGTTGGGAGTGAAAGTAGGCGATCGCATTTCCTTAATTTCTGACAACAGTCCTCGGTGGTTTATTGCCGATCAAGGCATAATGACTGCTGGAGCAGTTGATGCGGTGCGTAGCTCCCAAGCGGACAAAGAAGAACTGTTGTTTATCATCGCTAATAGCGGCAGTACGGCAATAGTAGTTGAGGATTTAAAGACACTTAAAAAACTGCAAGATCGCATCAAAGATTTATCAATTCAGTTTGCGATCTCACTTTCAGATGAAGCACCAGCGACAGACGAAACCCTAAAGGTGTTGAACTTTGCCCAGTTGATTCAAGTTGGTAAAAATCATAATTTTGTACCAGTTAAACAAAATCGTGACGCTTTAGCAACCCTAATTTACACCTCTGGCACCACAGGTAAACCTAAGGGTGTAATGCTGTCTTATAAAAACTTGATGCACCAAGTAATCACCTTTGGCACAGTATTGCAACCCAATGTCGGCGATATCGTTCTCAGTATTCTACCTTCCTGGCATAGTTACGAGCGAACTGTTGAATATTACCTACTATCTCAAGGTTGCACGCAAGTTTATAGTAACTTGCGCTCTGTCAAAGGAGATTTGAGACAGTTTAAACCAAACTACATGGTGGGTGTACCCCGTTTGTGGGAATCGATTTATGAAGGAGTGCAAAAACAGTTCCGCGAACAACCAGCGAATAAACAACGCCTAGTTAACTTTTTATTGGGCATTAGCGATAAATATATCAAAGCCCAGCGAACTGCTCAGGGATTGGATTTAAATAATCTTCATGCCTCAGCCGTGGAACGATTAGCAGCTAAGATCCAAGCAGCTGCTTTATTACCCCTCCACACCTTGGGAGAACGGCTAGTTTATGCCAAAGTGCGAGAAGCCACAGGCGGACAAGTCAAGCAGATGATTAGCGGTGGTGGTGCGCTTCCTAGACACATCGATAACTTCTTTGAAATTATTGGCGTGCAAATTTTGCAAGGCTATGGTTTGACAGAAACTTCTCCCGTTACCCATGTGCGTCGTCCTTGGCGAAATTTAATTGGCGCATCAGGGCTACCACTCCCCGCCACAGAAGCTAAGATTGTAGATCCTGAAACAAAAGTGCCTCTACCAGTAGAAAAGCGAGGCTTAGTATTGTTGAGGGGCCCACAAATTATGCAAGGCTATTACCAAAATCCCGAAGCCACAGCGAAAGCTATTGATGCGGAAGGTTGGTTTGATAGCGGCGATTTGGGTTGGCTGACACCACAAGAAGATTTGGTGCTAACTGGCAGAGCAAAGGATACGATTGTATTGACTAACGGCGAAAACATCGAGCCACAGCCGATTGAAGATGCTTGTTTGCGATCGCCATACATCGATCAAATTATGCTTGTCGGTCAAGATCAGCGCAGCCTGGGAGCCTTAATTGTCCCCAACGTCGAAGCCATAGAAAAATGGGCGCAGAACGATCCGGCGGCTTCTTCACCTAGTCAAAAAATTGACTGGGAGAGTAGAATGATCCAGGATTTATTTCGGCAAGAATTGAATCGAGAAGTGCAAAATCGTCCAGGCTATCGACCGGATGACCGCATTGGGACATTCAAACTCATTCTAGAACCGTTTTCCATCGAAAATGGTTTGATGACACAAACACTAAAAGTTCGCCGACATGTCGTCACAGAACGCTATCGCGATATTATTGACGGCATGTTTGCCTGATAATTCCACCTCCCAACTGTAAAGAGTGAACGTGAAATATTTATGGATGTCTCCAAATCTAATTTGCTTCTGAAACGCGTCGTTAACGTCAAAGTTATTGTGACTCCCCTGTGGAAAGAGGAAGTACAACAGCAGTTGCAAACCCAGATAAATCAACTCGATCAGCAACTGCAACAGTTAGACGTAGAAGGACAAAGAGCGATCGCAGCAATTCAAAAGCAGAGTCTGCAACCACCCGGCCCCCAGACCCTCCAACAAATTGACAATATTCAACTCCAAGTCAATCAAAAGAAAAGTGAATTTCTAGAGCAAAAAAATCAGTTGCTGCAAAACCTCCAGCAAGTGCAGTTTCTCCAGCAAGATCAAGAAGTCAACCAATTCCAAATGGAAGGCTTTTTCCGAGTAGAAATCGGTGATAACCTGATTAGCAAAATGCAAGTCGAAATCGTTCTGCGCGACGGCGTTGTAGAAGAAATTCGCGGCGACATTTGAATTTGTCATTAGTCCATTGTCATTAGTCATTTGTTTTGTGACTAATGACCAATTACTAATGACAGATGTGATTTAACTTTGTGTGAGAGCGGCTCCCAGCCAAACATTCAACCTGGGAGCCAGCCCAAACTATTTGCCACACTGGAGGAGAGCTAATAAATAGCGATCGCCCAAAGGTAGTCATCTCAACTCGATATTGAATACCAACCGAATCATTACCCCGCTTGATTTGCGTAATCGTCACTAAAGCTTGATTTCGTTGCGGATAAGCTACTTCTACCTTTCGCGTTCCTCCCACTGTTGCTATGTTGTCAAAGGCATTCAGGGCAAGAGTTGCAGGATCGCTACCTTGGAGAGATGAGTTGATATTTTCTAAAGGTATAGTTTTATAATCAAAACGATCTGAGTATGCCACAACCTCTTGAGACTGATGTATTGCTCCCATCTGCTGGGTTTGCCCATAACTGCTAGTCTCAACAATCTGTGCAGATTGCTGGTGTTGGGTAATATATACTCCAGCGCCAGCAGTGGCAAAGATACCCAATATCACAATCAAAAAGAATTTCAGCTTTGCTGACATAAAAGTAAACAGGAATTTCAAATAGGTTTATTACCAATTTTGAATTCTAGATTGAACTGCATCCCATATCCTCTACCTGAAAGAAGCTCTTGTATCTTAAACATTGGGTATGAGGAATATAAAAAATGGCAATCCCATTTAATGACTAAAAACGAGATCGAAATACTGCCTAACCATTGAGGATAGTTCTGTATTATAGACCTCTAAGTTATATTTAGGTTCCTGGGGTTAGGAGTGGGGAGATGAGGGAGCAAGGGGAGAAAGATTAACAATTCAAAATTCAAAATTCAAAATTCAAACATTTTAGACAATTTCAGACGGGGATTTAAACCCCGACTGAAACTGGGGCTACCTGTAAAGGTAGGGGTCTTAAACCCTTTTATTCACGATAAATAACTAATGCCCCATGCCCAATGCCCCATGCCCAATGCCCCATGCCCAATGCCCAATGCCTAATGCCCAATGCCCAATTCCCAACCTAAAATATAAAATCTCCAGTCCAAAACTCTCGCTCCAAGATACAATTCGATCTGACAAAACCTGTTAAAGTCCATAAACCATTGATTTCCAAACCACCCTATGAGCATTCACGAAGTATTTATGCCGGCTCTGAGTTCTACCATGACGGAAGGCAAAATCGTCTCCTGGGTGAAATCGCCAGGGGACAAGGTGGAAAAAGGCGAAACAGTGGTGGTTGTAGAGTCAGATAAGGCCGATATGGATGTAGAAACCTTTTATGAAGGATTTCTTGCCCATATCATAGTTGAAGCTGGTGAAACTGCTCCGGTAGGATCTGCGATCGCTTTCATCGCCGAAACTGAAGCTGAAATTGAACAGGCAAAATCTCTTGCCAATTCCGGCGGCGCTGCTGCTACTACTACCTCTTCCCTTGAACCAGTCCCCGCCACAGCACCAGTTGCAACACCTGCCTTAACGTCTCAAAACGGCTCTAACCACAAAGAAGGAAGGCTTGTAGTTTCACCCCGCGCCCGCAAGTTAGCCAAAGAACTGAAAGTTGATTTAACTACACTCCAAGGCAGTGGCCCCCACGGTCGCATTGTTGCCGAAGATGTAGAAGCATTGTCCAATAAGGGCAAACAACCCGCTCCTGCTCCAGTTGCCCCACCAGCACCTGTACCAACCAGCGCCCCAGTTGCCCCCCCAGCGCCTCGGACACCAGCACCCGCAACCGTAGTAGCGGCTGTTCCTGGTCAAATTGTCCCTCTAACTACCTTCCAAAATGCCGTAGTGCGGAATATGGTAGCCACCATATCCGTGCCCGTCTTCCGTGTCGGTTATACAATTACCACTGATGGGTTAGACAAACTTTATAAACAAATTAAATCCAAAGGCGTGACAATGACAGCGCTACTGGCGAAAGCTGTGGCAGTAACGTTGCAAAAACACCCATTGTTAAATGCTAGTTACTCAGACCAAGGTATTGTTTATCATTCTGATATCAACATTTCCGTAGCAGTAGCGATGGATGATGGCGGATTAATTACACCTGTGCTGCAAAATGCAGACGCAGTAGATATTTATTCTCTATCGCGTAATTGGAAGTCTTTGGTAGAACGTGCCAGGGCAAAACAACTACAGCCCCAAGAATACAACAGTGGTACTTTTACCCTGTCTAATTTGGGAATGTTTGGCGTAGACAAATTTGATGCGATTTTACCGCCTGGACAAGGTTCAATTTTAGCGATCGGGGCATCCCGTCCGCAAGTAGTAGCAACACCCGACGGTTTATTTGGTGTACGGCAACAAATGCAAGTCAATATTACTTCCGACCATCGAATTATTTACGGTGCCCATGCTGCGGCATTCTTGCAAGATTTAGCGAAATTGATTGAGACAAATCCTCAATCTTTAACAATGTAATTTTGAAAAGACACCAAATTTAAATGTTAGCGCTATCAGCGAACAGTAGTTTTTCGTAGAGTAGCGCTAACAATAAATAATACTTACACTTAAATTTTTGATGGACAAACTATAAGAATTTTGGACTGCTATATATTCCTTGCTCGCTTTATGGGTTGTACTCACACCAAAACCGATGTTTAAATCCAAGCCAATCGCCAGTTTGAGTATAACCGAGATCGTATGCATATCCACTCTCCCAAAAAACTGATGGTATAACGTCTACAACCTTCAAGTGTCTCTTGCATAAGTTGTCTGACTTGCTCACCTTTGGGATAACTAATCATTTCTGAGAGCGACTTATCAACCGCAAACATTCCACTAGCTTCCAATCCTAATTTAATAGCTTTTATTTGATTGGATGAAGTAGTACAAAGAATTCGATGCTTATAAGTATAATTATAGCCGCCATAATAGTAGCCATAAATTATGATATGCTACTATATTACCCAACAAAAGTTCTGAAGTATTGCTCTTAACGATAAATTTTTGGTTTTATTTAGCCATTTACACAAAGAACTTGCTTAAGTGTTGCTACAACTTCAACTAAATCTAATTGACTAGCTATTGTTTCTTCTACGGCTTCAGGTTGATTCCATTTTTGATTACCAACTATTAGAAAAATTCTCTCGTCAGGATATTGGTTTTTGAATGCCTTAATCTTTGCTTGAAAAGACTCTACGGTGATATTATAACCATTCTTAATTTCAAACCAATAATCACAAACCCAAAAGTCAGGTGTAAATGTTGTCAATTGATTATCAATAAGTAGTGTAAAAGTTTTAGGTTCATACTCATAAGATAAACCATTCTGTAAAAGCCATAGTGCAAAATTATGCTCGTATGAGCTACGAACATAGTGACCAATATCTTTTCTAAAACCTCCTTTGCCAAATCCTGCTTTAGGGCTAAGTTTCAGACTTCCATTAGCAAAATTCTCTTTACGGACTCTTGATATAGTTGCACGATGAGATATTGATAAAGCTCGACCTGTACGTTGTAGATTAAATTTATATTTAGTTTCTTGAGTATGTTTATATCCCAAGTGAGATATTCTTTGTTGCTCAGATATAAATTTAGCTTTTTCAATTCCGTAAAATTCAATATTAGACTTACCCTGTCTGCAAATACTATGTTCACGTATAGCTCTGGTCTGACGTTTAGCAAGAGTGCCATCAGTTATGTGTGCTTTCTTTAAAGCTTCTGAGCGTAGTTTTCGAGTTTGTGCAGATTGAATATACACAGGATTAGGAATTTGATATTCTTTCATCCTGCGTACAAGGGTGCTTTTGGAAATACCAAGAATAGATGCTGTATCTGCTATGGTGTTTGATAAAAGCAGATGCTCAATTTTTTGCTGAGAGATATTGGTATAATGCTTCATTGAAAGTTGGATTACTCTCTACTAAAGTAATATACCATTTTAGAAGTTTTCTAGCCCTTTACACACACAACTTGTTTCAATGTAGCAACTATTTCAACAAGGTCTGTTTGTTGATTAATTACCTCATCTATCGGCTTATAAGCACCAGGAATTTCATCTAACACACCCTCATCTTTACGGCATTCTACGCCTTGAGTTTGCTCAATCAAATCATCAAGTGTGTAGACATTTTTTGCCTTATTTCTAGACATCAAACGCCCTGCACCATGAGAACAAGAACAGAAGCTGTGGGCATTACCTTTACCTTTAACGATGAAAGATTTTGCCCCCATCGAACCAGGAATAATCCCATAATCTTCAATCTGAGCGCGGACTGCACCCTTACGAGTAACGTATACATCCTCGTCAAAATGCACTTCTTTTTCGGCGTAATTATGATGACAATTAACTTGCAATAAAGGTTTAGTTGCTTTCCCACCTACCAGATGTTTTTCAACTATGTGCTTAAAACGCGCCATCATCACATCGCGGTTGACACGCGCATAGTTTTGTGACCATTGCAAATCATGCCAGTATGCTTGGAATTCTGGCGTACCAGCGACAAAGTGAGCCAAATCAGGGTCAGGTAATTTATTACCTGCCATTTTTGCTAATTCTCTGGCTGTGTGAATATGACACTGGGCGAGTTTATTGCCGATGTTACGCGAACCAGAATGCAGCATTAGCCAAACTTGATTCTCTGTATCAAGGCACACTTCAATAAAGTGATTTCCTCCACCTAGAGAACCCATCTGTTTCATCGCTTTACTTTGTAGGTCTTGCACGCCGCGATGCAAGTCTTTAAAATTATCCCAATATTGCCAGTTGCTAACAGATTTGTCAACGTCTTTGTTTTCGTTGAATCCAGTCGGAATTGTTGCTTCAATATCCAAGCGGATTTTCTTCAGTTTACCTTCTAGTTGTTCGGCGGTAAATGATGTTTTGATAGCGCTCATTCCACAACCAATATCTACACCAACAGCAGCAGGGATAATTGCCTCTTTGGTCGCAATTACAGAACCAACTAAAGCACCTTTTCCTAAATGAACATCTGGCATTAATGCCACGTGCTTAAACACAAATGGTAATGATGCGACATTTTTGGCCATCTTGGTTTCTTCTGACCCTAAAGAGTGATTTGCCCAAGATAATACGGGTGCTGGTGTGGTAATTTCTAACTTTTCGTAGGGCATAATTGTTTCTATTTTGGATTTTAAATTTTAGATTTTGGATTGGGCAAATTATCGGTATGACTTATAAACCATTACCTAGTCAATACTGTTCGGTTAAGGCAAGAGACGCGATAAATCGCCGTCTTTACAATATTTTATCCTTCGCAAAAACGCGATAAATCGCGTTTTTGCAATCTAGAATTTTCATCAAGAAACCTTAATTTAACCGTATTGATTACCTAGTTAGTTGTAACAATTTAAATGTTGTATTGTCTTTCATTTTACCTACTTAATTTTGATGAAGTTGAAGAACTACTTTTGGGCAGTAGCACCTTTATAATACAAATGTAGCTGAAAAGACTACAAGCGTCAAGTACATACCACAGAGAGAAAGCAGATGTTTGCTAAATGTATTAAAATTTGTAAATAAAATCACTTGAGTCTCAATAATCCTTAAACTTCTGACACAATATGGCAGTGCGTCAAGATACAATCTGGGAACGTTTTTTATCTCCTGTAGTGCGTCTTTTGATTGATGAAGACGGGTTACGGCGTTACGCTGATAGTATTGATTGGGAGAAAGAGGGCGATCGCTTCCGACGAGATGATGTCATAATTCCGTTGTACTACAACAGTCAAAATTTTCACGGAATTACAGGCGGATATCTCACTTACAATGCAGCAGTTACTTACGATCCGATTACTCAATATGTTCTTCCGCCTAATGAAACTATTGTCCGTCAGGCTTTAGTTGATGCCGTCAAGGTAAAACCACAACGCATACTCGATTTAGGCTGCGGCACAGGTTCCACTACTTTAATGTTAAAACGGGCTTTCCCCGAAGCGGAAGTTATTGGTTTGGATTTATCACCCTATATGCTGGTAAGGGCAGAAGATAAAGCTAGAAATGCTGGTTTAGATATAGTCTGGCGACATGGAAATGCTGAAAAAACTGGTTTGAGGGATGCAACATTTGACTTAGTGACAGCTTCTTTGCTATTCCACGAAACACCAGATGCGGTTTCCTTAGAAATTTTGCGGGAAAGCTTTAGGTTGCTGGTAACTGGAGGGCAAGTAGTAATTCTAGATGGAAATCAAAAGACTCTCCGGCAGTTAGAATGGCTGAATGATGTTTTTGAGGAGCCATATATTCGTGAGTATGCTGCTGGTAGCGTGGATGCGAATATGGGTGCAGCCGGATTTCAAGCTGTGCGATCGCAGGATGTATGGTGGATAAATCAGGTAACTAGCGGCGTAAAATCGATCGCAACTGAAAATGTCCGTCATTATACTCCCACATCAATAGATAATAATGATTTGGAGGGACTTGGATCTCCAGCATTTGGCATAATCGCATGAGTTTAAAGGCAGTTCTCTTTGATTTTAATGGTGTCATCATTAACGATGAGGCAATCCACCTGCAACTGATAGACGAGATTCTCATTGAAGAAAATCTCCAACCCCAAAAGGTGAGTGAGCGTCAAGCTTCTTTAGGACGCAGCGATCGCGCCTGTTTTGGGCAACTACTCGCTAATCGTGGTAGAGTAGGCGATGAAAAGTATTTAACTCAGTTGTTGTACCGCAAAGCAGAAGCCTATGTGGTGGAATTAGAGAAAATAGAGAAACTGCCTTTATATCCAGGTGTAGAAGATTTAATATTTCAGGTGCGATCGCGCAATCTGAAATTAGGATTAGTCAGTGGCGCTCTTCGCCAAGAAATAGAATTGGTACTCCATCGCGCCAAGCTAGCCCAATACTTTAAAATTATCGTCGCGGGTGATGACATCACCACCAGTAAACCAGAACCCGATGGTTATTTACTGGCGGTGAAACGTCTAAATAAAGAATATCCTGAATTAAACCTTCAACCACACGAGTGTCTGGCAATTGAAGATACTCCAGCCGGGATTGCAGCCGCAAAGCGATCGCAAATGCAAGTAGTTGGTGTAGCGAATACTTACCCATTCCACATGCTCCAGCGCTGCTGTAACTGGACTATTGATTATCTTAGTGATTTGGAACTCGAACGGGTGCAGAAACTTTATTCTCTAAAAGAGCCTCAGCCATCGGCAACTGAATGTTAGAATACTATTTGGTGATGGTGTATTTAGTTAATGAGTAATATTACTCTTGACTTTGCAAAGATTTTGGGGAATTAGCTCAGTTGGTAGAGTGCTGCGATCGCACCGCAGAGGCCATCGGTTCGAATCCGTTATTCTCCATTTGTACATTCGCACATTATATGTCGCATTTCGCAAATTAATGTCGTTTTTCTCAAATTGATGTCGCTGGGACTATTTTTCGGAGTCAATTCGATTATCCTGAGTTTTCGCAAATTAATGTCGTTTGATCTTACCATTGACTACACAATAAGTTATTAATCCAAGTGCATTATTCGATTATTTATATTTGTTCGATCGCAGCACTCCTTTCAACCCTCCCATGATCAGCCCTACTTTATAACCATTTTAAAGTCTTATTAAGACAAGTTAACAACCTATCTTCAACCCACCCCTAGTCGGGATGGTAATTGAAACCCAAAGACATTGCCCTGGCATCAAATACAACCTTTCAACCCACCCCTAGTCGGGATGGTAATTGAAACTAGTTCGTCATGCCAGAGTTACTACGTTTATTAAACTTTCAACCCACCCATAGTCGGGATGTACATTCGCCCATTATATGTCGCAATTTGCAGGTTATTTCAATGGGGTCATAGCAAAGACCACCGTCCGGACTTGGCACAAGTAAAATAATGCTATCAACATTAGACCCGTTAGGGATGCCAATTGCAACAGAAATATTGTCAGGAGAAAAAGCAGATGACCCGCTATATATTCCAGCAATTGAAAGAGTACGCTTAACAATAAAAAAATCAGGATTGCTATATAAGTGTTAACCATTTTGGAGTTTCAGGTTCGCCGCAATCTGGAGCAAAATAAAGAAAAGCTTGCTGGACTTTATGTTGGTAATCCTAAGCGAGAAGCAGCACGTCCAACTGCTGAAATACTTCTTGCTGTATTTAAAGAAATCACGCTGCTGTTGATTGAGGTTAAAAACGAAGTTTATGCTCATTTGACTGCCCTTTCACCCTTACAGCAGCGTCTTCTTATTTTACTTGGATTTTCAACCACCATTTATACTCAGCTTGGTGGTCAATCTTTCACCCCTGAGTAGCCTTTGTTCTAACTCCGGAAAAAATGGGCGAACCAGGAGTCATTATTTAACCAAGGACAAAGGACAAAGGACAAAGGACAAATGACAAATGACAAATGACTATCATTCATAATCCATGAGGACTTGTACCCAGCGCGGTGGACGGGGAATGGGGTTGCCTAGACGTTCAAAAAGCAACCATGCTGCGAGGTGTACGACAAAAAGGTAGATAAAATTGTTGAGTAAAATTAAAGCGATCGCTCCAACTTGAATCAAAAACACATTGGGACTAGCTAACAAACTCAGCTTCAAAAATACCCACTCAATGAACTCAGTAACTTGGGTAATCACATAAATCCATAGGTCTTCACCGGACAAAACAGACAGCAACCACAGCCGAAAGAAAACCCCCAAAGTACCCAACAGCGTACCCAAGGTGATAGAAACAATCCAGGGAACACGACGACGATACCATGTCGCTCCTAAAAGCACGCCCATAAATCCGTAGGGCATGACAAACAACAAACTGCGGGCTGGCCCCATTAGTACCGTCAGCAGTAACCCAGAGGTGAGTGCTGCCATCCATGCCGCACGCTTACCCCAACGCAGATAAACTAGAGCGATCGGCACCGGAAAAAATATCCGCAAAACTGGCCCCAAGGGAAAGTAGAAATTAATAAACCAAATTAAGCTAGCAGTACTGGCTAAAAATGCCGTTTCTACCATCCTTAAGGGCGCATCAGCCTTGAGTTTAGGAGGCATTAACTGCTGTTCTTTGTCTAACCAATGATTGTGGGGAGTTGGAGATTTAGGCGATGGATCTTCCTCCGGTTCATCTGGCAGAGAATCTAAAATACTCATATTTAACAAGTTTCTAAACGATCATTCTTTCCAAAGCTGACAAGTCGGGAATACAAATAGTGTCTTGATCCCGTTTAATCAAGCCTTTTTTTTCTAACCTTGTCAACACTCGTGTTACAGTTTCTCGTGCCAGTCCGCTCAAGCTACTCAATTCCCGATGAGGTAAATTCGGGATTTCGGTTCCTGTTTGCCCTTTTTTTCCCTGTCCTTCTGCCAAAAATAGCAACGTATCTGCCACCCGTGACTGGCTATCAGATTCCCGCAACCGCAATCGGCGATTTACTTGCCGCAAACGTCGCGCCATTAGTTGCGCCAATCGAACTCCTGCCAAGGGTTCTATATGAAGTAACTTGACAAAATCCTGAGCAGGCATACTGCCAATTACCGTTGGGGCCAAGGTAATCACATCTGTGGATCGAGGGACTTCATCTAGCGCTGCCATTTCACCAAACAATTCTCCTTTACCAAGAATATTCAGCGTTACCTCTTTTCCTTCCAAATTGTAGGTGCGAATTTTCACCCATCCGTCCATAATAAAATACACAGAACCACCCCAGTCATTTTCTAGCAGAATCACCTGATTGGCTGGGTGAGTGCGGGTGACAAGATGAATGAGGGCTGATTCCACAGCAGGTTCTGGCAACCCTTGAAAAAAGGGAGCCGAGGCGATCATCCAGGGACTAGCCTGTGCTTGCAAGCTATATCGGTCTTCCATTACGACATTTTTATTCAAGCTGCTATATACACACAACAAACAAGAGCGCCATTTTCAGCCTCAACCATCAAGGCACAGTTCCCTTTGAGAGAGAAAACTAAACTATGCTACATAAGAAAGCGATAAGAACGTTTTTCTGAACAATCTTTACCTATAAGTAAAAACGTGGTAAAAGTTTTGCAAAAAGTAGTTTTTAGCCGGCAGTTGTATTGCTTAGGGGCTAGCTGCACTGCAAACTTGATTAGTTAAAAATATAGGCAAACAACATCAATGATACTAAAGGGAGTAAATTATTGCTCAGGTATTTTACCGATTTTCAAAAATAGGCAACCAATGAGCGGCAAAACTTCTGAATGAAGGCATGAGACAGGAGATTGAGATTTATCTGTTGCTCTCAACCTCATCTAATTGCAAGCAAGCTACAAAATTGCAGGTTTTGGCGCGAGACTTAAATTCCTGTTCGCTTACTTTGGTCGCTGCAAGAGACAGAGCGTAGATTTCTCTCTCTTAGAACTACCTTTTTTGTTAACCAAACCCTGACTGAAGATTGCCACGACTCCCAGTAATCCATAACATAATGACAGTCACAAGTCCAAGCAGTGGCTATTGCCACTCAAAACCTTGGTGATTGTAAAGTAATTGTCACATTAGTGAACATCCGTTTTTAGGTAGGGTAATAAAAGTGACTTCCAGTGCAGATGAAATTCAAAAGCTGATCGCAGACATTGACAACTTACTTGCCAGTGGGGGCAAGCGTTTGTCTAGATTTCTACCTGGTCAGGCGCAGGAGCCTAAAGAGGTTTTAGAACGAATTCGCAACTTCTTGGTGAGGCTCCAAGAAAAAGAAGCATTAGAGAGCGGCATCCCAAATCAGTCTTCTGAAGAACCGCGTTCGCCCTTGGCGTTGGCGGAGCCATCGCCTTTATTAACAAAATTTATTGATCGAGGTTATAACCAGTATCCACTACCGCCTCTCAAACCAAATCAGGAAGAGAGTTCTGTTGTAAGCGGACAATTAAAAAGTGAATTTTCGAGTTTGATCCAGCCATTGCGATCGGAATTAGAAAGGCTGTTGCAAGAGCAAGCCACTCTCATACAGGAAATTCGGCAGCTAGAGCAAAGGCGATTGCAAAACTACTCCTTAGCGCAGCAGTTGACAAATCAGGATCAAATGATTACCGAGTTTTTACAAGTACTCATGAGTCGCCTTGTGCCAACTTTAACGCCACTTTTAGCACCAAGGGGGGAAATTTCTGCCATTTCTTCAGGAGTAATTAATCAGGTAAACTCAGAATCAGCAACCTCTGTAACTCAACCTTTATTAGAATCAGCAGACCGTGTGGAGCAGTTAACCCAGCTAGCTAGAGAGTTGGATCAACGCTTATTATCACTAGATGGGACTGTAAATGTAGTATTTGAGGCACTACAGCGCAATATTAATACTTATTACGAATCACTGTCGCAAGCACTGGCAAGGATGCATAGCAAGGGAATGCAAGGCGAACAGTTGATGTCCAGCTTTCTCAATAATTTGACCCAGCATTTACAGCAACAATCCCCTAATTCTCCATCATCTATCTCAGTAGGAGAATCTGATATATTACCATCATTGCCTGAGCTAGCCGAGATCGCTGCTGAAACTGCGCCCCGACCTTTGGAGCAAATCCTGCCAGAAATTTCATTTCCACCGACAATTAATTCTGAGCAAATCCCGCTAGAAACTTCACCTCCACTGATAATTAATTCTGAGCAACAGGATACGACCCTCACAGAGGATTTAGATGCAGTGCTGTTGCAGCTTGGTATAGACTCGTCTCAATCTTCTGAAACCCCGATCGAATTAACACAAGATATTTCTGCATTAGTTGGTGATGAAGTAGACCAACTTTACGCCAGTTTGTTTGGTACTGGTGATGTTAATAATCTCAGTCTTGATGTAGCCACAAATGACTTATCTGCTTCCACAGCTTTCCAATCAACGTTGAATATCGCTGAGAGTCCATCTGTCCCTCCAACTGAGGATTCTGCGGTTGTGATACCAGATACAGGTATTTCAGCCCAAGAGACTTTAGTAGAAACCACAGACTTATCACCACAGCCACAGGAAGAACTATTTTTTGAAGAGGATACTGACCTCGATTCGCCTTTTAGCTTTCCTACACCACAAACAGACAGTTCCCCCACACAACTCGACCCTCAGCCAGGTAGTTTTTTTGAAGAGGATACTGACTTCGATTCGCCTTTTAGCTCTCCTACACCACAAACAGACAGTTCCCCTACTCAACTTGACACTCAGCTACCAGCTAGTGTTGATACAATTAATACCCTAACTGAGCTATTGCCCGATACAGTTAGTGAGCAAGAAGTGCTGGAAGTAGAAGTTTCATCCTTTGTGGATAGTGGTACAACTACAGCACCAGTTACTCCAGAAGTAGCAGAAATTGCGTTGGCAAAGCCTACCGTTGGCGTAGCCTCTCCAAGAGTTGGTATCGCTCCACCAGAAATATTGATCGACAACGATCAGCCAGAACCGTTTGTAGATAACTACATTGCTGCTTCGCCTCAAGAAAACTTGCTCTATGTTGAGTCAAACCAGTCTCCAGGCGTATCTGATATTTCTTTAGATGAAGAACAGTTGCAGCAATTAGATCGGGATTTAGCTAATTTTGATCGACAGCTAAATTCTGAGTCGCAGCCACCTACCAACTTCGATATTTCCTCGGAACTGATTGATAAAACTCAAGACACAATCCCCACAACTCCCCCTGAGTCGCAAACAGAAAATACCTCAACTGCGACTTTATCCACTTTGGCAGTTCCCCAGGTCGAAACTGAGGAAAAAAAGGAAGTCACAACTCCCATTCAAGACAGTTCTTTACCTTCAATTTCTAACTCCATCAACAATCCAGAAGTTTCGCTCCATGTTGGAGAGTCAGTTTGGTATTTAGGAATTGATTTAGGTACAACAGGAATTTCTGCTACATTATTAAATCGCTCTACTTTTGTTGTACATCCTATATACTGGTCAGCAGAAAATCCGTCGAAAACAAGTTCATTTCAGCAATCATTTCGTTTACCAACAGAGGTTTATCTTCCTACAGCTTCTATACCTCAAGGAGAAAATGAAAGCATCGAAGTCCACGATCAGGCAGTACCTGCGGCTGTTGCTCAAGATAAAACGCCCGATCGCTCGGCTTCCACTCCTACAACAACTAGACCAACAGCAGATTCAACAACAAATAATCTCTACTCGGCACAGTTGAAGCCCTATTTACAAGTAGCTATTCCCTACAAGAGTGAACGGCAAAAATGGGAACCTGTTTTGCAATTAAATGAATTTTCAGCAGGGCCTTTAATTTGGGTTGTGCGATCGCTATCTAAGCTACTATTAACCCTAAAATCTGAAAAAACAAGTACCACCCCTAATTTAATGGCTGCTGCTATTGGGATCGGCGAATCAGATTTTCCGCAGATTATCAATAATATTGCTGGTGTAATTTGCACCTGTCCATCTAGTTGGTCGGAACAATACCGTTTTAACGTGCGGGAAGCTTTACTTACTAGCAAACTTATCCAACATCCACAGCAAGTCTTTTTTGTGGAAGAAGCGATCGCTAGTTTACTCCCAGAACTTGATGCTGCTAACGGTGAGCAAGTAAAATTAAGCCAATCTCAAGGTTCTCAGCCTGCAAAAACTAGCGAACATCCCATTGTTGGTAACACCCTGGTAATTAATATTGGGACAACTGCCACAGAAATGTTGCTAGTCGATGTCCCAGAAAGCCTACTGCAATTGACATACAATGATTTCATGCTCCACGGTTTTGCTTATGCTGGCAAAGGAATTGAACAAGATATTATTTGCCAGCTACTATTGCCACCGAAATCTCGGCAATCACGCAGAGAAACGCAAGATCGCAAAACTACCAGCAGTAATCCTTGGCAATGGCAACCCTCAATTCCCGGTTTAGACCAAATGCGTTGGCAGAGTTTAGGGTTGGAAGAATTACAACTACCTAGAGTCGGAGAACCAGATATCACGGCACGGATTCGCCTCCAGCAGCGTCTAGAGAGTTCTTTACTGGGACAGGCAGTATTAGACGCGGCACTAGCCCTGAAGCTGATTTTGCAACACCAAGATTCTTTTACTCTAGAATTAGCCGATCAGCAATGGATTTTGCAGCGACGAGACTTAGAAAGCCAGGTATTTATCCCCTTTGTGCGCCGCCTGAACCGAGAACTCAACAAAATATTGGTAGCTCGTGGCATCCCCACAGAATCCATTAATCAAGCTATCTTGACTGGTGGCGTGGCTTGTGTTGGGACAGTAAACCGTTGGTTAAGGCAAAAACTCCCTAGTGCCAAGATTATCCAAGATTTATATCTCGGCGAAAATGGTTCTCCTAATTGCAGCCGGGTTGCTTATGGTTTGGCGATGCTGCCTTTACATCCCCAGATATTAGATATACCCAGGCAACAGTACACTGATTATTTCTTATTTACCGAATTGCTGCGATTGCTACCAGAACGCCCCTTATCTTTCGGTGAAGTTATCCAGTTATTTGAGGGTCGCGGGATCAATACTCGCACTTGTCAGGAACGCCTGCTGGCTTTTTTGGAAGGTGAACTGCCTTCGGGATTAATCCCTTCACTTACAGATTCGACTTGGCTAACCCAGAGTTCACAAGAAAATCCTGACTATCAGGCGATCGCCACAACACCACTTTTTGAAAAACAAGGGAGTCTCACCTATCGTCCCAATTCCCAACAACTGTTATTTTTGCGTCGCTATCTAGATGCGATCAAGGCTAGTAATCAGCAATCGCTGGAGGAACCATATACAGTGAATTTCGCCTTAGAGGTTCATTATTGAGACTAGTGCATCACGCTAGAAACAAGAATACTACTCAAAATTCAAAATGCTTACGCTATAAGCATTTTGAATTTTTGGAAGTGTACCTCTAAAACTATCTTTTTTATCTGATGTCAAAAATACTGTAAATTTACAATATGTTACTTTAATTAAAAGATTCTGTAAACTTTGGGTTTACAGCGTTTGTTTCGCTTCTATTTTGTGTAGGTTACTACTCAGTAGTAGCGACAAAAATAGTAAAAACTGCCTATAAGTTATCTCCATATCTACACTACTAATGCAAAAATCCCTGTTGTAAAATAAGTTAGCCTTTGTGAATAATCTTTCTCTTTATTCAATTAATTGTTCGCAACAGCCTTTACATGCGTCAACTTTAAGCGTGAGAAAACGGTTAATTGACATTGTTGGAGCCATTGTGGGGCTGATTATTACATTTATGGTAGCAATTCCTGTAGCGATCGCTACCTTTATTGACAAGCCAAGTCCAATATTTTATTCGCAAATTCGCTGTGGTTTGAACGGAAAAACTTTTCGCATCTGGAAATTCCGTTCGATGATCGTTGATGCCGATAAATTCAAGCATTTGGTAAAAAACCAAGCCAAAGGTCACATCTTTAAATCTATTGACGATCCTCGCATTACCCCTGTGGGTAAGTTTTTGCGGCGTACCAGTTTAGACGAATTTCCCCAATTTTGGAATGTTCTGGTAGGAGACATGAGTTTAGTTGGTACTCGTCCACCCACTCCTGATGAAGTCAGTAATTACGATCCACACCACTGGGAGAGATTACGAGTTAAACCAGGTATGACTGGAGAATGGCAGGCTAATGGTCGTTCGAGTATTTCAGACTTTGAAACCATTGTCAAGATGGATATAGATTATCAACGCAAGTGGTCTGTAACTTATGATCTGAGTCTAATTTTTAAAACTATCTGGGTGGTATTGAAAAAGACTGGTGCTTATTGAATTAGTCATTAGTCATTAGTCATTATCCGCCTTTTCGCATCTCCACTTTTTTATTCAACCTTTGACACCGCTACCAGTTTCCGTGGGAACAATGTAACGTTGTAGAAATAAAAATAATAATAATACTGGAGCGATCGCAATTAGAGAACCCGCAGCTACCAATCTCCAGTCAAGAGAAAATGTCCCCGCTAGCTTGGCGACTCCTAAAGGAAGAGTGTATAAATTTTCGTCTTGGATGACAATTAAAGGCCACAAAAAGTCACTCCAAGCACCAATGAATACAAAAATAGCTAAAGTTACCAATGCTGGGCGAACTGCCGGTAACATTATATGCCACCACAATCCTAACTCTGAACTGCCATCCATTCGGGCGGCTTCTTCTATCTCTTTCGGGACACTCATAAAAGCTTGGCGTAACAGAAAAATGCCAAAGGCAGAAGCTAAACTAGGAAAAATCATCCCTAAATAACTATTCGTCAAACCCAACTGGACTGTCAAAATATAAAGGGGAATCATCACGATTTGGAAGGGAATCATAATCGTCGAGACAATCGCTACAAAAATCCAGTCTCGCCCTACAAATGACAATCTTGCCAAGGGATAGGCAGCTAAAGCGCAAAATAGTAGATTTAAGCCAACCGTTAGCACTGATACCAAAGTACTGTTATACAGGTATTGCCCAAAGGGTAGAGAGTTCCACACACTAACAAAATTATCTAGTGTCGGTTGACTAGGTAATAACTGTGGCGGCGACTGTAAGATATTTTCCGTAGGCGATTTCAAGGCTGTGCTAACTAGCCACAGTAAAGGAAAGAGCATCACCAGTGCGATCGCTCCCAATAGCGCATACATTAGCAGATTTTGCGATCGGGATTTTTTCCAGTTCAGCATTTGATTAATAATTTTCTGAGTTTTGTAAATATTTCGTTTTTAATGTATGTCTAGCTCTAGTTTTAATAATATTTAATTGGTCAACTTGCATCAATAATCTGTCTAGAATTTGAGTTTCTTCCTTTGACAAGTTATTTTCAGAATTTTTAATTAGTAACTCCTGTAATTGTATTTGGGATTTGGCAAATAAAGAGCTTTCTGCTAAAGCTTGCAACTCATCTTGGCTTAAACCAATCAATAATTTAGAATCTATAGATAAGTTAGTTAGTTGTTGGTAATTTTCTAAATCTAACAGTACTCCAACTTTATCTACCTGTGCGTTAGTGACATACTGAACTGAGTCAGACATAGGTTTACTTGATGATTTGATTAATTTTATCTTAACCTATCATCAAAAATCTGGTTAAAGCAATTCACCTAATTCTGTTATAGAATTTATTCAGGTATGAGTCTAATTAAGTTTCTTCACTTTCCGAACTCCCTAATTCTTCTAGCACATCAAAGAAGTCGTTCATTAGTTTTGCATCAAATTCTTTTACATCACTCCATGTTTGACGATATCTTGTGCCTCATAATAAGAAATACTCAAAGCCTTTTTTAAAATTCCAATTGATTTGGCTTTTGAATAATTACTCAATCTCAAGAACTTAATAACAGATTCTTTATCTGCGGATTCAATCAACATATTATTCAGCTTTTCAGTTAGTTCACTATCTTCATCCATAAGTTTGTCTCAAATTGACAAAAGGTATTGTGTTGCATAAATTAAACATTTATCAGATTTTTTGAGCTATTATCCGCATAAAAATCATCTCCAGCAGTCCTAAAATCATTTGTTAAAAACAAGATTCCTGACTTCTTAGAGAAGTCGGGAATCTGAAGCTTTCAAATTTCATTAATCAGATATAATTGCTAGAAACTGAGATACTGGTTTGAAGCTAATTTACAGTGGTTAATCTTCAAGCGCTACATAAGGTTGTGGTTCCCGCGAACGTTGGGCAATTTGTTCTCGTCGGTACTTTGCAAGTTCGCTATAAAGCCTCTTGCGAGAGAGATTGACACTGCCAACAGGCTCATGGTCTAGCAATGTATGCCAAGGGGAAAACAGCGAACCCTCATCTAAACGTTTGCGTTCTTCAAAGTCAAATTTCTGACTGAAAATGCGGACAGTTGCAACTTTAATAAATGGTGAATCTGCTTCTTGCCATTCTATAACATGGTCTTCAATCGGCGTTTTTTCATCATCTACATAAAACTGAATGAAGAAGTCAAAAGATGCTTCTCGACCTTCTTCAGTCAAATATTTGACTATTGTTTCCCGGAGATAATTTTCTGATTCGGGAAGTGTTTCGGGTGGTTGTTCCGGCTGTTGAGATTTGACAGATAGTTTTACAATGCGATTCCCAAACTTAAATGGAGCCATACTCCAATATTGAATCAAAAGCGGATTTCCGACTTTATTGCTGCCAATTTTTTGTAAGATTGCAAAGGCGTAACCAAGTTCCTGCAAGCGCTCTGGGCTAAGTTGTCCGCTCCCGGCTCTGGAAAGATCGGCGTAATCACGAACATCTTTGGTCAAGAAAATCGGATAATTGTTGAGGATAAAATCTTGAGTTTTTTCTTCATCATCCAGTACTTTTTGCCCGTCTACATTCATCACCTTGATGGCGATACCGCGAACATCCGGCTGGCTATCGGAGGTGAATTCACCACGCTTTTTAGGCGAACCACCACTAGAGAAACGAATCCATGCAGGATAGGTTTGGGGCGTTTTGAACAAACCTACTCTCAAGTCTTCAGGAAGATTGGGTTCAATAATAAACTCTCCTCCAAGGAGTCCATGACTTTTGCTATGAATTTGGCGGAGGTCTGGGCCTGTTTTTTGTTGAGCTTGGAGACTATTTGCAATAATCTCGTCAATTATTGCTTCCTGCTCAGTGGTAGATGATGTTGGGTTAGTCATAAATATTTGATGATGTGTCTTCATCATCCTGAATCCTTAGCCTTTCCTAGTCAATCCGGTTTCCGTAGAAACAGCTTGTAATGGTTTATCCCAAGATTCAATAAGTATTTGAGACAAATAGGCGAAATCAAAGACAATTCCGATAGTCGGCTTTGTCTGCCACTGCGGTAAACTGAGCAAGCGATCGTAATATCCGCCGCCATAACCTAAACGATATCCTTGATAGTCACAAGCTACACTGGGGACAAGAATCAAATCTACTTCGGCAGCATCTAAGATGCGAGCGTCGGGGTGTGGTTCAGTAATGCCATAAGCGCCACTTTGGACAGAATCGCCAGGTGTCCAAATATGCCAACACAGGGATTTATCAACGCAGCGAGGAAATCCCCAACGGTATTTGGTGTTTGCAAATAGTGGACTGAGGTCAGGTTCTTGGCGAAAGCTAAAATACGCAAGTATTGTTTTTGCTTGGGTGAATAAAGTAGAGTTTTGTAAATGAGAGCATAAGCGATCGCTTTTTTCTCTCCATTCTCCAACGGACATTGATTGACGTGTTTTAAGTAGAGTGCGGCGTAGTTCTGTTTTATTTAATTGATGATTAACTTTGTCCATAAAAATTTATACCGTCAAACAAATAAGCTGGGCATCGCCCAGCTTATAAGAGCCTACATTAACTAATACATTGTTATGCAGCGTGTTGACGATACCACTCAATGGTATTCTTTAACCCTTCCTCAAAGCCCACCTGAGCAGTGAAGTTAAAGGCTTGTTTTGCCCGTTCAGTATCCAAACAACGGCGGGGTTGACCATTAGGCTTGTCAGTTTGCCAAACAATCTCACCCTTAAACTCCATTAATTTACAAATTAGAGTTATTAAATCAAGGATGGAGATTTCGTAACCCGTTCCCAAGTTAACTGGTTCCAAGTCGTTATAGAATTGAGTTCCCATAACAATTCCCCGTGCTGCATCTTCTGAATACAGAAACTCGCGGGTAGGACTGCCATCACCCCAAACTGGGAGTTGCTTTTCTCCGTTAATTTGGGCTTCGTGAACTTTGCGAATTAAGGCTGGAATAACGTGGGAACTTCCAGGGTCAAAGTTATCTTCTGGGCCATATAAATTCACTGGCAGTAGGTAAATTCCATTAAAACCGTACTGCTGGCGGTAAGATTGCAATTGAACTAAAAGCGCTTTTTTAGCAATTCCGTAAGGGGCATTAGTTTCTTCTGGGTAGCCATTCCAAAGATCGTCTTCTTTAAATGGCACTGGGGTAAATTTAGGATAGGCGCAGATAGTGCCAACACAAACAAATTTTTCTACTCCAGCTTGATAGGCAGCGTGAATTAGGTGCGTACCCATGATCAAGTTATCGTAAAACAACTCTGCGGGTTTTTCACGGTTTAGACCGATGCCACCCACATGAGCCGCTAAGTGGATAATTATGTCTTGTTGATCAACTGCCCGTTGGCTATTTTCCCATACACGTAGATCGCAATCGCGCGATCGCACTATTGTAATCTTCTCACGATCGGCCCCTGCTTTACACAGTTGATCTATCACCTGACGACCTAGAAATCCCGACCCACCAGTGACGAGAATTCGTTGATTTTTTAGTTCTAAGGCGGTCATATTTTTATCCTCTATGGTGCAAATCAGAAGTGTAAAGCGCCCAGTTGTTGACGAATAGTTGCAATATCTAATGGAAATTGCGAACCATTTCCGTTGGGTGAAGTGTGACCCAATGCCTGTAAATCTGCTTCTACCATTAAGGAAACTAATTCTTCAAAGGTTACTGATGTTTTCCAGCCCAAATTCTGCCGTGCTTTGGTGGCATCACCAATCAGTAATTCTACCTCAGATGGACGGAGGTAACGCTCATCAAACTCTACGTAATCTTGCCAATTGAGATTTACGTAATTAAATGCTAGTTCTAAAAACTCTCGCACTGAGTGGGTTTCACCAGTAGCAATTACGTAATCGTCTGGCTGATCTTTCTGCAACATCAACCACATTGCTTTCACGTAATCCTTTGCATAGCCCCAATCTCGCTTTGCGTCTAAATTACCCATGTAAATCTTTTTCTGCTTACCAGCAACTATACCAGCCACGGCTCTAGTAATTTTGCGGGTTACAAAGGTTTCGCCTCGTCGTGGTGACTCATGGTTAAAAAGTATGCCGTTACAAGCAAACAAATCGTAAGACTCACGATAATTTACAGTTTGCCAGTGGGCGTAAACTTTTGCACAGGCGTAAGGACTACGGGGATAAAAGGGTGTTGTTTCAGTCTGAGGTATTGCTTGTACCAAACCGTACATTTCTGAAGAACCCGCTTGGTAAAATCGCACCTGAATTCCAGTCCGGTGCTGGTAGTCTCGAATTGCTTCCAACAGACGTAGCGTACCCATTCCTACAGCATCCACCGTATATTCTGGTGAATCAAAGCTGACTCTGACATGGGATTGAGCGCCGAGGTTGTAAATCTCTACTGGCTTGACTTCTTCTAAAATGCGTCGCAGCGTCGTACCATCTGTCAAGTCACCGTAGTGAAGAAACAACCGCACCCCGTCTTTGTGGGGGTCTTCGTAAATGTGATCGATGCGGTCTGTATTGAAGGTAGAAGTCCGGCGAATGATGCCATGAACCTCATAACCTTGTTCCAGCAAAAACTCACTCAGATATGAACCATCTTGACCAGTGATACCAGTAATCAACGCTCGCTTCTGTTGCGTCATGCTCAATTATCCCTTATTGTCTTTGATTAAAAAGTTACAGCCAATCTGATACAACCTAGCAGCTAATTGCTAAATTTCCTAATGGTAAACCTACGAGTTCTTGTTGTTATGAGGCTTTTTCACGTAAATAAATATACTTAATAAAAAATACTTTAACACTTAAGTTAAACCTTCAATATAGACAAACATTGTTTAAGTATGTATATTTTTCTTTTACCAGATAGATGAAGATTATTTTTGTGCCTATTGTTTTTTTAGTCAAAATTTCATATATATCTGGTTTTGTGAAGACTGAATAAAATGTTAGATACCTAAGATTAGATTTTTAGGGGCATTAATTGCCCCACAAAATCGGTTCTAAGTATTTACTCAGTATGCACCGTTATTTTTGGGCAGAATAACTACATCAACAGTTTTCAAGATGATCCATAAATCAAGCCAAAAAGTCCTAAATTTGACGTAATGCAGGTCTATTTGGACTCGCCGGGGGTAAGGAATATCATTACGCCCGGATACCTGCCACAAACCAGTAATTCCTGGGCGGATTGTTAAAATTTTATCAATGTAACAACCATATTTTGGCAGTTCTTCTGCTACTAAGGGTCGAGGTCCGACTACACTCATGTCCCCTTTTAAAACGTTCCAGAACTGGGGAAATTCATCCAAGCTAGTAATTCGCAAAAATTGACCAATTTTGGTAATTCGAGGGTCTTGTTTTAGCTTAAAACTGCTTTCAAATTCTTGTCGCAATTCGGGCGATGTTTCCATCATTTGCATGAGGATTTCGTCTGCATTGCTTACCATTGTTCGGAATTTAATACAATTAAACGCTTCGTAATTTTTTCCTACCCGTTCCTGGACATAAAAAATCGGGCCTTCTGAACTGAGACCAATCAGCAAGGACAAGATTAAGTAGACGGGGAAAAACAAAATTAACACCGACAGCGAAAACATTATGTCGAACAGTCGTTTGGCAAACTCTCCGTTTAAGCCCTGAAAAGATAAACCTTTGGGCTTAACTTTTGGCGCCTTTGTTTTTTGACCGCGTTTTAAGAAAGTACGCGTAGACGCTCTAGTGTCTTGCCGTACGCCTCGCTTGCCGGAGAGGAGTGAGCTCTGGGCAGTCATCATACTCCTTAATAATCCACACCACACATAGTCCCAATATTAAAGCCAAAATGATGTGCTTCTGGGGGGAAATTGCCAAAAGCCTAAAAAAATAAGACGTTAACCAAGACCATCATTCTGAAAACGGTCTTTTTCGTTGCATTTGTTTACAAAATCTAGATAACGATCTGCAAAGATTTGCGGTGAAAACTGCGCGGCGTGCGATCGCATATACTCGGAACTGAATGAACCCTCATACATTTCAAACTTTTCTACTGCCTCCACTAAAGCCGCCTCTGTTTGCGTCTTGAAGAATATACCTGTCCCTGTATCCACACAAGAGCGGATATCTCGTACTGTTTCTAAAGCACCTCCTGCACCGTAGGCAATCACTGGCGTGCCGCAGGCTTGTGCCTCCACTAGGGCAATCCCAAAATCTTCACAAGCTGCATATACAAACGCCTTAGCCCTAGACATATATTTTTTTACCACATTATCGGGTTGCCATCCCAGTATTTGGATATTGGAGTTTGCCATCTCGCGGATCTTTTTCATTTCATCTCCTGTACCAATGATTACTAGTGGTCGTTTTAGTTGATTAAAAGCCTTGACAATCAACGATATTTGCTTGTAACTCACTAATCGGGAAACTGTCAGGTAGAAGTCCTCTTTCTCAGACAGAAATGGGAATTCCGCGATATTCACTGGTGGGTAAATGACTGTTGCTTCTCGCCGATAGCAACGCCAAATCCGCCGAGCTGTATGTTGCGAGTTAGCAATGAAGTAATCAACACGATTGGCACTCAATACATCCCACTGACGCAAACGATGTAATAAATATCGCGTCACCCACCCAGGTAAACCACTACCCAGTTTGCTGTAGCGCAGATAGTCAAAAGTCAAGTCCCAGGCATAGCGCATAGGGCTGTGACAGTAGCAAATATGCATCTGTTCGGGAGTGGTAAGGATTCCTTTGGCAACTGCGTGAGATGAAGACAGAATTATGTCATAATCCCGCAGATCAAGTTGTTCAATTGCCAATGGCCACAAAGGCAGGTATTTTTGTATACCGTTGCGAGCAGATGGAAAGTTCTGGAGAAACGTCTTGCCAATCTGACGCTTATATAAATAACTTTCTCTATTGCTAGATTCAAAATCGATCAAAGCATACAAATCAGCATCAATGTGATTCAAAATTTCTCGGACAACGAGTTCGGAACCACCGGTGGCTTTGGGTGTCAGCCACTCATGAACCAGAGCATATTTCAAGGGCACAGCTAAACAATTCAAAATTCAAAATTCAAAATTCAAAATTGAAGATAGTTTTTTTAGACTCCGACTGAAAAGTTTCCCTTTGTGATTAATTAACGGGAAGCGCCCCAGATTAGCACACAAGACGCAATCTTTCTTTCAGAGGTTCCAGATGGATGATAACCTCAGATTGGGCATGGGGCATGGGGCATTAGGTATTATCTCCTCCATCTACCCGACTCCTCACTCCCCACTCCCTACTCTTGTAACAACAACTGATATAGAAAGGGTGAATTTATGCGAATTCTGATTATGGGTGGTACTCGGTTCATTGGTGTCTATTTAACTCAATTACTAGTGGAGCAGGGACATGAGGTGGTGCTGTTCAATCGTGGAAATCGACCAGCACCTTCTTTACAGGGAGTAGGACAAATTATAGGCGATCGCACTGACCCTACCCAATTAAAAGCAAAGTTATCACAAGAAAGCTTTGATGTCATTTTTGACAACAACGCACGGGAACTTACTGATACTCAACCACTGGCAGAAATTTTTCAAGAAGGAGTGCAACATTTTGTGTATATGAGTTCTGCGGGAGTGTATCTCAAATCCGATCAATTGCCCCATATAGAAGGCGATCCGGTAGATCCTAAAAGTCGGCATAAGGGTAAGCATGAAACAGAAGCTTATCTGACTCAATTGGGATTACCTTTTACTTCCATTCGTCCTACTTATATTTACGGGCCTCGTAATTATAATGAGTTGGAAGGCTGGTTTTTTGACAGAATTGTGCGCGATCGCCCCATTCCCATCCCCGGAAATGGGTTGCATATCACTCAGCTAGGGCATGTAAAAGACCTGGCACTAGCAATGACTCAGGTTTTGGGCAATAAACAAGCCATAGGACAGATTTATAATATATCTGGCGATCGCTTTGTCACTTTTGATGGTTTAGCCCGTGCTAGCGCTGTAGCGGCTGGCAAATCACCTGATGCTGTAAAAATCATCCATTATGACCCAAAAAAGTTTAATTTCGGCAAACGCAAAGCTTTTCCGATGCGGGTGCAGCATTTCTTTGCTTCAGTAAATAAAGCGCAAACAGAATTAAACTGGCAGCCTGAATATGATTTGATTTCTGGGTTGCAAGACTCTTTGGAAAATGATTATTTAGCTAATGCAAAAGACAAAGCGGAAGTAGATTTTTCTGTAGATGAGGAGATTTTGCAAGCTGTTTAGAAACAAGATTCCCGATTTTTTACCTAAGTCGGGAATCTCAGCTTTAGGCAAAAGGAAGAGTTTTTTCTTTTACCTGGGGAAGACGCAATTCATCACGTCTTCAGTTTTTACTTGAATTTGATCAGGCAGATGTTTTAAGATATTGCATCAATGCCACTAAAATTACCTTCCGTAAATAGTGTTGTTGATTGATAAAATGGACGAGTTGCAATATCCACTCCACAATGTTCTAGAAGCCCGTGCCCGCTTGGGTGAAGGCCCCATCTGGGATTCTACCCGGAAACTACTGTACTGGGTTGATATCTACAACCATCGGGTGCATCAGTTCAATCCTGCTACGGGGGAAAACGACTTTTTTGATGTGGGAGATGTCGTAGGTGCGATCGCAACAGCAGGTGAAGATAGATTAATTATGTTGCTGCGTCATCACCTGGCATTCCTCAACACCCAGACAGGTGTTGTTACCCCAATTTTAGAAATTGAAGCCAATCTTGCAGATAACCGTCTCAATGATGGTAAATGTGACCCTCAAGGACGTTTCTGGTTTGGTTCAATGTGTTCTCTGGAAAAACCTCAAGCTAGCCTTTATCGCTATGACACTGATGGTTCATTGCATTTAATGGAAACGGGATTGACCATTTCTAATGGTTTGGGGTGGAGTCCCGATCAAAAGACATTTTACTTAACAGATTCTCCTCAGCAAAAAATATATGCTTACGATTTTAATTCAGTAACAGGAAATATTAGTAATCGCCGGATTTTTGTTGATTTAACTCATGAATCCTTCCATCCAGATGGTTTGACAATAGACAGTGAAGGACATATTTGGTCAGCTATGTGGAATGGATGGTGTGTAATTCGTTTCAACCCTAATGGTGAAGAGATATTGCGGATAAAGCTACCTGTGCAATTGCCAACTAGCTGTACTTTTGGAGGCGAGGACTTGCAAACACTTTATATTACAACTGCTTCAGTTGGACTTAGCCAAGCAGAGATCGAAAAAAGTTTCTACTCAGGTGATTTATTTGCTATCCAAACTGATGTTACTGGATTACCTTCTTCCTCTTTTTAAGAGTGGTAATAACAGTCATAAATAATTCGCCATCAACCTCTTTTGATTCTCCTCTCTGTGGCCTCTGCGTCTCTGCGGTTCGTTGAAAATAATAATTTCTGCTTACGGTAGGCTATGCCAACACAACTCATTTAAGATTGCCATAGGAATTTTAAGATAATTAAAATATTATCTATTCTCTCCACAATGCCACTTGCTGTTTTAATTCTCTCATATCTAAATAATCGTTAGCAAAAGCTTTTCGTAAAAGTGGATGAGGAATAAATCGATCGTACTTATGAATTTCTGGTGCTTCTGAAGTACTGAGTAAATCTTCTGAAATAATTCTTTGTTCACACAATGAAGCAATTTCATGATAAAGAGATTTGAATTTATCCTTACCTAATTTAATTGTGAAATAATAAGGATTTAATCCCCCAATACTTGTAATTTCCAACGATTCTCGACAGTAAGAGTTTAATAATCTTTCTAAAGTGCGATAAGCAACCGTACCCATCCAGGGAAAAATATAGCATTTACCTTTTTCTAATTGCAAGATATTTTGTTTATTTAATCCAACCTGCTGCACCAATTGGCGAACTTGATGTAAACGTTGTAAAGCATTTTTTTGCAGATAGGTGTACTCGATATTTTCAAATAGAACCTGTTGCATTCGTTGTAAAACTTTGGTATGAATAGTGCCACCACTTCCACGCCAGTAAATACTAGCTTTACCCTCAGCTTGTTTAACAAAAATAGCTTTCTTTTGAAAGTCAACTTCTACGACTTCCCAACTTCTGCCAGCTAAAGCAAATTGATTCCCAACAGCAGGTGGTGTAACGATACTGCCAATTTCCGTTGTACCTTGCTTAACAATATATTCTTGCTGTTCAGCAAAGACAGCATAAAACTGAAACTTCCTCACAATCCTTTCTCCTGCCAAACCCAGGATTAATTTACCTTGTTCGGTATGTTGAATATGACCAATATCAATTAAATAACGAAGCAATAATTGAAAATCTTCTTTAGAAATAGCTGCAAAGGGTGGTAGACTAAAAATTTGTTTTGCTAGGGCATTAGGTGAAAGTTCTCCTGTTGCTGTTAAAATACTCATTGTTTGGTGGTAAAGCAAACTTAAAGGATATTTAATCGGTCTGATTGGTTCAATCCATTGTTCTTCTAAATACAGTTGAATAATCGCAATAGATTGCAACAGTTGCCAGGGTATTTGTTCAGGTAAAGAAGCTTCTGATAATGGTTTCTCTTCAGCGCAAATAAAACGCATATCGGCAGCTTCGCCTCTTCTGCCACTACGTCCTAAGCGTTGTAAAAAACTAGCTACAGATAAGGGTGATTCTAACTGAATAACTCGCTCTAAATAACCGATATCTATACCTAATTCTAAAGTCAGAGTGGCTGCGGTAACGGCTGGATTGTTGGGTTCGCGCATTGCATTTTCAGCAGCTTGTCGCAAGCTAGCAGATATACTCCCATGATGCACATGATATATATCTGGTAGTCCTTGTTCTGTAGCAATTTGTCGCAAAGATGCAATTATAGATTCAGTGCGCGTGCGATTATTAGCAAATATTAGGCATTTACGAGATTTGCTGAGGTTGAAAATATATTGCTCATAATCTGTTGCTTCTAATTCATCTACTTCATCAGTAATATAAAAATGTTCTACAGCTAATTTTATTTGGCGTTGTATCCCGTCATTTTGCGGTGTAATAACTGGTTTATCTGTTCCTGAACGCAACCAGTCTTCAGCTATTGAGTAATCGCCAAGAGTTGCCGACAAACCAATCCGGCGCGGTTGTTTTTGTGTCAACTTTGCTAAACGTTGTAATTGGCAAATAATTTGACAACCACGTTCGGAACCCATAAAAGCGTGAATTTCATCAATGACGACAAATCTTAAGTCACCAAATAAGCGGAGTAGGTCGTTATTTTTGTTGATTAACAAGCTTTCTAGAGATTCTGGTGTAATTTGTAGAATACCTTGAGGATTCTTTAAAAGTTTGTTTTTTCGAGTTTGAGAAACATCACCGTGCCAATGCCAAACTGGAATATCTGCTTCTTTAAGTAAGTCGTTGAGGCGTTCAAATTGATCGTTAATTAAAGCTTTGATTGGACTAATGTATAATGTGCCTATAGTTTTTGCGGGGTTGGCATGTAATAAAGTCAAAATTGGTAAGAAGGCTGCTTCTGTTTTACCCGCAGCAGTTGCAGCAGTAACTAGTAAATGAGCATCGGTGTCAAATATAACTTGACAAGCGGCAATTTGAACTGGTCGTAATTCAGTCCACTGATGATGATAGATATATTCTCGGATGAAGGGTGCAAGTCTGCTAAAGGCATCGCTCATATTTTTTATGAATAATTAGTAACAGGTAATGAATTCACTAGTAAATGATTACTGATTATTTACTACACAAATAAAGTTGAAATAATATTATATACAGTCCTAAATCATTTATAAAAATAAATTAACCGCAGAGGCGCAGAGAACGCAGAGAGGAATCGGAGATTTTTAGGACTCATTTGGGATTGCTATAACTAAGCGACGCAAGCATTATGTAAAATGTGATGGTCAATTAGATGAATCTCTTAATTAAGTGGCATTTTGGGAAATTTTGTTGATTTTTACTCCTATTGGCTCAAGGCAGATTAAAATCCGTCAGTCAAACTGAAGTAATAGGCACAACTATATAATGAGGCAAAAACCATGAATAAGTATAAGGAAATCTTACGTGTCGTCCTTGCTATCTCTATTATTGTGGTTGGAGTGACACACTTTGTTATTCCAGAACCGTATGTCAAAATTATGCCACCGCAACTTCCTTATCCTTTAGGATTAGTTTATCTCAGTGGCTTTTATGAAATTTTAGGTGGTATCGGCTTATTAGTCCCGCCTGTAAGTGAAGCTGCTGCTTGGGGACTTATTGCTCTTTTTATTGCTGTTTACCCTGCCAATATCAATATGGCGGTTAATCATATTCAACTAGAACATATACCAAATTCACCTTGGGTACACGTAATCAGGCTTCCCTTTCAAGGAGTTTTAATTGCTTGGGCTTGGTGGTACGCTAAATCTTCTGATTGGAAAAAACAAGCTTCTATAATTCCTAAGTCACTCTTTCCCAAAGAATTAAAATTGAAATAAGTGCGTTTTTTATATTTGAATTATGCGTGTTGCAACTTTATTTGGAATAACATTCTCGTTAGCAATCGGTATTGGGGGATTAACCCTGCCGGTGACTCAAGCGGTGCAGCTTAGAGATGGTACAGTCTACTTTGTCCAACCGCCGAAACTTGTGAATGCAACCACTGCTTATAAAGATGTGAATATTTGGGGCGGAACTTACTATTTCACTATCAACCTGCCGGAAAATGCTGGAGAATCCCTTCAGAAGGTAACGATCGCACAAAGAGAGGGAACAGAAAACATCCGCTATCATCTTAATGATACCCGCGCCTTTGTTGGAGAGCGCGATGCCTACGGCGGGCTACGCCTACGCAAAGAATCTCGGCTAACACTAGGCGCAGTTACAAACGAACGCGAGACACGAACCGTTACTGTGAACTTTGAACCGCCTGTAACTCCCGGACAGACAGTGACAATCGCCCTCCGTCCGGTGAGTAATCCCAGCTTTTCTGGTGTCTATTTACTGGGTGTAACTGCGTTTCCTGTGGGTGAGAAATCCCACGGGCAATTTCTCGGCTTTGGACGGTTTCAGTTTTACAGCAATGGAAGTAGCTGGTGGTTTCCATAAGCAGCGCGATCGCAAAAGTTTGGTAAATAGTAGAATTAGTGAGCGTATAAGGAAAGTGTTTTTATGAGCATCCCACTAGTAGAACAGCCCACAGAAGAAAAACTGGTAACTCTCAAGGATGTTTCTTGGGAGCAATTTAAAGGTATCGAAACACAACTTCAGGAAAACCGCAATGTCAGACTATCTTATTTGTCAGGAATTTTAGAAATTATGTCCCCAATTGGAGATAAACATGAGAAAGTAAAAAGTACTGTTGGCTTGCTACTAGAAGCTTACATGAAAGAGTTGGGTATCCGGTTTTATAGACGTGGTGGTTTCACTTTGGAAGAACCTGGCTATGCTTCTGGTACGCCAGATGAATCTTACAGCATTGGCACAGAAAAAGAAGTTCCTGACATTGTGATTGAAATTATCGTCACCAGTGGAACCATTAACAGGAAGGAGTTATACAAACCTAAAAAAGTGCCTGAAGTCTGGTTTTGGAAATCTAACTCTATCAAAATATTCCGTCTTAACGAACAGGGCGAGTATGAACAAGTAGATCGGAGTGGGTTTTTTGCAGATTTAGATCCAGCTTTGCTGCTCAATTATATCGCTATGCCTGACCAGTACCATGCTGTTGTTGAATTTGAGCAGGTAATCCGAAATCAATAAATATTTATTCCCAAATTATTTGTAAATTTAAAATAAATCCTGGTAAAACATCTTCTCCTGATAATTCTTGGGGAGATGCTAATATTTTTACTGGTTTCCCAATCCGATAGATTTCTACCTGATACATTTTCGGATTAATTAACCAACCTAATTTAACTTCGTTATCAATATATTCCTGCATTTTCGCTTGCGTTTCTCGCAAACTATCGCTTGGTGACATTAACTCTAAAACAAAATCTGGTGCGATCGGTGGAAACTTTTCTTGTTCTTCGGGTGTGAGTGCATTCCATCTCTCTTTTCTTATCCAAGCGACATCAGGAGAACGGTTTGCACCATTGGGAAGTTTAAAGCAGGTGGAAGAATCGAAGCCAACTCCTAGTTGAGTTTGGCGATTCCAAATCACAAAATCTGCCGCCATTTCAAAATTACGATTTCCAGTTTCTCCGCCTGTAGGTGGCATTATTAATAGTTTTCCTTCTGCATTCCTTTCAAATTTGACTTCAGGGTTTTGCCGACAGAGTTGATAAAACTGGTTATCGGTGAGTTGGATGATGGGGTTTAAGTTGATTGTGATAGCTGTCATGGGGGTTATCTTGAGGATGACATCAACTTTAGCTAAATTGTAAGCAATTATGAGTCAGAATATTGACGCAGCTAAAATTTATATTATTATTCCGACTCTTAATGAAGCAGGGAATATTAAAGAAGCCATTGCTACTACTCAACCTAATACAAATATAGAAGTAATCATAGTAGATGGTGGCTCTAAAGATGACACCATAGAAATAGCTAAGTCTTTAAATGTCAAAGTTATCTCATCATCTCCCAGTCGCGCTGTGCAAATGAATACGGGTGCGATAGCGGCTACAGGAGAGATTCTGCTATTTCTTCATGCAGATACCCGTTTACCGATTGGGTTTGATGAGATGATTCGCACAGCGCTACAACAACCTGGGATTGTGGCTGGTGCATTTAAATTGCGGATTGATGCATCACTTTTAAGTTTAAGATGGGTGGAGTTGGGTGTAAATTTGCGATCGCATTTTTGCCAAATGCCCTACGGCGACCAAGCAATTTTTTTAACTAAGGAAGTATTTCAGCAAATTGGTGGTTTTCCCGAATTGCCTATCATGGAAGACTTTGAACTCATCCGTCGCTTAAAACCCATTGGACGCATTGTAATTATCCCTACACCAGTTCTGACTTCAGCCCGTAGATGGTTGCAAAAGGGAGTATTCAAAACTACACTACTTAATCAAATAGTAATTATTGCTTATTTACTCGGCGTTTCACCTGAGCGAATTCGTAGTTGGTATCGCCGAGAAAAATTTAAGAGAATTTAAGCTGTTTCTCATATCAGTAGTACATCTTAGAGGATGTTTGAAAAGTCCTCTTTTCGGTATCAAAAGTTTTAGATCCCTCTAAATCTCTCGATAAATTGGGAGACTTTGATTCCGGTTCCCCCCTTTTTTAGGGGGGTTAGGGGGGATCTAAAAGTGCCTAAAATCACAGCAAAACACTTTTCAAACAACCTCTTAGTTGGAGTAGATTCGAGATGTAAGTTTCAACATTGAGCCTCAGAAGGTGAACATTGAGCCTCAGAAGGTGAACATTAAGCCTCAGAAGGTGAACATTGAGCCTCAAAAGGTGAACATTGAGCCTCAGAAGGTGAACATTGAGCCTCAAAAGGTGAACATTGAGCCTCAGAAGGTGAACATCGAGCCTCAGAAGGTGAACATTGAGCTTCAGAAGGTGAACATCGAGCTTCAGAAGGTGAACATTGAGCCTCAGAAGGTCAAACTTATAATAATGAAGAAGCGTTTATTAAGTTCCAAACTCAAACTACTACTCTTAAGTTGCCTAATTCTCACTTTAATAGTTGCTGCTAAACAGTTAAACTTTCAAGGACTTTTACAGACATCAATCATTTGGGTTGAGAGTCTTGGAGTTTTCGGGCCTATAGCCTACATAGTCATTTACAACTTAGCAACATTATTATTTATACCGGGTTCCCTTCTAACGATCAAAGGTGGTTTTCTATTTGGAGTATTTTGGGGGTCAATATATGTGCTAATTGCTGCAATAGTAGGAGCAACCTTAGCTTTTCTCGTTGGACGCTACCTTTCACGCGATTGGGTTTCTCGACAAATAAAAAAACATCCTAAATTTAAAGCAATTGATTTAGCAGTTGCTAAAGAGGGATGGAAAATTGTCTTGCTAACTCGTCTCTCTCCCCTTTTTCCCTTCAATTTATTAAATTATGCTTTCGGGGTAACACAAGTTTCTCTCAAAGACTATATATTGGGTTCCTTTGGCATTATTCCCGGTACTGTGATGTACGTTTATATTGGTTCGTTAGCTGGTAATCTAGTCATGATTAACACATCTCATCAACCAATTACTCCAGAAACTCAAGTCTGGCAATGGGTAATGCGAATAGTTGGGTTGATTGCTACCGTTGCCGTGACTGTCTATATTACAAAAGTTGCCCAAAAAGCATTAGCCCAAAGTGTAGCAATCCAAGAAATAACAATCCATGACAAAACTAACAATCATCCAGATATTTAAAAGTATTAATGTCAGAAACTTGCAGAAATTTTTTAGTTTAAGTGCATTAATATTACTAATATTGATCGGCGGTTTTTCATTAAATACAAACTCGGCTTTAGCACAAGAGTCTATAAATCTAAATTCTTTCAATCCCCAAGCTATTTTACGCGAAGCCTTGGAGTGGATTGATAGCCTGGGTGCGTTGGGAGCCACAGCTTTTATTGCCCTTTATATTATCGCTACTGTCGCTTTTTTCCCTGGTTCTATTCTCACCTTGGGAGCGGGTGTAATTTTTGGTGCAGTTTGGGGTTCTCTCTACGTATTTGTCGGTGCAACCCTTGGCGCTACTGCTGCCTTCCTTGTGGGACGTTATTTAGCAAGGGGCTGGGTTGCTAGTAAAATTGCAGATAATAAAAAATTTGCCGCTATTGACCAAGCAGTTGGTAGAGAAGGATTAAAAATTGTCTTGTTAACGCGACTGTCCCCGATATTTCCTTTCAACTTGTTAAATTATGCCTTTGGCATCACGGGAGTTTCACTGAAAGATTACTTCATCGGCTCTGTAGGTATGATTCCTGGAACCATTATGTACGTTTATATTGGTTCCCTTGCAGGTAATTTAGCCATGATTGGTACTGAAGCTCAACCTACCAACCCAAATTTACAATGGGCAATTCGGATTTTGGGTTTGATTGCGACAGTTGCCGTTACAGTTTATGTCACCCGGATTGCACGCAAAGCTTTAGAAGAGGAATTGTAGGTACTCTAGTAAGTAAGTGGGTCAAATTAAATATAAAACCTCACCCTCCCTCCGGCTTTCCTCTCCTTAAGGATTTCGAAGAAATAAGTTATCCCAAAAAACGAATCACAGAGACAAGGTAGCGCGGTCTTGGGGGTTTCCCCCAAGACCGACTGTCGCGCAGAGAACACAGACCGAGAGAGGAGAGATTAAGAGGATTTTTGTGTCAGTTTTGGAATATTTTTTTATTTGGAAGTCCCTTAGTAAGGCTACGGTGTACACACAAGTTATCGAATTACCCCACCCTAACCCTCCCCTTGGAAAGGGGAGGGAACTAGATTTTCTTATTTCTATATGCCGACTGGTGTCGGAAAAACGTTTACCTCCTTGGAAAGCTAGATTTTCTTGTTTCCCCCCTTGGAAAGGGGGGATTAAGGGGGGTAAAACCCGGATATCAAAGTAGCTCCGATTTGTGTGTACACTGTAGCCTTAGTAAGGAGAGGGATTGAGGGTGAGGTTTGATCTTATATTTAATTACGCCTACCTACTTGGTGTCGTTTATTCAACAGCAATTGCTGTAAATTCTCGATTGTTGAAACGTTTATACAAGAAAACTTTAATCGTATCTGTCAATTCCCAAACGGACAAAACAACTCAAAGGCTGTATTTATTATTAAACAAACATAAAAAACAATAGACTGAGCCACCTAAATTTATCAGGATTTTTAATTTTCAATTCCCCAAAAGGTAGTTGACTTTAGTATTTTCAATTCTTAAAAGAGGTTTCGCCAATGACCAATTCAGATTTAGAGAGAGTCACAGTTCGCCCAACGGATGAGTATAACCAAAAGTTGTTGTCTTACGTCCATCCGCCAAACTGGGTTAATCCTCAACCGGCAGATGTTTACGATTTGGTAGTAATTGGGGCTGGTACGGCGGGATTAGTGGTGGCGGCGGGGGCGGCGGGTTTGGATTTGGGTTTAAAAGTGGCGTTAATTGAAAAGCATCTCATGGGTGGAGATTGTTTAAATGTTGGTTGCGTACCATCTAAAACTATTATTCGGTCTGCCCGCGTCGTTGGCGAAATCTGGGATGCTAAAGAATTGGGAGTTAATATTCCCCAACATAATATTGATGTTGATTTTCCCAAAGTTATGGCAAGGATGCGGCGGGTAAGAGCTGATATTAGTCATAATGACTCGGCGGAACGATTTCAAAAGTTGGGTGTCGATGTCTTTTTGGGTAGCGGTCGATTTGCAAGTAAAAATACCGTGGAAGTTGGCGACAAAACCCTCCGGTTTAAAAAAGCTGTAATTGCGACTGGCGCAAGAGCCGCACAACTTTCGATTCCAGGAATTGAAAAGGCGGGTTATCTAACTAATGAGACGGTTTTTTCTCTAATTCAAAGACCGGAACGTTTGGCGGTGATTGGTGGCGGCCCCATTGGTTGCGAATTGGCGCAAGCTTTCCGGCGTTTGGGTTCTGAGGTAGTACTTTTCCATAGCGGTTCTCATCTTCTGAATAAAGAAGATGCTGAAGCTGCTGAAATTCTCCAAAAGGTTTTGATTAGGGAAGGAATTCGCGTAGTGTTGAATTCCAAATTAGAAGAAGTGGTAACTGTGACTGAAGGGAAACGGCTTTACTTTTCTTCCAATAGTCATCGAGATTCGGTGACAGTAGATGAAATTTTAGTCGGTGCGGGGCGATCGCCAAATGTGGAAGGTTTAAATTTAGAATCAGTGGGGGTGGAATACGACAAAAGTCAAGGTGTGAAGGTAAATGATTATCTCCAGACGACGAATTCCCAAATTTATGCAGCTGGCGATATCTGCATGAACTGGAAATTTACCCATGCTGCGGATGCTGCGGCGCGGATTGTGATTAAAAATACGCTGTTTTCTCCTTTTGGTTTAGGACGCTCGAAACTTAGTAGTCTGGTGATGCCGTGGGTAACTTATACTGACCCAGAAATTGCCCACGTAGGGATGTCCGAACACGAGGCGCAAAAATTGGGTATTGAGGTGACAACAATCAAAATACCTTTTAGTAGTGTAGACCGAGCGATCGCAGATGGTGAAGAGGCAGGATTTCTCAAAATCCACCATAAAAAGGGGTCTGATGAAATAATCGGTGCAACTATTGTCGCCAGTCACGCGGGTGAGATGATTTCACAAGTGACTACAGCAATGGTAAATAAGATCGGTTTGAGTAAATTAAGCAGTGTAATTCATCCTTATCCCACTCAAGCCGAAGCTATTAAAAAAGCGGCTGATGCTTATCGTCGAACACTATTAACAGCAAATACCAAAAAATTGTTGGGATTTTTGACAAAGTTATCTTGATCAAAATCAGTGAATAGTTGTCTGACTGTTCACTGATATAGCGTTTCCTAATCACATGAGACACATCATAGCCCCCTCATCGCTTGCGGGGAGCGGGTTGGGGTTCTTGTACCTCACTCAACTGAGAACCGCTATAACTGTTATGTCACATTATCTCTAAACAGGTCGGAAGCGTTTAATCGCACCTCCTGTCAAGTCTGCGTAGTACAGATTACCATCGTCTTCAGTGGTAATTTGTACAGGCACTCCTAGATTAGGTGTGTCTTCTTCGGAAGCAAACCGATTAACTGAGACAAGTGTGCCGTTACTATCAAACTTCAAAGCATCGATAGTTCCTTGACTGAAATCACCAACGAATAAGGCATTTTCATAGATTGAAGGGAAAGCATTGCCTGTGTAAAAGTCACCCATAGTAATCGCATTAGCCCCATCATGCTTGTAAGTGTAAGCTGGTTTTGTAACAGTTTTGCCACTATTATAAAAGTCTTGCGCTGCATCTAGGGTAGAGTATTGTGGTTGTTTCAAGTTAACGATATTGCCGTTGTCATCAAGGCCACCTTCATAAAATGGCCAGCCAAAGTTTGCTCCTGGTTTTCCAATATTCACCTCTTCATAACTACCGAAGCCAACATCACCAATATAGGGGGTATTGGTTTCCTTATCAATTGTGAAGCGGAAAGGGTTACGCAAACCAGAATTATAGACTTTGGAAATATTGCTATTAGGATCGCCATTATAAAAAGGATTAGTTGATAAGCCTTGACCAGTAATGGCATCAATATGTAGAACCTTACCCGACAGGTTATTCAGATCCTGGGCGCGAATTGCTCGCGGATCTATCCCATTGTAGGAAGTGCCATCTCCAAAACTCACAAACAGAGTACCATCAGTACCAAACCGCACAGCACCAACTGAGTGAGATTCACTATCATTAGCTATATAATTCTCGACATTTTGGACTTTATCGAGATTATTGACATAATCCTGCAAGCTAGTAAACGGCTTACCAGTATCTTTGTTGAGAATTCCTGATGGTGCATAGCCAAGTGTGACATCTGTGCTATTTCCATCTAGATGGCTGATATTATCCCAAGTGCCATTAGTACCTAGCATCACAAATTCGCTGCCAGCAATAGCAGTAGTGTAATTAGTGTTGGGATCAGCTTCCACGCGAGTAAGCCGTGCAGTCCTATTGCCGAGTTGATCGCGATCGTCCAAGGTGGTATTGGGATTGTTCTTAGGATTGTTTGGATCGGTTTCTGGTGGATCGTAGGTATACAAGAGGTAAACGTAGTTGTTGCCGTTGGGATTTTTGCCAAAATCTGGATGTACGGCAATGCCTAATAAACCGCGATCGCGTGTATCATTGACTTCTCCAGAAATATCGATAAATGGTGTATCTAATAAAGTACCCTTGTTTAAGACTCGCACTACCCCATCTTTCTGGGCAACGAACATGGTCTTACCGTCAGATGTCGAGTCAAAAGCTGTGGGTTCAATTAAACCAGAAGCTATTGTATCTACAGTAAATTTCCCAGAGTCATTATCGTAAATAGTGATGGTTGTCTGTTGAGTATCTAGTTCCACTCCGACTGCGTTACTAAAATTCAAAGTAAATGTTTCATTTTCTTCCCCAACGTTATTATCAATAATCGGGATAACAATAGTCTTGCTGGTTTGTCCTACTGTAAAGGTCAAGGTTCCAGATACAGCCTGGTAGTCAGATCCTGCTTTAGCACTCCCATCCACGGTTATGTAGTCAACACTAGCAGCACTTTCACCGTTACCGCGCATAACTGTCAGCGTAGCAGTACCATCGTCCTCATTAACTACTGGCTGAGTGAAATTGAGACTAGAGCGATCGTTATCTTGAATCATAATTCCCAGAGTTCTTTGCAGTCCTAGTGTTGCCCCTTCTGGCTGATCGATGACAAAATTAAAAGTTTCATCAGTTTCTCCTAAAAAATCGTCATTGATCGAAAGAGATATCTGTTTACTCCTTTCCCCTGGTGCAAAAATAACTGTTCCGGCGGTTTCAATGCCTTCATTTCCGTAGTCAACCCCTGCTGTAGCAGTACCAGCTATAGTTGCATACTTAATTGAAGATGTGCCGCTTAAATCACCACTTCTGAGCAAAGTTATGCTTACACTACCAACGCCTTCGTTTACAGTTGTGGCAGATGATCCCAAGGTGATAGTGGCTAGAAACTCTGGTGAATACAGTTGGGATTGGGGAATGATTTGCTTGGTCTGAGAGGCACTTGACCAAGACAGTTGGGAAACGGCACTGTAGCTATTTTCATAATATTCCAGTTTAATATCGTACTTCTGACCTGCAACTAGTGCGATCGCGCCACTATATTCGGTAGCAGATTGATCGACAAACTGATTGATAATTTGTTGACCATTCACCGACAGTCGCACACCATCATCGGTAGTGGTGTAGAAGTTATAAGTCTCGCTGTACTTGGCTTCTACCTGACCTGTCCAACGGGCTGAGAAGGTATCCACACCTACGGTAGGATCTGGAGAACCATAGTCCCAGTTGAAGTTTACTGTCGGATCTGTGCGAGTTACCTTCAGGTTTGAAAAGTCGATGTTATCGTAGTACTCGGCTTTTAGCCCGTTGCCATTACTAACAGCTGTATCCGCCTGACTATAAAGTTGGGATTGGGGAATGATTTGCTTGGTCTGAGAGTTACTTGACCAAGACAGTTGGGAAACGGCACTGTAGCTATTTTCATAATATTCCAGTTTAATATCGTACTTCTGACCTGCAACTAGTGCGATCGCGC
>NZ_JBALDL010000075.1:0-21020 GCF_036917465.1 Nostoc sp.
TTGGTATCCAGGTACTGTGGCGAGGCTGGTTAAAATTGCACGACCTTTGTAAAGGCTGGCAGCTTGCAAAAGAGACTTAACGGGAAAAGTCAGATTGATGAACATCTTCCAGAACAACCCAAATGTGCAATCAAACAGCTATGTTTTCAAGAGGAAAACGCTGAGATTTGGCACAAGGCAGTCAAATTATTTCACGAGGAAGCACTTCATCTGAATGAATTAAAACACTCTCAAATACCAAAATTACTAGCGCAATTTGAACAAAACAAAAAATTTTATATCGTCGAAGAATTAGTAGATGGACAAACACTCGCCCAGGAATTGCAACAACAAGGTGTTTTTCAAGAACCGCAAATTTGGGAGATATTAAAAAGTTTGTTGCTCACACTCCAATTTGTCCATTCCAGACAAGTAATCCATCGAGATATTAAACCGGAAAATATTATGCGTCGTTCGGTTCGAGGAGACTTAGTTTTAATAGATTTTGGAGTTGCTAAACTCGCCACTAATACGAGGCAACTTCGTACAGGCACAATAGTAGGTAGTCCAGAATATATTGCTCCCGAACAAATGCGAGGAAAGGCATTACCAGCTAGCGATCTTTACAGCTTGGGTGTAACATGTATTTACTTACTCACCAATGTTTCTCCCTTTGATTTGTTCGATATTACTAACGATTGCTGGGTATGGCAAAAACATTTACCAGCAAACAATACTGTTAGTGTTCACCTCTGTGAAATCTTAGATAAACTTTTACAAAATGCCGTTTCTCAACGCTTCCAATCTGCAACAGAAGTGTTGCAGACACTAGAACAACCTAAGAAATTGCTAAATATTTCTAATTATTACACAGTAAGTACTATTGATTACACACATTTGCGTGGTTTATTAGCAAAAGGAAAATGGCAATCAGCAGATCAAGAAACTTGGGAACTGATGTCTCAAGCACTAGCAAAGCCTAGAGGTAGTTATATATTTAGTAGTGATGTTGAAAAAATTCCCTGTCCAGATTTGCAGGCTATTGACCATTTATGGGTGAATTCCAGTCATGGACGCTTTGGTTTTAGTGTACAGACACTTATTTACAAAAACGTCAATGGAGATTATGGTATTTTTTGTCATCAAGTTGGTTGGTATATATACAATTATACTTCTGCCAACTCGGAATTTGATTTTAGTCTCAAAGCACCAATCGGTCATTTACCCTCACGTATTTGGATTGGTGGTTCTCAACCGTGGCGATACCCCAATGCTTTAGCTGTAAAACTAGCAGCTTGTAGTATTAGTTAGTGGGATTGAATGAATGCACTCACTATAGAGTTCACGTATCTAAATGCCTGGATGGGGAGGAGGCGAAAAGCTGTGGGCGCGTAAGTGTAGAGATTGTAACAATGTTCAACTGTTTTCGTATGAGTAACCACCAGTGTAGTAAATTGTGGGCTTCCACCTCCGTCATGAGAACCTAGAAGTGATAAAACTGTGTAAAACAGAGATAGAGAAGTGGTTAAGTGACATCGGGTTGGAACTAAAACCGAGTAAAACAAGATTAGCTCATACCATGAACATACCTATACTCAGGAAGTCTAGGTACGTCACAACTATCTATGAAAAACGAAAGCATACTTTTACAAATGCAATCACTTACGTTTAAGTTTCTTAAACTTCTGATTAGATTGAAGTTTCCTAATGTTGAGGAAATTACAAGCAAGGAATTCGCTCAATTGCTATTAGATTCTGGAAAGCCATGGCCATTAGTGCTAGATGCACGAAGTCAGACAGAATATGCGGTGAGCCATATCGAAACAGCAACACAGATAGATCCTCTTATACCTGACTTAGCAGTACTTTCTACAGCGCCAAAAAACAACCCAATTGTCGTGTACTGTTCCGTTGGCTACCGTAGCGCCAAATTAGCCCAGCAGCTTAATGAAACTGGGATGAAGTGTATTTATAACTTGAGCCGTGGGATTTTTCAGTGGGCAAATGAAGGAAGGCTCATTTTTAGACACAATCAACCTACACAGTTTGTACATCCTTACAATGCAATCTGGGGAAAACTGCTGAAAGCTCGTTACCATGCTGGAGTTTAGACTAAGCCATGCAAAATGACTCAGCAGGGCTGAGTTAATCAGAGACGTAGTGAAATTATGAATAATCTTGAATATTAAACAGCAATTGATGGTTCTTTAGGTGGTGGTGTTACTGTTTTTTTAACAATGGGGCATCGGTTTTTACGGTGACGTTTTTTTCCTGGTGTCCAGCCTGGGGACTTTCCGCGAGATTTGGGTGCAACAGCAGGAGTGCCAATCACCGCGAAAACTCCACCCATAGCTTGAGCAACTCAACGAGCGAGTCAAATTACCCTGAGACTTCTGCCAAGGTAGAGGATTGTCAGTAACAATATCACGAGCTAACCATAACTCCCAAGTCATAAGAGGCATCAAATCACTCCAGCGCTCACATTGCTTGGGAGTGCTTAAATTTGGCACAGTCCAATATAGACGTTGCTTTAAAAAGCGATACCAATGATCAATTGTAAAGCGACGCAAGTAAAGACACCAAACTGACTCTAGGGGTGGCATTTGTTCTCCTACCCAAGCCAACCACAAAGGTTTGAACACTCTCATGTTACCTTGCGCATCGAGACGTTCAACCTTGAGCAGTAATATGGGCCGTGTAGGCGCTTTACGGAAGTGTAAATCTTTCCATGAGCTAACACGCACACGTCCTAATTTTGGGTCATTGACTTCTAAGATAGATGTCGCTTCACTCCATGTTATGGGTTCATTGAGTTTAAATTTATCACCATGCTTTTTGGGTCGCCCCTTCCCCGAATAAGCTCCAGGTTCACCCCATAAACATAAATTTGAACGTAACCGAACCAGAATATCTGCGGGAATATTCGCAGTTTTTAAGATAAAAGGCGCACAACCATATTCGCTATCCCAAACCGAAATCGGTCTGACAGGCAAATATTTACATACCTGTTTTAATTGCCAAATTGCTTTGCTAATTGGGCTTTCGGCACTTGTGATTCTTTCATGCCTTAAGGGTAATGCCCAACTCCCCTCATTTTCTGGTATCCAGGCAATTGTGCTATATCCCTGACCAATGGTAATCGGTTTATTTCCCGCTATGGATGTGCCACTATGTTCGTAAGTTCTTTCTTGTAATTTAACTGCATCTGGTCGTGACCAGTTCGTATGATCTCCTGCCAATAAAGGTCGCTCCACAGTTGGTATCTGTTTGATATATAGCTGCATCAATTTTTGTCGCTGTGGCCTGCTATCTTGTAGCGCCTCATAGATGCTTGGCCACTTGCGTCTAAATACTGGTGATAAGGATAAGTCGGCTATTGAATAAACATTGCGGGTCAGTAATATGGCATCTGTTAATTCAAAGGTCGCATCTTTGGCTCTACCTAAATATTGGTAGGCTACGTGGACGTTACTCTTCAAGTCTGGCACTTTTCATGTTGATAGGTGAGTAATGGTAGTTCTTTTCTCACCTTCTACCAAAAGGGGGGACTGTATTCAATCAGACACCCCTTTTTTCTTGCTCATTATCTAATCTCTATATGATAATGATAATCGATTAAGGGGAGTGGGAGAGAAACGAGCGGCGCTCGTTTCTCTCCCACCATTTCCATGATTATCATTATTGTATTATTTTCTCAGCAAGTATACTACACAATAATTGTTCAAGGTTGCGGATGCTTTGAGGCTGAAAAGATAATATTTTTAACCTTTAATTCCATTTGGTTTGCGTTCTCTCATATTGCTTTTAGTCTAAACTCCAGTCCCTAACCCCAGCTAGAAACAGTCAAATCGATGAATCAACTAAAAGTTCTGAGGTGGCAGTGGTTTTCCTTGGCTCTTAGGCACATTAACCACGTTTAAAGCTTTCGCAATTGCAATCACGTCATTACAGCGCTTCCGGCTATTATGCAATACAGTTTTCCTCTTGCCCCTCTCCTATCATAGCTTTCAGCTTTGAGGATGTACCTCATAGCTGCCGTAAGTGCTGTATCTAACTGTTGAGCTTTCCCATTGCCAGGACAACTGATATCTTTCGATTGTTGTTCAGCTAATTTAATAGTAGTTGTTGTACCAAAAGAAACAGATTTGGCACAGCCAAGTTTTACTGGCAAATTAGATAAAGGTTCAGCAATCTTTACGTCGCCCAAAAACTTTTCTGTCAATTTATGACTCAATTTACCTTGATTAGAACCTTTGCCATCAACATAATGAACTTCTCCGGTTGGTGATACATAAATCCGATACCCAATCGTATTCGTAGAACCACTATTGACGATAATAGCAACGTTATTGGGTACGAGCGCCATTGCTGATTGAGACAAGCAAAGCAAAAATGATACACCTGCTAAACCCAATAAGCTCTTAGAAAAAAGTCTATTCATATAATAAACATCCTAATGGATGAGTCAAAGGTGACAAAATTTAATGACCGATGTGCATCTAAATAAGTTTCCTTTATTTACTGATTTTAAATAGCTTATTCACTAGAAAGGTTTCGTCATACTTCTGTCATAAGTTTATCATAAGTGCGTTAAATTAATATGAGATGATTATTGATTGGACTTGAGTACTTCTCTGAACTTGAGTGGTAAACTTTGAGAAGAGCAATTTAAATTTTAAATACGATATTTCTGCGGGTTCATTGACAATTAAACATAATTTGCCCAAAAAACTATTATGAATTCTTTTTCATCTGCAACATCACAAGCTAGCAAAGATAATAACGAAGTCTTAGTAAATGTTATTGTCAAGCTTGAAGCTAATGGCAACTGTTCTGCCATTGTTCCAGGGTTGCCTGAATTACGAGTAGAAGCAAGCGATCGCACAGCAGCATTAGCCCAACTTCAGCAACGTCTAGAAACCCATCTAGCTGGTGCAGAAATTGTTTCTTTATCTATAAAATTACCCTCTACTGAGCAAAAAAACCCCTGGTTAGCAATGGCTGGAATTTTTAAAGATGACCCACAATTTGAGCAAATGCTCTCAGCTATAGAAAACTATCGACAAGAAGTAGACGACTCTATGGAAAACAATTTTCTCCAAGAGTAATTACATATTTGCTTAGGTATAAATCAAATGACCAGATCGATACTTGATACTGGCCACGTTTCGCTCTTACAACGAGGTCATCCAGTAGTGTTTAGTAGAGTAACCACTGTTAATCCTTCAGAAATTGCAGTCACAGTAATCACTATTATTGAGCAGATGTACGGTCGTTTGGATGTAATTAAACGAGCCAAATCAAAACAAGAATTAGTTAAAGCTTATGCTTTATTAAAAGAAACATTTAATCGCTTATGTCAAGCTAATATTGTTGACTTTAATGAAGCTGCGTTTTATATATATAACGAATTATTAAAGCAAAAAATTCGTGTTGGTACACAAGATTTAAGAATTGCTGCTATTGCACTTTCCTTAGATTGTACAGTTGTGACTCGCAATTTTAAAGATTTTCAGAAAGTCCCTAATTTGAAAATTGTAGATTGGTCAATTCCTTAAAGGGAATTTTTAGAAGTCTAACCAACACATGAGATGCCGATTTGTCAATTATTGTTCAGGGGGTTATTTTGCCCTCATATTCCGACTCCATAACACTCAACACGAATGGCACGCTTGATAAGGGAAAATCGTTGAGGCGTGCCGTGGTGCACAGGAGCAAAGGTGCAGGGGAGAAAGAAGAAGTTTTAAGCATTGCGTTCGGATACAGCACTTCCGCCTGCTATGAGGTACGCACACAGTCTCAAAAGTTAGGATAGGAAAGGGATATGGGTAAAATTGTGCTTCATAATAGCCGGAAGTGCTGTATTTAGAAATTCCCCTCTGCGCCCCTGCTCCTCTGCAATCCTTACGCTGCATACCCTTCAGCTTAACTTAGTGCCATTCGTTACTGGGTGCTAGTTTTTTCCGAGTTAGCAGGGGTAGCTATTCCATGATGTGGTAAGGTTCCTGCAACCATAAACCCAATCCCGATGGTTGCTATCCCCAAGCCTACATACCAAACAATCCGTTTCTGAGTCAGAGCGGCTATGCCTCCCATCGAAATTCCGACTTGCAATGCTGCTACACTACGGGCAAATAGCTCATGATGCTGTAGATCCTCCTCGGCTTCTAATTGCAACTTCTCAGCTTCTTGCTGAATAAGTTGTTGTTCGCTATTGAGTTTAGCGAGTTCACTGCTGGTTTTCGCCGGAACTGGTTTTTGCAGAGATTGTAGTAAAGTTGCTGTCGATTCTTCAATATGACGCTTGGTAGATTTAGCCATTACATCATTTCGTTGTATGGGCAAGTACTAAACTCATTAAACTATCTATGATGCGCTCGCGTGACAATGACATCATTTCTTTCCCATATAGTATCTCCTGCACCATCACATAAGATACCATTGAACCAAAAAAGATTTGTGCTGTTGCTTCTGGATCGGTAATGCCTAATTCTGGCTGAGAGACAAAATACTGGCTCAGTAATTGCAGTCCACGCTGAATCACGGTTTGAGTATATAATTTTGCCAATTCTGGAAAGCGTTGCGATTCGGTGATAATCAAGCGAAATAGTGCTAAATATTCAGGATTTTCAGCAACTTTTGTTAGATAGGTTTCAGCAATTTCACGTAACAAAATCGCTGGCTCACCATCTAAATCTTGTCCACAAAAAATATCTCGAAAGCTACCAATTGTCACTCTTTCTATCAACGCCTTAAATAGTCCTTCTTTATCTTGAAAGTGACTGTATATAGTCTGCTTAGATACTCCAGCTTCCGCGCTTACCCGATCCATACTAGTTCCAGCGTAACCATCCTTCAAAAATACCTGCATGGCTCCTAGCAAAATTTGCTCTTGTTTTGGAGTAATCGCTTTTAAACGAAATAAAGTTTCAGGTTGGGAACCAGAGGTTTTGGGCATAGACGTAAATTTTTTGGTATATCTCTGTAATATCATACTATACAGTCTAGTATGATAGTCCAAGTAAGTATTTAATGATAAAAATAAAGGGTAGCACCATGTCTCAGACTGCCTCGACATCTCCAGAAGGGATTATAAATGTTCCAGCACCACGATCTAAGCAGGGACGGAAGAAAACGATTTTTTTGTTGTTAGCTTTACTGGTTATAGGAAGTAGTATTACTTATTTTATTTGGCATAATAAACACCAAGTACCAGCGAATGTGTTGAAAGTGAGTGGAAGGATTGAGGGTTACGAAACTGATATTGGGGTGAAGCGTTCGGGAAGAATTGTTGCAATTGCAGTGCGGGAAGGGGCAGGAGTTAAGAAGGGGGAAGAATTAATCCAGTTGGATAACACTAACAACCAACTGCTACAAGAACAACTGCGGGGTGCTGAGGCTATGGTTGCATCTGCCCAATCTGATGAACAGCAAGCAATTTCCGATGCGACTCAAGTAGAAAGTGCAATAGATGAAATTGATAGCCAAATTAGGGAAGCAAAACTTAATTTTCACCAATCTCAAGGAGATACCGAAGGAAGAATTCAACAGGCAAAGTCTAACGTAGCGGCTGCTAAGGCACAATTATTACAAGCACAGGCACAGACAAAGCAAGCAGAGGCAGAAGTAAAATTAGCGAAAATTAATCGCGATCGCTATGCCGAACTAGTCAAAGAAGGCGCTGTTAATCAACAACAATTTGACCAAGCACAGACTACTTTTGATACAGCAGTAGCCACAATAGAAGCTCGAAAAGCATCAGTAAATGCCGAACAGGAACAATTACGTGCTGCTGTCGGAGCCTTAACCCAAGCTAAAACCACAAGTTTCAATCCAGAGATTCGCAATGCCCAAACAGAAGCTTTAAAAAGAAAAAAAGACCAGAGTTTTGCTCAACTGAAATCGGCTCAAGCCAAGGTAAAATCGGCTCAGGCAAAAGTAAGAGATGCCAAGTCATCAAAACAGCAAATCCTCACCCAAATAGAAGACTCGAAAAAAGATTTAAATGTTACTAGTCCTTTAGATGGTGTAGTAACTGCCCGTAGTGCAGAACCAGGTGCAGTAGTCAGCAGTGAAACCAAGATTTTGACAATAGTTGACCCCAAGACAGTATATTTGCGAGGTTTTATTCCCGAAGGCGATATTGGGAAAGTGCGTTTAGGACAAACAACCAAAATCTTTCTTGATTCTGCGCCCGAAAAACCTCTCATGGGCAAAGTTATTTCTGTCGATCCTCAAGCCTCTTTTACCCCAGAAAATATCTACTTCCAAAAAGATCGGGTAAAACAAGTAGTAGGCGTGCGGATTCAATTAGAAAACCCTCCTGGCTGCTTTAACCCAAAAAATCCCTACTCTGGTTCAGATTTGCCCTGTGCAAAAATTGGAATGCCAGCAGATGCAGAATTGATGTTGCAGGATAAGGAGGCAAACAAATGAAATTATCAACTTCCAACCCACTGCAATTATCTAGTCACTCAACCACTACGATTAAAGTTAGTAATTTACATAAACATTACGGAAAACTAGTTGCTGTCCAAGGAATTGATTTTACTGTCAATCAGGGTGAAATGTTTGGCTTAATTGGCCCTGACGGTGCGGGTAAAACCACTACCTTTCACATCTTAGGTGGAGTGATGGAGGCGACGGCGGGAGAAGTGCAAGTATTTGGTCAGCCTCCAAGGGACGCACGTTTAAGGACCGGGTATCTCACACAACAGTTTTCCTTGTATTTGGATCTCAGCATTGATGAAAACTTGCGTTATGCGGCAGGATTGCGTCAAGTCAGCGATGATTTATTGCAAGAACGCCGCCAGAAATACTTAAAATTAATGAGTTTAGAACGGTTTGGCGATCGCTTGGCAAGCCAACTTTCCGGGGGGATGAAACAAAAGCTGGCGCTTTGCTGTGCTTTGGTTTCCCAACCAGACGTGCTGTTACTAGATGAACCGACTACAGGGGTAGATCCAGTTTCCCGGCGGGAATTTTGGGATGTATTAGCAGAACTTTCCGCTAATGGGATGACAATTGTTGTCGCCACACCCTATCTAGATGAAGCTGAACGGTGCGATCGCGTCGCATTGATGTACAGCGGTCAAATTCACGAAATTGGTACACCAGCAGCATTACGTGACAATTTAGGCTTACATCGCTTAGAAGTCAGAACAGCAAATCTAGAGATAGCCGAGAAACTTCTCTTACAGAATCAGAATGTGCAGAAAAATATAGTCGATGTGCAGACATTTGGCGATCGCTTGGATGTTCTAGTTCAAGATGTAAATCTCGGAGAAACCCAGGTAAATCAACTACTACAACAGCATCACCCCAGTATTGAACGTGGCGAACCCACCTTAGAAAACGTCTTTGTCACCCGTCTGCGACAACAAGGTTCAGCGCCGGCATTTTTGGACTTTCCTCGTTCGCGTGGAGGAAATAGGGAACAATTCAAGCCTCAAAATTCTTCCGATCAAATCGCTATTTATGCCCACAATATTAACCGTGTATTTGGTAACTTCCAAGCAGTCAAAAACGTTAATGTCGAAGTCCGCTATGGCGAAATATTCGGGCTTTTAGGTGCGAATGGAGCCGGAAAAACCACTACTATTAAAATGCTGTGTGGATTACTACCAGCTAGTGGCGGTGAAATTTCCCTTGGTGGTGAAACGGGAAATCTGCGTAGTCGTGACTTACGACGACGCATTGGTTATATGAGTCAGAAATTTACTCTTTACGACGATTTAACAATTCTGCAAAACCTAGAGTTTTATAGCGGTATTTACAGCGTACCCCGCAAACTTAGGCGAGAGAAGATTGATTGGGTAATTGCTACCTGTGGTTTAGAGGGACAAGAACAGATGCTTACCGGACAATTACCGGGTGGTTGGAAGCAGCGAGTAGCTTTTGGCGCTTCTGTGATGCACGAACCAGATATTTTATTCCTCGATGAACCAACATCCGGGGTAGATCCTTTAGCCCGTCGTCAGTTTTGGAAGCTGATTAATGACTTTGCTCGCAATGGTACAGCTATTTTGGTGACAACGCACTATTTAGAAGAAGCTGAACAGTGTAACCGCATGAGTTTTATGGTAGCCGGAGAAATCGCCGCAGAAGGTTCGCCTAGTTCTATCAAAGCTTCTCAGCCAGGACAACTTATAGAGATTATTGTCAACCAAAATCAAGCCGCCTCCAAAATACTTAAACAACATCTTGATTCGTGGCGGGTTTCTATTTTTGCCAATAGTTTACACATTGTTCTTGATGAACCGGAAAAAGAAATTCCCGAAATAACTCAGCTTTTAAAATCAGCACACCTGACTATTGAATCTCTGCGTCCCATTCCTTTCTCTTTGGAAGATGCTTTTATTGGTATCGTTGAACGTGCAGGAACAAACTAAAATAATTCGTAATTAATTAAGACTTACACACTGTACAAATTGGCTATTATGTGCGTGACGATTGGTTCAGAACATGAGTTTGTTAGTTCAGAGACCTATTATTGTATTTCTCCAATGAAAAGAATTTTTTCTCAATGTATTAAGGAAATAGCGCAATTTCGGCGCGATCGCTTAACTTTAGGTTTAGCATTTTTGTTGCCGTTTTTGACTCTATTGATTTTTGGGTTTGCGATTCGTTTAGAGAGTAAAGATATTCCCCTAATTGTCCAGGATTTTGACCGGACAAACCTGAGTAGAAGCTATATTGAGCGGTTGTATTCCACCAATCAATTTGTACCTAAACAATGGTCAGATAATAATCCGCCACAGGATGCAATCGATAAGAGTATTGCTAAAGCCGCAGTAATTATTCCTCCCCAATTCAGTCGAGATATTCAAGCTCGGAGAAATGCAAAGGTGCAAGTATTAATCGATGCCACAGATGTTAATAATGCACGTGTAATTAGAGGGAGCATTCAAAGAGTCACTAATTTCTTTATGCAAGATCAAGGACTAATATCAGATACAAGTATTATTACAGCACATGTCCGTTTGTGGTTTAACCCTGGTAGATTGGAGTCGCTGTATATTGTACCGGGAACCTTTGGTGTAGTCTTATGGATTTTTCCCTCATTGCTAACAGCGATCGCAATGGTGCGCGAAAAAGAAAAAGGTACAATTTTACAAGTTTATGCTTCTAGCATTAGTGCTAGTGAACTGTTACTTGGAAAAGGACTAGCTTACCTGCTAATTGCTATTACTGAAGCTTTAATAGTCATGGGATTAGGGTCAATAATTTTTCATATCGGCGTAATTAGTAACCCTATTACTTTATTACTAGGAACTCTACTCTTCTTGATGGATAGTGTTTCCTTTGGTTTACTTATAGGTGTACGCACCGATAACCAAAATTCCGCAGTCCAAATTGTTTCTCTTGTCGGTTTTATTACATCTTTATTATTGTCTGGTTTTATTTATCCACTCAGTAATATTCCTTTTCCCCTTTCACTAATGCCTAACATATTTCCTGCCCGTTATTATATTGAAATCAGCCGTGATGCTTTTGTGCGTGGTACAGGATGGACAGGAGTTTGGTTTGACTTACTCATGCTTGCAGTTTTAGGATTGGTATTTTTCAACGTAGCGCGTCGGCTGTTAAGTCGGATGCAAATTAGTCAATAGTCATTAGTAGTTAATCATGAGCTATTAAACATATATGAAAATTTGGCGATTATTTGATAGTCCATTTTGGTCATTAGTTCGTAAAGAAATTAATCAAATTCTGCGAAATAGACAATTGATTGTTTTATTAATTGTCCCACCAACAGTACAATTATTGCTTTACGGATTTGCACTTAACCCGGATGTCCATAATTTACGACTGGGTGTAATTGACTATGCCAATATCTCCGCCAGTCGGGAATTAGTTTCAGCAATGACATCCAATCACACTTTTAACTTAGAATCTCTACCAACCAGTGAAAAGGATTTAAGCCAACAAGTAGAAGAAGGTAAGCTAGATGTAGGGATAATAATTCCACCAGATTTTCCCCGCCAACTAGCTAATAAATCAGCAGAAATTCAAATATTTGTCGATGGAGTAAATGCAAATACGGCGGGGATTGCTGCTAACTATATCAATCAGATTATTCAAGAATATAATCTCAGCTTAGTACAGAATAAAGTCAGTACACCAGTTTCGACAGAAGTCGTTTTTCTTTACAATCCCGGACTCACAAGTAGCTGGTTTTTCGTACCAGGGGTTATGGGTTTAGTTCTGACACTAATCGGCACATTAGTATCAGCAGTAACTGTTGTGCGCGAGAAAGATACAGGAACTTTAGAGCAATTATTAATGACTCCCTGTAGTAATTGGGAAATTTTATTAGCTAAAATTGTCCCGTTGGCATTCTTGCTTATGGGAGACGTGCTACTAGCTTTAACTTTGGGAACACTTGTATTTAGCGTACCATTTCGTGGTAGCTTTCTACTATTTATTGTCTTGTCAAGTGTGTATGTCTTTGTGGGGATTAGTTTGGGCATTATGTTGGCAACTATTTGTGGTTCTCAACAACAAGTGTTACTCACATCGTTCTTTATAAATTTGCCAATTATCCAAACTTCTGGAGCAATATCTCCCATTGAAGCTATGCCTCCTTTATTTCAATTTATCTCTTTATTTAATCCACTTCGTCATTACATCACCATTGTTAGAGGTATTTTACTCAAAGGAGTTGGTTTAGATGTGCTGTGGTTAAATGTGTTAGCATTGATTTGTTTTGCTGTTGTTCTATTAACTATTAGTATTAACAAGTTTCGGAGTCAGCTAAGTTAAACAAGGGAGCAATGCTCTAACAGTGAGGTACAAAATCTAGGTAATATAAATTACCTAGATTCTGAGCGGTCGCTACTTAGAAAAGGCAAAAACAGGGAACTTCGACCTCGGTTTATTGGGAATATGCCCTGGTAATTGAGATATAAAATCATTAAACTCAGCAAGGTTGTCACCAACCCTGCTGGTCTTCAAAACCGTGCTTGATATTTTCACATCACACGGCTCCTCAATAATTTGATGCTTGTTATGCATACCTACTACCAAAGATGGTAGTTTTCATATCATGGCAATGTCTGTGAAGTAGTTGTAGATTTTTGTAATCATTCCTTCCACCTTTCAATTTAGGAATAATGTGGTCAACTTCCATCACATCATCTTCTCTAAAGTGTAGTCCGCAGTGGGTACATTTCCCTTTTTGTGACTTAAGAAGTGTTGTTACTCTTAATGGTAATAGGGGATTCTTACCTCTTCTTTCACTCCAATAAACTAAGTTTCCATCAAAAGGGGAATTTTTACCTTGTACCTTAATATGTCTGACAATTTCTGTTTTGGCATACTTAAGTAGTGTAAAGGTTATTTTCCCTTCATACTTTGTTGAAAATACCCAGTTATTATTGCCAACCGTTCCCCAATATTTGCTGGTAATCCAGCTTTTTGACTTATCAGGGTGGCGACGTTTTGCCCAAGCTTGAAGTTTTTGGAATATGAGATGGTCTAATAAGGCAAATATTTCTTTACTCACAACCGATGAATAATAATTCGTCCATCCTCTAACAAGAGGATTTAGTCGTTTTATTAGTGCCTCTTGAGGGGCTGATTTGTGAGTGTCGATAGTCTTGCAGATTTCATCGTAATGTTCCTTTATTGCTTTCTCACTTGGCTTAATGAGTGTTTTAAAACCTAGTAACTTTCCCCTTGGATTTTTGCCTGAATGTGTTTTCCCTACATGGTATTGCCTGACATTGAATCCTAAGAAATCAAAACCTCCTGTGTTAGTGGAACTTTGTGTACGTATGTTATGTTCAGGATTCAATGTATGAACAATCTTCGTTTTACTAGGTTTTAGTTCTAGACCCATTTCTTTCAACCATTCAATTATCCTCTGTTTGCATTCGTCAATTACATCGAGACTTGGGTGAATAATGATAAAATCATCGGCATATCTTATGAACGATAATGCATAACGATTCTTTCTCTTATTTCCTGGTAAGGAATCAGCAACTTTGTTGATTTCCTCTTCCATTCCATGTAATGCGATATTGGCTAGTAGAGGAGAAATTACTCCTCCTTATGGAGTACCTTCTTTTGTTGGCGACCATTGATGATTATCAAATATGCCTGCTTTTAACCATTCCTTTATTAGGCGGTTTAGGGTTGGGAACGTATTGATTTTCTTGAGTAGAAACTATTGTGAGTACGTCAGCATATTTTGAACATTACATTCAAGCTTTCGCTTCTTACTCAATCTCTTCCTCTACCGCATCCGGTTAGCACCTACTCTGAGTGTTCGACCTCTCAGAGAGTAGGTAGAGGATTACTTCGTTCCGAATGACAATTCTATATATCTTTAGAGCGATGCTATTCACCGGGTTTACTGGGAGTGCTACTGGTCAAAGATCGACTTGCCAGCCCCTTATATCCTTCACCTTTTGGTTGTAGCGGCAGCCTGATTTCGCTACTTTTTTGTAACGGTGATTCAAACGCATCTTTAAGCGATCGCTTTACTCATGGATACTATGCTTGATGGATACCAATTTAGGCTATCAGTAGAGCCACCTTTCATTCCCGCTTTACGGATTGATGGCTAGTCGCTACCGTAGGGAAAGTGCTTTCAATCCTGCACCTGGATGGTAGGTTTTGCACCTACATTGTCATTAAGTTGTCAGGGTTAATCACCCTGCGGCTAATCCTTCAGAACCCTTCTGGGCTTGATTTCTAGCCAACGAATCGCACCGACCTCACAAAATCGCGTTGCTCCCACAGACAAGGGAGTTAATAGTGAAAGCGTGATCAACTAACCCTCGTAAATTGGCGAAGGTATTGCTATGGGAGCAATGCGATTTTGTGAGGTGCGAAAAATTGGTAATATAAATTACCTAGATTATTGGCGAACGGTACTTAGAAAAGCTAAAAACAGGGAAGTTCGACCTCGGTTTATTGGGAATAAGCCCTGGTAATTGAGATATAAAATCCGATCTCACATTTTCGCATTGCCCCCTCTCACGGTAGCGATCGTACTAATCAACAGGATAAGGAAGGCGGGTGTAAGCATTAGACATCTGGTGAAAAAGAATGTAGAGAAACGTAGCACTGCTACGTTTCTCTACAAAGTTTCTGCATAACTACTTAGGATGATATAAATTTGCTTGAGGAACAAAAGAGAAACGTGTCAGCACGTCGTTGATAAATGTAAATCTAGTGGAAGCATCTGTATTAAGCGTAGCGTACACAAATTCTACAACCTTTTGCTGCTTAAACACTGAAGGTTGTACAAAAGTAGGCTGACCATAGATCGATATCGCCTGCTGCGGGTTCATCCCAATTCGGATACGTTGGTAAGCAGTCCCACTTTTTGGCATTCCTGGTTCTGCTGGGAAGATAATTTGCAGAATTTTGTCTGGAGTTTCCAATCCTATATTCATACCCTCGACTCGACCATCTGTAAGAATTATATTTACTGGTAGCTGACCATCTTTTATGTATGTGAGTCGCTCAAGTTTGTAAATAGAAATGTCATTGCGCTGCTCAGATAAAGGCTCGCCCATCAATTTCAGCACCTGTTGACGGCTCATCCCAATTTTAACGCCCTGAGCAAAAGGAGGAATATTATTAGTAGTTATGGTTTTGACTTCGCAAGCAATCCCTGACAGATAACCATCAATCATTGAGACTTTAGTGATAACTGGCTCTTGGCGATAATTCAGAATTTCAAGTTGCATATCTGAATTGGAAAACACCTTGATATCAGTTGGTTTTCCCATCACCTTTTCCACTTCGGCTTTAGTCATACCTTCGTATAACAGGCTAGATTTAAGCGGTTGACGCTCAATTTTAATATCACTAAGGATTTTCGGCAAAAAGGAAGGTTTGTTATCACCTTGGGAATCAGTGTGAACTTGATTCTGCCTGGGGATGGCAGTTTGAGCCATTAAGGGTGTGCCGGTAGTTGTGAGACTGAAGGCCACAATGCACCAATGAAGGCACAGTTTTACTGGGATGATCTTTTGTAATTGCATGATAGTAATTAGTTAACCACAGATAGACACTGATAAAGCTGTAGTTTATCGGGATAAGCACCGCTATGTTGGTAATTAATAAAGGACGCTGACTCAAAGTCCAATCACCCCAAATAAATCAAGCAACCTTAAGCTGTTGTGCATGTAAGTTACATACACAACATCTGATTTTGTAGAACTTCTAAACCAATGCTTTGGAAGGTTTATTTGCTTGAGGGAGCAGAATCTACCTGATCTAACGGAGCGATTGGGGCAGAATTATTTACATTACCTGTACTTGGAGCTGGATTTGGATCAGAGAAAGTAGCTGGAGCGTTCCTGTCTGTTGGATTAGGATTGACAGTTGTTGGTCTAACAGGGCCAAGTATTGTTGTACTAGCTGCGGGGATATTGATCAGTGGAGCGGGTGGATTCTTCACGACGGGAGCAGTTGTAAACTGACCGTTCGGCGTTATGGGCGCTAAGATGATCCTCAGTTTGCCAGGATTACTTGGATCTGAACTCAATTGTGGCCCTACACTAATGGTGGCTCTCTTTCGCGCGAGGGTAGTAGTCGGTGTACCATTAGAATTAAACGACGGTGGACGACTATACACAGAAGCAGCAGTATTGCCACCAAGTGGGGAAGTGTCATCTCTATAACCCCTCACTACTGCACTACCAATGGTATACCCCAAGGCTTCACCAGCTACTGAGTCAGAGTAGTAATGTACACCTCCTTGTCTGCGAGCAAGGGAAGATTCTCTACCCAAAGCAACAAAGTTCTCCACTGGTTCTTCAGGAAAACATGCGGGGCCTACAGCCATAAATACACCAGCGGAGGTGGAGTGACCAGAGGGATAAGACGGGTGGTAAGGTGTAGGTAGCTTGGGATTATCAGCTCGAAAAGCATAACCAGTCACTTGATCGGGGCGGGGACGCAGATACATGAATTTGTTGTACCACGCAGATAGAAGTCCAGCATAGATACCTTCGTTCAACATGGCGCTACAACGCGCTGCCAAGGGTGGACTGTATTTATAAAGTTGAACTAAATGGTCAAAATAGTAGTTGTAATTTGAAGCAGGTGGGTCAAAGTTCCAACGAGTGATAGTGTTGATCACATCGGGATTGTTACGAGTAGCTGCTAATTGGTTCAATTCCCTTAGTTCATCTGCGGTTTGGGCAGAGGTATTAGAGGGCGGTGCGGGAAGGATGAACTGGTCAAATTTTCTCACCGGATTCTGGGGGATCACCCAGTTGGGAGCAGTAGGAGTAACAATCTGCGAATCGTCTAGGGCTGATGGAAACTGGGGATTTGTGAAAGTATTTTTAGGGTTAAAGCGTACACTATCAGGCTGATTAGGAACTTGAGCATGAGCCGCTGGGATGGCCGCCAAAAAAAGCATAGATGCAGCAGATATACTCTTAATAAAAAACAAATTTTTCATTATTGCCAGTGGGTAGAAAATACTAAATGTGTCGGACAAAAGACTGGAGATTGAAGAAGAATTGAGAAGGATACCTGGAGACGTTTCCGTGAGATGCGGTCAGAATTGAGAATTAATTCTGACGACTGACTCCTGAATTCTGTTTCGATAATCTAAATGATCGCCGTTATCAAAAATTATTTGTAAAGTAGGGATTAAGGCTGTGTAGGTTAGCGAACTAGTGCAGTAGATGAGTTTCCATAAGAAACTAACCTCGATTATCACAAGGTAAGATATAACATCTACTTAACTTTGCTGGATAGGCTAACTTAAACATAACGGACAATATATATCAGTTAGCCTTTTAAAACTTACTTTATAAATGATCTATCAGGAACATAAAACGTTGTTGGTAACAGCATATTTGTTTCCAGTCCTTTTGAAAATCTATCTTAAGATAGATAAAGATATAATTTTTGTGTGATAGGCCTGGGGTTAAACTAGCGATCGCGCGAAAATAGCGTTAAGGTGCACAGCTAACTGAACTATAGATTAATCCCCTTTTTCTCTGCCACATCATCTATTCTCAATATGGAATCCACCAACGCTTATTTTTGCCGACCAATGGTCGGCATCATCAAAGAATGGACTGATTGATTTGACCAACAGGGGCGATTGCTCTTAAGGTGGTCGAAACAGCGCCATCACTGAACTATTTCACTCTTGATCCCAGTTTACCTAGACGCACCTATATGTGTGTCATTCAGCTATTGATAATTCTGATGATGTTGGCTGTTGTTCGGATTGAATGAATTCGGTCTTAATTGGTTTTCCTATTGTTTTAGGAGGTTGTGGTCTATTTTCTCTAGGTTGTGTTTCGGGTTGTGGGTTATCATTCTCGCTCATGTTAATTTATTTCCTTTGTAGCTTTAATCATTTGGTAGAGGAAGAAGTTCAGTTCAGGTAGGAAATTTCTGTGATGACGATTATGACTTCAAGAGATGTCATCTCAATTCCATAATCCTGTTTAAAATCTTGTTAAAGAAGTTTTCAACATTTAATTAACAGTTTGAATTTGGGATTGGAACTATGTTCCCAAATTAAGCTACAAGAGTTTAGAGAGAAGTTACGGAAAATTTTTGGCGATATTTCTTCTGAAGATATGGTTGACGGTAGGCATCAAAGTAAGATCAGATAGTTGCATAGTATAAGGAAGTTTAGGCAGGAGATGAATTTAGTAGTTAAGCTTCGTCCCCAGTCTGAGGGTTTTTGCCATCTAGCAAAGCACTAACAGTCATATTACCCATAACATTGATTGCCGTCCGGCAGCGATCTAAAAACCAGTCAACAGTCAGGAGTAAAGCAATATACTCCTTGGGTAAGCCAACGGAATTGAATACCAGTGTCATTGTAACTAATCCCGCCTCTGGAATTCCGGCTGCGCCAACGGATGCAAAAATCGAAGTCAGAATCACAACTAATTGCTGTCCTAAATTCAAATGTAGTCCTAAGACTTGGGAGATAAACAAGGCAGACATGGCTTCGTAAAGGGCTGTACCATCATTATTGAAATTTGTGCCAACTAAAGCGCCTAAAGATGCAGAAGATTGTCTTAAGCCAATTTTAGTTTGTAAAACCTCAAAGGTGATGGGCATTGCGACCGTTGAGGAAGCAGTGGAAAAAGCTGTTAAGAGGGCAAAAGCTGTTAAGAGGGCATCAGTTCCGCCAGCAAGAAAGTTCTGCTAATTCATCCCGCATTTATGCTCCCCCGAATATTTATCTGACTTTTCACGGTAAGTTCTCAAACAACCAAACAACGCGGCTTTTTCCACAGGCTTATTCTCAATAATCTTAGATTAATGAAAATACGTAAGGGAAAATCGGGGTTTGGGAAAACCCTCAAAATGACCTTTTCCACATCCCGCCTAATAATTCTAATAATATAGATGATATATAGTCAAGGTTTGCTCTGCTGCTTTAGAGTATCTGCGCTCGCTTGCAACGAATCTTTCCCGACCTGAATACTGACATCAGAGTAGAGATTGCCAGTGCTTTCGACTCGTACTTCCCCTAAATTTAAAGCGTTGCGAATTGATTCAGCACTGTCGCCATCTCCTTGTTGGGCAATAATGCGAGTTACTTCTAGCGGCTCACCCCAGCTTTTAGTAATATAAATGTTGTGATAACCAGCTTTTTCCAAGATTTTGATTAATGGATGCAGGTTAGCTTGATTAGTGCCTGTACTGTCTTGAAATGCTATTCGTAAGCTAGCGGTATGATGAACTACTTCTGCTTTGGGTTCTGAGTCTAAATCAAAGTACTTAGCCATCATCGCACCAATGTGTCGGTTGTCTGCTATCCAGTAGCTAGCATCATATTCTTTCTTTTCGCTAAATCGACCAGGCACCATCAACATCTGCATATTGGAGCGATGGGTTTGCACCATAAAATCCAACAGCGCTACTAATTCTTCTACTGTTAAGTTGGAATCTATATGTTCTTTAACTATGTCAAGTATTTTAGGCAGTTGACTCAGAGTTGCTGGGTTGAGAGTTTGATCGGTTAAAGCACTAATGACCATTTGCTGCCGTTGAATGCGACCAATATCTCCCAATTCATCATGGCGAAAACGCAAAAGTTGTAACGCTTGCTCGCCATTTAGATGTTGCTTACCTGCCTTTAAATTGATGTACAGGTGCTGGGAATCATCTCGGTATTTCATATTCTTTGGTACGTAGACTGTCACACCACCCAAGGCATCGACTAACTTGCTGACTCCCAAAACGTTAATTCTGATATACCGATCAATTTCCACTCCATCCAAGAGATTACTGACTGCTGTACTGGTCAAAGCCGGACCACCATAAACATTGGTAGCATTAATTTTGGTCATACCATGCCCAGACACCTCTATGCGGGTATCTCTAGGAATGGAAAGCATAATTAATTTTTTCTTTTCTGGCTCAAATCGCAGTAAAAGCATCACATCCGAAAGACCATCAAAGGAATTTAGTTCCGGCTGATATCTCATGTGTAGCGTTTCTGGGGGCGGGTTTTTAATGTCTGGTGGCAGCACACTCATCCCCAAAACTAAAATGTTCACAGGGCGACTTAATGCAGAAAATTGTAGTCCACTCCCAGTAATCCCTTCTCCATTAAAGGCTGCTTGCTGTTGTTGATTTAGCTGAGTTTTCTGCAAAGGCTTGCTGGTGAAAGAAACTGCTAACAGCGTGCCCGCGATCGCTGCTCCCATTGCTACACCACCTATCCTCAACCAAAACCACAGCGAACTTCTTAGTATTGGCTTTTTGGCATTTTTGTTACTTTGTTTAAACGCTTTTCCCGAATGGTTTTCTCCTGCTGGCATTCTTTTACCACTCACTGCTTAGATTTGGACTAGACAGTTTGTGCTTGTCAATCCAAATTTCAAGCAGACAAGCCAAACCATAATAGCTTACTCTCAAATTATCTTTTAGCCAAAATCTAATCTGACTCAGAGTAGTAGCAACCAATTCTGAATGCTGCTAAACAATTTCGGTTCTTCAGTACTTGTTATGCTAAATTATTAACATATAGATATTAAACGATGTCAAAAAATGTATCAATAATCTGTTAAAAGTACTACAAGGAT
>NZ_JBALDL010000076.1:0-90619 GCF_036917465.1 Nostoc sp.
AATTGGCAAATCGGCTGGTGTGGATTTGCCACAATCCCCTCAAGTAATGTGACAAAATGATTTGCCATCCGCTCAATGGTGCTGCCATCAAACAAATCGGTGTTATATTTCCAAATCCCTTTGAGTGCTTCTGTTGTATCAAAAATTGTCAAAATTAAATCAAAAGGAGTCGCTTGTGACCGTGGAGTTAGTGTCTTGACAATTAAGCAATCACTATCTGTAATTGATACTTGTCCCTCATTTTGGTGCGAACGATCCCAGACGATCGCTACCTGATAAAGTGGAGAACGGCTAGGGTCGCGTAATGGTTGCAGTCGCTCTACTAATAAAGGAAACGGGTAGTCTTGATGTTCTAGCGCACCTAACACACAACAGCGCACTCGTCTGAGCAACTCTGTAAAGGTAGGATTTCTAGACAAATCGGCTCGCAAAACAACCGGACTGGTAAAGTAACCAACAATCTTTTCAAACTCTTCCAGGCTGCGTCCCGCCATTGCAGAGCCAATTAAAATATCTTCTTGATTTGTATATCGTAGTAATAGTACCTGAAATATTGCCAGCATAACTGTGTAAACAGTTACACCTTCGGTTCTTGCTAATTCTGTAAGCTTATGGCTCAGTTCTTCCTCTAAAACAAAAGGAAAGGAAGCACCTTTATAAGTTTGTACTGGTGGTCTTGGTCGATCTGTTGGTAAACTTAGTATCGGTAACTCCCTAGCCAACTGCTCGCGCCAGTAGTTCCACAGGCGTTCACCTTCCTGACTTGCTAACATGCGGGTTTCCCACTGCACGTAATCTCTGTATTGCAGGTTTTGGGATGGGAGTGTTACTTCTAAGCCGTTGTTGATGGCTTGATAAATTACCCTCAGTTCATTGATCAGCAATTCCAAAGACCAGAAATCCACGACTATGTGATGTGCCGTGATTAGCAGAATTACTTCTTTTGTTGCCAATGCATCTGTTATAATTTCTCGAATTAACAGATGAAAGCGGATTATAGGCCCGTTGTTGAGATGAAAGGGGCGATCGCTCTGTGTCACCAACCAGTTTTGTAAGTCTTCTTGGCTCCAGTTAGCCTCTGTTTGCACTCTAAAGCAGACTTGTTGATTTTCTTGAATTGTTTGTACTGTTTCACCGTACTCCACGGTGTAGATAGTTCTTAAAACTGAATGGCGCTCAATCAAGGCTTGAGCGGCCTGTTTTAATGCTGAAATAGTAACATCTGATACTAATTGTGCTGCGTATCCAACATTGTAAGCTGCACTATCAGGTGCTAGTTGGTATAAAAACCAAAGAGCTTTTTGTCTATGGCAGAGAGGGTGAGTTTGCTTTTGCAGCAGGGAGATAATTTCTGGTTTATATTGCTTAATTTCCGCCAACAACTCAGGGGTTAATGCATCTTCTGGAGCTTCATAGCATAGTTTGCCGTCCTCAACCCACAATTCTATATCTGTTATCAAAAGATTTTGCAGGAACTTGACTATATTCATAACTCACCTCTAATCCTGGTCTTCTTCGTAGATGTGGTAGGTACAACAAGTGTTTTGGAAATGGAATTAACCTCGAAAAGTTGCTCGCTGACAAGTTTTGTTAGACTAACGACACTGAGATTATCCAAGAATTTGGCGATCGCAATGTCCACTCCTAAATCTGCTCTCAGCCGATTTCTGAGTTCGATCACTGTTAAAGAATCAAGCCCCATTTGGTTTAAAGGCTCATCAATATTTAGTCCCGATGCACTAATTCCTAAAGCTTTAGCAATTCGCTCTTGCAGATAAGTAATTAACAGCAATTGACATTTTTCTGTGGAGGCTATCTTTAATTGGTCTAAAATCTGGGGCTGTTGAACTGCTTTCTGCTCAGACAGTCTTTGTTTCTGGACTTTTGCCATCAATTCAGCAATTAAAGTAGGGTAGTCACCCAATGGAAATTGCTCAAGCAACTTCGACCAGTTAATCTGGATTACTCCGACTTGAGCTATATCTTTCTGCACTACTTGTTCTAGAATTTGTAACACCTGTCGCGCTGAGAACGGCTCTACTCCTTGAGCCATTAACTGGGCAAAGCGTCTCTCGCCAACAACACGCGCCATACCAACCGTAGACCAAGGCCCCCAGTTGATACTTAGCCCTGGTAAACCGAGTACCTGGCGATGATGTGCCAAAGAATCTAAAAAGGTGTTTGCTGCTGCATAACTACCTGATCCGGAAGAACTAAATATAGAAATAGCTGAAGAAAAAAGTACAAACAAGTCTAAAGGTAAATCTTTGGTTAGGGTATGTAAATTCCATGCACCGCTTACCTTGGGTGCAAAAATTTTTGCAAATCCTTCCCATTGCTGTTCTTGTAACAAGCGAGCTTCATAAATACCTGCGGCATGGATAACACCCCGCAAAGGTGGTAGAGATATTTTAATTTGAGTTAGTAAATCGGCGACTTGCTCTTTTACAGATACATCAGCTTGGACTACTACAACTTCAGTTCCAGTTTCTTCTAATGTCCTTAAAGTTGCTTGAGCAGCTTCATTAGGTTGACTACGCCCTACTAAAACTAGGTGTTTTGCTCCATGCTCTACCATCCATTGGGCTAGCAATAAACCAATTCCACCAAAACCACCTGTGATTAAATAGGTAGCATCAGCTTTGAGGCGCAAAGATTTTTTGACAATTCTATTACTGTGTACTAATCGCTGAACATACCGTTTTCCGTTGCGAAAAGCTATATGAGTTTCATTAATAGTTGCCTTGTGTGGAAAAATTTCGGCAAATAAAGCTTGTGCATTGTTATTTCCTACTGGGTCTAGATCCACCAGAGTACAGTTAAATTCTGGATGCTCATCTTTAATTACTTTTCCTAGTCCCCAGACAGGTGATTGCGCTACTCCCCCAAGTGTAGATTCCTCACTCACTCGTTGTGCGCCTTGTGTCACCAACCACAATGTAAAAGACGGCAAAAATCTTTTACTAATCAAAGATTGGACTAGGGATAAAATACCACCACATCCTATCTGTGAGGCAATCTCTAAGTCTGTTACTGTAAGAGCGTCTGCTTCAACTGTATCTAAGCCCCATAAATAAACCACTCCCCGCCAGGGAATTTTATCTTTTGCCACTTGTTCAACTAATAGCTGAAAGTCTTCTGGTGAGGCAGGGTTGATGCTGAATTCTTGGCTTGTTATCTGTTTATATTCCTTAGCAGGGAAGACAAAGATAGCAGCTTGTTCTTGTGAGCGTAAAAGTTCACTTAACTGCTGACAAATACCTTGATTGTCAGCAAAAATTAGCCAATTTCCTAATCCTGTTTTGTTTTGATTTGGTTTAGCTGCTTGAGCGAGAATCACCGCTTGCTGTAATAGGCTGCCTTGATAACTTGGAGCAATGGTGGTTGCATTTTGAAAGTTACTATTATGCAATAACTTTTGCCAATTTTCAGTTGTCAGTAATGGGTAGTTGGGACGTAACTGCAAATCAGTAAATCTCCACCATCCGTCTGTTAACCCAAAAATTAAATCTAGCCAGCGTGATTTACTAGTTCCTTCTAGCAGCAATAATAATCCTTTAGGAGCTAATAATTTGTGTACATGCTGCAAAGTAACTTGCAAATCTTGAGTAGCGTGTAACACGTTAGCTACTACAATTAAATCATACTGATGTTCGCTAAAACCTTGCAATTGTGGGTCTTTTTCGATGTCCAATAACTGATAGTTGACAAAAGAGTAATTTTGAAACTTTTGCTTCGCCTGAGCTAGGAATAAAGAAGATAAATCAGTAAAGACATACTCTGTTTGCTCGGCATTAAAGGATGCTAATAGGTAGGAGGTGGTTCCGCCAGTTCCGCCACCAATTTCTAATACTCGCAGTTTACGCCCTGGTGGTAAATGTTCTAGTATTGATACAATGGACTGCTGCATCAGGGTATTCATCACTTTTGCCACTGGTGAATCCTGATATAGCTGGGTTGCTGTAGTTAAATCACCTTCGGGAAATAGCAAATCTAGAGGATTAAGTTCTCCTCGCAGAACTTGTGCTAGATTCGACCCGCATCGCTCCAATAGGGTAAGTGCAGCAAAGGCATCTGGGTATTGAGATAAAAGGCTAGTTATTTGTGAGTGAGGATGCTGTATCTCAGGAACTTTTACCACATACCATTGTTCGCCCTGGCGCTGGAGTATTTCAACTTCTACAAGCATTTCCAACAGCCGAGCCATTAGCCGCGAATGTTGGTTAACTACACCCAACTGCTGTATCATGTCTGGAAGACAAAAGTGTTGCCCCAACTGAAAGTTGAATTTCATTTCTTGGAATGCTGAGATTACATAGGTAATACTCAAAGCTTCCAGTTGAATTAGTACTTCTTGATATAGTTGACTTTCTGGCGATATTAAATGCTGTGTTTGAGGCAAGAGGCGATCGCCTATTTCTTTGGGATTAGGTATATAATCTGCAATTGACTGCTGTATACTACCTTGCGATCGCCACACTATTTCGTAACAGCAATCTCGAATAAAATCTGGTATTTGGTGTTGTTTGTGTTCTCTGACTAAAACTGCTAATAGTTCAGGTAATAATTTTAGTTGTTCTTGTGAGAAATTCCCTGCCTTCTGTACTAACTCAGTTAACTGTTCAGTATCTCCTTGTTCAAGAAGGTTAGTAATCGGGGTCTGGATATTTTCAGGCAATAAAGACTCTGCTTGTTGATATTTTCGTTCGGAAGTGGGAATCCAGTAGCGTTGCTTTTGCCAGGGATAGGTTGGTAGTCCGCTCAGCTGTCGCCCATAACCTTTTTCAAAGCTAGACCAGTCTACAGGTACTCCACAGACATATAATTTTCCTAAACTCTGGAGTATTTGCTGCCAATCATTTTGTCCTTGACGCAAACTTGGAAGCCAAACGCCCACTTTTTCAGGAAGACAGTTGCGCCCCATTCCTAACAAGGTAGGTTTTGGCCCAATCTCCACAAAAATTTCGTAACCATCAGCATGAAGTGTCTTTAAACTATCAGCAAATTGCACACAATAACGTAAGTGTTTTCCCCAATATTCAGGGGTAATATCTGCTTGAGTTAATCGTTCTCCTGTCAGGTTAGAAATTAAGTCAAATTGAGGTGTATTATATGTGATACTAGTAGCAACTTGATGGAATTCTGTTAGAATTGGCTCCATCAAGGGTGAGTGGAAGGCGTGGGAAACTTGTAGTTTTTTTGTCTTAATTCCCTCTGCTTCTAAGGCAGTACAAATTGACTCAATTGCGTGCTGTTCGCCAGAAATTACAGTATTTTGTGGAGAATTTATAGCAGCAAATGCGACTTTTGTATATTCTATTTTGGTAATTGCACGTATAGTGTCTGCCTCGGCAAACACTACAGCCATCTCTCCCCCTGGTGGTAATGTCTGCATTAGACGGCTTCTTGCGGCAATCAGCTTCAGCCCATCTTCTAGGCTAAAGACTCCCGCCACACAAGCAGCAACATATTCTCCTAAACTATGACCCATGACGGCGGTAGGTACGACACCCCAAGATTTCCAAAGTTTGAAGAGTGCATATTCAATAGCAAATAAAGCAGGTTGGGTGTAAGCAGTCTGGTCTAGTGGAGAAGTCTCTGTTGGTTCGGGGTAAAGAATTTTAATTAATGACTTGTCTAAATAGTTACGTGAAATTACCTCGCAAAGGTCTAGGGTTTGGCGAAAGACGGGCGCTGTTTCATACAATTGGCGTGCCATGCCAATATATTGTGAGCCTTGTCCAGTGAATAGAAATGCCACTTTTGGAGGCTTCTTACTTTTTACCTGACCACTAACAACTGTGACAGTCTCTTCCGAAGTCGTAAAGGCATTTAGTTCCTTTTGCAACTGCACACTAGATTCAGCGACAACAGCCAGACGGTAGTTAAAATGAGATCGCTTTGTGTTGGCAGTAAAACAAATATCTGCTAACAATATCTCAGGGTGGTTGTTCAAGAACTTCTGATAACTTTGTGTCAGTTCCAACAGAGCATCTTCACTTTTAGCTGACAGGGTAAGAAGTTGTACAGGACGTTCAATTGGGTTATCTAGGGGAATTTCTGGGGGTGCTTCTGTTAAGACTACATGAGCATTTGTGCCGCCAAATCCAAAGGAACTAACGCCTGCTATTGCCAAATTATTTCCTTGCGGCCAAGGCTCTAAGGTTTGTTGAACTCGTAGAGGCAGTTTCTCAAAGGGTATATAAGGATTTGGCTTTTGAAAATGCAGGTTTGGAGGAATTTGTCGATTTTTGAGAGACAACGCTACTTTAATTAACCCAGCAATTCCGGCTGCTGCTTCTAAATGTCCAATGTTGGTTTTAACTGAACCTACACGACAATAATTTCCAGGGAGTCGCCCTTGTGCCAGTACTTTTCCCAGAGCCTTCATTTCTATAGGATCGCCCAGGCTCGTACCTGTTCCATGAGCTTCAATGTACTGCACCTGGCCAGGTGAGATGCCTGAGTTTTGGTAGGCAGAGCGCAGAACGGCTTTCTGGGCTTGGGGATTGGGAGCTGTAAGTCCATTGCTACGCCCATCTTGGTTGATGGCGCTTCCTCTGATGAGGGCATAAATGCGATCGCCATCAGCCACAGCTTGCGATAGAGGCTTTAAAATTACTACACCTGCGCCCTCGCCGCGAACGTAGCCATCTGCTCGCTCATCGAAGGTTTTGCAACGCCCATCGGCAGCCATGAACCCTGCTTTGGCAAAGTTAACGGTAGCTTCAGGTAACAACAAGGCATTCACTCCTCCAGCCACAGCCAAGGTAGACTCTTGATTCCATAAGCTCTGACATGCATAGTGAATCGCCACCAGTGACGAGGAGCAAGCCGTATCAAATGCTACGCTTGGCCCCAAAAAATTAAACAAGTAGGAAATGCGGTTAGCGGCCATGGAATGAGAAGCCCCAGTACTCATATACATGTCTGCGGTGGCCTTCTCCCACGTCAATACAGAAAAATCTTGTGATGATATTCCCATAAAGACACCTGTGTGGGTACCTTGAAGATGGTCTGGTATTTGCCCAGCATCTTCTAATGCTTCCCATGTAACCTCCAGCAACAATCGCTGTTGGGGATCTATGCTCATCGCTTCCCGTGCAGAAATACCAAAAAATTTAGGGTCAAATTGATCTATCTGTTCTAGAAAACCACCCCAATAAGTTTTTGTTTTATCTAATTTTTCTGTATCTGGAGCTAAGTGCCATCGAGAAGCAGGCATTTCTGTAATGGCATCTACACCGTTGCATAGTAATTGCCAAAAAGCTTTTGGATGATTGGCCTGCGGAAAACGACACCCTATGCCTATGATTGCAATTTCTTCTTTATTCATTGTTAAGTATATGTTAAAAAAAAAGCATGATTTATGAATTATTGACAACTAAAAGTTACAGGCAGAGATGTTAAGCCCCGTAAGGCTAGATTCTTTCGCCACTCTAAGTTGTCTGAAGCTAGCTGTAAATTAGGGAATTGTTGCAGCAGTGTGTTAATAGCAATTTGAGCCTGAGCGCGTGCAAGGGTGGCTCCTAAACAGTAATGAATACCATCACCAAAAGCAAGGTGATTATTCTCAGATCGATTAATATTTAACCGATCTGGGTCAGGAAATTGGGCTGGATCTCGGTTAGCTGCTCCTAAGCAAAGAAGTATCTTTTCACCTGCTTTAATTGTTTGGTTGCCTATTTCTATGTTTTCTAGTACAATCCGGTTTGTCAGTTGAACTGGGCTATCGTAGCGAAGTATTTCTTCAACAGCATTTTGAATAAGTGTCGGTTCCTTTTTGAGCTTTTCCATTTCTTCTGGGTGACGAAGCAAGGCCAGCATCCCGTTGCCTATTGTGTTGACTGTAGTTTCTTCACCTGTTGCAAATAACAATATACAAGTTGACAATAGTTCTTCTTCACTGAGCTTGTCACCTTGCTCTCTAGCTGCAATCAAGCCACTGATTAAGTCTGGTTGTGGATTTTTTTCTCGTTCGGCAACAAGCGTGCGTAAATACTCTTGAAATTCATTGATAGCCTGATTCATGGCTTCATATTCTTCTAATGACACCAGCGCATCTAATATGCGAGACAAAACATTAGACCACTGATGAAGCTGGTCTTGAGCTTCATTCGGTATTCCCAACATGCTACCAATTACAGTTACAGGAAGTGGACTAGCAAGGTCGGCAATAATATCTATATTTCCTGTGTTCTGAACTTTGCCCAGCAACTCATTAACAATTCCCTGGATACGGGGACGCATTTGTTCAACTACTGTCAAAGAAAAGGCTTTTGTTACTAAACCGCGTAATCTCGTATGATCCGGCGGATTCATATAAAATAATAATCTATTGCTGATAGAAGCTAGGGAATTTAGATTCCTTTGTTTGCCTTGGAGGTATTGGTTTTTTTCTTTAATTAATTCTGGCTTGTCATGGCTACAAACACGACCACTTTTTAAAACTGCTTTCACATCAACGTAGCGGGTAAGTACCCAATCACCATCAACAAAGTATCGGTGTAAAGGTTCTTCACTACGGAGGTGATGGTAAGTTGGATAAGGATTAGTGCGAAATTCTCTGTTAAAAGGATTGAATTTGAATGTTTTGGCAGAACTGAGTTTTTTTGTCTGAGTATTTGTATTGGAAGTTAGGTTCATTGAATGTACCTTTCTAAACTACAAGTGGAAAAGTTGTTGATTGCAATAATTGATATTCCGCTGCTAAATACTGTGCTAGCTCTTCAATGTTGGGGTACTCCCAAAAAAGAGTAGGTTCAAGTTCACAACCAAGCCATTGCGCTAATTCACCTGTTAAGCTGACTGCTACTGCGGAATCTAGACCGTATACAGCAAAAGGCTCTTGAATATCTATATTATCTGGGGACACTTTCAAGGACAAGGCTAGATGAGAAACTAGCCAAGTGGCGATCGCTTCTTCTGTAAAAGTTGGTGGGAAGGATTCGCTATTGACTGACGATTCTTGTGAATTTTGCACTTCTTCCCAAAGGGCTGCTACTTCTTGTTGGAGTTGTTGTAAATCTATTTGTCGAAGACTCGTTGTCCAATCTCCGATGACATCCAAACTTTTATTCAAAAAACCATCCCGACAAGCATGGCGTTGAATCTTACCACTGGATGTTTTCGGGATACTCGCTGGCTTCACTAGCACAACAGCATGGACTTGTAGCTCGTGTTGCTGGAATATTGTCTGACAAATTGCCTTAGCTACTTCATCCACATCTAGCTTTTGTAAATAACTTCGCTCTATTTCTTGAACAATGACTAGCCTTTCAATACCTTCTAACTCCACAGAAAATGCTGCACCACAATTCAAACGCATTGCTGGATGGCTCTTCTGGACTGCCAATTCAATATCTTGAGGATAATGATTTTGCCCTCGAATGATAATCATGTCTTTGATGCGACCTGTGACAAATAACTCGCCATCAAGCAAAAATCCTAAATCTCCAGTGCGAAGAAATGGCCCTTCTTTTGAGTCTTGCAGTTGTGCATTAAAGGTCTGTTGAGTTTCTTGAGGTTTTTGCCAATAGCCACCAGCCACACTCGGCCCACAAACCCAGATTTCTCCTATTTGTCCATCTGAGCGCTTAGTTAATGACTCAGGGTGAACAATGACGATTTTTTGGTCTAACCAACTCTTACCCACACCAACAATTTCTCTAGTATCCTTTTGCTTTGTTGTGGCAATTTCTACAAGGTTGTGCTGCAAAGCTTTTTCTTTCACAAAGTTAGTAACTGGCGGAGCTATTTTTAAACCCCCAGACACTATTAAAGTCGCTTCAGCCATTCCATAGCAGGGGTAAAAAACACTTCTTCTAAAGCCACAATCTTTAAAGGTGGTTGAAAACTTTTCTATAGTTTCAGCACGCACAGGTTCCGAACCGTTGAAAGCAAGCTCCCAACTACTCAAATCAAGCTGCGATCGCTGTTCGGGAGTAATCTTATTAACACACAGATCGTAAGCAAAATTAGGCCCGCCGCTGGTCGTTGCTTGATAGCGGGAAATTGCCATTAACCATCTTAAAGGTTTCTGAAGAAATGCACTAGGTGATAAAAGAAAGCTTGGTATCCCTAAATACAATGGCTGTAGCACATTCCCAATCAGTCCCATGTCATGAAATAAGGGTAACCAACCAACACTTACAGTTTTTTGTGTATTTTGGAATGCTGTCTTAATCAATTCCTGGTTGTGTAGCAAATTACCATGACTTACCATCACCCCTTTCGGTGTGCCTGTAGAACCTGAAGTGTACTGAAGAAATGCCAAAGTGTCGCTAGTTATTTTTAAGGGCTGCCAATTTTGTCCAAAGTTGTCGTTAAGCTTTTCGGTAGCTATGTAATGCAAAGCTGCTAGGTCTGGTTCTTGTTTTAAGCTGTGTTCAATATTAGTCAGAACAGATGTTGTTGTGAGGGCGAAACTAGCTTGAGTATCTTTCACAATCGCTTGCAACCTTCTCATACTTTGATTGCGACGTGGTGGATATATGGGAACTGCTGTAACACCTGCGTATAAACAACCAAAAAAAGCGATAATGAAATCTAGTCCGGGTGGATATAAAAGCAGCACTCTTTCTTTTGTAGCTTTCATACTCTGTAACTTGGCAGCAAGCGATCGCGCTTTTTGGTCTAATGCTTGATAAGTTAAGCTAACTTCTTCTGTTTCTCCATCAAGCAAAAAGGTATATCCTACCTGGCTTTGTTGCTCTTGCGCTCTTTTGCATAACAGGTCAACTAAAGTCTCTTCACCGTAAGTTAATACTGAAAATAAATTGTTTGTCATCAATACTCCTGCTTGGTTATTTGTGTAAATGAGTTAGTCAATCTACATATAAATAAAGAGTGTTTCTAGTTGTTAGTCTCTAAAATTTCTGTAACTTTCACGGATCATAAGTTACTGCCTACAGTTATAGTAATTTTGACCTCCATCAAAGTCCCACATTAAGTAATTTACTATAGGGAGCAACGTGAAAAAGTGAGAACCAACAAATAATGTCACTTTAAAAACTTTTTCAAGCTGATAGCATCAGTAAAAACACTAAAAAAACGGTAATTCTGCCCAGTTTCCTATCAATAAACCAATTTTATTGATAGAAAAAATCAAATCTCACAAAATCGCGTTACTCCCCTATAGTAATCCGATTTTATTTATGAAAAAATCTAAGTATGTGTGGTAGCGTGGCAAGGCTAAAATAGTGCTTTAAAAATATCTTTGAAGGAGGCAGGAGGCAGGAGGCTCATAAGGGGATTCAGACCCATCCTGAACGGGAGCCACCAAATTGTAAATTTGGTGGGGGTCTTAAACCCTTGCTCCCTCTGCCTCCTGCTTTCGTTGATAAAACCGCTTCGACTTGCCAAACATCAAGCTGATTCCATAATCATAAGATGTGTATCTATTATTGTCCACGAGTTTGTAGAGATTTAATCTCCAAGCTCGTATTCTCGCTCAATCAATACCCAACAACTTCTCTTCAACAGCAGTCAAATACGGTGGCTTCAACTCACCCAGATGCTTCAAAGCAGTACGGGCAGATTCTTCCAAGTTTTCCTTTTCCCGTAGCCTATGAATGCGATCGCTAATTTCCTGCATCTGCTGACATTCCGATTCCAGGTCATCAGTGATAAGTTAAAATAATTTTACTTTTGTCAATTAGAAATTATACTGAAAACTTAGATAGGTAAAATGTATTGAATGAAGTTTTATACGGAAATGGGGGAGCGACAATGAATTGATAGGTATCAAGATTATGCGTAGGCGTAGCCAATCGAAAAATTCTGTTTTCGACCCCGATTTAGGCAATATTTTAAGTATGATTGCTTATTGACAAATAGTATATGGTCTTAAACTCTCACGAATGCACGTTGCCAGGCCGCAATCATGATGTTGATGGTCAGGGGATGCCCTCAAGCTGGCCTCAGTTTGGGTGTAACCGAGAGAATCGATGCGATCGCAGCTATCTGAACATACTCGAATGACATTCATGGCTGTAATCTATATAGAGCATAGCTTAGAGCTTTTCTTAGTGCCATTCTCTCGTGATCTAAGTCCCCCACCATCTCCTCAATATCCACAATATGAATATCGATCGATTGCAGTCACTTAAGCAAAAACTGACGAATGACGCAGACTTGTCCGATATCTGGCTATTTTATATGGATCATTTTGCGGATCAACCGGAATTGACTGACCTGGGTGAGCCTGCCGATAATGAATATCTAGATGCTGTCCTCCAAAAAACTTGTCAGCAGATGTTTAGCAGGGCAATAAACATTAGTGACTTTTTGCTGATCTACATCGCTCAATATCATTTATTTCATGGAGCTTTCCAAGTTGAAGGACGTATTGGGGTGTGATTTATTTCGAGGATATAAAAATTGGCTTAATTGTAGTGTCAGAGGATTATCCAGCTACTAATGTAGTTAATTATTCAGGGTTTTCTGAGGTGATTCAACTGTCGGCTCCTAATCGCAACGATCGCAATTGAGAGAAGCACAACTTATAGATGTTTCAAGAAGTGCGATTGCATTTATTGACAAGGCAGGCGCAGTTTTCAATTCATGGTTGTTAGAAGGAGGTTTTGTTGGGTTGCAACAAGACAAGACGATTTCTTAAGGGCAGTGACTCTCAAAAAAATACTCTACTGAGTTATTCATCTAGGCATTTACAAGTTCCAAGTTTTACAGACACCGCCGCAGAGAAAGTAAAAAAACTTAGTAATTTGGCACTCGCATGAAACCACTAGTACAAGTCGGCGGAAATAAACCCACTATTACGAACCTTGAAAAAATCATCATTTGCAGTCTTTAAAAATGGTAAGCGTATTTACGCCAAGCTGTACTAGTAAGCTAATAGGCATTTAAATTGCAACATAGTCACTATTACATTTATTTTTTGATTTTCGATACCACTTAATTACTAATTCACCTTTATTTAAAAGTTTATCTAGTAAAAGCTTCGATTCATCTACTGATTGAAAGAGACGATGAGCGATGTACTCTTTACATGAATACTAGACTAATTCGATGATATTGTAATCAGGACTATATGCAGGTAAAAACTCTAATATGAAATTAGGGATTTCCTGGGCAATAAAAGCCAAGAATATCTTTACGTTTATGGAAACTGGTATTATCTAAAATTAAAATAATCTTGGGGACAAGCTCCCGGAAATCCTCAGTGCTGTTTCCCTGACTTATCCACTCTTGTTTAATTAATTTATTTAATTCCTATAACTGCTCATAAAAGATATCTCTCTCACCTTTTTTAATAAAAAAGCATACCCGTTTCCGATCTCCTTCTCGGATTCCTCCCATCACATTGACCCGACCACGCCGTTTATATTATGCAGCTTAAATGCCTATTAGCTTAGTCTGGCAAAGAAAGTTTGCTATGTAATGGAGTTCTCGATATGCTATCTGACGTTGGTGTGCGACTAGAATTTTGGTGAGGCTCAAAGACAGCCCCCATAGTTAATAATCCCTTGATGCTGGATAAGAGTTAGTTCTTTTTGCTTGGGAGGAACTGACCTTTTAGCGATCGCAATCTGTGCAGAAAAATCACACCATCCATTCAGTCCACTGGGGGGCTAGGCTGTTGACTTTGGGTGTTTTGAGTCAATTTCAGAGAAAATTATTTATGCTACTTTTCTTTGTTGTAAAGCGGCTGGAACAGCCGCTTTACAACAAAAACAGGCGACACATTTTTTGCATGAAGTCTTATAGGGTAAAGGGTTCAGAGTCAACACCCTACTGGGGGGCATCTGCCACCATCTGAGCAAGGCGGAACTTTTCACACTCCAGCAGGCAGCATCAGGCTTCAGATAATCCTGATGCTGCCTGCTGGTGTAAGTCCTTGTATCAATACCTTTGGCATTAGCCACCTTACGATAATGCTCCTCATCGATGGCAATAAGAGCCGCCTTCATCCACAGCGAAGTCCCTTCATCACCACCGTTGCCCAAAGGAATAATCGTATTGCCCATCTCTTCTTTTGAGCGATGGCGCTGTTTCGCCCGCCGTAGGCGATCGCCAGCCGCAAGCAGAGGCGAAAAATGCTTTTAAAATTATAACTTAGGTTTTTACTTAGGTTGCCATAATGGAGTGATATCAAGGTTTTTAGCAGGAGATACGGCAATTAAACCTACTTAGTACGGTTTACACCCCTTTGATCTTTGTAAAGCTAACGTAACATTTATTTATATAAAGCAATATTTGCTTACAGAAGCAAACTTAAATAAAAGAGTAGGTAATAAAGCGATGAATCAACCAATTGAATTATCTTTAGAACAAGAATTTAGCCTGAGAACATTTGCTGACGTTGTGCAGCAGATGTCCCGTGAACAAGCTCAAGAGTTTTTGCTGATGCTCTATAAGCAGATGATAGTTAGGGAAGCGACTTACCAAGAATTGCTCAAACATCAGTGGGAACTTGATTCAGGTTCAATCTTGGGCTAAAACAAACTTTGCAAGGTCACTTTAAGCGACTCAGAAGAGAACGAACACACAATTGTTTTTTCAAGGGAATGTTGCGGCAAGGCAATAGAGATTATTTGCTCCAAACTGGGAAACTGCAAAATAACCGACTCACAGTAACAGTTTTGATGGAACACTGAACTACTCTGAACTACACGCCCACCAGCCAATCACACACCACAGACGTACACTCGCTATTCATTAGTCATTAAGTTGGGGGGCAAGCCCATCAATAAGTTCGAGCGCTGTCTGAGGACTATCTACCATTGAGATTGCCACCGCCCGGTTCAGCGACACAATCGGCGAACAGAGAGCAAATCCTAGAGGCTGTTTGCATTATGATACTGAGGATGGAACACTCATACAACTTCATGGGTCTAAAAAAGTCGTACGCTCTTGTTCCATGAGGACTCCGAGCATTAGTTGTTGTTAGACCAAGCAGAACACCCATTTCATCCAAAAATACAATGTTGTCTGGGTCTATTTCTTTGACTTTCTCCCAATACTCGCATCGCAATTTCTGGACTCTTTCTGTTACAGCTTGGCTGCTATGTAAAGTCTTTTTTTTAGCGTTAACTGTTGCTTTTTTAATTCCCGACACATGGTACTATTACTAACCCATTGACCAGAGGTTTGGCCCCAATATTCGCAGTATTCTGCTAAGGTTGCGTCGGGATATTTTTCAACCATATCAGCAAGTTAAGTCGAGTATCCATTCAACTCACTTTTCATAGTTCCACCCTGTTGTTTTGGTTCCAAATTACCTTGAGTTTTCTTCATCTCAAGCATTTTTTGTACAAAACTCTTGCTGACATTAAATATTTGAGCTACTTTTCTGATTGAAGTGTCTCTTTACTCGTAGGCTTCAACAATTTTTGAACGGAAGTCGGTGGAGTAAGCTTTCATTGTCGTAATTAACGCACTAATAATTAGTGTGCCTCATTTACCTGCAATTTCCTGTATAAAGGTAAAGTTTTGGCTATCTAATACTTAGTTTATTTACGCCGTACTGTACTAGAGTATAATCAACTTTGCTTGGTGTGCTTTACGCTTTTTCATACATGAGTAAATTTGAAATAGTCAATCAAGAACTGGTGATTCTGTTAGTGGATGACGAACCCGATAATTTTGAAGTCATCAGCGGCATTCTGTACAATTGTAGCTATCGTTTGGGATATGCCTCCAGTGGTGTTAGTGCCTTAGAATGGCTAAAAAGGAGCCAGCCTGATGTGATTTTGCTCGACGTGATGATGCCAGAGTTAGATGGCATTGAGGTGTGCCGTCGCATCAAAGCTAATCCAAGTTGGAAGCATATTCCGATCATTATGGTCACTGCATTGAATCTTAAAGAAGAGTTAGCCCACTGCCTTGAAAGTGGAGCTGATGATTTTCTGAGTAAGCCTGTGAGTGCACTAGAGCTACGCGCCAGAATTCGCTCAATGCTCCGCATTAAGCAACAGTCTGATGCCCTCAAAGCCTCTTTGCAACTGCGATCGGACATGGCAAATATGATTGTGCATGATTTGCGTAATCCGCTGACCAGCATTGTTCTGTCTTGTGAAATGCTGGAGCGAGCGAATTTGCCCGATCAATGTCAAACTCGGATCAATCGCATAAAAGTAGCGGAACAACAGTTGCGATCGCTAACCGAAAGCTTGCTGCTAATGGCAAAACTAGAGTCAGGAAAAATGATCCTGAATCTTGAGGAAATAGAGCTCAGTCGCCTTGTTAATAGTTGTATGAGCGATATGCAGGCGATCGCAGCCCAGAAAATGATTCAGATGATTCCCGACCTCCCAGAACCCGAAAGACCCATTTGCGCCGATAAGCTCGTGATGCGTCGAGTTTTAGACAATTTATTGTTAAATGCGATTAAATTTTCTCCATCTAGAAGTCAAGTCACGGTGCAAGTCAATTATTTAGATGACATGAGTACCCAGATTCGAGTGATTGATATGGGTGTTGGAATCACTGACGAACTGAAACAACGAGTCTTTGAAAAGTATGAAATTGGTACTCTGATGGAAAACATTGAGCAGGTTGGCTTGGGGTTGGCATTTTGTCAGATGGCGATCGAAGCTCATGGCGGCAGGATCTCAGTGGAAGATAATCAGCCTCAAGGGTCAGTCATATTAATAGAAATCAGCCAGGGCGAACGCATCTAAATATTAAAGATTAAAAGGATTGTTTATCCAAATGCAGCTTTGCAGAAAATCTATAAAACTGATGTATTTGGTCTGGCGGTAATGCGTCTGAACCTATACCAATGACTTCCCCTTTGATATCGCCAAATTCGCTGTAAAAAAATGAGTCAATTCTTATATCTACCTTCATTCATTTTCTACAAAACAGATATCTTTGTTGGTGATAAAAACTTCAGTTATGTACTTTTAATTCTGGACAATTTGCAGTAGTTTTGTCGTCGGAGTGTCCACAAATCTAGGGTTTTTTCCTTGTAAATCGAAACCTGTTCCGGCTAAAGGTACACGGAGTTCTTGATATTTAACGTTTAACTGTGATCGAGAGATTTTACTATCGATATCTGCTAAATGCTTAACTCGATTTTGAGAAAGTTGTTTCTTGGTTTTTTCTACTTCTAATTCTGCCGCAGTATACCAGAATCTAATTATTTCTTGGTAACTTTTAGACGTTATTGCTCATCAATTCCTAACGTATAATATTGATCATAATTTCTTAATTGAGTCCGTAGTAAGTCATTTTCTACTACTAACACTACTCGACTTTTCAGCATAAAAGCAGCTTCTTGTGGCAAATTAACGCGCAAATATAACAGTTCTGTTCCTGTGGTGGTACTTGAACTCATCAATCGGCGATAAATCTGGTTTTCTTTAATTAATGCAACGCGAATTTTATTTAAAGAATTTAATTCGGCAACCGAAGCAATAAATCTCCTGTTAATTGCGATACAAGAGTCCTGGAATCATAAGACCAGAATGTCAATGATATCGCAGTGAAAATAGAGAAAGCAAAGCAGCTTACTTCAAAGAAATTTAAGCGCATGACTGGAGTCAGCCGCCAAACCTTTGAGCTAATGGTTGGGTTAGTCAAAGCTGATGATCGTCCCCCGTACCCTAATTTTACTGCTTCAATTGCTGCATATCGGCGGCGTACAGACACGATTAATCGCGTCTCCTAAAAAAAATCCCCACCCAAGCGTTTGCTTGGATGGGAATATGAGGCGGGATAAAATAATCATCCCGAAAGAAGTAGGGAAATTATTTGCTCTCTGTAAAATCAGCGTCAATCACATCGTCGCCGCTACCAGAACTAGAGGTGGAACCGCCATCTTGAGGTTCAGCCCCTGGTGCAGCACCAGCACCAGCTTGTTGATAGATGTTGCTACCAACGGCGAATAGAGCTTGTTGCAATTCTGGAGTGAGCTTTTTGATTTGCTCATCGTCTTCTTTAGCAACGGCTTCCCGCAGTTCTTTCACTAAACCTTCGACTTTGGTCTTGTCAGCATCGGGAACTTTATCGCCCAATTCTTGTAACTGCTTTTCAGCTTGGTATGCTAAAGAGTCGGCTTGGTTCTTGCGTTCAATCTTCTCACGCTTGTCTTTGTCAGATGAAGCGTTTTGTTCAGCTTCTCTTACCATCCGGTCAACATCAGTTTTATCCAGAGTGGAAGCGCCGGTTATGCTGATGGACTGTTCTTTACCAGTACCTTTGTCCTTAGCGGTGACGTTAAGGATACCGTTAGCGTCAATATCAAACACTACTTCAATTTGAGGAACGCCACGTGGTGCGGGAGGAATACCATCTAGACGGAAGGTTCCCAAACTCTTGTTGTCGTTAGAGAATTCGCGTTCACCTTGAAGGACGTGAATTTCTACGTTGGTTTGACCATCCACTGCCGTGGAGAAGACTTCTGATTTCTTCGTGGGAATTGTTGTGTTGCGGGGGATAATTTTGGTCATCACGCCGCCCAATGTTTCTACACCCAAAGAAAGGGGTGATACATCTAACAACAAGATGCCAGTAACTTCATTATTCAATACACCTGCTTGAATAGCTGCACCAATTGCTACAACTTCATCAGGGTTAACGCTTTGGTTAGGGTCTTTACCCAATACCTGCTTCACAATCTGGTGGACTGCGGGAATCCGGGTAGAACCACCAACTAACACCACTTCATCAATATCGCCTTTGGTTAACTTGGCATCCCGGAGAGCATTTTCTACAGGGATACGGCAACGGTCGATTAAGTCAGAACAAAGTTCTTCAAAGGTGGCACGAGTCAGGGTTGTATCCAGGTGCTTGGGGCCATCCTGGGTAGCGGTGATAAATGGTAGGTTGATTTCTGCTTGGGTAACGCTAGAAAGCTCAATTTTGGCTTTTTCTGCGGCTTCAGTCAGACGTTGTAAAGCTTGTTTATCTTTCCGCAGGTCAATACCTTCGGCTTTCTTGAACTTTTCAGCTAAAAAGTCAACTATTTTTTTATCAAAGTCGTCACCACCAAGGTGTGTATCCCCAGATGTGGCTAGTACTTCAAAAACTCCATCTCCTACTTCCAGCACAGATACGTCGAAGGTACCACCACCAAGGTCAAATACGAGGATGGTTTCGTTACTCTTCTTGTCAAAGCCATAAGCTAGAGAAGCAGCAGTTGGCTCGTTGATAATCCGCAGAACCTCAATACCTGCAATTTTACCAGCGTCTTTTGTTGCTTGCCGTTGAGAGTCGTTAAAGTATGCGGGAACGGTGATTACAGCTTGGGTGACAGTTTCACCAAGGTATTTGCTGGCATCTTCAACTAGTTTGCGAAGAACTTTTGCAGAAATTTCTTCAGGAGCAAACGGTTTACCAGCTATCGGACAATCTAATTTGACATTGCCGTTGCTGCTGAGAACTTTGTAAGAAACTTCAGTTGCTTCGTTACTAACTTCGTCGTAGCGGCGACCGATAAAGCGTTTGACTGAGTAAAACGTATTTTCGGGGTTCATCACCGCTTGGCGTTTGGCGATTTGGCCAACCAAGTTGTCGCCATTTTTCGCAAATGCTACTACTGATGGCGTTGTCCGAAAACCTTCAGCATTAGCAATTACTGTGGGTTTACCACCTTCCATCACTGCCACGCAGGAGTTCGTTGTTCCTAAGTCAATTCCAACTACTTTTGCCATTTTAGGTGCTGGCTCCGTATAACTACAAATGAATGAATGAGAATAAAAAGGACTAAATTTTGAACCAACAGGTCAATAAATCAGCCAATTCAGCATGAATACCTTTGATTTGGCTTTCCTGGGGTTAAAACTCCAGACTATGCTGATATATATACTGAAGCTTAGTGGTAGCCAGTCCATGAAGGGTGGTTTCCCGAACCTTGCTTAGGACGGTTAAACTAACTAAATAGTTTTTTTAGTTGGTTCATAGATTGATTTGCCTTCACTCTGTCTAATGTATGAGAATTAATACTTTCAGTAATTAGGGTGAACCGTAACATCAGAGTGGTGTTTGCCGTCTTTAGAGGTAAAGTATTGGGAATTAGGGATTGGAAATTGTGGATTGGATAAAATAGAACTCAGCACTTAGCAGTTACTCAAGTCGAGAGAAAAGAGTTTCCCAATCAATCACGGGTGGTCTTTGTCCCTGGTTGACTAGTTCAAAAATTTTCCTGGAACTATTTAGCTGAAAAAGGCATTCCACGCAAGCGTTTGCTACGTCAATGCGACTGGTATCACCCGAAAGTGTATCGCCTGTGGCTACGACTACACCGTATTTACCATCGGTTTTTGCCTTTAGCAGTGTGTTGAGGTCGTATGAGGTATAAGGCCCGTCAATCAAGCGTCCTGGACGGATAATGGTGTAAGGCAATCCGGAATTAATAATCGATTCCTCACCTTTTTGTTTGGCATCCAGGACACCAAAAGCGTTAAGAATACTAAAAGGAAACTGATTTTTACGGAGAATTCCACAGGAAGAGACGAAAACGAATCGCTTCAAATTCTGTGGTGCTACTGTAACTAGGTTTCTCACACCTTGGGCATCGACCTTGGCCGGACTATTCTTTGCTTTTGCTTCGCTAGATTTGGGATTAAGGAAAGTGATTCCCCATTCAAGCAAGTTCGGGGTTTGGTCAAATTCCCATCGTGTAGAGGGAAAGGCAGTGGTTCCAGTACAGCAGATTATCTGGGTGACATTTTGCGTTGCGGCTGGGAGTGTAGCTGGCTGACGGATGTCACCAACGGCAATTTCCGTTCTTTGGTTAAACATTTCTTCGGCTTTTGCGGCATTGCGTGTCAGGACACGAACTTTCAAACCCTTTTCTAAGAGTTTGCCTACCACCAGTTGCCCTACTCCACCAGTAGCACCAGCAACTAGTACTAAATCTTCAGCTGAAGTTTCAAAAGAAGTCATAAATTGCCTTTGAGATAGTCTATTTTTAATCTACTCAAAAAATGCGATCGCGTAGCCTCTCTGTAAGAAGTATCGCCAAGATAGACCCAGATTAAAGATTTGGCTAATAGCTGTTGACTGTGTAGCTTTTAGGCACACATGTGGGAATTTTAAAATCAGGGCAAATTCCCCAAAACTAAATCAGCACAGTAGCCAGCACTTGAGGTTTCGAGCAAGGAATGAAGATTAGTCAGAAATTAATTTCGGGTATTCTAGGAATGGCTACTCTCTCAGTAATTATTGGTGCAGTTAGTGCTTATCAACAATTAAAGATAGCTAAGTATCTTGCCCAAGAAGAGGCTGAAGAAGTTGCTGGACTACTGGAATATTTCGTAAGCCATGAGTTTGAATACCACGAAACGCGATCGCGTGAGGAAACTCTAGCTCAATTACAAGAGCATGTTCAATCGCTACACAAGCAACGTCAGCGCGATTTGGAGATTGTAGACCGTAATAAAATCATACTAGCAGATGTCCTTGCTGAAGATATCGGTACACGATTAGATCGCGATCGCAATAATGAAGTTGGTAAAACTATTCACGATGGTATACCAAGAACTTATGTTGAGGCCAGTCCTGACTACCCACAAGGGATTCAATTAATTGCTGTTGTTTTTAAGACTAAGAAGGGTGAAACAATTGGTGCAGTCATTCTAGAATATACACCTCTTTATGAAGCAGCATTAGCAACAGCCCAAAAAAATATTGTTGTCACCTCGCTCATCAGTTTGGCATCTAGCATACTAGCACTATCAGCAGGCTATTTACTCTCTAAAAGCATCTCAAAACCGATTAAAAAACTCCAGCAAGCTGTTGTAAATCTGGCTGAAGGGAAGTTAAATACCAGAGTTAGTATTCGCTCCCAAGATGAAATTGGCGATTTAGCTACTTCGTTCAACAAAATGGCAGACGATCTCCAACATTCCAGAGATGAGTTGGTTAATGCTAATGAACAATTACGAGAGGAAATTAGCGATCGCCAGCAGGCAGAAGCAGAACTTCAGCAAGCTTTAAAAGAACTGCAAAAAACCCAAATCCAATTAATTCAATCTGAAAAAATGTCGAGTCTGGGTCAATTAGTAGCGGGAGTTGCCCATGAAATCAACAATCCGGTTAACTTTATCTACGGCAACCTCAAATACACTGATGATTACACTCAACAGATGTTGCTGTTAATTAAGCTTTATCAAAAATACTACCCTAACCCAGAGCCAGAAATTCAAAATGCTAACCAACTGACTGATATTGACTACCTAATAGAAGATTTGCCTAAGATGTTAGCCTCAATGAAAATGGGGGCTGAACGCATCCGAGAAATTGTTCTCAGTCTACGAATTTTCTCTCACTTGGGTGAAGCTGAGTTCAAAACGGCGGATCTGCATGAAGGAATCGAAAGTACCTTGTTAATTTTGCAACACCGACTCAAGGCACAAAATAATCGTCCTCAAATTCAAATGGTTAAAGAGTATGGCGAAATGCCTAAAATTCAGTGTTTTGCAGGGCAAATGAATCAGGTATTTATGAACCTTTTAGCAAATGCAATCGATGCTTTAGAAGAGGCTTTTCAAAAAGAACTTTGTCCAAATCCCTTGATTCGCATTTTTTCACAACAGGTAAATGATCGTGTCGTAATTCGGATTGCTGATAATGGATCGGGAATTCCAGAAGCAATCCAGTCGCGTTTATTTGACCCTTTTTTCACTACGAAAGCAGTTGGTAAGGGGACTGGTATGGGATTATCGATTAGTTACCAGATAATTACTGAAAAGCATGGTGGTTCTTTGGAATGTATTTCATCACCGGGACAGGGTGCGGAGTTTGTCATTGCAATCCCGATTCGAGCCGGGAAATCAGTACAATCATCAAGTTGCGATCGCCACGATCGCGTAACAGGGTAAGTACGAGGGTTTTTAGAAAATAATTGCGTAGGCGTAGCCCATCGTAGACATCGCTATATAGGGGAAATTGCGCCCGAATTGTTCGGTTCTACCACTTTCAACAGCACACAAATGGTTATAACCTCGGAGGTAGTAGTGAAATGTCTACCTTAGACGCTGTTAGTCGCTCTTGAATTAAGGAGTGAAAACCTGTGTACGAATGGATATTGCCAAGTCTGAGCGAAATCTTGGCCCAAAATCAATCAAGTGTGGCTGAATGTTCACCTGGCAAAGCAGAGCGGCAGTGGCGTGTTAGCCTCGCAGCGACAGAACATTTGCTATTAAATACTTTAGCATCTGATTCAGTTGACACAACCCAAGGACTAGTTTTAGCTGCACCAGCACCCTTATTTAGCCAGCCAAAACTGACTCAAAGTTTAGAAACAGTCACTTTCACGGCAAAACCATTTAATCCCTTGGCGCTGATGCCATTTCAGATGCCAGATGCGATTGCACCTATAGATGAAGAAATCGCTCCTCATGAATCGGTACTTCCCTTATTACCTGCCGATCCTCTCGGTGCAGAGCAGTTTTGCTTAGTATTTACTGATAAATTTAGATTAGTACTGGTTCTAGCAACCCACAAAAACGGTAAAAAAACCTTTTCCTTTTCTTTTGAGCCAGAAGTAGTACAGCAAGCTTGGCGATCGCTCGGAGCGAGGGTAATGCTGGCTAATCCAGAATTTTTTGCCCGCCTCGATGTATTGGTACAACAGTATTCTCCGGTAGCACCAGATTGCCGCATCATGATTCAGTTTAGTCAGTTATTGCTTCAGGAATTAACAGAAGCAGAAGAGACTAAGGAGTGGGCAATCGGAACTGGAGAAGAAGCAGGGGAGCAGGCGGCAGGCGGCAGGGGGTACAAGAAGTATAACAATTCGCAATTCGCAATTCCCAATGCCCAATGCCCCATGCCCCATGCCCAATCCCCAAATCCTGATGTAGAACTGCTCCAAGCTTTTGCTCATGAAGTCCGCACACCTTTAACCACTATTCGCACCATGACTCGTCTGCTGCTGAAGCGGCGAGATTTAGATACTAGTGTGATCAATCGCCTAAAAATTATCGATCACGAGTGTACCGAGCAAATTGATCGCATGGAGTTGCTGTTTAAGGCAGCAGAACTAGAAACTACTGCCTCTACAAAATCATCAAAAACTCAACTCACACCGATGTCTTTAGATCAAGTGTTGCAGCAAAGTATTCCCCGTTGGGAACAAGCAGCGCATCGGCGCAACTTAACTTTAAATGTTGTTTTACCCCAACAACTACCAACTGTGGTGAGCAATCCGATGATGTTGGATCAGGTACTTACTGGTTTGATAGAGAATTTCACTCGCAGTTTACCTTCTGGTAGCCATATTCAAGTACAAGTTATCCCGGCTGGAGATCAACTGAAGTTACAACTATCACCCCAATTTGGATGCAAAGATTCGGGTAAAGCCGCCACAGCTCCAACACCACCAATTCGCAAAGCCCTTGGTCAATTGCTGATGTTCCAGCCAGAAACGGGTACTATTAGTTTGAATATCGCCGCAACCAAGCATTTGTTTCAAGCGATCGGCGGTAAATTGATCGTGCGCCAGCGTCCACACTATGGGGAAGTTTTAACGATTTTCCTTCCCTTAGAAGTTAGCAATAAACATAAATCAGGAGCTAAAGCTTAGGAGTGAATATTTATCAACTATTTTTTAAAATTATAAATTCACTCTAAATTAACCTGAGTTAAAGAAACCTCTTTCTGCTTTAAACTTTCGTTCAAGTCCGTCCCTCCCCGATTCGGAGAGGGAGAGGTCTTTCTATTAAAAAATAATTATTCCCAATTGCAATAATTAGCTGGTTATTAAAGTTTTAATTACTTTTATTAACTTAAGGGATAATCATAATTTATCACTCATTTTCGATTGCGATCGCTTTTGGGGTATTGCCAACAGTTGCCAGTTGGATTGTAAATGTGGAACCTTCATATAATTTACTTTTTACAGAAATAGAACCGCCACAGCGCAGTAGCAATTGCTTTACTATTGTTAATCCTAAGCCAGCACCAGCATAATCTTCAGTAACTCCTGTACGCACACGATAAAATCGGTCAAATATTTTGGAAACCTCGCTTTCGGCAATACCAATACCTGTATCGCGGAATTCTAATTGGACATAATTCCCTTGAAGACGGGCACGCACCCATACTTCACCGCCATTAGGAGTAAACTTAATGCTATTGTGCAGCAGATTAATGACAATTTGCCTTAGCCCACCACTCACGCACCAAATAGGTGGGAGTTCAGTGGGAACGGTGTAGGCTAGCATAATCCCCTTTTCTTGGGCTACAGGTTGGTAGGTACTGACTACTCCAGGTACAATCTCTGAGAGCCGCACCGCCTCCAAAGTCATCCCCTCCAAATTACGTTCTAGTTGCACCAATTCCAACAAACCACTAATTAGGGAATTTTGCTGATCGCATTGGATATTTAACATCTGTAAATAACGTTGTCGCTGCGGGGGTTTGAGATTAGGGGAATTCAATAATGAAAGTGCTGTCTTGATATGCGTCAGGGGTATACGGAGTTCTTGACAGAGATTTTTCAGATATTCATCTTGGAGTTGTTCTTTATTGTGCAGTTCTTGATTTAGCTGCTGCAACTTGGTAGTGCGGGCTGTGATGATTTGACGATTAATTTCATCCTGTCGCAGGAGTTGTTTTGCAAACAGTTGAGTCATGGTTGCCGCTTGGGGCATAGTTGGACAAATAAAATCAGCAGCTACAATTGGCGATGATTCTGGCGCGCTCGCTTTTTGAATACCATCTAATACTTGCTGAATTACTCTCCCCTCAACAGTAGTTATAATCAGCAGTGGCTGATTTTTATTAGTGTTTACCTTCGCCGATGTCTGATTTTTGCGTTTTTTAAGTGGTCGATGAGCCAAAATTAAACTGCAAAACTGCGGCGATAACACCATTAGAAAGTTTTCCCGTCGCAGTTGGCTATCTGGTGGCAGGTGAACGGTGACATGATGAGGAGATGAGGAAGATGAGGAAGTATTTTCTTCCCCTGCTTCCTCATCTTCTCCCGTTCCGCCTTTTTCACTTTCACTTTCGTTAATCTGGCAAGTATAGATGAGACTAGACGCACCTACCGAAGATTGATAACGCGTTAATTCTGATTGCCAAATTTTTTCTGGTGGTAGCTTTACCCATAAAGTGGCTGCAATTTGCTGCTCAATTAGTAAGTCAATTTGCGCTCTCACCAGTGATAGCAGAGTAGCCGGACTGAGGGACAATGGTTTTGGAGGCACTTGCACTCCCATAACCAGTTGATAAACAGACAGATCCTTAGCCAGAGAAACATTCATGAGTCAAGCACAAGAAGGATGAAGCAAGAAATAATTCTGTCTTCGATTTTCACCTTTATGCGTGCATTTTTTACAAAATCCCCACGGAAAGAAACATTAAGTATGAAAAATGGGAATGGGGAATGGGGAGCAAGGGGAGCAAGGGGAAGCAGGGGAGGAAGAATTAATAACCAATGCCCAATGCCCAATGCCCAATGCCCAATTCCCAAATTAACTTTGGATGTTAAGTCTTTGGTGTAAAGCGTCGCGTGCGTGTTCTCGGTCATCAAAATGGATTTTTTCAGTGCCGAGAATTTGGTAGTCTTCGTGACCTTTGCCAGCAAGCAGCACTCCATCACCTGGTTGTGCTTGTAAAATAGCGGTACGAATTGCAGTAGCCCGATCGCAAATTACAATTGGTTTTACTGTTGCGGCAATCCCTGCCAAAACGTCTTCTAAAATCCGTTCTGGGTTTTCTGTGCGGGGATTATCTGATGTCACTACTGCCACATCAGCTAACTCAGCAGCAATTTTACCCATTTTTGGGCGCTTAGTGCGATCGCGATCGCCTCCGCAACCAAACACACAAATCACCTTCCCAGGTATAAACGGACGTGCAGCTTTCAACAGATTTTCCAAGCTATCGGGTGTATGAGCATAATCCACAATCACGCTAATATCTTGCTCATTACTAATTTGTACCCGTTCCATCCGTCCCGGAACTCCAGGGAACTCAGGTATTACAGATGCCACTAACTCCAAATCTAGCCCTAAGTGCAAAACTGTTCCTACGGCTGCTAGAAGATTTTCTAAATTATATTGTCCGACTAAAGGCGATCGAAAAGCTACGTCACCTTTTGGTGTATGTAATGTACCACTGACACCATTCGGCTCGTAACTTAAATCGCTCATCCATAAATCGGCGCTGTTGTCGTTGACACTGTAACTCCAAACCCGTTCAGAGTCCAACGAGGCAATTAACCGCTTCCCGTAGACATCATCAGCATTAATTATTGCCCGTCCCTTCAGATAATCAGGGCTAAATAACAACGCTTTGGCAGCAAAGTAATCTTCCATATCGCGGTGATAATCGAGATGGTCTTGGGTAAGATTACTAAATACTGCCACCTCAAATTCACAACCTAACACTCTACCTTGGGACAAAGCGTGAGAACTTACTTCCATCACCCCAAACTCACTACCAGCATTTATAGCCTCTGCTAGCTGCTGTTGGAGTTCCACGGCAAAGGGCGTAGTGTAAGCAGCAGTTTGCTCAAAACCTGCCCAACGAGTGTAGAGAGTCCCCATCAAAGCTGTAGTTAAATTAGCTTTGATCAGCAGAAATTCAATTAAATGGGTGGTTGTAGTTTTGCCATTTGTACCAGTCACGCCTACCAAGTTGAGTTTTCGCCCTGGATAACCGTAAAAAGCACTGGCTATCTGGGCACAAGCTTGAGTTATGTTACTTGCACTGATAACTACAGCCTGATTTGTGGGGGGATTTTTTTGTGCAGCTTCAAGAGAAACGATCGCAGCTACAGCCCCGGATGCGATCGCACTTTGCCAAAATTCCCCACCATCAACCCGCGTTCCTGGCATCCCAATAAACAAATCTCCCACACCACAAGCATGGGAATTCGTCTTCAAACCCCTAACTTCCACATCCTCTATCGGATGGCTAGGCAATTGTTCAACACTGTCTACCGCCGTTAGTAATTCCCGCAATTTCATGTTGTGAACCTCGTCACATTCTTAATCTTGCGCTTATTCTGCATTATTTTTTTCTAATTAGCTAAATACTTACGCAACATTTGCTCCAACTGCTGCACACTAGCACGAGGAGAAGGACGCGGCAATAGTGCTTTTATAATTTCTTCCTCCGCCCCCTTGGCGGCTTGGCGGTTCGATAAATAAAGTACCGGCACCTCATACTCATACGCAGCAAACCAATCTTCACGAGTCGTAATATCCCTAATTTCCAACTCTAAACTGAGATTTTGGATTTTTTCTAGCTTTTCTTGCAAGCCTTCGCATAAATGACAGCCTGGTTTACTGTATAAAATTAATCGCATTGGTTATTTGAGTTGTGGTAAGAAGTTATTTTAGGATAACGAACCGCCAAGCCGCCAAGGAAAGATGAAAGATATAAGTTTTGATGTGGGTGAGTATGTTGATCTTATGGCATTGTTGCTGGATTTGCAGCTAAGAGATGAGTACCGGGATGGGGTGGGGGCAAATTTTGAGAGAATTATGGCGATCGCTAACCTGGTTAATGAGTTTCCTTTAACAGAAGAAGTTGAAGCTGCACCTGTATTTGAACCGTAAAGGTTTGTAATTAATCACAGTAGTCCTGTACATCAATTCCGAATTAATATAATCCTCCGACTTACATATACCTTAATATAGATCCGCTCCTTAGCATCTAGCCTTTACAGTAAATATTAAGAAGACATTTATGAGAGTAGTAATTCATGCCTGATGAGCATCGTTTGGAAGAAGAATTTCTATCCCAAGAAGCTGAAAGAAGAATATCCGAAAAGCTAGATGGAGCAGAGAAAATAGAAATAAATGTACAAACCGATCTGTTGAAAATCGTTCAGGGACAGGCGGATGGAGTTTCGGTTGCTGGACTTGGGTTAGTAATCCAAGAAGACATTCGCATACAGGAAATCAAACTACAAACAGATAGTATTAATATCAATCCCTTAAGCGCTCTTTTTGGTCAAATAGAACTCAATGAGCCGGTAAATGCCATAGCTCGGATTATACTTACAGAAGTAGATATGAACCGCACTTTGGCATCAGATTTTGTTCGCAGCAAAATGCAAGATTTTGATTTGGATGTAGATGGCAGAATTGTGAGTTTTGAAGTACAAAAAATCGAAGTATTTCTACCTGGTGATGGCAAAATAGAATGTAGGGGAAGAGTACTGTTAAAGGAAATGGAAAATACTCGCCCTTTAGCTTACACTGCACTTCTTCGCCCACGGACTCATTCAAAACCCGCGATGCTAGAGAGTTTTAACTGCACTGAGGGAGAGGGGATTTCCATAGAATTAGTTGCAGCTTTAATGCAAAAAGCCAAAGAATTGATGAATCTACCATATTTTAAATGGGAAGATATGGTGTTCAATATTAAAGATATAAAAGTAGAAATTGGCAGTTTAATACTTCTGGCAGAAACTCAAGTAAAGCAAATACCTTCATCAATAACTCAACTATCTCCTTAGTAGTATTGACACTAGCTAAAGATAATTTTTGTTACCGAGGGATGATGTAAAAGTAGTAAAAGGTTTCTACTATTTAGAAAGCTACTTATTTCTAAATTACAACTATGCAAGAGTATGATATTGTGCTGATCGGTGCTGGACACAATGGACTAGTTTGTGCAGCTTATTTGCTAAAAGCTGGTTATAGCGTCCTGTTACTGGAAAAGCGTTCTGTTCCAGGTGGTGCAGCAACAACTGAAGAATGTTTACCCCAAGAGGCTCCTGGATTTAAATTTAACTTGTGTGCTATTGACCATGAATTTATTCACTTGGGGCCAGTTGTCGAAGAATTAGAACTAGAAAAATACGGCTTGCATTATTTGGAGTGCGATCCAGTTGTTTTCTGTCCTCATCCTGATGGGAAGTATTTCTTAGCACATAAGTCGCTGGAAAAAACTTGTGCAGAAATCGCTCGTTATAATGAACGTGATGCCAAAAAATACGCCGAATTTGTAGATTATTGGCAACGAGCCATCGGTGCAATGATTCCGATGTTTAATGCACCACCGAAGTCAATTATTGATATCGTTGGCAACTACGATATCAAAAAATTAAAAGATTTATTTTCGGTGATTGGTTCCCCAAACAAAACGCTGGATTTTATTCGCACCATGTTAACCAGCGCTGAGGATTTACTTAACGAGTGGTTTGATGAGGAATTTCTTAAAGCGCCGCTAGCAAGACTAGCAGCAGAATTGGGTGCGCCGCCATCACAAAAAACCCTTGCCATTGGTGCAATTATGATGGCAATGCGTCACAATCCTGGAATGGCAAGACCTCGCGGCGGAACTGGCGCACTTGTGCAAGCTTTGGTAAATTTAGTCACAAGTAAAGGTGGCGTTATTCTCACAGACCAGCATGTTGAAAAAGTCTTAATTGATGATGGTAAAGCTGTTGCTGTGCGAGTGGCTGGTGGTACAGAATACCGCGCTAAACATGGGGTTATTTCTAATATTGATGCCAAGCGGTTATTCTTACAAATGACTGATAAAAGCGATGTTGATGGAGCCGATCCTGATTTATGGGAAAGGTTAGAACGTCGTATCGTTAACAATAACGAAACCATCCTCAAAATAGATTTAGCTTTAGACGAACCACTGCGCTTTCCATACCACGCCCACAAAGACGAATATCTTGTTGGTTCTATCTTAATTGCCGATTCTGTGGCTCATGTAGAACAGGCTCATAGTAAATGCACCTTGGGGGAAATTCCTGATGCTGACCCATCAATGTATTTAGTGATGCCTAGTTATTTAGATCCCACATTAGCACCACCAGGTAAACATACTGTATGGATTGAATTTTTTGCCCCTTATCAAATTGCCGGTGCAGAAGGCACTGGTTTAAAAGGTACTGGTTGGACTGATGAATTGAAAAACAAAGTTGCAGATAGGGTAATTGATAAATTAGCAGACTATGCACCGAATGTTAAGAGTGCAACTATCGCCCGTCGTGTAGAAAGTCCAGCAGAACTAGGAGAAAGATTAGGTGCGTATAAAGGGAATTATTACCATGTTGATATGACTCTAGATCAGATGATATTTTTCCGTCCCTTGCCAGAAATAGCTAACTACAAAACGCCAATTGAAAATCTATTTTTGACTGGTGCAGGGACTCATCCAGGTGGTTCGATTTCGGGAATGCCGGGACGCAATTGTGCCCGTGCATTCTTACAAGCAAAGCATCCCATTAGTCAAACCTTGAAGGATGCACGCGATTCGATTAAATCAACTGTTGAATCGGTGTTTGGCATTAGTTAAGCGTTGTACAGACAGAGTATATTATCTATGGGAATTTACCACACAATTGCGATGTTTACAACGGGCTACGTAACGTACATCTAGCAATCCTATTTGATTTGCTCGTTACCGAGAGGCTCAGATCCCCGACTTCTTGAATAAGTCGGGGATCTTTTTGTTCGTAACTCCTGCACGGATTGCTATAGCCACACAAATAATTGTTTTTTAATGAAATAAGTTCCAAGCAATTGCTTTATGTATATTTAATATGATAATGTACTATACGCTTGATTTTCAGAAGCATACATGCATTGTCAATAAAGCTCTTTTTGAAAATATAAGTAAATTAATGGCTAAAAACTAGTGTATTTTGATAATACTCAAAAAACAAACAAATTTTAACATCGTCTCATAAGTTTTGTAGGTACAGCATGGTTTTTCAGCGCTGCTTCGTTGCATCTGGCTTGATAGCTTTCTTCGCATTTGGTTGTAGTAGTGGGGCAAACTCATCAATAGAAAATACTACACAAGTTGTCCAAGAAAGGAATGTAACCCAGCTTTTCATAGAAGCGAAGACTACCCAAAAAGCAGAAGATTTTTTTCATCAAGGCAATCATTTATTAGATGGAAAACGTTATGAAGATGCTATTGCATCTTATGATAAAGCGATCGCCATCAAAGCTGAAAGTCCTGAAGCTTGGATTAACCGTGGCATAGCCTTGACATCGTTGCAGCGTTACCAAGAAGCTATTGCATCTTACGAGAAAGCGATCGCCATTAAACCCGGCAAATATGAAGCTTGGTACAATCAGGGCATAGCTTTGACATCGTTGCAACGCTACCAAGAAGCTATTGCATCTTACGACAAAGCGATCGCCATCAAACCCGACAAATATGAAGCCTTAATTAACCAAGGCATTGCTCTGACAAAGCTACACCGCTACCAGGATGCCATTGCATCTTACGATAGAGCGATCGCTATCAAGCCAGATTTACACCAAGCATATTACAATAAAGCTTGCTCTTATGCATTGCAAAGCAATCTCGAATTAGCAATTCAAAACCTAGACAAAGCAATCAAGCTGGTTCCTGATAAATACAAAAAATTAGCAAAAACTGACCCAGATTTTAGCAAAGTGCGTAGTCAGGAGCAGTTTCAGAAATTACTGCAATAGGATTTTGTCACCACCACTCAGGTAGAATATAAGCTTGCTGTAGCAATGATTTACACATGAAAAAATTGTTAATCACCGGAGCAAGTGGTTTTTTGGGATGGCATATTTGCCAACTTGCAAAACGAGAATGGGAGATTTATGGCACTTATTTATCCCATTCTCTTGAAATTCCTGGCATGAAAATGCTAAAAGTGAACTTAACAAATTTTCAGGAATTGCAACGCATATTTAGTGATGTCAAACCAACAGCAGTGATTCATACTGCTGCACAATCACAACCAAATTTTTGTCAAACCCACCCTGAAGAATCGCACGCAGTTAACGTCATAGCATCCGGTAATATAGCCGGACTTTGCGCGGATAACTCGGTTCCTTGTGCTTTTACCTCAACCGACTTGGTTTTTGATGGCTTAAATGCACCCTATCGAGAAGCCGACGCAGTGTGTCCTGTCAATCTTTACGGTGAGCAAAAAGCGATCGCAGAAGCAGATATGCTAGAAAGATATCCCATGACCGCAGTGTGTCGGATGCCATTGATGTTTGGTGCAGCCACGCCTACAGCGAAAAGCTTTATTCAGCCATTTATTGAAACTTTAAAAGCAGAAAAAGAACTAAATTTATTTATAGATGAATTTCGTACCCCAATAAGTGGAACAACTGCCGCCAAAGGACTTTTATTAGCATTGGAGAGAGTTAACGGTATCATTCACTTAGGTGGCAAAGAGCGGATTTCGCGTTATGATTTTGGACAAATATTAGTTGAGGTATTTCAACTCCCTGCCACCGGTCTTAAATCCTGCCGACAAGAAGATGTAAAAATGGCAGCACCTAGACCGGCAGATGTTTCTTTGGATAGTTCCAAAGCTTTTGCATTGGGGTATCAGCCTTTATCTTTACGAAAAGAATTGCAGGAATTAATTAATAGTTAACAATCAGATTCTATTTGTTGTACTCCTGAAATCAGCACGTTGAAAAGCGGGACTTTGTGTAGCTAACACAATCTTAAAAATGTAGGAATTACGCAAAACTACACGCGGTAGGGGCAATTCATGAATTGCCCCTACCGGAAACTCATATTTTTTGCGTAAGTCCTGAAATGATTACAGAGATGGATTAATAGAACCCAGATAGAGAAAGCGATTCCCAATCCAAAATCTAAAATCCCAAATGGCATTCTCCCATTTCTTCCCAAATGGAGCATCTGGTGTATGGAGTGTAATCATCTGGATATGAGTGATAGACACGATATTAACCGTAGAAGTCACCCTAGATCAGATTATAGTCACCACCTGAAATCGATATTTTGGATAATACACATTATGCCTATTTAGTACAGTACGTAAGTTCTAAGGGTAATATACTTCTGAGCAAAAAAATGAGTGTTATTACTGAAGCATTACCAGTATTTACACCGTATCCTCTTCAGTTGTAGAGCAGCATTGATGGATTATTAAGAAAGAATAAAGGTATGTATTAATACGTTAGTTTTCGCTTAAAACATCCATTAACTTAATCAAAGTTCAAGAGATATAAAGATATGTCAAGTAAAGTTGCTAAAGAATTGGCAGATTTTTTGCTGCAAATAGAACAGCGATCGCAGTTTCATGCAGGCTATCCATATAATTTAAATTGTGATTATAGTCCGCTCGGCAAATTTTTCAATCATCTATTAAATAATGCTGGAGATCCATATATAGAGCCAGATTTTGGTCTTCATTCTCGTAAGTTTGAGCAAGAAGTATTATCCTTTTTTGCTCACCTTTATAAGATTGCAGAAAATCAGTTTTGGGGTTATGTTACTGCTGGTGGAACTGAAGGTAATTTATATGGAATCTTCTTAGCAAGAGAAATCTACCCTAATGGGATTCTTTACTCATCACAAGACTCTCATTACTCAATTCCCAAAGCCGCAAAATTATTCCGCATTCAACATAATCTTGTTAATTCGCAAATTAATGGAGAAATTGATTATGACCATTTTGAACAACTCCTTAGCGAAAATCGTAGTTATCCAGCTATCATCAATCTAAATATTGGGACTACCGTCAAAGGTGCAATTGATAACTTAGACAAAGTTCTAGAAATTTTAGAACGCAATCAGATTAAAGATTACTACATTCATTGTGATGCTGCACTTTCAGGATTAATATTACCGTTTTTAGATGGCGCTCCACAAGTGAACTTTCAAAAGCCCATAGATAGCATAGCTATTTCTGCTAAATTCATTGGTTCTCCCTTACCTTGTGGTGTAGTTTTAACTAAGAAAAAATGGGTCGAAAAAGTTGAAACAGAAATTGAATATATTGGTTCAAAAGATACAACTATTCTGGGGTCTAGAAACGGTCATACTCCCCTAATCCTTTGGTATGCAATACAAACCAGAGGTTATGATAGATTAACTATAGAAGCCAATATCTGTATTAAGAATGCTCAGTATCTCTACCAACAACTTCAAATCAGAGAATATCCATGCATGTTAAATAGTTTTTCCAACACCGTTGTGTTTCAAAAACCTTCTCAAAAGTTAATTAAAAAGTGGCAGTTAGCAGTTTTTGAAAATTGGGCACACATTATAGTCATGCAGAATATTGGTCGGGAGAAAATCAATATTTTTATTAATGAACTCTTGTTAGAACAAGGGTTATTTAATAACACAGCAAACTTTCAATTACAGTCAGTACTACAACACTAAGCTAGACTCTCAATTATACAAGGTATTTTTCCAAATAGAATTGGATACCAAGCAACTTATCTCCTTAAAAAGTTTTTGTAACACAAGTTACCAGCAAGTAGCATTTCCACTTCTCCACTTTCCATAGGTGGTAAGAAAAAATACCCTTGTCCATAATCACATTGTAACGCTTTGAGTTGTGCTAATTGTTCTACAGTTTCTATGCCTTCTGCTGTTACAGACATATTTAAATTATGAGCTAATGTCACAATCGCTCTGACAATTTCTAAATTTTCTCCTCGACTACCTATATTAGTGACAAAAGAGCGATCAATCTTCAGGGTTTTAATTGGTAGGCGGTGTAGATAACTTAAGGATGAATAACCAGTACCAAAATCATCCATGTGCATCTCGACCTTTAGCTCTGTTAACTGAGAAAGAACAGTGGTGGCTAATTCAAAATTATCCATCAACAGGGTTTCAGTAATCTCCAATTTCAAACTGGATGGCTCCAGTCCAGTTTCCTGCAAAATATATTTAACTTGGTTAAACACATCGGGTTGCGTGATTTGTTTCCCCGAAAAATTCACACTCATTGTCAGAGATAGTGAGCTAGGAAATTTTTCATGCCATCTGTGCATTTGTTGACAGGCTTCAAAAAGCACCCATTGCCCGATACCAACAATCATTCCAGTTTCTTCAGCTAGGGGAATAAAATCTTGAGGGGAAATAAGCCCTCGTTCTGGATGATCCCAACGGATTAAGGCTTCAAATCCAATAATTTTGCCAGTTGCTAGTGAAATAATTGGCTGGTAATCAAGACGAAATTCTTCTTCCTTGAGCAGCGCATTTCGCAGAGCAGTTTCTAACTCCAAGAGCAAAGATGCACCCTCGTACATCTTTTGGTCAAAGACCTCATAGCGTGCCTTACCAAGTAATTTTGCACGGTACATTGCAACATCGGCATCGCGGAGAATATGCGCTGATTGTTCATAATCTGGTTTACTTAAAGCGATGCCAATACTAGCATTAGTAAATACCTTATACTCATTTAATTGAAACGGCAAAGCTAGCACCTTTTTAATTCGCTCGGCTACCTGTATGGCAATGTTAATATCTTCAATTTCTTCAATCAAGATGGTGAACTCGTCTCCCCCAAAACGGGCAACAATGTCCCCAATTCGCAGAACTGACTTGATCCGATGAGAAATTGCAATCAAAAGTTGATTTCCTAATAAATGTCCCAGACTGTCATTAACAACTTTAAAACGATCTAGGTCTAAGAAAAGTACAGCAAATAAATAATTATTTTGCTCCTTAGTGCGTTCTATTGCTTGCTGCACTCGCTCCATAAATAATCGTTGATTAGGTAATCCGGTTAGCCCATCATGAAGACTATTGTGCAGTAATTGCTCTTGTGCTTGTTGGCGCTTGATAATGTCTTGTTCTAGTTGTTCATTAACTCTAATAAGTTCAACAGTGCGTTCTAGAACTAGCTGCTCAAGCTGATAACGATATTGGATTAATTCTTCCTCTACTAATTTGCGTTTAGTAATGTCACGGATAATAACAACATACTCCCGTAGCTGAGAATTAAATGGCTGTGAAATAGTCGATTCAACAATTCTTACACCTTGGTTTATTTTTAAGGTTTGCTCAGTCCTGATAGACCATTGCTTTGGTTTGCCGTGATAGGATACCAAGAGTTGATTCAAGTTTTGCCCAAGCAACTCCTGAACATTAGTTTGAAATAATTCTTCAGCCGCTGCATTGGTCTGACAAATTTTACCATTTTCATCTAAGACTAAAACAGTATCTGGAATGGTATTGAGAGTAGTTATAAATAGGCTTTTTGCTTGTTTGCGTGCTTCATCAATAGCAACGATTTGTGGTAGAGTTGTCCAGCAAGCGATCGCTACCCCAATCAAAGAAAGCGTCACTAACAGAATAGCTAGTAAAGAATTTTGCGGATTATCCGAAACTCTACCTAATAAATCGCGGATAACCCAACTGCTTGTAGCAGTAATACAGATTAATGATACTAGGACGATTACCTGTAGTATCAGAAAATCTGAATTGTTTGTACTAGACAAAGTGTAGTAACGCTGTGTCCACCATTCCAACTGTAATGGCGAAAATCTTAAGCGACGTAACCCTACATCTCCTATCATCAGAAGAATGGGTAATAATAATCCCACTAAAAAATCTCTCCAATTCCAAGCTAAACCTCCTACTATTAGAACTACCGCTTCTAAAAAGAAAAAGCCAAGTGACCACCAAGGAAATAACACATAGGGTTTGCCTCGACACAGCCATAATCCCAAATGTAATCCCATTATTGAAATCAGATAACAAGTACCTGCTACTGTGACAAGTTGAGATACATTTCCTAAATTTAGACACAGCAAACTGATTAAAAAGGTAACGAAGATAGCAGGCCCAAGGACACCTTGGCGGGAAACCAATGCAAATATGGGGGCAATCTGTCTATCTACGGCAAGTTGGTATAATATCCGGGGAGAGTTAGAAACTGCCGTCGCCGAACTTAGAAGGCAAGATACAGTAATCAAAAGTGTTATAAGAAAAAAGGCAGATTCACCCCAAAAAGGCTTAGAGGCTGTGACCAGATTTAAAAACGCTTCATTATCATCTTTTATTGGATTTGGAGCCGAACACATTAATACCCAAGAAGCACCTAAAAAGACTGGAGGAATTAGCCAAGCAGCTACTGTTAAGAATTTTAGGGTTTTATACGGATGGTAGCTATCAGCAACAAAAGAAGAAGTAGTTTCGCAAGCATAAATTGAATAGGTAGCCAGAAAAAACCACTTTGCCCATTCTTCAAAGCTCAAACTATATGTGCTTGCTGCAATAAATTGAAAACTAGTATTTGAGAAGGCTAACCATAAAACACCTTGAATAGAAAACAATAGCAGCAATAAAATCGCTGGAAATACAAAAAATAAATGCAGAAGCGCTAAAGCACGAGTCCCACTGAACGCTAAAATAAAAGGAATCGCTGTAAATAGAACTTTTAATAAAGTTTCTGGGCAAGAAATACCTAATGTTTCAAAATTGACTTTAATTAGGTCTGTGAGAATAATTGCATACAATGCTGGTGCTGCTGCCCAGCTAAAAAAGTATCCTAATGCTACGTAACGCCCGAAGCCAGGAAAATTTTCTAATAACCTTGTCGTATAATTTGGTGTTCCTCCAGCCACATCTGGCCAATTTCTACCTAGACTTTGTACCTGCAAGTTCAGTAAAATAGAAATGACCGTGCCAGCCAACCAAACTAATATCGCTTTCGGCCCTAACGCAGCATGAATAATGGGGGCAGTACCAATCCATCCCACATGACCTGTTAAGCCAAAGCCCCAGGTTTCGACATAACTAAGTGTCCGTGGTAGGCGTATTACCAAGTTCTGATTTTTCTCTACCTGTATAGAATTATTAGTAAGCATTGTTTCTTAGTGAGATTTACTGGCCTTTTCACTCAATAGCCGAATCTCGCTATATATAGCTTCCGTATAACTGCTGAACTTATGAAAAAGAGAACTTACTTATAGCAATCTTATCTAATTTATGAAAATTCGTCCTGTCCAGATCCCCGACTTCATAAAGCTTGTCGGGGATCTATCCTTTCACAAATAATTTAGGATTGCTATATTAACCTGATTATCTTCCTCTCCAACGCTAATAGAAAAACGATTGGGGTTTTTAGAGCTTTTGCAACAACTCCTGAGTTAACTGAAAAAATGCTTTTGAACCAGCTGATTGGGGAGCATTTAAAACGGCTGGCATAAAACTATCAACAGCCTTCGCAACATTGACATCAACTGGTATTTGTACTTTACAAATTTTATCTACCCCAAAATCTTCCACAACCCGATGCATTACTTGTTTATAGTACCTGCCAGTCAGAAGGTTAGCGCTGGACATGCTGAATATAATTCCCAGCATTTTTATATCTATTTTGGTTTCATGGCCATGACTGTCTTTTAATTTGGCAATGCGTCTTTCTAGCAGTTGAATACCTACTACAGATAAGGGTTCTGGTTTTGCAGGAAGGATGTAGAAATCGCTGGCTGCTAAAGCGCTACGAGTCAATAAATTATATCCAGGGGCGCAATCGAGAAGGATAAAATCATATTCTTGACGAACTGGTTTTAAAATGTTATTTATCAGGACTCTTTCAAAGCGATTCCAAATCGTTTCAAAGTCCTGTTCACCTAATGCAGTTGCTTGTTTATGTAACATTTCTGAAACAGCGAATTCATCATACAAGTCGATGTCTCCTGGTAATAAATCCAGTCCGGGAAGATTGCAAACCGGGGATTGAATTATATCTTGAATTGTCAATTTTGCCTGTGGGTCTGGATTGATCATTTCATCAATCAGATACCTAAATGTCTTACTTTGTTTACGACGCTTGGCAAAATCTAAAGGCGACATCAAACTGAGTGTAGCGCTGATTTGGCTGTCTAAATCAAGGACAAGCACCCGCTTGCCATGACTTTTAGCTAAACAGGTAGCTAAGTTGACGGTAAGGGTGGTTTTACCAACGCCACCTTTCATATTTGCAGTAGCAATTACATATCCCATTGGTTGAGTCCTCTGTTGACGCATTCACATCTAGGTAGCGTACACCGCTCTCGATTTTAAGACTTACGCAAAACTATGCGCAGTCGGCGCAATTCATGAATTGTCCATGCAGGAAAATCAAGGTTTAGGCTATTTTTTGCCTAAGTCCTGGATTTATGAAATCTTCCATTAAATTTAATATTTTCAAAAAAGCAAAAGGTGAGATTGTGTCAATTGTAAGCGTTGAGTTAGGTAACACGATTTAATCTTAGCCGTAGTACTGAGATGATAAATGGATTTACCGCCATACTGTACTAGTTTAATCGCTGTCACTTTGGTTAAAAGCTAGATAACATTAGATTCGGCGTGTTTTCTGTTCGGGAGTGCCAAAATGTCTAAACAGCTGGGTCAAAAAATTGCACCCACACCGATATCAAATAATATCAGTGTAGTGGATTTGATCGATCAATACTTCACCGCTTACAACTCAGCGCGGTTGCGGGAAATCTGCCAACTTCTGAGTCGTGACGTGCTGACGGAAGGTGTCACGGTGGGAGTTAGCCTTTCCGGTGCGATGACACCAGCAGGATTTGGGGTTTCAGCGCTTGCACCCTTAATTCGCAACGGTTTTATTGACTGGATGATTAGCACTGGTGCAAATCTTTACCACGATATGCACTATGGTTTGGGTTTTGAACTTTTTGCTGGTAATCCATTTTTGGATGATGTGAAGCTGCGCCAGGAAGGGACGATTCGCATTTATGACATCATCTTTGGTTACGATGTGCTATTAGAAACCGATGCCTTCATCCGCAAGATTTTGCAAGGAGAAGCGTTTCAGAAGCGGATGGGAACTGCTGAGTTTCACCATTTACTGGGTAAGTATGTTCGGGAAGTAGAAAAGCAGTTGGGTGTGCAGCATTCCTGCTTGCTTGCTACAGCTTATGAGTATGGCGTGCCTATATATACGTCTTCTCCAGGAGATAGCTCTATTGGGATGAACGTGGCGGCTTTGGCTTTGGAAGGTTCGCAGTTGGTGATAGATCCATCAATTGACGTAAATGAAACGGCTGCGATCGCATATAATGCCCGTGAGTCAGGTGGTAAAAGTGCGGCGGTAATTCTCGGTGGCGGTAGTCCTAAGAACTTTTTACTCCAAACTCAACCGCAACTTCACGAAGTATTAGGGCTAGAAGAACGAGGACACGATTACTTTATCCAGTTTACCGATGCACGTCCAGATACAGGCGGTTTGTCTGGAGCAACCCCATCGGAAGCTGTTAGTTGGGGTAAAATTGACCCGGAAGAGTTACCTAACACAATTGTTTGTTATACCGATAGCACGATCGCTCTACCATTGGTAACAGCATACGTCTTGAATAAGTGCCAGCCTCGTCCCCTAAAGCGGGTGTACGACAAGCGAGAAGCTATTTTCGATAAACTCCAAAAAGACTATCTAGCAGCCAAAAACCAACCATCAGACCAGATTCCCGCAGCAGTGGCTGAAAGTGCTTCACAGCAAACAGCGACTTATCCCTGTGGTCGGCTAATTCCGAACGCTAATTAGGGAGTAGGGGGAGTAGGGGGAACAGGGAAAAAATAACTAATACCCCATGCCCCATGCTCCATATTTTGACTAGTAACCTCATCCAATTGCTTCTAATCCAAACAGTTGTTACTTGCTCATAGCGATCGCTCCATGTTATCAACAACATGATTTATTTGTTGATGCCCAGATAAATTCTCTGCCTAAATAAGCTGTTAAATGTTGATTATACGGTTCAAAATAATTTGTAAAATATTGATATATATGCTCATTAGCAATAGGATAATTTCCAGCGTTGTATTTACAGGATTGGGAAAGCTGATAGTAGGGAAGCCCTAAAAACGCAAAGGTTTGGTTAACTGTAGATTCGGGGTTTTTATACAGACTTTCACTTTCTATAATAAGAAATTGTTCTATAGGAAAGTACTTTATCCAATTTTGAAGCTGGTCTATATAAATACCACGAGACAAATAAGTATAACGTTGATGATTAAAACTGTAATAGTCAGGATTGCTGATAATTTTCTCAGTTTCACCAGTAAGTCTTGTTGATTCAGAAGCAAAGGCTTCCTCTAAACAGAGAGTCTCAATTTTACAGCGAACTTCGTGATAGTAGTGAGAAATTGCTCTATCAACAGGGTTTCTTAAAAGAACAATGATTTTTATTTGTGGATAGTGCTGTTTAATACGTTCGGGAACCAGAGGATGAAAGATATAGTAGGGGCTAGCTTCTCCAGTCAAAAACTCTACTGAGTTTTTAGAGGCAAACTGAGCTTCATACCAGTCAATACCTTTTTGGTATTGTAAATCAAAAAAGTGAATTTCCTTTTGACTAGATGGGACAATTTGAGGGTGCTGAATTAGATAATTATAAAGAGAAGTTGTACCACCTCTTTGAGTTCCGATAATGATGAAGTTGGGTTGAGTAAATATCATATAGCAATCCTAAATCATTAGTGAGAAAATACTGAATCAGCAAAAACTTCATGTTTACTAAAAAATATAGTTGCAGAAGCAAATCAGTTGATATTGAATGAAATCATTATTTCATCCGAGCAGCAGTCAAAACCATATCTATTAAAAGCTTTTTTAGAACCTTTGGAACCTCTGAAGATACACCATCGCAGAAGAAATTGTTAATAAAATATATTCAAGTCGTATTGTAAGGGAGACAATTACAGCTTGTAAACTATTTACTCGACAGAGTTAAGTGTATTTATTGGCTAAAGAGACTGAGTTTTACGCTTACCGAGAGATTTATAAAGATGAAGATTGGGGGGCGATCGCAAGGGAGGCGTTAGATAAATTACCAAAATTATGGCATTTAACAAGGGCGCAACTAGATCCTAACTCATTAGGTAAGCATAGCAAGTCGATACAATGACATAGCAAGTCGATACAATGGCATAGCAAGTCGATACAATGGCATAGCAAGAGGTTGCGTTAAGATAACACGGCGATGCAAATACTCAATGGCAAGATGGCACTCATTAGCAAATAGCGCGATCGCATCAATATAATAGCGCTTTTGTATTGAGTCTAATAGATTTACCCCCTAGCCGCTTGCCTACAAGGGAAAGGGAATAATAACTCCGCAAGGGTTCAAACTACGTCAAAATTTAACTAAACGCGATCGCACTTACCGACAATGCAGATTACCCAAAGTCTCCATACAGCAATTCTCGTGACTGACTTAGAACGCTCCGAACACTTTTATGGCAAAGTATTGGGATTAGCCAAAATAGATCGTTCCCTAAAATACGCTGGTGCATGGTATCAAGTCGGCAACTATCAAATTCACTTGATAGTTGCACCTACTGTCCCTACCGAAAACCCAAACGAAAAATGGGGACGCAACCCCCACATCGCTTTCTCAGTCGCTAACTTGGATGCTGCCAAACAAGAGTTGCTCAATCATAATTATTCCATTCAACCCAGCGCTTCCGGTCGCCCTGCCCTATTTACTCAAGATCCTGATGGAAATATTATTGAGTTGAGTCAGCAGTGAGAGGATTAGAGGATCTCTGAAAAGTTTTTTTGTATACACCTAACACTTGGAGATCCCCCTAAATCCCCCTTCAAAAGGGGGACTTTAAGACTCTTATTCCCCCCTTAAAAAGGGGGGGTTAGGGGGGATCAACAAATATTTGATACTTTTCAGACATCTTCTTAGGGACAAGGAGAATAACCATGCCCAATGCCCAATGCCCAATGCCCAATGCCCAATGCCCAATGAAAATAATTGCCTACTCTTATACCAATCCGCTATTAGAATCTGCTCCCGATCAAGCTGATTGGGGATGGGAGGTGGATCGGGTTTATGAAGATTTGGGCAAGCCAGAGTCTTTTGGACACGCTACGCGAACGCAATTACAACAATTATTTACAGATTGTGAAACTGAACCAGCAGATTATCTTTTGATTCGGCGATTGGAAGAATTAGGGGATACTGTAGAAGAAATTAGCGATCGCTTGCATCAACTCGAAGCAATGGGAGTAGCGATAATTGCCACAGAACAACCCTACACTTCCGAAAATTACCCTCTCGGCGCTGACTTGCTAAATTTGCTCAATGCAATTCAACGTCAACAACGCAGTCGTCGCATCCGTCAAGGACACGCCCGTAATCGTCTTGAGGTTGCGCCGCCACCCGGCAAAGTTCCCTACGGCTATCGCAGAGGTAAGGGACAATATACTATCGATCGCAGTACTTCACCAGTAGTCAAAGATTTTTTTGAACACTTTTTACTCTATGGTTCCCTACGCGGTTCAGTTCGCTACTTGGCAAAAAAATACGGCAAAAAAATCTCTGTAACCACAGGAAGACGCTGGCTAACTAATCCAGTTTATCGCGGCAATACAGCTTACCAAAATGGTGAAATTATCTCTAATACACATATTCCGATAATTTCTAAAGAAGAAGCAGCCCAAATTGACCGACTTTTACGCCGCAACAGTCGTTTACCATCCCGAACTGCTAGTGCTAGGCGTTCTTTAGCTGGATTGGTTGTCTGTGCTGAGTGTCAATCACATCTGACGGTTACTCGTGTCACCCAACGTAACCAAGATAAGGAGTATCTTTATTTACGTTCTACTAGCTGTCCTCAACGCCCCAAGTGTAAGGCTATTCCCTACCAAGAGGTGTTGGAACATACAATTGAAACTGTTTGTCGTGATTTACCCTTAGCTGTAGCGGGGATGAATTTTCCGCAATTGGATGCAGTCAAGAATAGTTTAAGAGAAGCGATCGCTCGTCAGCAACAAATACTTGCTCAGTTACCCCCTTTAATTGAAACTGGAATTTTAGATGTTGAAACAGCAAAGTTAAGGGCTTACAAACTCCGCACAGAAATTTCTGCACTCGAAGCAAAGTTGGCGATGCTTCCCCCAGTTAACTTGCGTTCTGTTGCTCAAGCTGTTTCTATACCACAATTTTGGTTAGATTTGTCGGAAACAGAGCGACGATTTTACTTTCGAGAATTTATTAGACAGATTGAAATTACTCTTCAGAATAAAGAATTAAAACTACAAATTATTTTTATTTTTTGATTTAAACACTATTTCTGAGACGGTTGATCCTTCGTATACGAAACAGGTTTTGGCCCTGCATTCCGCACATTGATAATTTTATTGAGGATATCAAACCAAAAAGGCGCACCCATAGCAATAGCAAAACCACTCACTATCCAACCGCAAATTAATTTAAAAACCTGTGAAATTCTGATGTAAATCATATTAGATTTTGTCGTATCTAATAACTCAAACTGTTGATTAATATTTTGCCATCCAATGGGTATAGAAGCATTTCCTAATAGTTTCTCAATGCCCCTTCTGGCTGCTTCGTCATTGATATAATCGATTCGTTGACTTGCGCTTTGAGCAATGGTAGAGCGGATAACCGAATCCTCTGACAGTCTTTTAACCAGATGGAATGTATCAGTATTGGTTAAGAAAGCAACTGATATTCCAATTAAAATAGCAACTCCTTTGGCATTACGCTTATAAACACCGCTTGCTCGATCCATAGAGCGATCGAACCATGTTTCGACTTCATTTTTAAACTGATTTATTTCTTCTGTGAGATCGCCAACCTTTATCCTGCTACGTTGAGCAATCACAGCAAGGCTTTTGATTAAACTATCAGGGACTTCATCAGGTAACTCACTATTAACAAAATCTATAAATTTCTGGTCAATATCTCCATAAATTTCTTGAAGTTTTGTGTAACTTGGACTCGTTGGATCGTTTATACCTTTTTTAAGTTCTTTATAAGATGCTAATATCATGTGCAAGTTGGTTTTTGCTTCTTCACTAGGATGTTTCACATGATTAATTAACTGGGGAATTTTTAAGGCATCTAATAAAGTAATTGCAAATGTTTCAGAAGGAAGATAGGAAGGGCCACTTTGTTTATCTAGTAGTCGTTTATCAGGGTTTTTAGTAATTTCCCGGAAATGCTTTTCTAGTTTCCCCTTCGCTTGGTGATTTAATGTATTAATCAAAGGATCGTTATAAAGTTTCTGTACCAAGTCGATTGCATTAATAATATCTGATTTTTCACTTTCACTACCACCTGATAAAAGTAATTCAATTGAAGTTCTTAAATGTTTAGCTCTCCATTGTAATAATGTGGCGAGCAATTCCTGTATTTCAGAAGCTAGTAAGCTCAAAATCAAGTAAATAAAAACTAAGCCAAGTGCAATATCCACAACTACAGGTAAGTTCATTGACAGGCTCCAATCATTTTCTAGTTATTTTTGTAAAAATTCCTTTTACAAGATTGTATAACACAGATGTTTTAATTGAATAATTGCTTAATTAAATTTAAAATGCCAAAATTTTTAGCAGTGTCCAGATTTCCGACCTCTTTAAGAAGTCGGAAATCTGATTTTTTACGAATGACTTAGGATAGAAATAAACACTTTCAAAAGTTATGCTCAAAATTTTGAAGTGTTGAGTGTGGGATTGAAAAAATGTAGCAAATAATTCGTTATTTTTTGAGTTATTTAACTGATAGCTAAGTAGATAAAAATTAAACTCAGCATCCGAATAAAATAGAACACGAGTTAATATACGCATTAAATAGCAGGTAATAAATAATTGTTTGATTGTATTCTTTGTATCATTTATCGGATTATGTGTTCTTTCAATAACTAAGATAAATTTTTCAAAAAATAGCGCTAATTAGAGAAATTTGAGTTAATCTTGGAAACTAGCAATTGTTAATAATATCCGTTGCTACTGGATGGCAACATTGGAGATTCGCTCCGGTCTCTATGTAATCAAACCAGCAAGTAAAATGATTACCATAGAATATGCAAGAAGGAAGCTTTGTTTGGAGTCATCTAGAAAAACAAAATCGCACGGTTGGCAGATGGATTGATTGGGTATGGCTAATAGTATTGCTGTTGGCAGCAGTGTTACTGTTTAGCATCAATCTGGGAGGATTGCCCCTGCGAGATTGGGATGAAGGGACTGTGGCACAGGTTGCTCGTGAAATTTGGCACGCTCCAGCCGGTTCAATGCGTTGGCTTTATCCAACATTAGGAGGCGAACCATATCATAACAAGCCGCCTTTGATGCATTTGTTAATTGCTTGGGCTTATTCTCTTGGAGGCGAAAATGAGTTGACAACGCGCCTACCTGGAGCAATTTTAACAGCGACATCTGTACCTTTACTGTATTGCATTGCTAGAGAGATATTTCGCCAACGTTGGGCTGCTATTTATAGCGCCTTGATTTATCTAACAATGCTACCTGTGGTGCGTCATGGGCGGTTGGCAATGTTGGATGGGGCGATGGTAAGTTTTTTGATGGTGATGATGTTGTGTGTGTTGCGATCGCGCCGAGATTTACGTTATTGCCTTGGTGTAGGTGTGAGTTTTGGGTTGATTTGCCTAACTCAAGGATTGCTAGGCGTATTACTAGGTGCGATCGCGATCATATTTCTCTTTTGGGATACGCCACGATTGCTCACTTGTTACTATCTGTGGTTAGCAATCTTCATTGGTATTCTGCCTGTAGCTGGTTGGTATAGCGCCCAACTAATTCACTATGGTTACACTTTCGCCCAAGTTGGGCTTGTAAACCCATCACTAGGTCGAATTGGCTCATTTGTAGAGGGTAATCCTGAACCACCTTGGTACTATGTTGTTGAACTTCTCAAATACACATGGCCCTGGTTATTATTCTTACCACAAACTGTCCGCTTAACCTGGGAAAATCGCAACCTTAGTTGGGCCAAACTAGTAATGGCGTGGAGTGGTGTTTATCTCTTGGTAATTTCTTTCATGATTACCAAAGTTCCCTGGTATTTATTCCCGATTTACCCTAGTTTAGCTTTAGCTTTTGGTATCCAATTATCAGATACAGAAAATTCGCCTTTACTCTCATCCTATCCCCGCGCTTGGGTTGCGGGTTTAGCAATACTTGCAGTAGTCGCTTCTGCTGGGAGCATTTATTTCAGTTGGGGTACAAGATCACAAACAGACTTACAACTGATTTTTGCAGCAGTCGCTTTAACTATGACCTTAGCAGCTATTTTGGCAGAAAGAGGCGACGGGCAATTTCTGAAGATTTTATTTTGGGGAAGTTATCTTTCGCTGCTGCTGTTAATGAAATCTAACTACTGGGTTTGGGAATTATCGGAAGCCTATCCAGTTAAACCAGTCGCCGCCATGATTGCGCGGGCAAATCCAGCTACGAGGAAGATTTACACATCTTTTCCCTACCATCGTCCCTCGTTGGATTATTATAGCGATCGCACCATCATTCCCGCTTCTGTTGGCGAACTAGAGTATTATTGGCACTACAACGGGCAACCCTACTTTCTGCTTCATGCATCTGCTTTCAACAATCTCCAACTAGATTCAATGAAGTTAATTGGCCAAGCTGAAGGCTGGAAGTTAGTTACAAAAGAAACTAATAGATTATAAATCTGGGGCATTGGGCATGGTTATTTTCCTTGTCCCCTTGTCCCCTTGTTAGAAAAAATCGGATCGTTGCCCAAAATGTAATGATAATCCTGTGGCGATCGCCTTTTTCTAAAAAATGTAAAAAACCTGCGATTTAGTTTGAAGAGATGATGAAATAAGTAATTTCGCGGTTTTGCTGGCGAGATTAATTTCTGTATGCTTTGAATATTACGAAATATTTCATTTCTTAAATTTAGCTAGGAAATACTCATGCCGTTACAAAATCTTTCATTGTTACCAGAACCAGCAAGAAGGCTTGAGACAGTAGTAAATCAACCCTTTTCAGAAGCGTGGGCGAAGAAGTATTTGCAAAATTTAACTCAACAGGACGATCGCATCGAAGTTCTCAAGGGCAGCGAAATCAAAAGTGAGGTTGCAAAAACGTTAATGCAGGCACTCCGAACCACAACTCTTCAAGCGTGGGGAAGAACGGAAGCGCTTTTGTCTCAAGAGGTGATTCGGCATCAAATTGACCCTGAATTAATTGATCCGTGGGCAGTTGCAAAGGATACCCACCAAATTTATAAAGCAGCCCTCTCAGCATACAGCGAACAGATTTCCCCAGCGAAGTTTTCTACTCGGATTGCCAGAGATTTGGGAAAGATTAGGCGTAACTACACAGCAGATGATCCTAGAGTGATCGGGTTTATTAGTATGCAGTTTCACTACAGTGGACAAATACTACTCAACTTGATACCGCCAGCGCAGCAATCATCGCTGAGGGATTACTTCAAAGTGATTGATGACTATCTTTATATGCCACTCCAGCGTTCTTACGAGGCAGCAGCAGCTTATGATTACGACTCACCACGATTACAAGCTGTTCAGAAACTTTTACCGTTGTGCAGTGAAATTGCAACGAAGATTTCAGAACGAGTGATGCAGATGTATCCCAACTATCAAACCTATACAGGTCCTTTAAGTAACACTAACGTTCAGATTTCGAGTGTCCGTGATATAGAGATGTTCCAGGTGTATTTATGGGTCTGTGTTTTGGAAAACAACATTAGCGCTATACAACAAGAGCTATTTCCATTGTGTGTCATGCTGTATCCTCGATTAAAGGTAAGATGGGAATTAGTGCGGCAATTGATTCACTTGCTCGGCGCTGAGATCCGCTCTCGTCTAGAACCGGAACAGGCTGATTATTTTCTCCCTTACTATGATTCGTTGTGGGCAATGTTTTCACCGCAAGTATTCTCGGATATTGACACTCCTTAGTTCTAACATGACTATTTCTAAAGACTTCTAAATAATAAATATCCAACTATTTTTTTTAAATGGATGTCTCGCCCATCATATTAACTGAGTGGGTTAGAAACCCAACCTAAAAATATAATTTATTTCTTTCTTAGAATTCCCTCAAGCTACTGGCTTTAGGGAATTCTTTGGTAAATTACAGATCCTCTAGTGTCCCGATTTTCCACATTATTTGGCTAGGCTCAGAGCATCTGCTTTACTCCGCAAAAAATTAAGGAATCATTGCTACCTTAATTACCTGTCGTGCCTTCATTTCACAAAATACCTGTTCTAAATCTTTTAATGGTCGCTGTTCGCTAATAAGTAACTCAAAGGGTATTTTGCGACTAGCGATCAGTGCCAACGCTTCCTGCACATACTCAGGTGTATTATGAAACACGCCTTTAATGGTTAGTTCGCTGTAGTGTAGCTGTTCTGTATTAAGAGTAATGCTGGTATCTCGTGGACATCCACCAAATAAGTTGACTGTTGCACCAGGACGGGCGCAGGCGATCGCAGTTTCCCAAACACTTGGTACACCTGTCGCTTCAATAACTACATCTGCACCCCATCCTTGGGTAAGTTCTTTCACTACACTGGGAATATCCGAGATTTGATGATAATTAAAGGTCTGGGTTGCACCCAATTTCTGACCAATTTCTAGCCGATGGTGATTACCTCCCCACAGCAATACCTCAGCTTTGTCACTCAACGCCGCCACAAACATCAGCCCGATCGCCCCATCTCCTAAGACGACTACTTTATCTTTAGCTTTGATATTAGAACGGGCTACACCATGCAATACACAAGCTAAGGGTTCCGTCATGGCTGCTAATTCCCACGACAACTCATCGGGTATATGCAATAAATTATGCTGTACTATCGGTGCGGGAATTCTCAAGTATTCTGCAAAAGTACCATTATTCCAGGTCAGATTCGGACATAATGAATACTCTTGGCGTTGACAAAAAAAGCACTTCATGCATGGTGCAGAATTATTAGCGACGATGCGATCGCCCACTTGCCAATTTGTAACCCCTGCACCCAAGGCAACAATTCGCCCAGCACCTTCATGACCAAACAGCGTTGGTGGTTTCAACATCTTGGCATGACCACCACGCCGCCAGACTTTCAAATCTGTACCGCAAGTTGTTGCCGCCCCCACTTGAATCACAACTTCACCAGCCCCGGTAGTGGGGTCAGCAACTTTTTCTAAGCGTAAATCTTCTTGCCCATAAAGTAACGCTGCTAACAAAATTTAAAACCTATCAATTAGCTCCATCCGATTTTACCAGTTTGAGCTAATTGATAGGTGTAAACAAATCAGTCTTGATTTTTAGTCAAATTTTATTAATCTAGGTAACTTGGTAGAAATAAACCAAATTATATTACGAAACGTAAACAGGCTTAAAGCCCTTACTAATGACCAATAACCAAGGACAAATGACAGCCCTTGCCAACTTACTTAAACAAATAGTAAAAACTAAGTATTTACCACTGGCTGGGGAATCACTCCGGTGTTTCGGGTTTCTACATTAGGCAAGCGAGTAGCAGTTAATAGTGGCACTTCTTGTCTGCATGACAGGCAAAACCAATATAGTTCACCGTGACGGGCATGACGCAGGAGGGAACCACCGCAACACGGGCAGGTGTTGGCTTTCGTACTCATACCAATATCCTCCTTAAAAAAATTTGTTGTTTTAAATTCAGCAAAAAAATCAGTTGATTAAAAATTGATTTTGGTAGCATGAATGCAACCATTCGATTCTATGCGGTCTTTAATAATTTGTCTGTAAACAGCTTCATATCCGTTAACCATTTGGCTAACGCTAAAGTTGTTTTCTACATATTTTCGACAGGTTTGACGATCGAGTTCCAAAGCGAGTGGAATCATTGTCGCCATTTCTGCATAGCTTTTACAGATAAAACCTGTTTTACCGTGGGCAATCACTTCAGGTACTGAGCCGAAATTCATGGCAATAACTGGTGTACCAGTTGCCATTGATTCAATCATTACTAACCCAAAAGGTTCTTGCCAGTTAATGGGGAAAAGAGTTATGGCAGCATTCCCCAGAAGTTCAGCTTTTTCGGCGTGGTTAATTTCACCTAGATATTCAATCTGCTGACCATCAATGTGGGGAGCAATCTCTTGTTCAAAAAACTCAGAGTCTCCGACATCAACCTTTCCTGCCATCTTCAAACGCCAACCACTCTGCTTGGCAATAGCGATCGCATGTTGTGGCCCTTTTGCTGGCGAAAAACGACCTAAAAATGCTAAATATCCAGGTTCTGACGGTTGGGCTACGAATGGATAATCCGCTACCTCAATTCCATTATAAACCGTGCCAACATAATTTAGATCGACTTGACGTTGCGAGTTACTAATGCTGATGTATGGTTGCTTTTGGTAGTAGCTAAATGCGTGACGGGTGTCGGTTGTAAAATTATTGTGCAAGGTATGCACTGTAGAAGTTGCTGTTATAAAACTCGCTAAAGGTAGCGCTGAAATCCCTACATGAGAATGGATAATATCGAATTCCTTAGCACGTTGGTAAACTTGGCTCAGTTCTAGCATTTCGTATACTGCATACTCTTTTACATTTGGGTCTAAGCGTAATGCACGCGGATAAACTGCTTCTAAATGAGCTAAAGTTTGAGAATCGCCAGAGGCAAATAATGTCACCTCATGACCGCGACGAACAAGTTCATCAGTCAAGCGACTCACTACCAGTTCTATTCCTCCATAAGTAGGAGGTGGAACCCTTTCCCATAAGGGGGCAACTTGAGCGATTTTCATAAGTTTTTTTGCTTCAGTCTATGAAGTTGTCCTCAATATAAATAGGTGCATCATTATTCTATGAGAACAAAGCATTTCTACTTGCTATTTTGACATCTAAATTAACCTAAAAGGCTACTAAAAGCTAAAGAAAGGTTAAGCATCCCGCAAATTTTATACCGCCAAATCTAAACAATTATCGGCAAATGTCAACTCAGAGCTACACTTCTAACCTATAGTAAATCAATTACTTGTTGCATCTGTCTTGGGGATCATAATGAAGTAGAATATTTTGTAGTAGAACTTACAAAATTGAATATTTTGTAGCTGCTAATACTAAAATATTGAATGGGATCAAATGATTAGAGGTTTGTTTAAAGGTAATTGGCAAATGGAAAGAAAATTATAAATATTAATTAATTGTACAATAATTACATAATTTGTAATTATTAATTTACAAAAAATTCTGATAACTAATGAAAATCGCTACTTGGAACGTCAACTCAATTCGCACTCGTCTCGAACAGGTTACTGATTGGTTAACCCTGAATCCTGTTGATGTTCTCTGCTTGCAAGAAACCAAAGTTGCTGATGCCGAGTTTCCGCGATCGCCTTTTGAGCAGTTGGGCTATAACCTTTATATATCTGGACAAAAATCTTATAACGGCGTAGCCCTGATTAGCCACCAACCACTTTTAAACGTAAGTAGCGGTTTTAGGGCGATTTTGCCAGATTTACACCACGAATGGGACGAGCAGAAGCGGGTGATTACAGGTGTAATTGATGGTATTAGGATTGTTAACTTATATGTTCCCAATGGTGCAGCAGTAGGAACTGAAAAATATGAATACAAACTACGCTGGTTAGCAGCGCTACATGAGTATTTACGATTGTTGGTGCTGTCAGAACCTGCAATTTGTGTTTGCGGTGACTTCAACATCGCCCTAGAAGATAAAGATATTCACGAGCAAGTGAGTACAGAAAATCACATTATGGCAACAGAAACCGAGCGCCAAGTCTTACGCGATATTCTAAAACTGGGATTTGCCGATGCTTTCCGCAAATTCACCACAGAAGGCGGAAATTATAGCTGGTGGGATTATCGCGCCGCCGCCTTCCGTCGCAACTTAGGTTGGCGGATTGACCATCACTATCTCACACCTGTGCTGTACGATCGTGCGACAAGTTGTATTATCGATGCCGCACCTAGAAAATTAACCCAGCCCAGCGACCATACGCCGGTAATTGTGGAATTTTGAATTGGGGATTGGGCATTGGGGATGGGGCATGGGGCATGGGGAAGAGGTGAAAAACTTGTTGCAACTTCTCCTCTGCCCGCTAATCTCCTAATACTATTCGTAAAAGATTACAATCTAATCATTTTTGTTAATTAGTAATACTACTGAAAAATATCTAAAAATAGTAGATATTAAATTAACCTTCATGCTGAATTTTTAAGTAAGAATCAATGATGCCTTTAAATATAAGGCGTAAACTTAGCCTGCCGTAGACATCGCTAGGTTAAAAATTATGTTAACTAGGTTAATTTTCAGTATCAACTGTATAGCTTAAACCTCTTAACTATGCCCAATGCCCAATTCTCAATGCCCCATCAATCAATTTAACGGCTTATATATATCCTCTGAACTGGGATTGAGATAGGGACGCTGTAAATCTATTAGATGTCGTGCAAAGTGTTGGTCAATAACTCTCATCCGTTCCTCCATTGCATTCTTACCTTTTTGCCAAGCTTCTAACAAAGCATTAGCAACGATTTGGCAACGGTTCATCCCAAAACTTTCTTGTGCGGCAAATTTTTGGGTTGGTTCCTCGGCTAAACCTAAACCTGGGGCTAAAAATTTGGTAAACAAGGGGATTTCGGGCTGGAAATGGGATTGATTTTCTGGATAAATAGCCTGAAGGATTGTGCGAATTGCTGGATAGTCGGAGAGTTCAAAGTAGAGTAGCCCCGAATCATAGCGTCCGTATGCACAGGGATTGTGAAGAACCTGAAAGCTAAAGGGTATCGAGGCTGCATTCAATTGCAGAGTCAGGCTTTCCATGAGAGCGATCGCACCAGATGGCGTAAAGTTAAAGTAAATTCGCCCTGCTCCCAAATCAGCATCAGGATTGCTCTGCTGTTCCTGTCCAACATTACTAACTGCTAAGTAACAGCCATTTTGCAATCGATTTTTGGGCATCCAGATTGCCACCATATCACCCACTCTCGTAGATTTCTTGCTGGATTTTAGATGGCAATCTGGCTCAACATAAAGTGTTAAACCGCCTTTAGTCACCGCCATAGTACCATCAGGTTCTTTTCGTAAGACCTGCCATTGAGGATCAAAGTAACCTATGCCGTGATTACTGGCGTGTAGATGCTCGTAAAACTTCCAATCAATTTCTAAGATGGAATTATCTGCTAAATTCTGCCTTGGCGGACAATTACTACTATCAGTATTGACTGCTAAAGTACTTTGTAGAGAGCCATTGTAATAGATACCATAAAGAAAGTTTCGCAGCAATAGGGTGAGATATTTCTGTTGTAAATCTACAGAATTTTGCTGAAATCTATCGGCTACTTTAGTTGGTAAAGCAAAGGGTCGATAATTGGGATGATAAATACAAAAATTTGGCTCAATCTGAATATTCTTAGCAATATCGAATAGAGAAGTTAGCGGCTGATTGACAGAGTAATTTAGCATTAATCAATTTAGAAATCAAATTTTAAAAAACAAAATTCAGGTGCCAGGAGCCAGAATTCATAATTGTTCTGTTGCCTGCTATTAGCAACCACGAAGCCGAGTTTTTTCGTAATAAAGACGAAGTAACTGTGGCTCTTTGACAGACTGAGGAAGTTTATGAATTTTTCCCCCAGGGTTAAGAATTTCTAACTCTGATATCCCGAAAATAGTTAGTACACCTTGCTGCGGCATAGTCAGTAAACTTTTAGCCACTTGCAGCATACAAATATCAGCATTATTAAAGGATTTTCGGCAGGTAATCATATCCTGAATTTGATGAATTAGTGCCAGCCCTGCAAATTGGATAACGCGCTCAATAAAGTCACTACGGTATGACAAAATCATGGGGAAAGCATTTAGATAAGCCCTAATTAGAGCAATAATAGAAGGTTGTAAACTCTCTAACGGTGTTAACGCCAGATGTAAAGATTCTTGTAAATCAATCGTGGGGTCTACTACGAGGCTATTGAGCCAAATTCCTAAATAGCTTGCTAGTAAAGTTCCTAAATCAAAGGCTGGATCTCCCCAAGAACAAGCTTCCCAATTAATTAGTCTTACTAGGCAATTGTCTAGTTTCTCCCACCTGGAATGAACCAAAATGTTGTTCAATTTCAGGTTGTTGTGAGTCAAGCAGCAAGGATTCCAGGCATAAGCCAAATCTGCGATCGCAGATTCTAAACTCTCCGATTGCTGGTAGAGTAGATAGAATTTCAGCGCATCCGTGGGAACATTCCCAAAAATCTCCGGACCAATTGACTCTACCCCTTGCGCCGGATTGTAAAAGCCATAGCGAAACTCTCCTTGGGGAGCAGTTGCCATGAAATCCTTATATTCTCGGCGGTTATAGGTTGCGCGATGGAGTCCCGCTAAAGTAGTGCCGATAGCAGTAGCAATTTCTTGTGGACAAATCTCATTGTTGTGGTACAATGTCGCAAGTTCCCGATATTCACTTAAGTAGTTGCGGACAAGGATAGAATTTTCTTCGTCAAAATGGACTACTAACGGTGCGTAGTTTACCGCCGTAGGCATCGCAGAAATATTGCCAAGAACGGGAAACTGCTGGAGCAACTGATGAAATAGCCACTCCTGAAACAATTCACGAGGAGCGCCGTCATTGCTTTTAACGTTACGTTCTTGTTTAATGAGCAGTTTCCGATTATCTGCTAGAGTCACAAGTAAATCGAAATTGTTCTTACTACTTCCTGGCAACTCAGATTTATCTGATGCGTCATCTTCTGAGCTACACAGCCCCGCTTCTTGCAGATACTGGATAACGTTATGAGAAGACAGTGATAATACCATGTATTACTTCCTACTTCGTTAAATTACTTAAACTTATCTGTGTCGATATTTGGTTGTACTTAGCAGTTTTCGGTAGATAATGAATAACAATAAAGATTTGTACAATCTACTAATATCCCATCTTTCCGATAAAAACCTGCCAAAATGGTACAAATTCCTTTACAATTGCTTTAAAATTCACTCCTAGATCGGGTGACATCTTTACACTTTATCAGCATAGTTACTTAGATACATCTAGAGCCAGTTTTGTGGTAGAGCCTTTTGATGTAGCAGAATCTCCAGCAAAAAACTGATTGGTGGTAGATGTTATTTGGTGGTGAGTAGTCATCCTGAAGGCAGCGAAGAATTTCAGTAATCCTTCGCAGAGGGAAGCATGACATTCAACGCTATTATTTTTATTTATCATCCCAAAGCTAAAAAAACCGGAATTTTTAGGCGATTAGTAATTATTTTTTTCTTTAATTTTCACAATTGAGTTCTGGAAGCTTTGTTATTACGTCATTGATCTTACTTACGTATTGGAGATGGCTATAGGCGATCGCAGACAACGGTTACATGAGTGCATCTTATGGAAGTGTAGTTTTATAAAAAACCTCTACCTGGTTTTACGTAGTAAAATCGTCCCTCTCCGAGTACGAAGAGGGAAAGAGTTAAGACCTGGTTTCGATATCGTATAACTGGCAAAGGGTGAGGAGTTTTTGCTTGAGGCGATCGCGCACATTCTCTGGTAATATCACTACACAATCTGGCGCATACTGCATCACTTCTCGCATAAACCAAAAAGTACTAGATACTCGCCTGACAACTCGCCGGACTCGCGCTTTATCTGGTATCCACTCATTAATATTGTCTTCTGGTTTTGCTTGATACGCAAAAGCCAAGCCAGCAAATAGATGCATTTCCACTTCTATCTCAGCCAAACTTCGCCATTCACCAGAAATTGGCATGACAGCAGCTTCAGTAATCCTGTCTAATCGTAAACTCCAGTTGTGAACCAGTTCTGGTATATCAAAGTTTCCTTCTGTCTCTTCGCACCAGCAATCAAGATATTGCCGCTTTTCGTGGGGTGTAACTTTGGCGTGACGTACAGTGAAGTTTAATAAGCATCCGGCTGCATCTTGATAAGAAAGCTGAAATGGTTGGTTTCGCAGGATGTAGTTATCTATTTGTAATCGCCAAGCTGGGGGCAAATTTTCTAAGAAACGTTCAATTTCGCCTCGCAATGGTAATGATAATTCGCTGCGTTCGAGAAGTAAGTTTGCAATGATTTGGGCTTGTTCAATTTGCCCGATGTCTGTCAAAGCATTGATACAACGATGTAATGCCCTGATGCGTGGTTCTTTCCAATCGTTATTGTTACCGATGAGTAACTTACGTTGAGCGATCGCTTTAATTAACTTCGAGATGTTAGGGTCTTCTCCCCACATCATACCGAATTCACGAGCGATCGCTTCTAGCTCCGCTTTATCACGTTCTGATATCGACAGTGTAATAGATTGACCTTTTCGACTCATCTTTTATACGGACACTTTTATACTTATAAATCTTGTCAATCTCTATTTTGCGTGCCAATATAGTTTTTAACAACCAGTTACGGACACTATTTAAGTGTATGTCCGAAAATTACAAAATTACTCTCAAGCCTGTTTACTCGCAAACCGTCCCCACACCTGACGGGGTGAAATTACCTAAAGATTGGTTGCTTTCTTGGCATCAAGCCGCAACTTTAGAAGCGTTACGCGATCCAAATATTGATGTCGTGTTCAACACTGCGATGACTGGTGATGGTAAAAGTCTCGCGGCTTATTTAGAGGTTCTTCAGGGTGAAATTTCTGCGATCGGACTTTACCCAACCAATGAACTCGCCCGCGATCAAGAAACGCAGATTAGAGGATATATTGAGCAATTCCAGCCAGAGAATCAGCCGCGTGTAGTGCGTCTGAGTGGGGCTGATTTAGAAATTTATGCGGAAAATGAGGGATTGAAAAAAGGGGCTGCGATCGCAACTCTTACTAACCAGAGAGAAGCATTATTAACCAACCCTGATATTTTTCATTACCTGCATAGAGGTGCTTACATAATTCGTGGCGATAGCCCAGATAAACTATGGGGCAGAATTGATAAAGATTTTGACCTATTTATTTTTGATGAATTCCACGTTTTTGCTGCTCCCCAAATTGCCAGTGTGATTAACACAATGTTGTTAATTCGCTGTACAAATCGCCGCAAAAAATTTCTGTTTCTTTCAGCCACACCAGATACAAACTTAATTGGGCGATTAGAAAAAGCAGGATTTCGTTGTAAAGAAATTGATCCTCTAAAACAAAATAAATATCAATTTCCTGATACACCAGAAGAAGGAGAGCAACTGAAAACACAGGGCTGGCGGCAAGTAGCGCGAACAATTTCGTTGAATTTTATTCCTTTAGAACCGTCATTTAAAGCTTCGGAAATCTGGTTAAAAGAAAATAGTGATTTGATTTTGGCTCAGTTTCAGCAGTATCCAGGAAGTAAAGGTGCAATTATCCTTAACTCAATCGCAGCAGTCAAACGCCTAACTCAGTTTTTTCGGGAAATCTTACAGCCTTACGGATTGAAAGTTGGAGAGAATACAGGGCTATCGGGAAAAGGAGAAAAGGAGCGAAGTCTTTCTGCTGACTTGGTAATTGGCACTAGCACAATTGATGTTGGGGTTGATTTCAAAATCAATTTCCTAATTTTTGAATCATCCGATGCAGGTAACTTTATTCAACGTTTAGGACGCTTAGGAAGACATGATGGATATGAAAAAGATGGTCAGATAGTTAAGTTTGAGAATTTTACAGCTTTTTCTCTAGTTCCTAACTTTTTGGTAGAGCGTTTGTTTAAAGGGGATATTCCACCGTTAGAAGTGAATAGTATTTGCGATCGCCCCACTTTTCACAATACCATTACCGATAATTATCGACAAATCAACGATTTTCGTGGTTATTATCGTCGTTGGGGGGCTGTGCAATCATTTTGGCTATATTACCAATTGAGCGATCGCACAATTAAACAACAGTATGCCCAAAGCCGAGACAAGTTTCAAGAAGCCTGTGAACAATTATTTGAAACAAGTCTGAAGTCACAAGCCGGACGTATTCAAGGATGGGCGAAAGATTGGCAAGCGCTTTCTGGTAAATCAGGAAATCCCATTGCTGAGGATGCTGCTAGTTTTCGAGGTTCAAGTCCTTTGCAATGTGGTTTATATGACTTAACGGAAGAAAACGAGTCAGATAGGTTTAAAACCTACGATTTACCGGGGATTTTGGGAAATTTAGAAATTGAAATGTGGACGGAAGCGGGATTTATACGGACACTCAAAGAAACCGCAGAACGCACGGGACAACCCATCGCCAAAGGTAGATTTGCTCATTGTCTAGCATTTATGAAGTTGCGTTCTTACCGAGAGGAACGGCTGAACTGGAAGTTTACCTATTCTGGAAACTTGCAGCCAATTGCAGACGCTTGGAAAGTTCAGGTTTTGACTGGTGTGGAAATTTGGCAACCTGACAACTATTGGGTTGGGGAAATTAACAAACGCCTAAAAAAGGAAGGTTTGGTTTGTTACGTGATTCGCCGTCCTCTTGCTGAAGTGCGGATGCGGCTAAGGCTACCGATGAATTTTCAGATTTATGGCATCAGCGATCAGTATAGCTTTCATGATGCTACTGCGCCCTATGCGATCGCTTTTGGTCACTCTGCGCTGCTGCTGGATACGCTTGCTTACACGTTTAAAAGCAAAGGAGATGAGATGTGGATTGCTTGAAGTTTCAATCCCTGATAGGGATTTTAGTTGATTTATGACAAGAGCTTACGGTTTTAAGCACAGACTTATTCGTTTCAATCCCTAATAGGGATTTCAAAGGATTATTTTTTGTGCGCGTAAAGCTCCATGTATACAAGGATTTCATAAAAGGTTGAATAAGTCAACGCTTATCATTTGTTGAATAAGTCTGACCTTATTTAAATGCTTGACAAGAGCTATCGCATTATGTAGCGTCAGATTATACAAATTCCTGAAGTCCTTGTAAAACAAGGATTTTGGCTGAAGTATTCGTATGACAAAGTTTTTAAAGGAGGTGATAATCATGCTTGTTAAATTGACAAACCTTGACCGACTAATTTCACTTCTCAAAGATGGTAAGTGGCATTCAAGCGACGAACTAGCTATAAAAGTTAGTTGGCGATTTGGACACACGGTGTTTGAAGCTCGCAAGAAAGGCTACTTAATTGAAAAGCGGAAAGTTGCTCATAACCAATTTCAGTATCGGTTATTGGCAGCATAACTAATGCGATAGCTTATCTGGGCATTTCTCTAGCTAAATTAGAGAATCTCCATCTAAGAGGGAAGCTGATTAGCAGCTTGCGGTATTAAGGTCAGGCGTAGGTAGTCTCTATCCCCAACAGATTTAAAGCTGATGGTTGAGCGAGTCACTGGTAACACCAAATCTTAAAGCAATGAGTTTTATTAAAGCTTCCCTCTTTTTTGCAAATCACAGGAAATAGTCAATAAAATTAAGCATTCTGAAGGTAAACAATGAACGAACAAAAACTTTTGGAAAGAATCACAGTCAACCCCAAAATTTTTGGTGGTAAACCAATTATTCGAGGTCGCCGCCTAGCTGTTGAACATATTTTAGGGATGTTGGCGGCGGGAGATACTATTGAAACCTTGCTAGAAGGTTATCCCTGGTTAGAACGGGAAGATGTACAAGCCTGTTTGGTCTATGCGCGTCGGCTAGTTAGTCATGAGCGAGTTGAACCTTTTTCTTTATGAGTAATCCCATTTCAAACAATTACAGACATTTGCTAATGGAAATAAAACAGCGTATTCGTTCAGCCCAGTACGAAGCACTAAAAGCAGTTAATCGGGAAATGATTAACCTCTACTGGGACATTGGACAGATAATTGTTACTCAACAGCAGGGCGCTAGTTGGGGAAAATCCATAGTAGAACAGTTAGCAAAAGACTTACAAGCAGAGTTTCCAGGAATTAGCGGATTTTCTGCTGCTAACCTCTGGCGGATGAGGCTTTTTTATGAATCTTATGTCAACAATGAAAAACTCGCACCAATGGTGCGAGAAATTGGATGGAGTCACAATCTAGTCATTGTAGAGAAGTGCAAAGATGAACTAGAACGAGAGTTTTATATTAGAATGACTCGTAAATTTGGCTGGACAAAGAATGTTTTGATTCACCAAATTGAAAATCAAACTTATGAAAAGACTCTGTTAAATCAGACTAACTTTGATAAAACTGTTCCAGCAGAAATCCGTAACCAATTAAAACTAGCTGTCAAAGATGAATATACTTTTGATTTCTTGGAACTAGCAGATGAACACAGCGAACGCCAGCTAGAACAGGCAATTTTGGCAAGAGTTGAACCATTCTTGCAAGAAATGGGTGGGCGGTTTACTTTTGTTGGCAGTCAGTATCGCTTAGAAGTTAGCGATAAAGAATTTTTTATTGACCTGTTGCTGTATCACCGCCAATTAAAATGTCTAGTTGCGATTGAGTTAAAAACTGGAGAATTCCTACCTGAGTATGTGGGAAAAATGCAATTTTATCTTGCGGCTTTAGATGATTTATCTCGATTCCCAGACGAAAATCTCTCAATCGGAATTATTCTTTGCAAATCTAAGGATAAAACTATTGTTGAGTATGCACTGAGAGAATCGAATAAACCAATTGGTATAGCAACTTATAAACTGTTTTCTACGTTGCCTCAAGAATTAAAAAATCAACTTCCGGCTCCAGAGCAAGTTGCCAAGTTGCTAGAAGGCGTGGAGTAAAAAAATGGAGTTTGAAAATGTCTAATGATGATTGGTTATCAGGTGATTTTGGTTTTGATGGCGATTCTTCAGACCGCACTATTGAAACCGAAGGCGAATTATTAACACTTAAGCTATTGCGTGAAGCTATTCAATCTCAAAATCCAGATGATAAGGTAATGGCAGACTTTGGTGAGTATGTTTTACCAAATCTGTTGAGGATAGCCATTGGTGTAACCGCGAAAGGCGGTAAGTTTTTTGATGAAATTGACCAACAGCGAGAAGCTGAAGGAAAAACTAAAGTCAGACGAGATAATGCTGCTGACCAATCACTGAATACTCACTTACTCAATGGTTTATTCCCAGCTAATTTAATTGAGAAACGTTTAGAAAAGCTTAATACCACAGTGCAGCGAGTGGTGAAAGAGCGAGAGCGCAGATTAGTAATAGCTGGATTTATTTTACATGATTTTGAAAAGTTTCCTGATGTACCTGAAAACTGTCGCAAGCTACCATTAACAGAACATCGTGAAATTATTGATAAAAAAGTTCACCAGTTAGGACTGGATAACTTTATAAATCCAGAAAACCCTGAAGCTTATCGAGAGTATCTAGATGATTTGTTGTGCATGGCTTATAATGCTCAACGCCGTTGGGATACTAACTGGAATTTTTCTGAATTCGGGCTAAATCCTGTTCTCAAAGACCGTACCCTTCGCAGTTTATCTGATTTAACTTGTTTGGCTGATTCTCTCGCCTCAATTGTTAAACATCCCCAGGATGCAGAACATCCTAGACTCAAAGAAATTATCCACAGTTTAAGTGATGGACAGTTGAAATTTACCTATCACAGCATTGCTGAGAATCGTGGTGTTTTAACTAATGTAGTGAATAATGCTTTAGTTGACGCTCATATCAGTCTGAATACTTATGAAGATATCTACTACGAACCTTTGTTATATCTGCCAACAGGCGTAATTTACTTGGCTTCGCGTAATGCTCCAACTATCTCGCCGGAAGATTTACCAAACCGTGTAGTTAACAGTATTAAATCGCTTTGTGCTGGACAATTACGCCTCAGACAAACAGGATTTGGTAGAGATGGCAAAGGCATGAAATATGCCGAATATTACAACTTATTTTTTGATGATATAGGCTTGATGAAAGTAGCCTTAGATGCAACATTACGCATCTTAAATCCTAATAAAGGCTCTGTCGCTAAAAGTCGCAGCGAAAATCTGAATAAGTTTCAGCAACAAAATATTTTATCTGCTGATTATGACTTCAAATTTGAAGACGATATCCGTATTGACCAAATAGCAGAGTTTGGTGATTTAGTTAGCCGGAAGATTTGGGAAGAGACAGTTAATCGCGTTGATTCTGCTCGTAAAAAAGATAAAAAGCTGCCAGTAGTTCCTGATTTTGATTTAACTCACAAGGTTGCAGAATTTTGGAATTTAGCAGAATATTTACCCCAAATTAGAGAAATTCAATGCATTAATGAAAGTCTCAAAGAAAACAAGTTAAAGGGGAATACCGGAGGAGTACCTTATGAATGGTATTATCTGGCTGCTAAATATTTACAACATCATCCAGGAATTGAAGATGTACGCGAAACTTGTCAGAAAGTCATTGATTACTTGACAAGCTTAATTTCTCCGATAATTTGTCAATATCAATTACCTGATGGTTGGGATGATTTAAGGCTCTGGGTAAAACGAGTTGTGATGTTACCAGGCACTAATCAAGAGCCATCTGTTAAAACTCAAGTTGAAACATTTCTAGACGAGTTAGGTAATTACAATGCTGCAAAAAAAGCAGGGCGAGGGAAACAATTAATCTGCTCAATTTCTCATTCTGCTTACACGGTTACAGAACAAATGGAATCAGCAGTTTTATTTACGCCTCAAGTTTATACAAACAAGCAAATGTTAGGAGGTTCTAACGCTAAACGCAATATCTCTAGTATTGCAGGTGTGGAGATGATGCTGAGGCAAATATTGATGAATCAAACTCAAGCTGTAGGTAAACGATTTGAAGATGGAAAATATCGCTATCTCTACTTTTATCCTACTTATTACTTTACTCCAGAGACTAACAAGTTTTTGCAGAAAGCATACAATGGTATTGCTCAAACTCGCTTTGATACTGGCATTCGCAATCATTTTATCAGTAAGGATTTACAAGCGGATTTGGGGCGCGATCGCTACCAAAGTGTAGATAGTTTCTTAATCGATGAAAACCTCCAGCGTGACAAGGATCGCACCTTTAAGCTTTCCTATCCTGAAGACCAGCCTTTAACATTTTACTTCATGGCGCTCCCACCAGGAAGAGACAGCACGGATACCGAATCTTGGGTAATGCCAACTTGGTTAGCGTTTGCTTTCCCGATGATTTTAGATGTTAAAACTGTGGTTTCAGAGTCGCCAATTCCACCCTTTAATGATGGGGCTGAATTTGAGGAAAGCGTTTTACTTGATAGTGCGCCTCATGCTTTCCGTGCTTTAGTAAGGCGCGATCGCTTTCGTCTTGACTACATCCTCGAAGGTTGGAATGAAAACGGTATTCAATACCCAGCGCCTTTAAATGTGCTTACCGCCGCTTACGCAATTCATTTAGATGTGAATGCGCGACAAGGTAAGTCTGGTTACGATGCCAATTGGGGAAGATTTACAGAACTGGCTAAAGATTTTGAAACCACTCCACTGTACGTCTTTTCTTATCTCAATCGCTGGGTACGTAATCAGGGAATGGAAACAGCGCGAATTGAAAAAATCAGGCTTTATGCCTATCATTTTTACCCTTGTTTTGACCCCTATGTGAAATATGACAATAATATGGAGCAATTAATTGTGGGAGAAGCATCAAGTTTAAATCACCCTAAGAAATTAACAGATTTATACCGCATATTTTATCGAGCTAATAAGCGTTATAATCCCAAGTCTAATGCTGTGTTAAAACCAGTTGATATTGCGGCTGAAACTATACTCAAAGCTGAGTCAAGTGTGTTTCAGGGAGAAACATTAGTTGCGGCTGTTGCAGCAGAAGTTTTTAAACTCATGGATCGTGTTCATTCTTCTACTGCTGAAGGACGCTGGATCATGAGCAAACGAGAACAAGAACGGCAGGCTGTTCTAGATTTTGCCAAGTATTTTGTAGTGGAGGTATTTGATAAATCATTTGCAGGCGATCGCGCTCGTTTAGCTGGTCGTCAACTCAACTTAATCCGTGATACTTGCGAATTTCTTTATCGCCTAGAAGATGATAAGGAAAACGCAGTAAAAGATGAAAAATCTATGGAAATAGATAACGAGAATGAATAGGGATTTACCCTTGCCATTTTTGCTGGAAACGTAAATAAGTAGTAAATAATTCTTTGGAGAACAATCATGTCACTTTTAAAAACTGTTGAATCAAAATTCTTTCAAGCTGAAATTCCTTACAAACCAATGGGTAAATATGTTCATTTCTTGACCATTCGCATTACTGAATCTTATCCACTATTCCAGACAGATGCAGAACTGAATAAAGCACGGGTAAGAGCAGGAGTTAAAGACAAAACCACAATTAGCCGTTTGTCAATGTTCAAGCGCAAACAGTCCACTCCAGAGCGTTTAGTTGGTCGGGAATTACTCCGTAACTATGGATTAATGACGGCTGAAGAATGCGAATACAACGTGAATTTTGCAATGGATAATCCTGATTGCATCATTTACGGATTTGCTATTGGTGACTCTGGTTCAGAAAAATCGAAAGTTGTGGTAGACACGGCATTTTCAATTACAGCTTTTGATGAATCACATGAAACATTTACCCTCAACGCTCCCTATGAAAATGGCACGATGGCTTCCAAGGGTGAAAATGGTTCTAAACCAGGTGAAGTTACCAGTCGAATTAATCAACAAGACCATATTAGACCGCAAGTTTTCTTCCCTAGTATTGTCACCTTGAAAGACCCCACTGAAGCTAGCTTTCTTTACGTTTTTAATAACATTCTGCGAACTCGCCACTATGGAGCGCAAACAACCCGTACAGGTCGTGTCAGAAATGAGTTAATTGGTGTTGTATTTGCTGATGGAGAAATTACTAGTAACCTGCGTTGGACTCAGGCAATATATGATCAAATGAAATCTAATAATACTTTAAATGCTCCCGATCCGTTAGATGAAGATGATGTAATCACTGCTGCTAAAAATGCTATTGAAGCGTTAATGGCTGATGAATTTATTGTCCATACAGATTTAATTGGTGATGCTTTTGTATCCCTAATTAATGAAGTCAAGACTCTAACAGGAAGTGAGAAAGGAATTCAGTCAATTTTGCAAAAAGCTGATGCAGAAGCTAAAGATTATGCGAAAAAACATATCAGTAAAAAGAAAACTGCGGCTAAAGCGGGGAAAGAGTAATGGTATTTATTTACCGTTGTCAATTAGAGTTACATGACAGCCTCTATTACGCAACTCGTGAAATCGGGCGATTGTATGAAACAGAGGCAATAATTCACAATTACGCTCTTTGTTATGCACTGGGTTTAGTTGATAGCCAAATATACTCTACTACTGTTCCAGAAGAACATTCTTATCGTTACTTTTGTCCTGAACAAGTGCCAAAATACGAGGAGCATTTAACGCCACTCAATCAACAAGAAATTTACGTAACTCCGGCGCGATCGCTCACTCATTCTTCTATCCTCAACACCTGGAAGTATGCTAACAACAACTACCACGTTGAAATGGAGAAAACACAGAAAAATATCCCCAGTTTTGGGAGAGCGAAGGAAATAGCAGCAGAAAGCAAATTTGAGTTTTTTGTAATTTCCCAAAAAGAACTCAAACTACCAAAGTGGATTCGCTTGGGTAAATGGATGAGCAAGGCTGAAGTGACGGTAGAACAATTACCGAAATATAAAATTTCTGAAGGTATATTCACTTGTACACATCCATTAAATCCTTTAGATGTGATGTTCACTAATCAAGTGATTAGCTATGATGTTGTGAATATGCCTCCAGTTAGCTTAATTCAGAATGTCCAAATACGAGGTCAATACTATCAATTTGATGGCATTCAAAACTTAAAAATCCCAGTTAAGATAGAATATCGTTTTCGGAGTTAATTAATTCCTAAAACCTTGACTACGTTTTTTCTTTTTCGCAGGTTCTAGCGTCCAGTCACAAATTACGTTACAATTTTTAACCCTGCTAGTTTTGTACGCTCCCCACATCCATCGTGAAACACTATCAACAAAAACCCAACGCCTTCCCCAGCGATTACCTAAACAACTTGTGGGGAGAAATCCAAGCTTGTTCTTACTTTGCTATCAACAACCTCAACCGCGATTTTGTCGCCACTAAAGGATTTTCTGTAGTATTTCAGCGTTCGGGATTAGCAAAAGTAGAACAGCAGTTTCCCTACTTCAAACCTTATCTAGATTTAGCTCTCCAGCCGAATTGTAATGCTTTTTACCTCAATCCTTTACAGCTAAAGGAAGGCTCCCGCGTCGATCCGCATATCGATCGCTCCTTACGTTCCTACAGCAAAACCATTGAACCACCTGCGGTTGTCAGCGTCCTTTATGTGCGACTACCAGCAGATATGGAAGGGGGAGAACTGGTATTGCGATCGCACAAACGCCAACTTGGGCAGATTAAGCCCCAATTCAATACTTTAGTTTATTTTCAAGGTGATTTAACCCATTCGGTTAACGCTGTCAAAACCCCAGGAAATCGCCTAAGTCTCGTTTGTGAACAATATAGTTTGAGTGAAGCTGAACTCCAGGAAATTCCTGAGTACACTGTAGAGTCAAGAAGCACTCAGTCTACAACCAAAAAGAGAAAGTATGCCTCATAGTTTAGTGTTGAATTTGCTACCTCAATCGCCTATTCCACCACAATATCTTACCGGTAGACATCTCCACGCCCTATTTTTAACCCTCGTTAGTTTTGTAGATATGACATTAGGCGATCGCTTGCACGATTCCACCGCAGATAAAGCTTTCACCCTTTCTCCTCTCCAAACTAACTCCCCCCTTTTGAAGGGGGGTAGGGGGGGATCTAAATTGCAATACTCACATCAACAACCCATTTCCGCCGGGACTCCTTGTTGGTGGCGCATCTCTTTATTAGATGACACTCTATTTGGCAAACTTACCCAACTCTGGCTAAATCTTAATCCCAATCGCCCTTGGCATCTTGGCCCGGCTGACTTGTATATTACCAGCATTCAAGGCACACCCCAATCTATTCAACCTTGGGCAAATGCCAGTACTTATGCTCAATTATACGAAGAAGCTAGCGATCGCAATTCTTCCATAAACCTTTCTTTTTCCACGCCTACCGCCTTCCGTCAAGGACAGTATGATACTACCCTTCCTACCAGAGAATCTGTTTTCAATTCCCTACTTTCGCGCTGGAATAAATACAGTGGCATAGAATTATCTCAGATTGCGATCGAGTCAATATTTCCTTCTTTTGTTAACATTCATACAGAAATATTAGCCGATTCTCGCAGCAAATTTATTGGTATTGTTGGCGAAGTTACCTATAAGATTTTGGGAGAAATTGAACCAATGCAAAAAAAGCAAATTAATGCCTTAGCTGACTTTGCTTTATATAGTGGTGTCGGGAGAAAAACAACTATGGGTATGGGAATGACACGGCGGCTGTATTCTCCATAATTTCAATAATCATTTAAAAACCACCTAAGTTATGAATCAAACGGAATATGTTTCTATTGCGGCATTGAATCAATATGCCTATTGTCCGCATCGTTGCTGGCGGATGTTTTGTGCAGGGGAATTTACCGATAATCAATACACAATTGAAGGCACAACTTTACACGATCGCGTCCACACTACAAGCGATGTACAGCGAGGAGAAACTTGGCAGATTCGGGCAATTTGGCTAAAGTCTGAGCAATATAAACTCATTGGTAAATCTGATTTAATTGAAGAAGAATCAGGTCAACTTTATCCAGTCGAATATAAACGAGGACGTAAAGGAGAATGGGATAACGATGAGTTGCAAGTTTGCGCCCAAGCCTTATGTTTAGAAGAAATGACAGGACAACCAGTTAACACTGGATATATTTATTATGCCCACTCCCATCAACGGCAATTAGTAGAGATAAATCAAGAGTTACGGCAAAGTGCGATCGCTACTATTGAATACGTTACAAATCTCCTAGAAACAGGAGCAATACCAAAACCAGTTTACAGCAACCGCTGCCAAGGATGCAGTCTTTATTCGCAATGTTTACCCAAAGCAACTGATAAGGTCAAAAGTTATCAAGAAGTACATTAAATCATATCCTGGTAACTTCTAATTTGAGAACGTATTGACTTTCAACACTGTTCAAATAAGATCCCCCCGCCTGTGGCGACCCCCTTAAAAAGGGGGTAAAGGAGGAATGGAGCATAGTACCTTATTTTTTAGAGGTTGCGGAAATCGCTATCTGTAAAAACGTAAAGGATAAATCTAAGCCCCCCTTTTTAAGGGGGGTTGGGGGGATCTCTGCACAGCAAACAAGCTAACCAAACCGTATTGTATTGAGTTTGAAAATTTTCAATTAATTAAGGATGAAATCATGGGAACAGTTTACGTAACACAAGCCGATGCTTTTATCGGCAAAGTTGACGAACGTCTCACCGTCAAAGCTGAACAAAAAACAATCTTGGATATCCCTTTAATTAAACTAGAAGGAATTGTAGTACTAGGACGGGCTACTATTTCTCCCGCCATCGTCAGTGAACTTTTAGATCGTCACATTGGTTTAACATTTCTCACACAAAACGGACGATATTTAGGGCGTTTAGAACCAGAAGTTACCAAAAATATCTTTGTTCGGAAAGCCCAATGGCAAGCTATAGGAGAATCACAACATGCAATACATTTAGTCAGAGGATTTGTGCGCGGTAAATTGAAAAATTACCGCCATAGCTTACTTCGCACTCAGCGAGAACATCCTGATACTGACCTGAATAATAACATCACTCGATTGGAAAACGCGATCGCACCAATTGAAAAAACTAGCAGTATTGATTCCCTCAGAGGCTTAGAAGGTGCGGGTAGTGCAGCCTATTTCGGTTGTTTTCAACACCTAATCAAAACCCCAGAATTTAAATTTGAAGCCAGAAACCGCCGCCCACCAACCGATCCAGTTAACGCATTACTGAGTTTTGGGTATACATTACTACGCCATGATGTGCAAAGTGCTTTAAATATTGTCGGTTTCGATCCTTATCTAGGATACTTACACGTTGAACGTTATGGTAGACCTTCCCTAGCCTTAGACTTGATGGAAGAATTTCGTCCTTTGATAGTGGATGCTGTAGTGTTGTCGCTGATTAACAAGCGATCGCTAACCCTAACTGATTTTACCACCGAACCGCTCAGTGGTGCTGTGAATTTAACCAAAGAAGGACTGCATACATTTCTTCGCGCCTACGAACAAAAGAAACAATCAGAGTTTAAACATCCAGTCATGGGAACTAAATGCACCTACCAAAAATCCTTTGAAATTCAGGCGAGGTTGTTGAGTAAGTACCTGATGAATGAAATCGATAAATATCCCCCCTTAGTTCTCAAATAACTTTCCCATGTATATTGTTGTCAGCTACGACATTCCAGAAGATAAACGTCGGACTAAAATTCATTCCATTCTCAAGTCTTACGGACAATGGATGCAACTTAGTGTATTTGAGTGCGATATCACTCCCACTCAGTATGCTAAACTGCGATCGCGTTTAGCCAAATTGATAAAACCCGATACCGACAGCGTGCGCTTTTATTTTCTCTGTGGCTGTTGTCAGCGAAAAATCGAACGTATTGGTGGAGAACAGCCACGAGACGAAACAATTTTCTTTGCTGAATCCCCTTCTGGCTAGGTTCCTGCATCTCAAATGCGCGGAGGGGTAGGTGTACAAATTCCACAGCCTCAAAAAAGTGCTTATATCCCAAGTACAGTAAGGCTTTCAACTCATTAGTTGCCTACTCTTCATCCGCGCAATCTCTGAAATCCTTATCAAAAGACGATTTCAGCCTTTAAATTTTCCTGGCGCTCTTTCCAAACGAATTCTCTAATGCTATGATTGCCCTTGAACCGCGAAACGGCACCTTGAAAACTAAATACAGCTTGGGTTTCAGCCTCCTGCGATTGCAATTCATTAAAATCCCTATTAGGGATTGAAACCAATCCTTTAATATTTTTGCCCCACGCTTCATATTGCAATTCATTAAAATCCCTATTAGGGATTGAAACGGGGGTGGCGCACCCGTAGACGGCATTGCTAGCGGCCATTGCAATTCATTAAAATCCCTATTAGGGATTGAAACGTATTCCCTTCTTTCGCTAGTACTTACAGATTATTATTGCAATTCATTAAAATCCCTATTAGGGATTGAAACTCGCGGTTAATCTGTGTTTGTCTGTGCAATTGGATTGCAATTCATTAAAATCCCTATTAGGGATTGAAACAAGAACAAACGGCGGTATTTCCCCCTTCGCCGAATTGCAATTCATTAAAATCCCTATTAGGGATTGAAACTAGTGTATATGAATATAGTAACCTATTTCATAATTGCAATTCATTAAAATCCCTATTAGGGATTGAAACCTCAATTCCTTGCACTGATGAGTACTGATGAAAAGAATTGCAATTCATTAAAATCCCTATTAGGGATTGAAACTCAGATTGCCAAATAAAGCCAGACCCCTTAGGATTGCAATTCATTAAAATCCCTATTAGGGATTGAAACCAAGTTCAATCAATTCAAAGAACATTCCAGAACCATATTGCAATTCATTAAAATCCCTATTAGGGATTGAAACCTAAATCTTTAGACCCGAAAGTTTTTAAATCACCAATTGCAATTCATTAAAATCCCTATTAGGGATTGAAACGTAGCTTACAAGCCGATGGCAATTGCCGCAGCAGAAACAGATTGCAATTCATTAAAATCCCTATTAGGGATTGAAACTGAGGTAAGGGACTCTGCCCTTCTCTGCCAAATTGCAATTCATTAAAATCCCTATTAGGGATTGAAACAAGACTTTAATTGCATAAACAAAACCTGATGCTGCGAATTGCAATTCATTAAAATCCCTATTAGGGATTGAAACGTGGAAAGAGAAAGCCCAAAGAGCGATCTTTGGAAATTGCAATTCATTAAAATCCCTATTAGGGATTGAAACGGTAACAGTTGCCTGAAAAGCTTGCTGTACATTGAATTGCAATTCATTAAAATCCCTATTAGGGATTGAAACTAGATAATGAAGCAAGAACAGCATATACATGCCAGTTATTGCAATTCATTAAAATCCCTATTAGGGATTGAAACACACCATTAACTGTGAGTGTATACAAAGTGCTGTATTGCAATTCATTAAAATCCCTATTAGGGATTGAAACCAATTTAAATGCCTTCTGAAATACATCCAGTTCTTCAAATTGCAATTCATTAAAATCCCTATTAGGGATTGAAACTCTACAATCCAAACTCAAATTACTCCTGTAATTTATTGCAATTCATTAAAATCCCTATTAGGGATTGAAACGCTATAAAAGGTTTACTTCAGTTGTGAAAAAAAATTGCAATTCATTAAAATCCCTATTAGGGATTGAAACCTGCGCCACTTCATCTCCATAGTTCGCAAGCTATCATTGCAATTCATTAAAATCCCTATTAGGGATTGAAACGAATTATATGGGCTGCTTCAATATCAGCCTCCGAAAAATTGCAATTCATTAAAATCCCTATTAGGGATTGAAACGGTTCGCAGACTAAGTGAAAATTGTCGCGGACATTGCAATTCATTAAAATCCCTATTAGGGATTGAAACACATAATGCCTACCGCTACTAGCGAACAACTTGAATTGCAATTCATTAAAATCCCTATTAGGGATTGAAACCTGGGTCAATATCGCCTTTAAGTTGCTCCTGTTTGATTGCAATTCATTAAAATCCCTATTAGGGATTGAAACTTCTACTAATACCTCCTACTTTTTATAAACATATAAAGCAGGTATCTTACCTGCTTTTATTTAAGTGGCATACTTCACTTCTTCGCCTGTATTACTTGCAAACTACCACCTACATATAAAGTTTGCTCACTCACATCAAACCCAGTCTCAGTTAACAAACCAGCCAAATCGGTTTTCAACAATTGCCAAGCTGTTTCCGTCTCAAACAACAATAAAAATAGTGATATCCCAGGCCAAAATATCGGATTTGTAGGAGCGTGAAAATCCACCAGCGTAAACACCCCTCCAGGCTTCAGCACCCGATAAACTTCATTAACAATTTTTTGTAATTGCTGAGACTGCATCTCGTGTAATGCAACGCTGGTATGCACCACATCAAACAGATTATCTGCAAATGGCATCTCCTCGGCAAAAGCTTCGACATAAGAAGCTTCAGGGACATTTAGCCGTGCGCGTTGCAAAGACTTAGGTGAAGCATCCAATCCTGTTACATTTTGTGAAAATCTTACTAAAAATTGCGTTGTTTGACCACTACCGCAACATAAATCTAAAACCTGAGTATCTGAGTGAATTGTTAAGCCTTGCAAAGCAAGTTGCCGAAAACGCGCTTCACCACCTACACTTAAGGCTGTTAAACGAGAGATACTATCATACAACCACTGATAGCGGTAACTCCAATCCCTTAAAATTGTTGCCATTGCATATTTCCTTGCTATTAAGCTTTATTATTTAATAAAGATATATTGTTAACATTAGTAAAAAATCTGAAAAGATTGGGGGAAAGTAACTGCTATGGGTCGTGTAGGCGTCTTATTACTCAATCTCGGTGGCCCCGATAAGCTAGAAGATGTCGGGCCGTTTTTGTATAACCTATTTTCCGATCCGGAAATTATTCGCCTACCGTTTCGCTGGTTGCAAAAGCCCCTAGCCTGGTTTATTGCCTCGCGGCGAACCAGAACATCTCAAGAAAATTATAAGCAAATCGGTGGCGGTTCCCCACTACGACGGATCACAGAAGCGCAAGGGGAAGCTTTAAAAGAACAGTTGGGTCATTTAGGGCAAGAAGCTAATATCTACGTGGGAATGCGTTATTGGCATCCCTATACAGAAGAAGCGATCGCACAAATAACCGAAGATAATATAGAACACCTGGTGATATTACCATTATATCCCCAATTTTCTATCAGTACTAGTGGTTCTAGCTTCCGGCTTTTAGATAAACTTTGGCAAGAAGACCCAAAACTTCAGCCCATTGAATACACCGTTATTCCTTCTTGGTACAAACAACCAGGCTACCTCCAAGCAATGGCGGAACTCATAGCCCAGGAACTTGAGCAGTATCCTAACCCGGATGAGGTTCATATATTCTTCAGCGCTCACGGCGTTCCTAAAAGCTACGTTGAAGAGGCTGGCGACCCTTATCAGCAAGAAATTGAAGAATGTACTGCTCTGATTTTGCAGACTCTCAACCGTCCCAATGCCCACACCTTAGCTTACCAAAGTCGTGTCGGCCCAGTAGAATGGCTGCAACCCTATACTGAAGATGCGCTCAAAGAACTAGGCGCACAGGGCGTTAAAGATTTGGTTGTCGTGCCTATTAGTTTTGTCTCAGAGCATATCGAGACACTGCAAGAAATTGATATTGAGTATCGGGAAGTAGCAGAAGAATCAGGAATTCATAACTTCCGCCGCGTTCCTGCTCCTAATACCCATCCTGTATTCATTAATGCACTTGCAGACTTAGTGATCGATGCGCTGAAAAACCCCAGCTTCAAGCTTTCGCAAGCTGCCCAAATGAAAAAAATGGTTAAAATGTACCCCCAAGAGCGTTGGGAATGGGGTCTAACTACTAGCGCTGAAGTCTGGAATGGTCGGATTGCTATGTTAGGCTTTATCGCTTTAATCATTGAGTTGATTACCGGTCACGGCTTCTTGCACATGATTGGGCTTTTGCAGTAAAAAATCTTGCGGAAGAGGCACAGAGGCAGGGGGAGATGAGGGAGATAAACAAAATTCCTCACTCTTTAAGGAACGTGGATTAAATAAAATGCAAAACTTCATCTTGTCTCACAATCCCTCTCCTTTATAAGGCTACGGTGTATACACAAGTTGGAAAATAACTGTATAAGCTAATCGGCATTTAACTTGCATCATCAGGGCGGGCAAGATGCGCACCCCACAAGAGACTGATAAAATTTGAACATGCAAATTAGATGTGTTTTAGCTTCTCACTGGTTTTACCCCACCCTAACCCTCCCCTTATAAAGGCTACGGTGTACACACATCTCTGTACAAACTCCAAATCGTTGGAGATCCCCCTAAATCCCCCGATAAATTGGGGGACTTTAAGAGACTTTTGCCCCCCAATTTATCGGGGGGTTGGGGGGATAAAAAGCCTATGAAGCCACTCTCAAAGACTTGTGTGTACACCGTAGCCTTATAAAGGGGAGGGAACTGGAAATCTGGTTTCCCCCCTTTATAAGGGGGGTAATACGACTTGTGTGTACAACTAACTGTGCATCAATCCAAATCTTCATGCTGTCAACCGCACAAAATCAGTCCGTCGTGCAGCAAACAGAAGACAAGCTTGAATATCTTCTAGTTCTAAATCGGGGAAGTCTTCTAAAATTTCGCTAAGGGTGACATTTTCCGCTAACATTTCTAAAAATGTCACTAACTCTAATTCTCATACCTCGAATGCAAGGACGACCCCCACATTAACCAGGAATTTGCGGCGTAATACGAGTCAATAATTCATTCATTGAGTTAATTACTGATTTGACTATCGAACAACATTTTACTATGATTAAATAACTTGCAATTCCTAGTCTCGTTGGGGTTTAATGATACCAGTCATACCACTGTTTCGCGCTACGAACTGCAAACCAGAGCAGAATTAAAGCAATTAATCCCCCTTGCCAGGGAGCATCAAAGGCAAAAAGTACTAGAGCAATGCACAAGGTATCTTGAAGAAAGACTGCCCACAAGGGTAAGCCACGTAACCGATAGAACCAACCAACTTGAACTAGCTGGAGTACTAAAGCTAACGAACCACCAATACAGGCAATCAGCCAGTTTGGTGTTGCTGTTGCGTTAGCTACTGCTAACCCCATAATTGCCCCGACGATGGGAGACATGAATAACTGAACCAGTTGTAGCAATCTTTGCCCCCATAGTTTTTTTGAGGCTAATAATTCAAATAAAGACCAAAAGGTGAGGCAGCCTAACAATATTGGTGGAGAAATGTGAGATAGAATTGGAACTTGTGACCATAAGTCACTACCTGGCAATAATCCAATAATCAGCAAAGGTATGCCTATTCTCATTCCTGCTGCCGCAGATGCAGAAAGTGTGGCTAGGATTTCAATCATTAAAGCACTCGTAGTACTAATAAATAAATATATTTATATTACCCAGTGCTGGCGATAATTTCAGCATCAAGCAGACAGTCTTCAGGAATGTAATACTAGTGATTTTTGGTATTTTTATATTCTTTACTATCCTCTGTAGGGGCAATTAATAAATTGCCCCTACAGCACAGGCCAATTAATCCTAAATTCCCAATCGTTGGTAAACTTCTTCTAAATGCTGGAGATGCTGTTGGGGATCGAAACAGACTACTAGTTCTGCTGGGGACAACTTTTCGGTAACACGAGGATCTTTGCTAATTAAGTCCTGGAAATTCCCTCCTGGTTTGTTCCAAGCGACGTGAGCGCTTTCTTGAACGATCGCATAAGCTTCTTCTCGGTTGCTTCCCTTGTCTATTAAGGCAAGTAGCACTTTTTGGCTGAAGACAACGCCGCCGTAGCAGTTGAGATTTCGTGCCATGTTTTCAGGATAAACCAACAGGTTTTTTACCAAGTCGGTTATTTCTGACAACATAAAATGCGTCAAAGTACAAGCATCTGGCAAAATTACCCGTTCTACAGAACTGTGGGAAATATCCCTCTCATGCCAGAGTGCAACGTTTTCCAAGGCTGCACCGGCATGACTTCTCACCAGTCGTGCCATTCCCGTCAGCCGTTCGGAACGGATGGGGTTGCGCTTGTGTGGCATGGCTGAGGAGCCTTTTTGACCTTTGGCGAAGAATTCTTCAACTTCCAGAACGTCTGTTTTTTGCAGATTGCGAATTTCTACAGCAAAACGTTCGATGGTTGCCGCTACCAAGGCTAATTGTTGCACGTAGTCGGCGTGGCGATCGCGGGAAATAACTTGTGTTGAAGCCGTATCGGGTTGGAGTCCGAGTTTTTGGCAAGCGATCGCTTCTATACGAGGTTCAACATTGGCATAAGTTCCCACTGCACCAGAAATCTTACCTACAGCAATGGTTTCGCGGAGTATTCTCAAGCGTTCTTGGTGTCGCAACACTTCTGCTAACCAGCCAGCTAGTTTAAAACCAAAAGTAATTGGTTCAGCGTGAATACCGTGCGATCGGCCAGCCATCACAGTATGACGATGTTCCCGTGCTTTTTGCCGAATTACCTCAATCAAATCTTCCAAACGTTGCAATAATAGATCCAGGCTGGCAACCAATTGCAGTGCTAAAGCTGTATCCAAAACATCCGAACTAGTTAAACCCAGGTGAATGTAGCGCCCAGCATCACCAACATATTCATTAACATTTGTCAAGAAAGCGATGACATCGTGGCGGACTACAGCCTCAATTTCCAACACCCGCTTGGGGTCAAAATCTGCCTTAGCCTTGATTTCCTCAACTGCCTGAGATGGAATGTAACCCAATTCAGCTTGAGCCTCACAAACAGCAATTTCGACTTGCAGCCAAGTTTTTAGTTTATAGGCTTCACTCCATAGATTAGCCATTTCGGGCAAAGTATAACGCTCAATCACAATTCGGCACAGAATACAACCGTCATATTTTACAGTCTAATTAATGTAGATCAATTTTTAATGCTGTTTTTGGCTCAGGGACGGAATTAGTTTTTGAGTCAAAGGTAATAATGCTAATCCTACCGTCAGCTTCCATATATGCAAACTTCACATCGGCTAAAAATTCTACACCTTGCTGACGTAACTTGCTCATCAACTCATCGTCTGTAATTAACTCTCGTTGTAAATGACGCTGAATCATCCGACCATTTTTTACCAGTAGTAGCGGTGGCTGATTCAAAAAACGTTGGAACTGGGGTATTTTGTAGCCTAACCAGTTCAACAAATAACTCCAAAAAATCACAGTTCCAACCAAGATAGCGCCTTCAGTAATCGATGTATAATTACTTGCCATAGCATTTTGGGCAGCTTCAGCAAATAATACAACTACAAGTAAATCAGTAATTCCTAGTGTTCCTAGTTGGCGGCTAGGAAGGAAACGTAACACTGTGAACAGCGCTAAGTATACTAGTGAGCCACGGATAATCAATTCAAAGACGCTGATGCGAGGAACAAAGATTGCCTGCCAATCTATAAAAAACCATTTTTCCATTAGCACTGATTTTCTTCCTTTTTCAATAGACTTCTGGAAAAAATCCAGTATCAGGTTATTTATCTACGTTCTTATTTCATAAAACTGATTTTTATTAGAGATTAAATACTTCAATATTTATCAGAGTTACAAATATAAAATCTCACTATCTAAGGATTAAAATCGCGGATTTTTCCTTTTCTGTTTTAAGCGCTTGGGCTTCTTAAAAGACTTGAATAAGCGATTAATCAAGTTAGAAGATGATTTTTTATTAGTAGACGATTGCCTCGTTGGAGCCTTGCCATTATATTCCGTGTTATCAGATAAAGGTATGGCATCTTTAGTTGGGGTTATGCCGCTTCCATACCTTCTGGCATAAACTTGGGTAAATTCAGCACCAAAGAAAAGAATCTGTGCTGCATAGTTAACCCAAGCCAAAATTACCACCAGCGAACCAGCAGCACCATAAGCTGAACCAAAACTGCCATTACCTAAATATTGTCCTAATAGAAATCTCCCAATCGAGAACAAAACTGAGGTGAGAGAAGCTCCAACTAAAACATCACTCCAAGCAATTTTAACATCTGGTAAAACTTTAAAAATTAGTCCAAATAGGACTGTAGTTATAGCAAAAGAGAGAAGAAAATTGACAAGTTGCCAGAGAGAATCGACACCTGGTAACAAGTTACTAAAGTATGTTACTAATGTTGTCAAGCCTGTACTAATTACCAGAGAAACTAATAGTAAAAAGCCAATACCTATTACCATTGCAAAGGACAAAACACGTAGACGAATGATGTTAGTTACGCCGCGTCCGGGTTTGGGTTTAACTTCCCAAATCGTGTTCATGGCATCTTGCAACTCGGTAAATAAACCAGTAGCACCCACTAGCAGAACTACGATACTAATGATAGAAGCGATCGCTCCTGTCTTTGGTTGGTTAGCATTCTGAATGGCTGATTCGAGAAACTTTGCACCTTCTATCCCCACTAAACCTTGAATTTGTCCGACGATTTGACCCCTTGCCGCCTCTTCTCCAAATACTGCGCCCGCGATCGCAATTACAATAATTAACAACGGTGCAATAGAAAAAATCGTGTAATAAGCTAACGCCGCCGCTAACCGTGACGCTTTATCCTCACTCCATTCTTTGAATGTCTCTTGGAACAACTTAAAAATCGCCTGCAAATTCATTCAACCAGTCTCCTTGTAAGAGGATATCGCTTACTTCCTGATATATTTGATACTTTTTTATCTGAGTAGTGACATCCTCCCAAGGGAGTTTGTAAAGCGTTCTTGAGGAGGAATTTAATATTTTTACCAAATTCTGGGCGTTTAATCGGTAGGGGTACAGCAATGCTCACTGCTGTCAACTTAAGCTCAAAGCGCTGCGATTGGTGCTGATAGCGCACTCCGTATTCTACAGCAATGCTCACTGCTGTCAACTTAAGCTCAAAGCTTTGTCCCACATCTGTTTTACCCCCCTTATAAAGGGGGGAAACAGGAAATCCGGTTCCCTCCCCTTTATAAGGCTACGGTGTACACACAAGTCTTTGAGAGTGGCCTCATAGGCTTTTGATCCCCCCAACCCCCCGATAAATTGGGGGGCAAAAGTCTCTTAAAGTCCCCCTTTTTAAGGGGAGCCACTGCGGTCTTGGGGTTTCCCCAAGTGGAGCATGTGGCGTGGATTTAGGGGGATCTCCAACGATTTTGGGTTTGTACAAAGATGTGTGTACACCGTAGCCTTTATAAGGGGAGGGTTAGGGTGGGGTAACGCGGATCGTGACGGTAAGTGAGTGGTGAGTGAACTCAATATTCAGTTTTTACAAGGATTTCACGTTAAGTTGACACCAATGAGTAATGCTGTGCCCCTACGACAGATGTGGTTCAAATACATGAAAAATCCTCTAATTACGAATTGTTTTACTGCATTCTATCGATTGTCCGATATTGAATTGCTTCCGCCACATGACTAGTTTTTAGCTCATCATCTCCCGCTAAATCTGCAATAGTTCGTGCTACTTTGAGAATGCGATCGCTAGCTCTTGCTGATAAACCTAATTTTCTAATGGCTACTTCTAATAAATTGCGACTAGCATCATCTAGCTTGCACCATTTTTGGAGATGACGACTTTGCATTTGGGCATTGCAACGTAGATTTGCTTCACCTTGAAAGCGGCTAATGGCGCGATCGCTTGCTTGTTGAACTCGTTGTAGGACTGAGATTGATGTTTCTCCAGTCGGTTGTTGGGTAATTTCTTCTGGTTTCAAGCGATTTACTGCAACTTGTAAATCAATCCGATCCATCAACGGCCCAGAAAGTTTTGCCCAATATTGCTCGCGTTGGCGCGGAGAACAAGTACATTGTTGGATGGTATCGCCATAGTAACCGCAGGGGCAGGGATTGGTACTCGCTACCAAAGTAAACTGCGCGGGAAACGTTACCGATAGTTTGGTACGGGAAATTGTAACGTAGCCATCTTCCAAAGGCTGACGCAGAAATTCTAAAACATCACGCTTAAATTCTGTTAATTCATCTAAAAATAATATGCCATTGTGAGATAATGAGATTTCGCCAGGACGAGGAAAGCTACCCCCACCAACAAGAGAAGGCCCGGATGCCGAGTGGTGGGGACTGCGAAAAGGGCGATCGCGTACCAACGAACCGCGATTTTTTAATAAACCAGCCACCGAATGGATCCGAGTCACTTCCAAAGATTCGGCAAAACTCAGAGGGGGTAAAATTCCTGGTAAGCGCCTTGCTAACATGGTTTTTCCACTACCAGGCGGCCCGACAAAGATTAAATTATGTCCACCAGCAGCAGCAATTTCTAAGGCCCGACGCGCATGAGCTTGTCCTTTCACATCATGCAAATCTGGACTAGGGTAAGATACAGTTTTTGTGTCCACTGTAATATCCATCTGCACAGGTTTGTAACGCCCTGGATTATTTAAAAGATCCACCACATCAGACAAATGTTTGCAGCCATAAACAGCCAAGCCTTGAACCACTGCGGCTTCTTGGGCATTATCAGCAGGGATAACTAAACCTGCAATTCCCATTTTTTGGGCTGCGGCTGCGATCGGTAAAACACCAGCCACCGGACGCAAACTGCCATCTAGAGACACTTCGCCCAAGAATAGATAATCCCCCAACAAATCAGCGCTAACTTGCTCAGAAGCCGCCAAAATTCCCACACTAATGGGCAAATCGAAACAGGGGCCTTCTTTGCGTAAATCTGCCGGAGTTAAATTGATCACAATTTTCCGCATGGGAAAAGCGAAACCTGCATTTTTCAGCGTTGCTTTAACTCTTTCTCTTGATTCTTGAATCGCTGAATCTGGTAGTCCCAAGACAACAATTCCCGGTAATCCCCCCGACACATCGACTTCCACGCCTACTTTGACGGCATCGATGCCCACAATTGATGCACTCCAGACTCTGGCAAGCATTTCTTAATATAGTAGTAAACCTTTCAAATCTCTAGCAGATGCGTGGGTAGATTGGCATTAGTAAAATTACAGGGACGATTTTGCGATCGAAATAGGTAGAGGGGAACGGGGACTGGGGAATGGGGAATGGGGAACGGGGACTGGGGAACGGGGACTGGGGAATGGGGACTGGGGACTGGGGAATGGGGAACGGGGAATGGGGACTGGGGAATGGGGACTGGTGTAGTTCAATTACTTGAAAAGCTTTGTAATAAAAAAACATCTTGGGGAGAATCAGCTAACCTGCTGTAACAACAGCACGATCGTTTACTAACTTGCCATCTTCCATATAGACTATGCGATCGGCAATATCTAGAATGCGATTATCATGAGTCACTAAGAGAATGGTACAATCCTGTTCTTTAGCTAGTTTTTGCATGAGGTTGACCACATCTCGCCCAGATTTACTATCAAGGGCGGCGGTGGGTTCATCCGCTAAGACAATTTTAGGACGACCGACCAACGCACGAGCGATCGCAACTCTTTGTTTTTGTCCCCCAGATAAATCATTAGGATAATAATTCAGGCGTTCTCCTAATCCTACCTCTTCTAACATTTGGGTTGCTCGGATTTTCATTTCTGTCGGTGAAATATTATTATGCACTTCCAAGCCCATTCTGACGTTCTGGAGTACTGTTAGGCTACCGTGCAAGTTGTGCGCTTGGAAAATATAACCGTTATTGCGTCGCACCTGGGTAAGTTGTGCTGTACTTGCACCACAAAGTTCTTTTCCTAATATCTGTAAACTTCCCGATTGAGCAGAACGCAAGCCGCCTGCTAAGGTGAGAAGTGTAGTTTTCCCAGAACCAGAAGGCCCAGTCATAATAATAATTTCGCCAGCGTTAATATCCAGGTTGATATCAAAGAGAACTTGCTTGCGAAGTTGACCATGACCGAAGTAGTGGTCAAGATTTTTAACAGAGATTACGGGGTGACTAATCATAAATAGCTCGATTACTCGTGATGACGATCATTTTTCCTTTGCAAATGACCAATGACAAATGACCAATGACAATTTCTAAAACATATCTGCGGGATCAGCAGACTGTAATTTCCGAGTAGCGATCGCACCAGAAATAATACACATGGTCATGGTGAGCATCAGCACTGTGGTGGCTCGTGCTACGGTCATGTAAAGTGGCAAATTAGTCGCATTCCGAGTTAGAGAGTAAAGCGCTAAAGGTGCGATCGCTCCGGGAATAAAGCCCAAGACTGCCAAAATTATCGCCTCTTCAAACACCACACCCAATAAGTAGAGATTGTTATATCCCATTGCTTTGAAGGTGGCGTATTCTTTTATATGAGAATTCACATCTGTAGAAAGAACCTGATAGACGATAATCACGCCTACCATAAACCCCATTGCTACACCCAGACTGAAGATAAACCCGATGGCTGTATTTTTTTTCCAATAATCTGTTTCAAATTCGATAAATTCGGCTTTGGTCAACACTTTAACATCATTACCCAGATGAGATTCTAAAGCTGCTTTCACCTGTTTGACATCATAGCCTGGTTGTAGTTTAAGTAAACCAATACTGACACTACTCGCTTGTCGTCCGGGAAATAGCCGCAAGAAGTTCTGATCGCTGGTAATTAGGTTCCCATCAGCCCCAAAGGAAGCCCCGATTGAAAATAAGCCACTAATAGTAACTGTCCGACGGTCAATTTCAGTCGTAACAGGTTTTCCTTGTTCAACTTGAGCGATCGCTTCTTTATAATCTCCTCTGGAAGCGCGATCGAAGAGGATGGTATCTGGCAGCTTTACAATATTTATCTGTCTGTTGACATCCGGTAAATTTAACGCTTGCTTTTCAGGATTGACCCCAATAACTAGTACAGATGTCTTTTGGCGTGTTTTCGGATTCTTCCAATCGATAAAGTTGATATACATGGGTTCTGCTGACTTCACCCCCTGCACATCCATTGCCTGATATAGCCGCCGCCGCGTAAAGGTGGATATATTTAACACGTTACGTCCCTGAGGACTAATTAGGAGAATGTCAGCTTGTATACTGTTAGGAAGCTTAGTATTACTTTCAAACAAGGCATTCTGAAATCCTAGCTGCATAAACATGAGAACATCAGCGAAAGCAATGCCTCCCAATGCCACCAAGAGACGGCTTTTTTCATGACTCAGTTGCAACCATCCTAGAGGGGTTCGCTGGCGCAGTTGTTGAATAAATCCAATCATAGTTCTATTACCGCCTTTATTTGCAGATTGGTAAATTTGGCAGCTTTGGCGCTAGATGCTTTATCTAGTCGGATATGAACTTCCACTACTCTGGCATCAATATTGCTAGAGGGATCGCTGTTGACCAGATTTTGTCGCTGTACCTGCATCGCCATCCAATCGACGGTTCCCTGTAATTCTCCGGGAAGGGAATCGCTAAGTACTTTTACTTGTTGCCCCGATCGCACTTTGTTAATATCACTTTGGTAAACTTCTGCTACTGCATACATCTGATCGGTTCGACCTAGTTCTACAATCCCGTCATTAGAAACAGTTTCTCCGGCTCGTGTATTAATCTTTAAAATTTGTCCGGCTTCGGGTGCGCGGATGTATGCTTGATCGAGTTGCGCTCTAATTTTTTCCACAGTAGCTTGAGCGCTGTCTACCTCTGCTTGGGCGTTGGCAATATCTGTCGGCCGGACTTCTGCCGTTTGGTTCAAGGTGGCTTTGGCTTCGTTAATCTGCTGTTGCAAGCTGGCGAGAGTTTGGTTGCGGTTAGCTTTGGCTTCTTTTATCTGCTGTTCTAAAGTAGCGACAGTTCTTGTTTTGTTGGCTTGGTTTTCAATTACCTGCTGAGTCGAAGTTTCTGCATTCAAGCGTTTTTGATCGGCTTCTTGACTAGAAATTGCCCCTGCTTTGTATAAAGCGTCATAGCGTTGCACATCTACTTGAGCGTTCCGCTTTTCGGCTGCGACGCGATCTACTGTTGCTTGTAAGCTTTGTCTTTGTCCTTGTAAGTCTGCTTCTAGGCGATCAATTGTGGCTTGCTGAGTTTTGATATTTCCCTCTAGTTCGACTTGCAGACGGCTAACAGCAGCTTGTTTGGCTCCAATTTCTCCCTGTTTTGCTCCGGCTTTTACCTTGTCAACGTTGGATTTGGCAACTTGAACTTGTTTCTGCGCCTCAACTAAACTTGCTTGCAAGCGATCGCGACTGTCCATAATTGCAATTACCTGTCCACCCTTGACGCGATCGCCTTCTCTCACCAATAGTTTCTGAAGCAGACTTCCCTCGGTGGAAGAAGTTGCAGACAGTTTTATGACTTCTCCATTTGGTTCTAAACGTCCTAATGCTGTGACTGTTTTTACCACTGGTTGAACAGCTACGGGTGCTATTGGCTTTTCATTCGCTGTAGCCTGAAACTTTAACACCGTATAAACACTAGCTCCACCTACGAGCAAAGATGTAATTATCGCTAGTGTAATCGGCGATCGCAAAAGATTTTGGTAAGACTTTAAATCTTCTAATTTCCAGTTCTGCACCATACTATCCACCTTTTACCATTAGCAACTTGTACTAAACTGTTCAGTTCAATCTATGCTAAACTAAACTGAGTAGTTTAGTCAAGAGCAGAAAGCTGAAATTGTCAATTTACAGCAGATTGCAACAGGCGTGAGGTACAGATTATCGTAGGGGCACAACATGTTGTGCCCCTACACGTATACTTCATTTACCTGCAATACGCTGTAATAACTTTGCCTTCAGTTATGCACCAGAATGCTTGTCACAACTGAGATTAATGGCGTAGGGTAAATCGCCGCATCTATTAAAATTCTTTATAAGAGAGGACTATTAATAAATGGTACGCATTAAAACTGACGAAGTAGATCGAGATCATTCCGTTGATAAAGTGGAGCAAATTTTGCAAGGGGCAATGCAGGAGTTCCTGCAAAATGGCTATGCTGGTACAAGTATGGATCGGGTAGCAGTAGCGGCAAGTGTTTCTAAAGCGACAGTCTACAGCCACTTTCAAGATAAAGAGGGACTTTTTAAAGTCCTGATAGAGTACTTGGCAAATCAGAAGTTTAACTCTCTCTTTGGCGGGGAACCTATGGAGGGAGAACCAAAAATCGTACTGCGCCAATTAGGAACCAAATTATTGGAACAAATGAATAACGACCAGGAACACTGTGCATTTATGCGAGTGCTAATTGGGGAATCTGGTCGTTTTCCTGAATTAACTCAGATTTGTGTTCGGGCGATGATTAAACCAATGTTGGAAACGCTCAATCAATACTTTACTGCTCACCCTGAACTGAATATTACTGACCCAGAGGCAACAGCGAGGATTTTTTTAGGTACATTAGTTAATTTTCATATTACTCAAGATGTGATGCATGGGAGGGACATTATACCAATGGAAAGCGATCGCCTGATTGATGCCTTAACACACCTAATTACTAAACGCGCCGATTGATTGGCTATGTCCCATGCTTAGCTTATTGAGTGCTGTTGCCTATCCTTTTCCAAGCTTTGAGTTAAAATCCCACGGTTTGAGGTGAAAACTAGCAATAGCAATGTTTTCACAACCGTGGGAGTATCAAAAGCTGGCACAAATACATCCTCCAGCGATCGCAAGATTAACTAGGCAGGAATGACTTGAACAATTAATGAGCGTTTATCCAGTGACTGGACTTTACCTACTTGACTGAGATCGTTTGCAATTCGGTCTAGCAGTTCTCCTGCTTTATCACGATATTGATGTTCTCGGCCTCGTAAACGGATGGCAAATTTAACTGAATCACCTTTACTCAACCACTGACCTGCTTGTTCGATGCGTAAATTGTAATCAGCCTGACCCACATTTAGACCAAATCGAACTTCTTTTACCGTGGGTCTAGCGCTCTGGCTCTGACGTTTTTTCTTTTGATACTGAAGCTTGCCATAGTTGAGAATCTTAGCTATGGGGGCTTCTTTGCCTTGAGAGACTACAACTAAGTCAAGCTCTAAGCTTTCGGCTAGCTGTAGCGCCTCATTGGTGTCGATCAGACCACGATTATTATTCTCATGGTCAATCAAGAAGACACTAGGTGACTTGATTTGTGAATTAATCAGTTGCTTTTGGATTGCGATAACGAATTTCTCCTAATTGTTCAACACTTTATATTCCAAGTAATGCTAATTTAACACAACACTGAATCAGAGCAACTTTAACCACACAATAGACTACAATCTGTTAAGATATGGAATTGCGGCACTCGCCCTTCAGTCTTTGCGCTATTGCCCATCCAGCCTTTCAACGCTTTTTTATCCGTCCGCCTAAGACTGACACCGCCATTGGTGACAGGCCGATGTTATTTTTGGAGTTTTATGGATTTTTCTACTCTCGGCTTGTCCAATGAAATTATCCGTGCGGTTACAGAGCGAGGGTACACCGAACCTACGCCAATTCAGATACAAGCGATTCCTGCCGTCTTGTCGGGTAGCGATTTGCTAGCTGGGGCCCAAACTGGCACTGGAAAGACCGCTAGTTTTACCCTGCCGCTTCTACATCGGTTATCGTCTGAGAAGAACGTCAAAGTTACATCTAATGGATACCGACCCATTCGGGCGCTAATTCTGACTCCAACTCGTGAACTCGCTGCCCAAGTAGAAGAAAGCGTGCGCGAGTATGGCAAATACTTACAGCTAAACTCAATGGTGATGTTTGGCGGAGTCGGTATTAATCTACAAAAACAGCGTTTGAAGAACCGAGTAGATATTTTGGTCGCTACTCCAGGGCGACTGCTAGACCATGTACAGCAGGGAACGCTGAACCTGTCGCATATTGAAGTTTTGGTGCTAGATGAAGCAGACCGGATGCTGGACATGGGCTTTATTCATGATATCCGCCGCGTCCTTGCACTTTTGCCCAAACAGCGACAAAATTTGCTATTCTTCGCTACCTTCTCAGACAAAATTAAAGCACTCGCCGCCGGACTGCTCAATAACCCGAAGATGATTGAGGTGGCACGCCGCAACGTGACTGCCGAGACGATCGCACAGAAAGTTTACCAAGTAGACCGTGACAAAAAACGCCAATTACTTGCTCATCTGATTCGGCGAGATAATTGGTATCAAGTGCTAGTGTTTACTCGCACCAAGTATGGCGCTGACCGTTTAGTTAAGCAGTTGGGCGAAGACCGCATTCAAGCACTGGCAATCCACGGGAATAAAAGCCAGCCAGTGCGTACTAATGCTCTGGCAAAATTCAAGAATGGCAGTTTACAGGTATTGGTGGCGACAGACATTGCTGCTAGGGGTCTTGACATCAGCGAACTACCCCATGTAGTCAACTTTGATTTGCCCAATGTACCAGAAGATTATGTTCATCGCATTGGGCGAACTGGTAGGGCTGGCGCGTCAGGTGAAGCCGTATCGCTGGTGTCTGTTGATGAATACCCTTTATTAACAGATATCGAAAAACTGATTCAGCAGCGTTTGCCAAGGGAAGTAGTGGCTGGCTTTGGCCCCAACCTTGATGTTCAGCCTGAAGCAATCCCCAATGGACGGCAACGGCAACACAGACCCAAACCAGAACGCGATCAGCGTCCGGCTCGGACTCCTAAACCGTTACCACGGACATCAGCTAAACGTAAAGCAGCACCACCCGCGACCAATGGCGAGGCATCGCGTCGTTCTGCTAAACGCGATCGCTAATCTTGGTTAGCATGGGCATACAGTTGTCATTGGTGTCAACTCAAGAAGATTTTGCCCAAATTTGTTGGGTGTAAGCGTCAACCTCTTGATGACGTTTACGCCTGGTTTTGACTAATTTAGATAGCTTCGCCCTTGGCGTTCCCACAGGCACAGAAGCGGAATGAAGCGATCGCAAGGACTGGGATTCCTGCTGCCTCCTGCCTAATTAACAATGAATTCAATTAATTCAGGACTTACGCAAAAAATAGCCCAAACCTTGAGTTTCCGGTAGGGGCAATTCATGAATTGCCCCTACCGCGTGTAGTTTTGCGTAAGTCCTATAATTTTCAGGATTTATCAATAAAAATTTTTTATAAAAAATGATTTTTTGCCAAATCATTAAACTCACAATACTACGCCTAAAAGATATTATCTATTCAATTAATAATATTGACTTTACCAGTGTCAACATCATAACAAGCGCTAACAATTTTGAGTTTACCTTCACTGAGCGATTTAGCTAAAATCGTTGAGTTCTCCTGCAATTTTTCAGTCTGATATTGAATGTTAGCTATAACTGCATCTTGTATATTATCACCCGTTCTTAACTTTATCCTTTCAACAGATGGTTTTATGCCTTCAATAATTAAACCAATTCTGCCAGGAAGAGTTTCATTTTTAATTGCTTCTGCGACTGCACCGCATCTTTTATGACCCAAAACCACAATCAACTGCGAACCCAATACTATTGTAGAGTATTCCAGACTACCTATAACGGTGTCACTGACAACATTACCAGCAACTCGCACAACAAATAAATCTCCAAGTCCTTGATCGAAAACGATTTCCGCAGGGACTCTAGAATCTGCACAGCCTAATATGGCAGCAAAGGGATACTGAGCTTTAGCAACTAATCGTAGATGTTCTAATGATTGATCGGGATATTTACGTTTTTGTTCAATAAATCTTTGATTACCATCCAATAAGCGGATGATAGCTTCATTAGGACTAACTGGATTAGGCTTACTTGGATGAATATCAGCAATAGCAGTTTGCTCTGGATTCCAAAAGTTATCACCAAAAGCAGTAGTAGCAATACCTATAACACTGGCAAACTTTAAAAAATCACGTCGCCCTACAAATCCATTAATTCGACTCATTAATCTAGCTGATAATAACAAATCTGTTCCAGCAAGATATCAGATTAAAGCAAGAGACAAGAGTACCTTTTAACACGATTTAAGAGTTATTTAATCTTCAAATGGCATCGGAATTTATTTACGCTGATTACTTGTTGTATGTATTAACTGTGTTTTTTTGGGAATACTTAACACAGTACTGACTGCATCTATGACTTTTTTAAACAAAATAAACTGGAATTTTTTGCGTAAAAATTCTCCAAATAGCTCTGGGATAACCCCGTCTGCCTCCAGCCAACAATCTGCAAACCCCAAAAACCTAGCTAAATTAGAGCATGAAATGGAGTTAGAAAGGCAGGCACTCAAAATATCTTCTCAGCAACTGCATCGCAAAGCCAAGTGGGGTATAGGTAGTAAACTTATTTGGATAGCAATACTTATTGGCATTCCCAGTGGTGTAATTTGGGTTGCGAACCAGCCTTACCCGGTGGTTCGCCGTCCGGTGATGCTCCATGCGCCTTTTTTGTTGCTACCCAGCTATATGAGTATGGACAATCACTATCGGCAGGCGTTGGTATCAGTCGAGCAAGCTGAACAATTGATTGAAAAAGCTACTAGTCCAGCAGATTTGGCTTTGGGAGAAGAAAAGCTACAAGAAGCACAAAAACATTTAGATAAGTTACCAACTTCCTTTGTTAACGATTGGTCTGAATACAGATATTGGTGGTATGACTCGCGCTTTAGCATCTATGGTTTTAATGCATTTCGGAGTAAAGTTGGGCAGCTAGAAGCTCAGGTTTTTCAAGAAAAAAATGCTCAGTCCTTGCTTACCGAGAATATGCAGGCTTTCTTAAATGCAAAACAGCAATATGAACGGGCTACAACAATAACTGGTCAACTGCCCCACCCACGAGGGGATGGGGCTTGTAACTAGGAAATATGATTTCCCGAAACATATGGCATATTGACTGATGCCTGTTCCTCC
>NZ_JBALDL010000077.1:0-81726 GCF_036917465.1 Nostoc sp.
CTGACGCAAGTCGAGAGAGTAGGCTTTCATTGCCACCAGTTATCAGTAAAATTGCTCTTTTCTATTGTACTGCACTAGACTAATAACCGCTATAACTATCCAATAAAGTAGGTAGATCCAAGAGCGATTACTCTGACAAAATTGCGTAGTTTACCGCCGTAGGCATCGCACCAAAAAACAATCAGCAAATGAAGTAAACCTGTAGCAGTTATTCTAGACAAAGCTAAAGTTCTGAAATTTTGGCATATTTGAGCTACCCGAAATCATCAGAGAATAATGGCACATCATAAAATTTAAACTTTTGGTCTACTGTAATTATTGTTAAACCTTCTACCAAAGCTTGAGCAATTAACATCCGATCAAAAGGATCTTTATGGTGTAGAGGCAAATCAGCAACCTTTATTCCATGTACCAATGTCATAGACAAAACTTCAAACCGACTGAACCGCAAAGCTTCCTCCAAATTACCAGGAGCAATTAACTTTCCTAAAGATTGTTTAATTGAAATCTCCCAAGCACTAATCGTACTGACGAAAATTAAATTCTCAGGATTAATAATTACCTCTCGTACCTGATCTGACAATTTAGAATCATTTTCTAAAAACCACAATAAAATATGAGTATCTAACAAAAAACTCACTACTCATCCCCATAAAATGCTGCAATTACTTCTTCTGGAGTCTCATCAAAATCATCAGCAATCTTAACTTTTCCCTGCCAAAACCCCGCAACTCTTGGCTTTAAGGCATCATTTAAATCAGCTTTAGGAACTGTCGGCTCCGATTGAGCCAAAGGCAAAACTTTTGCCAAAGGGACACCCTGATGGGTTAGGGTAACTTCAACATGATTTTGGATATCTGACAATAAATCAGCTAAATTATCAGATAAGTCAGCAATATCAAAAGTTTTTGGTGACATTTGGCTTATGCCCTACTGATTACCAGCATTATAACCAATAAAACCTACCCTTACTGAAGATGAAATTGAATAGTATTAGAGGATGAAGAATGATTAAAAAATATAAAGAGTGTAATCGTTAATACGGTAAATAATTATTTTAAATCGGCTCAGTTCCCTGTTGCCACAACTCCAGCCAATCATAATTAACACTTGTCACGGCAAAATCTGGCTCTTTATGGAACGGACTGCGTAAGTAGTGAATAGAACAATTACTTTCTATATCTTCTGCTAAAGGCACTTGCACCAATGCCAAAATGAAATTATCTGGCTTATTTAGAGCGGTAATAATTTCATTCTTCGTCACTGTCACAGTTTTAGCACCTGTAATTCGCCCTTTCACTTCAATAAATCGCAACTGTCCCGTTTCTGGAATACGCGATTCAATATCGTAACCGCACTTCTGAATACTCACATCTATTGCTTCATACCCTAAATTGTGTTCTGCTTCCATCACAGCCGTCATTGCTGCCTGTTCTACCCGTTCCGTCTCCCTAGCAAACATCGCTGTTGTTGCCTGTTGTTTGCCTTGCATTCGTTGCAGCAAGCCTACTGAAACTACCAACGCACCCCCAACGACCACAGGCGGTAATGGCGATAATCTACGTTCTTGCTCTAATTCCTCCAAACGTTGCATTAACCGTGCTTGCAAATCATCCGCTCGCTGACGTGCTTTACCTGAGTTAATTTTGGCATTAGGCTTGCCAGCTTCCTCTTGCATTTTCAGTTCTTCTGCCCGATGATCCCAGTAATTAATCTCCTTGGTTAATCTATCTTTTACTGCTGTCATCGTTTTAGCAATCAGTTCCTCCTTGCGCTGCTTAAGTTCTTGAAGATGTTGGGGAACAAGGTAAGCGATCGCATAACTCTTGGCTTTTGCTTCTAAATCTTCTCGTAACCAAGATTCTTCTAAAACTGTTTCCACAACACCCTTTTCCTCGTCTGTTAGCGGACGGTAATTCAGGTAAGGTGCGTAACCTGCATTGTAGGTATTGCCTTCTGGATTGATTTCTACATATTGCATCCGCCGCGAGACTAAACGCCTAGAGCCATTTAGATTTGTCCGTGCATCTTGTATGGAATGTTCTAGATAAACTAAGGCGCGGGTTCCTTCGCTGGAATCATTTTCATCCACTAAGATAGTCCCTTGTTTTAACAAATCCCGGTGTCGTTCCAAAGTCAAGTCAATTGTGGCATCAAGTAGAGAATGTCCAGAACAGATGAAAGCAGCTAGGGGTTTCCCAGAAATGCTGATCAAATCTTTTTCAAAACAGATGCGTTCGTAGCGTAGCAGCAACGGTTCTCCGACACCAATTTGCCGCCCTCGATTGCGAATAACTGCCGGAACATGACTGATTTCGTAACGTTGAGGTTCACGTTGACGCAATGTTCCACCTAATTGGGTAAATGCTTCTAGGAAGAAAGAAGCAATAAAATGAGGTTGCAACCGTCGCGCTTCTGCCCTTTCCATTTCTTCTCGAATTTGCTGCACTTTGGCGATATCCATCGAATCTCGTGCCAAAGCCCTTTCTTCTAAAAGTTCGCGTAGTCGCTGTTGGTCGAGTTTATCATGTACGACTTGATTGAGTCTGTCTCGCACTTCTGGTTGATCGCCATAGCGAATTGCTTCAATTAATAACTCTCGTAATTCCGTCCCTGCGATCGCTTTTCCCAATACATCAAATACTTGACCCCCCAGTGCCTTCTGCTCTGCCTCTATCTTTTTCAATAACGCCAAATAGACATCGCCTTCACGAGTGCCTTTTGCCACTAAATTCCATAAGTGACATACCTCCGTCTGCCCAATCCGGTGAATTCGCCCAAAACGCTGTTCTAGGCGGTTAGGATTCCAAGGTAAATCGTAATTAACCATAAGGTGCGCCCTTTGCAAGTTAATCCCTTCACCCGCAGCATCCGTAGCTATTAAGACTTGTACTTCAATATCTTGGGTAAACGCCTCCTGCGCTTTGCTGCGTTCTTCGCGTCCCATTGCGCCATGTATATTTACCACAGCTTCATTACGTCCAAGTAGCGTCCGAATCCGATCTGTCAAATAATTTAATGTGTCCCGGTACTCGGTAAAAATCACGAGCTTGCGCCGATGTCCTTGGGCGTTGAACATTTCGGCATCATTTTGCAAGAGATTCGAGAGTTCTTCCCATTTTTTATCTTTACCACTACGTCGCACTCGTAGTGCCAGTTGCTCTAATTCTTCTAAAAGCTTAATTTCTGTTTGTAATTCTGCGATCGTCCGTGATGCTGTAGCTAGATCAACTACTTCCTGTTCTGTTGCTTCTCGTTCTTCACCAGGAATATCCTCTAAATCATCTTCTAAGTCTTCCAGATCCAGAACCTGCTTAAATTCAATGATGATTGCATTACTTCCCCGCCTCAAAACTTCTTCTTGCCTCAGCCGTTTTTGCAACCTTTCTCGACGGCGTAGCAGCGATTGATATATAGCTTCTGGGGAAGAAGCAAGCCGACGTTGCAAAATAGTCAAAGCAAAGCCAACATTACCTTTGCGTCCTTCATTTTCTAAAGCATCGGCACGATTAAATTCCTCGCGGACGTACTCAGTGACTCGCTTATAAAGTACCGCTTCTAAATCCGATAGTTCATATTCTATAGTGCTAGCTTGGCGTTCTGGAAATAGCGGTTTTCCATCAAATTTCAGCAAATCTTCTTTAACCAATCGCCGCATCAAGTCAGAAGTATCTGCTACATGAACACCATCGCGGAAGCGTCCTTCAAATCTGTCACCATCCAACAACGCCATAAACAACTGGAAGTCTTCCTCTTTGCCGTTATGTGGTGTCGCTGACATTAATAAAAAATGCCTAGTTAAAGTTGAGAGTAACTTACCAAGTTTGTAGCGTTTCGTCTCTTTAATTTCACCACCGAAAAACGAAGCTGACATTTTATGAGCTTCATCACAAACAATCAAATCCCAGTCTGTCTGTGCTAGCTTTGCTTGTAATTCTTGATTACGGCTGATTTTGTCAAGTCGCACAATCACCAACGGCATTTCAGCAAAAGCATTTCCAGTCACTGCTGATTCAATGCGATCATTAGTAAGAATTTCAAAGCGTAAATGAAACTTTTGTGACAATTCATCTTGCCACTGCGGGGCTAAACTGCCGGGACAAATCACAAGGCAACGATGCAAATCACCTCGGATCAGCAATTCCCGCATCAGCAACCCCGCCATAATAGTTTTACCTGCACCTGGGTCATCTGCTAAGAGAAAACGCAGAGGTTGTCGAGTCAACATTTCCCCGTAAACGGCGGTAATTTGGTGGGGTAAGGGTTCGACTAGAGAGGTGTGAACAGCTAGCAAGGGGTCGAATAGATAAGCTAGACGGATACGGTGCGCTTCTGATGCCAGACGAAAATTAGCTCCATCAGCAGTGAAACTCCAAGCACCACCAGAGGTGATTATTTCTAGGGTAGGTTCTCTGTCTCGAAAGACTAACTCATTCCCTAGCGTGCCGCTAGCATCTTTGTATGTCAATTCCACAACATCAGAGCCATGCCATTGAGCATCGACGATGGCGATAATACTATTTGGCAGGATACCTTGTACTTGCGTACCTTTTGTTAAATCCTCAAGTCTAAGCATATTGCGGTGTTTTCCCTTTTGGCAGATGTCAGTAGCAATGTAGATACCAATGTTTTTTGGTCGGACATTGCTCCTTATGACCATAAGAGACACTAGGCTGGTTAATAGCTAGTATATTTACTGTTTTTGGCTGTGGTAGCTTGATGTTGCTTAGAAAATGGCGTTGCTTAGTTGAGAGATGATTTAAGCGATCGCTCAATGCTACTGGCTATAGGTAAAGTGAAATAGAGTGCGATCGCATCCATCGCAAACTCAACCTATTAATTCAGTTTTGCACTTGGGATGCGTAGGCGCAGCCCGCCGTAGGCATCGCCACTAAATCTTGGAGCAAATATTCCCAAATCCTTACAGGGAATTCGGTTGCAAAATTATACAACTTTTTTATTTGTTTTTGGATGGTAGCATGATGAAATTGTAGAACTTTATTTTTTCAAAACTTCTCAGTAGCTAACGATATAATACTGCTTGTAGCCGCGCAAATTGTACAACTTTTTTAGTTGTTTACATTTTAATGAAAATAGTTTCTGAACAAGTTATGTTACTTGCAGAAGCTATTTTTTATGATTAATTATTACAATTAATGTACGTATTAAAAATTGTTTTTTGTATAAAATTTTACTACAAGAGTTAAATTATCCAAATGCGATCGCATAAACCCTAATGTATTAATGTATATTAATACATTAATACAAGCTTGTAATAATTTGCTCCCATAACATCAAAGTTAATTAAATTTATCAATATTATGAGTGAAATCCATCTACGTCAAATTAAGGCTTACCTTCAAAAAACATTTAATGGTTTAGTTGACGTGTCAGATTATCAAAACAAATCTGAAACAGACAGAGAGTTGATTTTCTTAACAAGAAGTTTAGCTGCATTTACATTGATGGTTTTGGCTGATATTTCTCCTCAAGAAGCATCAAAATCAATAATTGATGGTGGACAGGATAATGGAATAGATTCGCTTTATTTTGACAGACGAGAAAAAATAATGTATGTATTACAATCCAAATGGAAACAAGACAGTAAAGGAAGTGTTAAAACAGATGAGGTAATGAAATTTACTAGAGGCTTTAAAGACTTGGTAAACGCTAGGTATGACAGATTCAACTTAAAATTTAACAATAAAACTCCAGATATTGAAGAAGCACTAAATGATGCAGGAACAAAGTTTGAAATAATTCTTGTCTATTCAGGCCAAACTCCCTTAGCAGATGAACCGAAAAGAGAATTTGATGATCTCTTAAATGAGATGAACGATTCATCAGATATTGTTAGTATGAGAGTTTTTAACCAGGCAAATATATATAATATTATATCTCAAGGAGCATCTGGTAATCCGATAAATTTAGATGTTTGCCTGTTTGAGTGGGGACAAACAAAAGAACCCTATCAATCATATTATGGGCAAGTTTCTGCTAGGGAAGTAGCTGATTGGTGGACTAAACATTCTCCTAAACTATTCTCTTCAAATATTAGACTTTTTGTGAAAGATAGTGAGGTTAATGAAGGTATTATCAATACATTAAAAAAAGAACCAGAAAAACTTTGGTATTATAATAATGGCATAACAGCTTTGTGTTCTAGTATTGGGAAAAAACCCCTCGGAGGGAGTGCAAGAGATACAGGTATATTTGAATGTAAAGATGTCAAAATAGTTAATGGCGCTCAGACTGTTGGATCGATAGCAAGAGCATATCAAAATTCTTGTGAGCAGGTTGAAAAAGCAAGAGTTCTTATCCGTTTTATATCTCTAGAGAACTGTCCCGAAGAATTTGCTACAGAAATAACTAGATTCAACAATACTCAAAATAGAATTGATCGTCGGGAATTTGTGGCTCTCGATCCTGAACAAGAAAGAATCAAAAATGAACTTCACTTGGAGGGAATTATTTATACTTATAAGTCAGGCGAATCAATTCCAGATGGACAAAAAGGTTTTGATTTAAATGAAGCTACGATTAGTCGAGCTTGTAAACAGAATGAGGTTTCTTTTGCCACACGAGTTAAAGATAAAATTGGTGTTTTATGGGAAGACATAGAAAAACCTCCATATAAAACTTTGTTTAATAAATCAGTAAATGGTTCTAACCTTTGGAAATTAGTTCAAATATTAAGAGTGGTAGAGAATAAATTATCAGAAGTACAAAAACAACGAGATGGAAGAGAAAAGTTATTTGCAACTCATAGTAATCGTTTGATATTACACCTTGTTTACAAAGCTTTGCCAGATAATTTTTTTACCATATCAGCTGATTTAACGCCAGTACAGACTGATGATATTCAATCTATGTCCTCAAAATTTTTGGGAAGTATTATGAGTGAAAGTAGTAACCTATTTCCAACTTCTTATCCGGCAAATATCTTCAGAAATGTAACAAAATGCCAAGAAATTATAGAAAGAATTTTAAATTGACATTAGTTTCATAAAAAGCAAAATTTTTTATACAACATTTATCCAATATTTACTCCAGTGACATCGCTACAGAATAGCACTATTTCCTCACTTGCATTAAAATGTACCGCTATTTCTGTCTGTGTCATTTGGCGTTGAACCGCCCAGAGTAGACCCCGCCGAGGAATCTGAAGGCATCCACCTAAATAAGTTGCTTCATTTTCATCGCTCTGTCGGCGCACAGTAAGCCCGGTATTTGAATCAAAGCGGACAATTTTATGACCCAATAACAGGTGTCCAAACTTGTGCATCAATTTTCTGGTTAGTTAGAGCTTAGAAAGATATCAAATTAAGCTAATCTAGCATTAAGATGCCTGAATTGTGAATTCTTACTTAAAGAATTCTTCTTCCAAATATAAAATTTGATATGTCAGACTCTAAATTTAATACTCCTGTGGCTCAAGAATTACTCCACTCAGAATTGTCTGAGCGATCGCCTGTTCCTAATCTGCGAGATAAAATTCTCGCAATCCGCAACAGTCTCCGCCCTGGACAACAACAAATGGCTGACTGGCGATCTGGCCCTTTGGCTATTTCTGCAGTTCCTGGCGCAGGTAAATCTACTGGGATGGCGGCGGCAGCAGCGATCGCGATCGCCCGTCAATATGAACGTTCATCTTCCCGCCGTCACTTGGTAGTTGTTACTTTTACTCGTTCAGCAGCTGCCAATATCAAAGCGAAGATTCGCAAAGATTTAAAGAAATTATCTTTACCTCAGACTGGGTTTTTTGTCTATACTCTACACGGTCTAGCGTTGAACATTGCTAGCCGCCATTCTGATTTATCGGGTTTGCAGTTAGAAAATGTCACATTAATTACGCCAACCCAAAGTCACCGCTTTATCCGAACAGCCGTAGAACAATGGATTGTGAATAATCCCGGAATATATCTGCGGTTATTAGAGGGTCATCAATTTGACGGAGAAGAGACAGAAAGGTTGCGTCGTCAATCGGTGCTGCGAACAGAAGTATTACCAGAATTGGCGAATACAGTAATTCATGAAGCAAAAAGTTCTGGGATATCGCCAGAATTATTACGGGAGTGGAGTAGACAAACCACAGATGAATATACAATTTTGAGCGTAGCGGCGGGATTGTATGAGCAATATCAAAAGTTAATGCGATCGCGTGACTTCATCGATTACGATGATATGATTTTAGCCGCACTGCGCGTTTTAGAAAACGGCAGCGCCCGTCGCATCGAGCAAAACCAAGTTTTCGCCGTCTTTGAAGACGAAGCCCAAGATTCTAGCCCCCTACAGACGCAGTTGTTAGAAATTTTGGCGAGTGATGCGGGAGCAAGGGGAGATGAGGGAGATAATTCTTCACTCCTCACTCCTCACTCCTCACTCAATCTAGTCCGAGTTGGCGACCCGAACCAAGCGATTAACTCTACTTTTACCCCAGCCGATCCAATTTATTTTCGGCAATTTTGCGAAGAGTGCGATCGCATCAAACAATTGGCAACGATGGATCAAGCTGGTCGCAGTAGTAGAATTATCATTGAAGCCGCGAACTTTGCTCTGAAATGGATCAATAATCAGTCTTTAGCAAAAACGAATAACGGACAACAGATTCCTGAGAATCGACAAGTACCATTTCGCTTCCAGACAATTCGCCCTGTTGAAACTGGAGATCCACAAAAGAACGCCAACCCAGCACCAATAGGACGGGGATTAGAACTTTATACTCCACGTGACATTCATCACACCGTTGAATTGTTATCTAAAAGAGTCATCGAGTTATTTGGCGAAGATCCAACACAACATAGTGCAGCAATTTTAGTGCGAGAAAATCGCCAAGGAAGATGGTTAGGAGAAGCTTTAGCACCTGTGTGCAAAGAGCATAACATTACACTTTACGATGTGGGAGAACGCGATCGCCGTTCTCATGTTCCCCAAGAGATTTTAGCATTGCTGCAATTTTGCGATCGCCCCCACTCCCCCGATTACCTCAAAGCTGCATTAGAAGCATTAGTACAGCGCCAGTTAATTCCTACCCAAGACCTCAACGCCCTTGCTAGTCTACCAGAAGAATTTTTGTATCCTGGGCCCCTAGCAGCACCCCAAGTAGAAACAGTCCAAAAAGCCGCTCGTTTGTGTCGCAATTTACTTCGCGCCCGCTTGGAATTGCCTCTATACCAGCTAATTTCCTTTCTCGCCTTAACCTTAAATTACGACCAGGCAGAATTGGCAACTGCTGACAAACTTGCAGAAAGGGTAAACCAGCAAATAGCTGGCAATAGTTCGATGGGAGGAATGCTATCAGCTTTAAGTGAAATCGTCAGTTCCGAACGGTTTGAACCAGTGGAAACCGAAGATTCGGAAGAACGTTATACTCGTCGCGGTCAACTGACTATCATTACCATGCACAAAGCCAAAGGGCTAGATTGGGATTATGTATTTCTTCCCTTTCTCCACGAAAACTTGATTCCTGGGAGATTTTGGGTTCCTCCCCAAAGCCAGTTCTTAGGAGATTTTACCTTATCAGAAGTAGCCCGCGCCCAAATTCGTGCTGCTCTCCACGGAGAATCTACCATCCCAGATGTTACACAAGCATGGGAACAAGCAAAGCACTTGAAAATATCTGAGGAGTACCGTTTACTGTATGTTGCGATGACACGAGCAAAGCGTTTGGTGTGGATGTCAGCAGCGCAGAAAGCCCCCTTTACTTGGAGTAAACCAGAGAATTTGCAAGAGCAAGCACCTTGTCCAGTTTTTCCAGCGTTAAAGCGCCAATTTCCTGAATGTGTGGTGAATTTAGCGGTGATGGCTCGATAAAGGCGATCGCAATTTGATTATTGAATCAAGGGTAGCGGCCAACTGCCTGAATCTTCTGGTATCCAAGCAATCGTACTATCTATATATAACCCTGACCAATGGTAATTGGTTTATTTGCCGCTATTGATCGCTATGCTCAAATGTCCTTTCTTGCAGTGTTACTGCATCCGGTAGCGACCAGTTAGTATGGTCTCCTGCCAACAATGGTCGCCCCTCTACTGGCATTTGTTTGATATATAACTGCATCAATTTCTGTCGCTGTGGTCTGCTATCTTCTAGGGAGCAATGCTCTAGCAGTGAGGTACAAAAAATAGGTAATATAAACTACCTAAATTCTTAGCGATCGCTACTTAGAAAAGGCAAAAACAGGGAACTTCTACATCGGTTTATTGGGAATAAGCCCTGGTAATTGAGAGATAAAATCCAATCTCACATTTTCGCATTGCTCCCGAAACAGCATGACAGGCTTCCATAGGCGAGGAGAATCGATGAAGATGCAAGCCCTTCAGAGGCTCGATCGTCCCATCATGACGAATAGCCTGTGAGATGCGTTCAACCAATTCGTCTCGGTTGGCTTGCACTCTGGAAGCCTCGCGCTTTGCGTGCTGCTCGTTCATTAAATCCATATTGGACTTCTCATTCGTTTTAGTAGCGTTCATTTCTAAGTTTGCAGGATTGTACAACAAACTTAGACGATCGTTTTATTGCTTACCCTTGAAAATTCTTAGAATGAAACTAAAGCAATGAAAGTGATTCCGGCTTATTGTAAGCATTCTGGATTTTTATCTAGGAGAAAACGCTGTTTTGATTCGGCAAGAGATTTACTTCCTGGCAACCATGCAGAGTATCAAGGCTAACCTTGCTTCTTAAAAAGTCTCAAGTGAAGGAATAAAAACATGGACATCAAACGAAGTGGCTCACAGCCTTCCGCCAAAGCACCGGACGAGTATTTTACCGGCACTGTCCGCATTGACCCCCTGTTCGAGGCGCATGATCCAGCACGCACGTCTGGCGCCAGCGTCACGTTCGAGCCAGGCGCTCGGACAGCATGGCACACCCATCCATTAGGACAGACTCTGATCGTGACGGTGGGCTGCGGACTTGTACAGCGATGGGGCGGCGCGATCGAGCAAATTCGTCCGGGAGACGTGATCTGGTTTGAGCCGGGTGAGAAGCATTGGCACGGTGCCACGCCAACCACGGCGATGACGCACATCGCCATTCAGGAATGGTTCGATGGTAAGCCTGTCGATTGGATGGAACAGGTCAATGACGAGCAATATCCCAACTGATCTCCGCATCTGGTGGTTTTAAGACCTTGTTAGGTGAAAAATTGAAGGAGAAAAATAATGACGACAAACGAAAATGGAAACTACACAGGAAAAGTTGCGTTTGTGACCGGAGCAGCGAACGGTATCGGTCGAGCTACGGCGCTGGCGTTTGCACGTGAAGGCGCTAATGTGGTGGTCGCTGACATTTCAGAACAGGGCAATCAAGAAACAGCCCGCATGATCGAGGAACTCGGCAAACAGGCGCTCGCCGTCAGGTGTGACGTGACGCAGTCCGAGGATGTGAAGGCGGCCCTAGCCAAGACGGTTGAGGCTTTTGGGCGGCTGGACTTCGCCTTCAACAACGCGGGCATCGAGCCGAGGAAACCAGCTCCGACCGCGGAGTACGAGGAGGAGGAGTGGAACCGGATCATCGATACCAACCTTCGTAGTGTTTTCCTGTGTATGAAGTACGAGATCCCGCTAATCCTCAAGCAGGGAGGCGGCGCGATCGTTAACACGTCATCGGGCGCGGGAATCATCGGCATCAAGGGTAGCCCCGCGTACACTGCCGCGAAGCACGGCGTGATCGGTCTCACCAAGTCGGCGGCCCTCGACTATGCCGCGCAGAACATCCGCGTCAACGCCGTCTGTCCTGGCTACATCGAGACCCCGATGATGGATCGCTTCACCGGCGGCACGGCCGAAGGGCGCGCGAAGGTGATTGCGGAGGAGCCGATCGGACGGATGGGCAAGCCCGATGAGATCGCCGCAGCCGTCGTCTGGCTGTGCTCAGACGCGGCTGCGTTCGTCGTTGGGCACGCTATGGTTATCGACGGCGGCCAAACGGTGCAGTAATGGTCGGAGCAAAAGAACCTGACTTAGCATATCTGGAGAGAGGAGGAGGAAATTATGTAAAAAACTGAGACAACAATCCTTAATCCAGACCTTTCGGGCAGACTTTTACACATGACATGGCGAAACTTGTTAAGTTGTTTTCTCAATCTTTGGAGTATTACCAGAAAAGTTTTTGCTGATGCCAGATGGAACCGTCGGCCTGCCTTTAGCCCCTGATTGGCAAGTCCGCTCTTGCGGAACTCAGAGTTACTCAACAATAAGAGGAATAAGATGATTAAAGACAAAGTTGTGATTATTACCGGCGCATCATCAGGGATTGGTGAAGCAAGTGCGAAATTGCTTGCAAGCAAAGGAGCTAAAGTCGTATTGGGCGCGCGACGCGAGCAGCAATTGAGACAACTGGTTGATGAAATTCAAAGAGCTGGCGGACAAGCAGTCTATCAAGTGATGGATGTAGCTAATCCATATGATAACGCCCAGATCGTCAAGCTTGCCAAGGAAACATTTGGAGGCGTTGATGTTATTTTCTTGAACGCTGGCATCATGCCCACTTCTTCACTTTCTGCATTAAAAACGGATGAATGGAATCAAACGGTTGATATCAATATCAAGGGTGTACTAAATGGTATCGCTGCTGTGTTGCCAACGTTTATTAGCCAAAAGGCTGGGCATATTATCACAACTTCATCGGTTGCTGGATTAAAAGCTTATCCAGGTGGTGGGGTGTATGGTGGGACGAAATGGTTTGTACGCGATTTCATGGAAGTTCTACGCATGGAGTCTGCTCAAGAGGGGACTAACATTCGTACTGCGACAATTTACCCTGCCGCAATTAACACTGAGTTGTTAGATCAGATTACCGACCAAGATGCGGCTGAAAAAATGACAGCGTTGTATAAGCAATATGGCATCTCACCAGATCGAGTAGCCAATGTTGTGGCGTTTGCAATTGACCAGCCTGAAGACACAAACGTAAACGAATTTACGATTGGCCCAACCACGCAGCCTTGGTAAGGATAGTGCTGGCGGTTAGACTGAGTGCGATCGCTGTCTGATGCGACGTGACGTAGTCCGAGGACGTGAAGGCAGCCCTAGCCAAGACCGTTGAGGCTTTCGGGCGGCTGGAACTTCGCCTTCAATAGGCGATAAAGCCAGGGAACTGTGACGCTGTTGCAGTGAACGCGACGGGCGTGGAGATCCGGACGGAGTGGCGGCGTTTATTCAAGACGCAACAACGTCGCAGCGAGCAGGGATAAGCCTTGCCTCTATGACGATACACAACCCTATTTTTGAAATCTTTCTATTTTTTTAGTTTGCTTCTTTTCAACTCAGCTTCCCTGAGTCATTTCGTGCTGTTTAGTCTAAAGTCCAGTTAGGACTGCTATATATTTTTATAGCCACTAACGCGGTAGGGGAATTTCATAAATTTCCCCTACAGAAGCTGAGTCAAGTGATTTTTAAATCAGCGATGCAATGATATTGATGCTCATCGCTAAAATTGTGGTATTGAAAAAGAAGGATAATATGCTATGTAACAGAGTCAAGCGCCTCATAGCAGGTGATGTCGTCTCCACATCTGAAACTTGACTAGTCATGCCAACTACAAATGAATAATATAAAAACTCCCAATAGTCTGGATAGTCGTTATTAGGAAAATTTAAACCTTTGGTGATTTCTTCACTATTATTACGATTAATATATTTGTAATAACTGTGTGCATATTGCACTGCAAACATCGTATGCACTAGTAACCAGGAACCGACAATGGTCATAATTGCAAGTATGACATGTAAGGTAAGCAGAGTTGTTGACAACCCTTTTTTATCAGTTAGCAAAAACCCAATGGCTAAAACACTCGCACAAGCCGCAGCTATCACTAGCAAGAATATAGCCAAATGTCCTTCATATTCATTCTCTGCATAACGACGAATTTTTTCTGGCGTAGCCTTGCTCATTTTCCACCATGTTATGGCTAAGAAAAAGTCAATACCGGAGTTCCAGGCGCAGAGAATGCGAGTCGGTAAATGTAGCCAAGACGGAAGAATTATTGAAACTAATCCAGCGAGTCCGATAGCAACTATCAGTCGGGGTCGAGAGTCAAAGTTTTTAAATAAGTTAAGTTTCACAGATATCTTGTACCAAGTAATAGAGATTATAAATCGGACTCCAGTTGCTACGCTTTGGAGAACCCGAACCCTTCTTTTCACGTTTTTCCACAAGTTTGTGGCTTACTGATTTTTTGATTGAGTAAGTTTTGACATTATCATCTCCGTTAGAATACAAGCCTTTTTGGGTAACTTAAATAGGAAATCAAACAAATAGTATACTGTGGCGCAAGTTTGCCTACCTTTAATCAGGGGATTTTGCGGTAGGTGGATTTTTACCAAGCTGTACAACGATGACTCACGACGGTGTTTGAGACATCTATAAAAGCTCTTACACCTTTGTTTGTACCTAAAATATTACTTGTTTAAAGGGGACATAATGAATGATCCTACCCATGAATGGCGTTTAGCGATCGCTAAAATTATCCAACCACATCGTCCTAATATCATCCAACGACGGCATTTCCTTAAGCTTTCTGGCTTGGGTGGCTTAGTTTTTTGTTCATTAAGTGCTTGTCGTCCAACAACCAAACCAAGATCATCAGCTACCCAAACCCCTGCAAGCAGATATGTTATTAGAAATACTCTGCGAATATCTCAAGTTGGAATGGGTGTATGAACAACAATCTGAACAAAAAAATCCCGAATCACAACCGTTGATTGAAACATCCTACAATCAACTGATGTCTCCTCCTCCTGAAATCCTCACACAGCTTCATCAATTCAGCGAAGAAGGTGATTTTGATGCGGTGGTAGCAGTAGCAGAGCAATTACAGCACTCCTATCCAAAATCGATCGAATTCACACAAAAATTAATTCAGTTAACCGAAGATTGTCAAATAAAACAAGTGCGGGAGTTAATTTCGCAAGCTCTCAATCCATAAAAATGTCCATTAGCACGAGTCCGTGTACATTTGCAGATGGGAAATATGACGAAAACCTTACAGCAAATCACGGCAACTCTGGAGCAGAAAGTGGCAGAACGCAGCGCTTCATGGCAAAAAGCGCAAGTACAACTGGTACAGCAAGAAAAACTCTCAATTTTGGGTGAATTGGTAGCTGGGGTAGCCCATGAAATCAATAATCCCATCGGTTGTATTAGTAGTAATTTGGCTCCGGCTCAAGAGTATGTCGCCATCCTAGAAAAAGCTTTACGCCTCTATCAAGCAGAGGTAATTCACCCATCCGCTCAAATGCAGTAAGAACTTGAGGAGTTAGATGTCGAATTTGTCCTCGAAGATTTACCAAAGTTACTCGATTCCATGAAATTGAGCAGTGTCCGAATCAAAGACATCTTGTTTCGCTGCGAAACTTTTGCCGTGCAGATGTCGTTGGTAAAGTGCTTTTCGATGTGCATCAAGGACTTGACAGTACGCTTTTGATCCTCCAGCATCGACTTAAAGGCTTGAGCGGGCGATCGCCAATTGAAGTGATTAAAGAGTATGGAAAGCTACCAGAGGTTCAGTGCTATCCCGGACAACTCAATCAGGTGTTGATGAATTTACTTGCTAATGCTATTGATGCGTTGGAAGAATCAAATCAGGAGCGATCGCCAAAGGATATTAAAGCTAATCTAAATCGGATTGAGATTCAGACTCGACTGGATGATTCTCAAAAGTATATTGTGATTTGTATCCGAGATAATGGTATGGGGATGTCACTAGAAATTCAGCAACACATTTTCGATCATTTGTTCACAACCAAAGAGGCTGGGAAAGGAACAGGATTAGGATTAGCGATCGATCGCCCGTCAGATTATAGAGGATACCCAGAAAGGTCAGTTAAGTTGTAATTCTCAACTAGACAAGGGAACGGAATTTGCAATCGTCCTCCCAATTTAACCTTTTAAGAAATTTAAATCCCCAGGATGATAGTTACTTTAACTTGGCTCTAATCGCCTCTATTCGTTGGCGATTCACACCTAAATCGCTTTGACCTAAGCGTGAAGCTGAACGCACTTGGATTGCATTAGCATTCCGGTCTAGATAGAATTCTACATCATCTACAAATCCCAGTAAAGCACTTTTAAATTCTGCATATAAATAATCTTGGCTTTCAGTAATGATTTTAGTTCTTGGTAAAGACTGAATAATTTTTTTCAGATTAGCAATCGCTTTCTCTGGGGTAGATGTAAAAGTCAACGGTGCAATTTTGTGGGTTGCATCTCTACTCTGACTGGAAACACAGTTAGGAGAGTTAGGACAAGATGCTAATTTACCGTTGCTAATACCCAAGTTATTTGGTCGTTTGCCAGCAAAAACCATAATTATCTATCCAGCTAAGGGAATAAATATACTTTCGCACATTTGTTTGAATCACTGTAATACTTTATAGCGCTGACATCTTCTAGCAAATGACAGATTCACTAAAACATCGGTGATGCGTTCGCTCTATGATCCGGTAAGTATCGTCTAGGCGAAGACAAATTATGACGCAAACAATTTCAATCAACGACTCTGGACGGTTGCAACTTACACCGCTAGAAATCCCATCCCGTCTACTGTTAGGGCCAGGGCCATCAAATGCCCATCCCACAGTTCTCCAAGCGATGAATACCTCACCAGTTGGGCATCTTGATCCAGCTTTTCTCGCCCTCATGGATGAAATTCAGTCGTTGCTACGCTACGTATGGCAAACAGAAAACCAACTCACCATTGCAGTCAGTGGTACGGGAACAGCCGCAATGGAAGCAACGATCGCTAATGCTGTTGAACCTGGTGATATAGTTTTGATTGGTGTAGCTGGTTATTTTGGTAATCGCCTCGTAGATATGGCTGGACGTTATGGTGCTGATGTCCGAACCATTACCAAACCTTGGGGACAAGTTTTCAAGCTTGATGAACTCAAAACTGCCCTAGAAACTCATCGTCCCGCTATTTTAGCTCTAGTTCATGCCGAAACTTCCACCGGCGCACGGCAACCTTTAGAAGGAGTTGCTGATTTGTGTCGTGAATTTGGCACTTTGCTGTTGGTGGATACTGTAACAAGTTTGGGTGGTGTCCCCATATTTTTGGATGCTTGGGGAGTTGACTTAGCTTATAGTTGTAGCCAAAAAGGATTGGGTTGTCCGCCTGGTGCTTCGCCTTTTACTATGAGTGCGCGCGCAGCTGAGAAATTGCAACAGCGCCAAACAAAGGTAGCAAACTGGTATTTGGATATGTTGTTACTGGGTAAGTATTGGGGTGCTGAACGCACCTATCACCACACAGCACCGATTAATTTATATTATGCACTGCGGGAAGCATTACGTTTGCTGGCAGAAGAGGGATTAGCCAACTCGTGGCAGCGACATCAGAAGAATGTAGAATATCTCTGGGAAGGGTTGGAGAATTTAGGACTGAGTATGCACGTCGAGCTTGAGTATAGACTACCAACCCTTACCACTGTCTGCATTCCCACAGGAGTAGATGGGAAAGCGATCGCACGGCAGTTACTCAATGAACATAATATTGAAATTGGCGGTGGTCTTGGCGAACTAGCTGGTAAGGTCTGGCGCGTTGGATTAATGGGCTTTAATAGTCGAAAGGAGAGTGTTGACCAACTTTTAGCAGCACTGCGGCAAGTTTTACCTAAATAGTCTATCGGATAAAATAGTGCGTTAACAGTAGCTTAACGCACTTATCAGCTACTACAATCATTACCAATTACAAGAAGCAACCAAGCTAGCTACTATCTCAACTAATTCTTCTGGATCAACGGGTTTAGATACATGAGTGTCAAAACCACCTTCCAAGGCACGGATACGAGCCTCACTATCAGCATAAGCTGTTAAAGCAATAGCTGGGACTCGTCCACAATTATTTGGTTTAAGCGCACGAAATTTGCGGATGAAAGTGTAGCCATCCTCTCCAGGCAATCCAATATCAGAAATTAAAACATCAGGCTGCAATTCAGATAATACTTCGCGTGCCGCATCTGCTGATATTACTGGTATAACTTTTGCTCCATCCATTTCCAACACAGTAGTGATGAAAAAGCGAGTATCGTTATCATCCTCAATTACCAGAATATCTAAACCAGCAAGAGTTCCAGAAGGTTCCATAAATAAAATTTTATCGTAAATTAAAGGGTTAAAATCCCCTTTGCAAATGTCTTTATCGACTTCCAACAAATAAATTATCCAATCTTGTGGGCTGGGCATCTTGCCATAGGTGTCAACTTAAGGTGAAAGCCCTGTACGATCTACACACAAGTTGAATTATCCCCCTTGGAAAGAGTGGAAATAGAAAATCCAGTTCCCTCCCCTTTATAAGGCTACGGTGTACACACAAGTCTTTGAGAGTGGCCTCATAGGCTTTTGATCCCCCCAACCCCCCGATAAATTGGGGGGCAAAAGTCTCTCAAAGTCCCCCAATTTATCGGGGGATTTAGGGGGATCTCCAACGATTTTGGGTTTGTACAAAGATGTATGTACACCGTAGCTACGGTACACACACAAGTCTTTGAGAGTGGCCTCATAGGCTTTTGATCCCCCCAACCCCCCGATAAATTGGGGGGCAAAAGTCTCTCAAAGTCCCCCTTTTTATCGGGGGATTTAGGGGGATCTAAAACAATTTTGGGTGTGTACACTGTAGCTTTATAAGGGGAGGGTTAGGGTGGGGTAAAAGGTATGTGGAATAAGCGTTTGAGCTTAACTTGACACCAATGGCAAGATGCCGATCCCATGATAAGTAGTTGAGTATTTTTTATTTGGAAGTCGGCTTCTATGTATGGCGCATCCAAAAGACCGATTCCTTATTGTTCCTGTTCCTCGACTTCCCCCAGAAATTCCTGGTTCTGATATTGAATAACAGATTAAAGTCATTCGCAATAGAATTGATTGATCGAGCGAGTAATAATGAACTCTTGGCTGACAAAGAAGCGATGCAGCTGCTTTGTGAAATTGTCCCAGATCAAAATATCATCACCTACGCGTTTAATTTCAAAAATACTGACGGTTCTCTCAATACAGATTTAGCTCTAGCTAACCGCCTGAATAGAGCTTTTTATAGCAAATTAAGTATTAAGCCAGGTGAAGATATCTCAGGTTATAAGCTCATCGTCAGTACCACAGATTTTGATGCTGCTCATTACGGAGAAGTTTTTATTGAACATTATAAGCAACATCTTTTAGGAGTATCTGGAGCTAATGGTTCTTCAATCACGGTACTACGGTCTACTGTACTCGATCCGTGGTTGGCAGAAACATCAAAAGGTTCATTTCTTAATGTTCTCCAACATGAGTTTCGTCAGGCAGGATCTGATTCTCTATTCCGCAATGCTCTTGTTCAAGTGTTTGAAGATATTGACAAGAATAAAGATGGAGTTTTGGAAGTAGCTGAGATTGAAGCAAAATTCAAATCATTGGGTTATCAAGATGAGGAAATAACTATGTTCTGGGATATGAGCGATGTTAACAAAGATAGTATCTTGTCGATGGAGGAATTTATTCAGCACTTGTCAGAATTTTTAGTTATGACATCTCGAAACTAATAGACAAAATCCAGTCAGAGCGATCGTTTTACAACCCCACACTTAATTCACCTCTCAAGCAGTTATTTTGACTTTATTTATAGTTTAATAGGACTCATATTTGATTTTTGAAATATACGTAGGGTGTGTTAGCGAAGCGTAACGCACCATCTGAAGGCTTTGGTACGTTACGCACTCCGTCCTAATGCACCCTACAGGTACTTAGATTTTTTCAAGAATCAAATCAGACTCCTATATATATAAGACTTAGGCAAAATATCTCTCAAACTCTCATTTCTCCGTGTCCTCTGCGCCTCTGCGGTTCGTTATTCCGTGACTATTGCGTAAGTCCTAATCTTATATTATATATTTGGTATTCCTCACCAAACAAGGCAAAAGTTAAAAGAAAGATGAATTTAATATTTTTACTTTTTAATAGCTCACTGCGAGAAAAAACCAACAAACAGTAGGGGCAATAGTATTAGTAGGGACACAATTAATACCAGGGTTGCTGGCTCGATTTTAATGTGGTTCTTTTGTGGATCGCGCATTTGGCTTTCTCTCGAAAAATAAGTATATTAATTCAGGCTAAAGGATGTTTATTGATTTTTCCAAGCCTAATCAGGTTGAAAAATGTAAATTTTTAGACCTTTATCGCCCTATCAGCTTATTTCTTCCAAGGCAATTTAGTTCCCATTTCAGTCAATGCTGAGAAGATGAGATAGAAAATGAGTAACCCAGCACCTGCAAGGAAAGCGAGTAAATCGTTATCCATAAATGCTATTTGCTAAAACTTCGCTAATCATAGCGAAATCTACTAATCTTTGGCATTTTTCTGAGTCTGCAATCTTCGATCTTCTGGATTAAAACTGTACTAGCCATACCAGTGACGAACTGCTGAAAGCAAACCCGCTAGGCTGAGGGTGAGGCCGCTAAAGGGTACTAATAATCCAAAGATGGGTAATACAGCTCCAGAAATAGTACAGATAATTGCAGCTAAAGAAGCACTGCGACTGGCTCCCAATCCCCATGTCAAAAATAGTAAAATGATGGAAATTAAAGTCCAAGCTAACTGAGCATTGATGACACGAGCCAGATAGGTCAAAATCAACAGACAAGCAAAGAAAATACTAGCAGCGATCGCCACATTTCTAAAACTCATTGGCAGCGACAAATATAACAGCAAGATCCACCACAAAAATATTGCTGGTGCTAGTAATAAAAGGCGCGGAATTATCCCCGTATGCTGAATCGGTTCGGTATTGGTAAAGACTCCAAATGGATTTTTGACTGAAACATTCTCGTCAAATTTCCAAGTAAATTGCGTACTGCGTCCGTCAGATTTAATCTCATCAGGTTCAATACCACTGACAAAATTAGCCGGAGCAAAGTTAGCAATGGCTATGAGACGGAAGTTAGATAGTATCTGTCCCCCTGCACTATAAACCCAGCGAGGCCCACCTCTAGCCTGATAGGTGACTCGAAAGGTAGTTTCTTCCCCTGGTTGCAGCCGGAAGGGAAAACCATAGTCTCCTGGATTAGTTTGTTGCAACCTTGTCCCGTCACGCTCGATTTTGTAGCTAGAAAGCAATGTGTAGCCATTGGGTGGCGGTGCTTCAAAGAAAAAATTATTAATATCCTTAAGTTGGTTAATTACTTAGGACTTAGGCACTGTACAAATTAGTCATAGTATGCTTTCACCGAAATAGCTTGTTTCAGACTTTGACTAATTATATTTTTACCGAGAAATTAACCCTGGAGTAGGGGTTTAGCATTGCTAAACCCTTACGAGAAATATGGTTTTTCCGCGACATATATTTATTGTTTTCTGTCAATGCGTAAGTCCTATTACTTTATAATCGGCGGTATAATTAGCCCGATAAATTGAGCTACGATCTGGAACATCTACGCTTTGGTCAAGCTTGACTTGAATTTGCGAACCAGCCAACGTCAAGAAGCGGTTAATTTGTCTTGTCTCATTCACCTTAACTATTTTGCCACCGACTTGAGTGTTATATGAGTATGGCTCTTGAATAGAGTAGCAGATTTGGGGGGCAAGTTGTTCGAGCTTTTCACCTGCAACACTTTCAGCCACTTGAGCCACTTTTGCTTGTTCCCAGTAGTGGTAACGATTGCTTAAAGTTGAACAGAGAAAAAATCCTGGTACTAAGAGAATTAATACTAGAGTTAAATGCTGTAATCCCCGCAATAGTTGAGAATAATCAACAGCCCATTCGCCAATGAATATAAGTTGTTCCGGCTGGCTGCGACGCAGAGAAAAACTTATCAGTGCGATGCCTACGGTGGCAAGCTACGCAATTCCTAAAGCTACGATCAAAAACACTAATAAAAGTGAAGCTTTGAGCGCCTGGGTTCCAAATTGAACAAGCTCAATCGGATGCGTCAAATCGGGTAATCCGGGAATACCTTGAGCAGAAGATGACATTGGCTAATTTTTGCAGAGTTTGCAGAACCAGACCGATAAAATCTCTTAAAAGTTTCTGCAAAGGGGTATAAATTATTTCCCAATCTCCAATTCAACTTTGTGTTTTTAGAATTTTCTTTAATTTTTTCTCATATAAAAATTCTTTTTCTCCCATAGCTGGAACAAGCCACTGGTAGCATCAGCGTGTAGGATTGAAAAATATTGATTTTCCGGCTTTTGCTGATGAATAATGCATTTGGTAGCTGGCAAGAATGGTTAACAGTATTCGCCTATCTAGGTTTCACCGCCTTTATTATCTGGCGCGTGTTTACCGCCGAGAAGAATTAAAGAAGCTACATATCATTTCACCAGGGTCTTTTTGCTCAAAGGGCAAAATAGTCCCATTATTTTGAACCTTAACTCGCTCACGACAATTGTAAACCTCAGTCGGTCTTTTTACCCCATCGACACTAACGGCTGCTCTGTATTCCCAATAATTTTTAGCACTTCGGTTTATGCTGATAATGCAAATCTGGTGTTGGTGTAGTCTGTCGTCAACATCGTAATTGCGGCATACAGATGCAAAAGCCGGATATGTTGCGGATAAAGTAAGTATTAAAACTAACATTAATGCTACTGATTTTATCCCGGTCATAAAAAATTATTTAAGAAAATTTAGGGACTCACGTAAAAATAAAATACCAGTTAGACACTTTGTATTTAGCAGAAAAGTCTCAAACTTGATTGTGTTCATGTACCATACGCTAATACCAATTCGTAATATCCTGCGGGAAGCCGGACTTCGTGCGTCTACGTAATTGAGAAAGTCAGATTACATCTGGCTGGGTTGCCACCATTTGTATCTGTAGTCTTATTTTGGAGAATTGATATAAAAATATTTGCACAAAAAAGCCAGTCTTAAGGACGATAAAATTGCGACTAAAAACAAATTTTGAGCAATCTCACATTGCACGTTGTTGTGCGGCATTACTGCTTTTCGGTCAAGTATGGCTGCATTTACTCCAGGGAAAAACTTACTACCGTAAAATTATGCAACATCTGGTGACTGCTGGGCCCGGTTCTATCTCACCAGTTCTCCTTGTTAGCGGTTTTGCAGGAATGATTTTTACTATTCAGACGGCGAGAGAATTAGTCAAATTTGGGGCTGTCAATGCTGTGGGAGGTGCTTTTGCCTTAGCTTTTTGTAGAGAATTGGCTCCAATTTTGACTGCTAGTATTATGGCGGGACAAGTAGGCTCTGCTTTTGCAGCAGAAATAGGTGCAATGCAGGTAACAGAACAAATTGATGCACTTTATATGCTCAAAACCGATCCCATTGATTATCTAATACTTCCTAGAGTAATTGCTTGTTGTTTGATGGTGCCTTTAATGACGATTTTGGCTTTAGTTACTGGCATTATTGGCGGAGTTTTTGCCGGAGCGTACTTTTATCAAATTCTTCCCGAAACATTTTTAGAATCAGTCAGAAATTTTTTAGAACCATCAGATTTGTTTATTATTTTGCTAAAAGGGTTTATTTTTGGACTGCTAGTTGCTGTCATTGGTTGTAGTTGGGGTTTAACTACGAAGGGGGGAGCCAAAGAAGTAGGAGAATCGGCAACAAAAGCAGTTGTTACTAGTTGGGTATCCATTTTTATCATGGATTTTTTCCTTTCTATACTGCTATTTGACCAGCCTGCATTTTGAACCAAAGCAACTATTTAAAAAGATTCCTGACTTTTTCAAAAAGCTGGTAATTTTAACCAAAAAGAAATCTTTAGATAATACCAATTATGCATTAATAAGTGCCAACCTTTAAGTATAAGTAACGTTAACCTAATTTAAGAATATATTAACTTGTAGATTAGTCCACCCAAAGCTAAACCTGTCAATGAAAAAATGGATGTAGTCAAAAAAGCTAGCCCTTCCCTAAGACCTGCTCTTTGAAAGTCTATTCTGACTAATATAGTTGCCGAAATGATGAGTAAAGTATCGAGAAATACCCGAAACCAGGCAATCATAATAAAAAAGAAGAAAGCTGCTAAGACGGCAATGCCGAAAGACCTAGTATTTGATTTAAATAAAGTATTCAAATAATATGTCATTTTTACTCCAGGGATGGTCAACGTTACTATTAAAAGCAAGATACCAACTACAGTTAGTAGCCACACAAACAGAGGAGTATGTGTTTCAGATATTACCCAGCCCAAGGTACTGTAACTAAGCAGTACTAGCGCCAGGGACACCCAAGGAACTGTTTTCAAAATGGGCATGGGTTAATATTCCTAATACAGGGTTCAAGGTATAGCGATTTCCAATTGCGTGGAATACAGATAATTTGTAGGGGCGTACAGGTGTGCGCCCCTACTATTCATTAAAATGAAAATCGCTATATTATTCCATTATTAAATTTTATATAAGAATGCGCTTTGATTTCTAAAATTACTTGACTTAAAAGGCAAGAGGCAATGTAAAAGAAAGCATTTTGAGTTGTACTGAGTTTTTCAGGCAACAAAATATGAGTTATATAGAAGGCGGATTATTATAACTATTGACTAATAGCTAAACAATCATTTTCTGCCCACCAAGCGTAGATGGGGGTGTCGCGGTCTGGTAAAGCGCCAAAAGTATTAGGCTGCAACACATTTATCCTAATGCCATTTGTTAATTCCACAATGTAATTAACGTGTGTGCCCAAGTACATGACATTGAAAAGCCTTCCTTCAAAGCAGTTAGCCTGTAAATTGGGTGGATAAAGCGAAAGCTGTATTTTTTCTGGGCGCACACTCACTACTACCGCTTGTGATAATTGAGACGGTGTATCTTCGGCGCGGCTAATGACAATTGAGAGTCCGGTTTTGGTTGAAATTTTAACACTAGAAGAGTCTACTGCTACGATTTCACCACTGAATAAATTAGTATCGCCAATAAAATCAGCAACAAAAGATGTCTGGGGACGTTCGTAAATTTGGCTGGGAGTGCCAACTTGTTCAATTTTGCCTTGGTTCATGACGGCAATGCGATCGCTCAAAGATAATGCTTCTTCTTGGTCGTGTGTCACCATCACAAAGGTTACTCCCAAATCTTTGTGTAAATTTGATAACTCAACCTGCATTTCTTTACGTAGTTTTAAATCTAACGCCCCTAAAGGTTCATCCAGTAATACGACGGTGGGACGGTTGACTAAAGCCCTTGCTAAGGCGACTCGCTGCTGTTGACCACCAGAAAGTTGACTGGGAAAGCGCGATCGCAAACTTTCCATTTTCACTAGTTTTAAAGCGTCTTGGATTCTAATTTCAATTTCCGGTTTGGGGATTTTTTTTAACCGCAGTCCAAAGGCGATGTTATCCCAGACATTCAAGTGGTTGAATAGAGCATAACTTTGAAATACAGTATTGACGGGTCGGCGGTAAGGCGGCACATTAGTCATAGACTGACCCTGAATCAACACTTTGCCAGCATCAGCGATTTCAAAGCCAGCAATTAAGCGCAGTGTTGTTGTTTTACCACAACCGGAGGGGCCTAAAATACTAAAAAATTCTCCCTGTCTGACATCCAAATCTATTCCATGTACTGCTGGTTCTTGGTTAAAAAACTTGAACACGTTACGCAGTTCAACATCAAGTGGCTGAAAATTTGTTATCCCCCTCTGATTCTGCATGACGATTTGGGCCATAATCCTTAGTAGAATGCCGTGATCTTACGTAATTTTGTCAGTAGTCTATTGGGCAGACTAGATTTGACACTTTGGTTTATTGTATCCGCCAAAAACAATTGTTCAAGAATATACTTGCCTAATTATTTCATACCCAGTCTTGGGCATGAGTTTAGGGTAATTGTATACAGATAATACCGCTCTTAGAATCATTATTTGTCTTATGTCTTTATTCCCATCAATTGGCAGCAAAAAAGATACACGTACAGTTGGACGTGGTTCCCAATCAATATTTTTAATTGTATTTACCCTATTAATGACTGCTGGTATTGGGGCGCGTTTGGCTTATTTGCAAATTGTTGAAGGGTCAAAACTCCGAGAACGAGCCGAAGCAAACCGTATTCGGATGATTTCTAAACAACCGGAACGGGGTAATATTTTTGACCGCAACGGTAAACTTTTAGCCAGTACTCGCTATCCTAGCTCTGTATATTTGTGGCCGATGGCACATACTAAGCCTTCCTGGTCTGTAGTCGGGCCGCGTCTAGCGCAAATTCTCAATATCCCGCAAGATGAAATGGAAAAAAAATTAGAACAAGCGGGTGCTAATTCTTCTTCACTCATCCGAATTGCTCGCGATCTCAATGAAGCAGAAATCACGGCATTAAAGGAGTATAAAAATGAACTGCCGGAAGTGGAAATTAATACAGATTCTGTCCGCTATTATCCTCACGGTAGGGGATTAGCTCATGTATTAGGTTATACGCGAGAGTTGACCGCCGACCAGTTAAAGGATAAGAAGCAGCAAGGCTACCGACTAGGAGATGTCATCGGTCAGATGGGGGTAGAAAGAGCTTATGAGAAAGTGCTGCGGGGCGAATGGGGCGGTCAGCAAGTGGAAGTGGATGGTGCGGGTAGACCAATCCGGGTTATAGGGGAGAAACAGGCAAAAGCTGGTAATGATTTGCACCTGACTATAGATTTGGATGTGCAGAAGGCAGCAGAAAAAGCTTTGGGAAATCAAAGAGGCGCGATCGCAGCACTCGATCCCAATAATGGTGCTGTTTTAGCCCTGGTATCCTACCCCACCTTTGATCCGAATATCTTCTCCAAACAAAAACTCTCCCAGAAAGATTGGGAAAGCTTGCAAGGTAAAGATCATCCCTTGGTTAATCGGGCTTTGAGTGCCTTTCCACCCGCCAGTACTTTCAAAATTGTCACCACGACAGCCGGACTCGAATCAGGTGAATTCTCTCCTGATTCAATATTACAAACCTTTGGTTCTCTTACCGTTGGTAGGGTGACTTTTGGTGAGTGGAACCACGCCGGATTCGGGCCATTAGGATTTCCCAGAGCGATCGCTATGAGCAGTGACACTTTCTTTTATCAAGTTGGTAGAAAAGTTGGTGGCCCAACTTTAATCAAATGGAGCCGCAAATACGGATTTGGGCAAAAAACTGGTATTGAATTTCCCAATGAAGAATCAATAGGCTTGGTTCCAGATGAAACATGGAAGCAAAAAGTTTTGAAGACACCTTGGACTGTAGGCGATACCATTAATATGTCAATTGGTCAAGGTGCTTTACAAGTTACACCCTTGCAATCGGCGATTATGTTTTCTGTCCCTGCTAATGGCGGGTATCGAGTTCAGCCGCATTTACTCAAAGACAACGAACAAGCAAAAAGTTGGCGAGAATCTTTAAATATGAAGCCGGAAACTATCAAAGTTCTCCGTGATGGATTGCGGAGGGTGGTGAGTGAGGGTACTGGTAAGCGCTTGGATGTTCCCACAATTGCCCCAGCGTCTGGAAAAAGTGGCACTGCTGAAGCTGGTGTTGGTCGCCCAAATCATACTTGGTTTGGTGCTTATGCCCCTACTAATAAGCCGGAAATTGTGGTTGTCGCCTTTGGTGAAAACTCCGGCGAACATGGCGGTACTGTTTGTGGGCCTATGGTTTTACAAGTGCTAGAAGCTTATTTTCAGCACAAATATCCAGGTAAGTATAAAAAACCTCAGCCCGATCCATCAGAAGCTAAAACTCAGAATTCAGGACATGGTACTGGAGACTAGTACCGCAAGGCGGAATTCAAAATTAAAATGATTTGATGTGGACTCCTCATTTTCCCAATCAGGGCGATGATTGGGAAAATTTGAGATATGTTGCAGGTTTAGGTTGGTGGGTATTCAATTATGGCGATCGCCGAGTAGTTGGTCATAATGGTTCGATACTAGGATTCGCAAGTAACATTACCCGCTTTATTGATGACAAAATCACCGTGATTTTACTTTGCAATCTAGATAAAATTTCCCAACCAGACGCGATCGCTAAGAAAATTGGTGAATACTACTATCCAGTTCTCACGTAACTAGCGCTTCAGCCTCCATTAGTGGTGAGGGAGTAAAACTAATTACTCCTGACTCTGCTAACCCTCAGAACTAATTAGACAGACTACTAGTGTGCAAAGTTCAAAATTAAAAAAGCCTTTGGGCGATATTAGGTATGATTTTACAAATTATGGAAGAATATTTTCAGCGCAAGTATCCAGCTAAGTATTAGAAACCAGTGTCTGAGAAACCATGAAATTGGGCATTGGGTATGATTTTCTTACCCAGATCCCAATCCCTAATTCCCAGTCTCTAGTTCCTTTTACTTATTCATCAATCTGCCAGGAATCCTTAGTTAATTCTTCATCCAGAATTTTCTTAGGACGCACAATGATAATAATTTGTCCTAATAAGGGAATTTCTGGCTCAGTTTCAAACCACTGAAACTCTAATTCACCACCATTTTCAACCACAAAATAGCTTGAGGCATCCCATTCTCGTTTGGCACGATCTACCACAACGACAACGGGCCCCAGTTGGTTTTGGGTTTGCATGGGGAAGCGATCGCTTTTCGCTAAAATCACTACTGGATCTTCTGCCGCTAACAGCACTTGCCAACCTGGTAATGGAACCCAAGCTTGCTCTCCAGAAAACTTAACCAGGCGAAATGGTTCAATTTCTGTCAAAATCGGCACAGATTGCAAATCTTGTCGTGATAATGGCAACTCGCCTACTACTGGCAAAATTCGGGGTAATTGTTCTTCAAATTCCAGGCGGTAAAAGGGTAAAATTGGCGCTGGACGCTGGGGAACGGTAGTAAAATCAGTCAGTAGCTGTTCGATTTTTTGCCTTGCTGCTGGCGTGTGAGCAAAACGCAAACCTTTAGCGATCAGACGCGATCGCTGTTGTAAATCTGCATTTTGGCGTGCCAGTTTCCAAACTTGGTGAGCAACGGCATCTCCAGGATGGGCAGAAAACCCTTCTGGCAAAGTGCGGAAATAGGAGAACTCTTTAATTGCTTTTGCCACTTCCTTCACCTCATCAGCATCGATTTTGTGGAGGAAAATCAGTTCGGCGGCGGCGGCGCGTTCTTCTTGGGTGAGCAAACGTAGTTCGTATAAAACATCACTACCACGTGTTGCGTAGTGCGATTGCGTTTCTGCCGATACTCCAGAGTTTTCCAAAGAATTGTAAACTTGGGAACCAACAACCACCTGATTTTGTTGAATTGGCTCAAATCCAGTCGCCTCAAAAATTTCTTGGGGATTGTAACCGGTTTTTAGCAACGAGGCGATCGCTGTTCCCCATTCCACCCAGTTGCCTTGTTTTTGCCTCAGTCTTCGCAGTAACTCTTGTGCTACATCATTGGTAGCATTTTCTTCGGGATTCTGAGCGTTGGGTGGTAGATCAGTCATAAGAATACGCAGTATGCAAGAAACTCAGCGTCTTTAAACCTGAGAGGGAAGCGACATGAACGGTTTTAACCGCAGTTAATTTTAGGACTTACGCAAAACCAAGCGCTGTAGAAGCAATTCATGAATTGCCCTAAGAAGAAAATCTTTCTTTTCGGCTATTGTTTGCGTAAGCCCTGAATTTGAGAAGTGGATTAACACTTCATCAGCAAGTTTAATTCTAATCTAATGCAATTAGTCATTAGTACCAATGACTAACGCTCTTCTATGACTCTCACGAGATAAAAATCAGAAACCTTTGTTGTCACTATTTTCTATAAATCTATGGGTAGGTTGGGTTGAGGAACGAAACCCAACGCCAATAATCCCTGCTTCTGTTGGGTAACACGAATGTTCAACCCAACCTACAAATATTTTATTTTTTCAAAGTAATAAAAGAGCGCTAATGACTAATGACCAACTAGAGTTTTGTATTCCCAGATACATAGAGAAAAAATAAATCTTAGGAGAGATTGACATTACATTTTTTCTGTGAAACTTTACTTCCTTTGTAGGAAACTGGTTATAATTATTTTCCATCTCTCTCAGAAATCAAATTTTCATATACACACACAGTATTTATATGGCACGTGTTCGTTCTAAATCTGACCTACCGACAAAAATATGTCCGGTATGTCAACGTCCTTTCACATGGCGTAAAAAGTGGCAAGATTGCTGGGACGATGTGAAATACTGCTCAGAACGTTGTCGTCGTCGCCGTTCTGATAGCTCAAAATGAAACTAACCGCAACATAGACGCAAATAGCGCAGGGGATTAATGGAGTTACAGGTGCAACCTAAATTAATTATTCATGGGGGGGCTGGTAGTTCTCTCCACGGTAAAGGAGGATTAGAGGCGGTGCGCCGATCGCTCCATACAGTAATAGAAGAAGTCTATTCTCTGCTATTATCAGGAGCAACTGCTTCTGAGGCGGTGGTGCATGGTTGCCAAATGCTCGAAGATAACCCCCGTTTTAATGCTGGTACTGGTTCAGTACTACAATCCGATGGGCAAATCCGCATGAGTGCTTCTCTGATGGATGGCGCATTAGGACGGTTTAGTGGTGTGATTAATATCTCGCGCGTGAAAAATCCCATTGAGTTGGCACAATTTTTACAAAACTCGCCAGATCGAGTGTTATCAGATTTTGGATCGGCTGAGTTGGCGCGGGAAATGCAACTTCCTAGCTATAACGCTTTAACTGATTTGCGGTTGCAAGAGTGGATACAAGAGCGCCAGGATAATTTTAAAAGTGCAATGGCTGGTGTGGTAGCAGAACCGGAACTGGTAGAAACCAGTAATGTCGGACGCGGGACTATTGGTGTCGTAGCTTTAGATGTATCTGGTAGCCTAGCTGCTGGCACTTCCACTGGTGGTAAGGGATTTGAGCGGATTGGCAGAGTAAGTGATTCGGCGATGCCAGCAGGTAATTACGCTACTAGTAATGCTGGTGTTAGCTGTACTGGGATTGGAGAAGATATCATCGATGAGTGTTTAGCTCCCCGGATTGTAGTGCGTGTGACTGATGGGATGTCCTTACAGGAGGCTATGGAGCGATCCTTTAGGGAAGCGCACCAGAATAAACGGGATTTGGGAGCGATCGCTTTAGATGTGAGTGGAGCGATCGCTTGGGGCAAAACTAGCGAAATTTTACTCGCTGCTTACCACAACGGCGAAAAAGTTGGTGACACCTTGGAATGGACTGGTAACGAACTGATTGGCTATTGTTGAATCAGTTTCAGCGCTTCGGCTAAAGTTTCTTGCTGATTAACTATTGCTGCTAATTCTTGGGCTTCATAACGCCCCTCAAAAGCTTCTAGCGCCGCTCTTTTCAGTGCCACTTGATATCCTTGTTGCAGAATATCAATTAATTCTGCTTGATTCAAGTAAAAACCACCAGATTTGCGGCGCTTGTTTATTTTGTTGATTTCCCGCACTGTATTTTCTATCGAAACATCCCAAGAGCGAGTAGAACGTTTTTCAGCGTTTTGTTTAATTAAATGGATGAGCAGAATTACACCATAACTATCAATTTTATTGATTTTGTCACCGAGGCTCATTTCTTCTAACTCATCCACCAACAGTAGCGCTTCATAGATTTTGCCTTGTTCTAGAAGTTGCCTAAGTTCTAGCAGTTCTTCCATACTAAATTTTGTCTTACAGTTTATGTCCCTCGCTTACCTCACCCTCAATCCCTCTCCTTATAAAGGCTATGGTGTACACACAAGTTATCGAATCACTACCAATCCTTGAATTACCCCACCCTGACCCTCCCCTTAGAAAGGTGAGGGAAAGAAATTCTCTTGTTTCCCACCTTTCCAAGGGGGGATTAAGGGGGGTAATTTGACTTGTCTGTACACCGTAGCCTTATACAGCACTTACGGCAGCTATGAGGTACATTCTCAAAGCTGAAAGCTATGATAGAAGAGGGGCAAGAGGAAAACTGTATTGCATAATAGCCGGAAGCGCTGTAAAGGAGAGGGAAGCTAGAGATAGGATGAAGTTTTGCATTTTATTTAATCCGCGTTCCTTACCCAAAACTTACCTCTAAGCGCGTAATAAATACTTCTGTAATTAGCCTATCTTGGACTTCAGATGGGTCATCTGTCTCAAAAAATAATTCCAACGCCTCAACTAAATTACTGCGTGCTTCTTCGATGGTGTCACCTTGGCTAGCAATATCGAATTCTGGACAAAGCGATACATAGCCATTTTCCTCACGCTCAATAATCGCGGCCAGTTATTTTATTTTCCTCATCTTTTACCTGTACTTGAATCAGCTAATCTGATGATTTAATTATCGCTTTATTGGCTCTTCTTGCGCCAACCTAATTTCACTACCTGACGACTACGGGCAATCACCAGAGAATCATCAGGAACATCTTCTGTGACTGTAGAACCAGCTGCGATGTAGACATCATCTCCCAAGGTGAGTGGAGCCACTAAAACGGTATTGGCACCGGTTTTTGTGCGATCGCCTATTTTGGTACGATGTTTCTTCACGCCGTCATAATTGGCAGTAATTGTCCCTGCACCAATATTTACCTGATTGCCGACAACGCTATCACCTATATAAGACAAATGTGCTGCATTGGTGCGATCGCCTAATTGAGTGTTTTTTAATTCCACAAAATTCCCCACACGGCAATTAGCACCCACTTGTACCTGACCGCGTAAATGGGCATAAGGGCCAATTCGGCTTCCTGCTTGCACACTACTATCTGTTACTACTGAATACTGCACCATGACATTTTCAGCTAACTGACTATTTTCAATTAAACTCCCCGGCCCAATGTGACTTCCTGTTTGAATCACTGTATTTCCCCGCAGGTGAGTTTGGGGTTCAATAATTACATCCGGTTGCAATTCTACAGTTTCATCAATGGTGATGCTTGTAGGGTCGATGAGGGTGACACCTGCTAACATCCATTTTTCCTTAACTCGTTTTTGCAAAATTTCAGATGCTGTTGCTAGTTGCAGGCGATCGTTGATGCCGAGAATTTCTTGATAATCTTCCACATCCACGGCCATCACTTTTCCCACTTGAGTTACGGCATCAGTAAGATAGTATTCTTTTTGGGAATTGTTTGCCTGGAGGTGGGGCAGCACCTTTGCCAAATCTGGCCAGCGAAAGCAGTAAACTCCAGCATTAATCCGGTGATTTTGTCTTTGGGCAGCAGTACAATCCTTATGTTCAACCATAAGCTGCACAATATTTTCATCGTTACAAAAAACCCGCCCGTAGCCTGTAGGGTCGGCTAGATGCGAGGTCAGAATGGTGGCAGCATTCTGATTTTGGGTGTGAGTTTGTAACATCTGCTTGAGGGTTTCGCTGCGTATCAACGGTAAATCGCCGTTAAGGATCAGCAAATCTCCAGTGTAGTCTTCCAAGTGTGGAAGTAATTGCTGGATAGCATGACCTGTCCCTAATTGCACAGTCTGTTCGACAAACTCCAAACTAGGAATTGAATGCATGGCGGCTTGCACTTCTTCGGATTGATATCCCACAATTACGATTCGCCGTGAGGGGGAAAGTGGTTCTACACTTTCGAGAACTCTCTCCACTAGCGTGAGCCCACCCAAAGAATGTAAAACCTTGGGTAAGCTTGATTTCATCCGTGTGCCGCGTCCCGCCGCTAGAATTGCTACAACTACCATAATTAGCTATCAGCTATCAGTGAAAGTGTGATTAATGCTGTTGGTACTTTAAGATTTAGGCTCAAATCATACCAGCTAATCATAGAAGACTGAAATATACAATTAATCAGGAAAATTACTTTGGTTCGTAATAGGTGGAGACTATAGTTTGAACCTCGCATTGACGTGAAGTCACGCGATTCCTGCTTCACAGATCCCTGCCTGAATTACTTCAGGTCTTACAGGTTCTCCACAGGCGTTTTTTAAAGTCTCCGACGCACCGGCGGCGACTTTTGAACAAGTACCAAAAAGGATGTCCAACCTCATTACCTTAAAGATTTTACTTCCCAGAGGATGCGGCACAATGTACCTATTTCCTGGTAGAACTACTTATATGACAGTTGTCGTGGTTCAGTTAGCTTGATTTTCGCTATGTATCTATTGTATGAGAATATGGAGCGCCTAACTTATGACTCAAAGTCACGAGTCTGCGGCTTGTAGAAATCAAATGAAGGCTCACTACAGCAGTGATAAATCATTATCCGATACCTTTTCCTTCATACGATAGAATAAACTCTGCAAACTGCTGCATTAGTTTAGGATTACGCCAACCGGAATCCACTTCTTCTTGCATCACACCAAGGGCATCTGCAAAAGTAAAAGCTTTTTTGTAAGGTCGTTCGCTGGTTAAAGCATCGTAAATATCAATTAACTGAAATACTTGCGCCAGATAGGGAATATCATCTCCCTTGAGTCCATCAGGGTATCCTGAGCCATCCCAGCGTTCATGGTGATGGCGAATAATGGGAATTACACCCCGCATACTGCGTAGTGGCTGGCAGATTTTTTCTCCAATCAAAACATGCTGCTTCATGATCTCCCAATCTTGGGAGGTGAGTTGGCCTTTTTTCAGTAGCACTGCATCAGGAATACCCACCTTGCCGATATCGTGGAGATAACCACCCCACCTCAAATCTCGAATTTGGTAACGTGAGAGGTTGAGGTATTCACCAAAAACTTGTCCGAGTTTTAAGAGGCGTTCACAATGGTCGCCAGTGTTGGGATCGCGACTTTCAATAGACATGGCGATGGAAAATAGTACTTGTTCGGCATGATCTAAATCTTCGTTCAGACGCTTCTGCCGTACCAACGACTTTACACGCGCCGCCAGTTCCACGCGATCAAAAGGTTTGGTGAGAAAATCATCTGCCCCAACTTCAATTCCCCGAATCCGCGATCGCCTGTCATTTAATGCTGTAATAAAAATTACTGGAATTAGCCTAGTCTGCTCATCGTGTTTGAGCAATTGGCAAACTTCAAATCCATCCATTCCTGGCATCATCACATCCAGCAAAATCAAATCTGGTTGTTTTTGAGTTACCAATCCTACAACCGTAGAACCCCTGTCTGCCTCAATCACGTCATATCCTTCCATCCCCAATAGGGCAACAGCAGTCATCCGACTGGCGGCATGATCGTCAACTACTAAAACCTTTGGGGGATCTAAATCAAACCCATTCACTTTAGAACCTTTAACTTGTAGTGTTCTAGAGACCAATAAATCATCACCACAATTAACATCAACTTTTATCCAAGAAGACACAGCTTGGCTATCTTCAAGCATAAGGTTTTCTTGAGATAAGCCTAAAGGACAAGCCTCCACACTATTTTGCAATCTTACAGCATGATTTGAACCGATACTCTTTACTGTGCTAATGAGGTTTGACCCACTAACAATTTGTTCTGTAAAGCCTGTATGGTTGGATTTCCATTGAATCACAAAGACACTCCAAGTTTTTGCACAAGTTAACAGTGTCAGATTTCCAAAATAAATTTAATATTTAGCTGTATCTGAGGCCGAGTTTTCATAGGGATTATGAATGATGTAAATCGCCTATCTGAGTTTTTCGCAGTATGTATCTTTTATCTTACGAACAAGGGATATCTTGTTGTAAAATTTTTTGCTTCTAATTCCAGTATGATGAATTGGCACAAATCTTAAAACAGGTTTATTACGGAGCTTTTTTGAAAAAAAAGCGCTAGAAAGCACTGGAATTGCTTGCTTTCTATCAAAATATAGGGTTTTTAGTTAGAAGTCTTTATCGTAATCATTAAGTATACATATTTTTACTTACTCAGTTATCGTAATATCCAAGCAATTACTAAAGTGTATGTAAAATTAGATACTAACATAATTTTATTTATTTGTATCGGAAAAAATTGTTGCCTTAGCATTTGGAAAGGAAATCAGAATTTTTGGAAAATAAAATATAGATAATTTCTCTGGAATTAAGGAATGAAGAATTAGTTTTTCGTTGCGATCGCTTAATAGCAATTCTTTGTGAAACTGTACAAAATCAGCCTGGATCGGACTTGGGGTAAAATCCCCTTGTCTTCATATAGAACCTCAGTAAACGGTAGAACTACAAACTACCTCCCATAAAATCCCTGCTTTGTGTTCCCAATAGCCACCTTTTTCGCCAATGGGAGGTAGGTTCGAGTGAAGAGATTTTTTGTTCTTGTTGTCGCCGCATCACCATGACTTCGGTTGAATCACTCAATTTTGGATCGCGATAGGGAATAGCAGCACGGGTTAGCAAGTGTTCTTTTTCAGCTTGCGAGAGGGAAGGGAGTACTGGGTAATTTTGAAATCTGGTACTTATTAGGATGGGCTGCCATAGTACCAGGCGATCGCCTACCACCAAACCAGCAGACAAAAGTGCTGTGCGGACAGCAGCAGCACAAGAATAGGAAACTTTCCTGCTTCGATCCATAATAACTGTGAAAGGATTCACTAAACTCTTGAGAGACAAAGGTGAAAGAACCATCTGCTGTGGGCTTAGGTGTAAAATTTTCTAAGTCTGACATTTTATAAAAAAACTGAATAATGAGCAATGCCCAATAACCAATTTGTTGTTTCACCAGCTTGGCTATTTGAACATCTAGAAGATCCGCAAGTCGTGATTGTGGATTGTCGCTTTTCTTTAGCCGATCCACAATTCGGACAACAACAGTACCAAACTAGCCATATTAAAGGGTCATATTACCTAGATTTGAATCAGGATCTTTCCAGTCCAGTGGATAAGCATGGCGGGAGACATCCTTTACCTGACCATAATGATATCGCTAACAAATTTGCTGCCATTGGGGTAAATTACCAAAAAAGTTTAGTTGTCGCTTATGATGATTCGCGCTTTGCCTTTGCATCTCGTTTATGGTGGCTGTTGCGCTATCTCGGACATGAGCAAGTTGCGGTACTAGATGGAGGCTTTACTGGATGGCAAAAAGCTGGCTATCCGGTTACGGATGTCGTTTCTCAGTCTGAGATAGGTGCTTTTGTCGCTCAAGTACAACCAGAAAAGGTGGTAGATATTAATGTGGTGAAAAGTCGCAAGGATAGCGACGAGGTAGTGTTAGTAGATTCGAGAGAAAGCGATCGCTATCGAGGTGAACGAGAGCCAATTGATAAAATTGCTGGACATATTCCTGGTGCAGTCAACTATCCTTGGCAAGAAGTTACAGACTCGAATGGCTATCTACTCCCTCAAGAGGAACAATGCCGTCGCTGGGAACAGCTAAAAACAGCCGAAGAAATCTTGGTTTATTGCGGTTCTGGCGTTACTGCTTGCGTAAATTTACTTTCTTTAGAATTAGGTGGTATAAGCAAAGGTAAACTTTATGCTGGTAGCTGGAGTGATTGGATTTCTTATTTATAGTCATTGACACAAAAAAAACAGCCACCTCCATAAAGGAAGCAGCTGTTTTACAAATTATGTAACTACATATTAGTAATCGAAGTCGCCGCCACCAGCACCAGCGCCAGCAGGAGCGCCATCTTTAGGTTCAGGCTTGTCAACTATAATACATTCGGTTGTCAACACCATACCAGCGATGGAAGCAGCGTTTTGCAGAGCAGAACGAGTTACCTTAGCAGGGTCAACAATACCAGCAGCTAACAAATCGACGAATTCGTTTGTCGCAGCATTGTAGCCAACATTAAATTCTTTCTCTTTCACGCGTTCAGCAATCACAGCACCATTCTGACCGGCGTTTTCAGCAATCCGCTTCAGAGGTGCAGGTAAGGCGCGAACGACAATCAACGCACCAATCAACTCTTCATCCTTAAGATTGCTCTTTGCCCAAACTTCCAATTCAGGAGCCAGGTGAGCCAGAGTTGTACCACCGCCAGGAACGATACCTTCTTCCACAGCAGCTTTAGTAGCGTTGATAGCGTCTTCTAGGCGCAGCTTCTTGTCTTTCATTTCGGTTTCGGTCGCTGCACCAACTTTCACCACAGCAACACCACCAGAGAGTTTAGCAAGACGCTCTTGCAGTTTCTCTTTGTCGTAAGAAGATTCGGTTTCATCGATTTGACGACGAATCTGTTCGACACGAGCCTTTACAGCAGCTTCGTTACCTTCGGCAACAATTGTGGTGCTGTCCTTGGTAATGGTGATCCGACGAGCTTTACCCAGGCTATCCAGCTTGGTGTTATCTAGCTTCAGACCAGCATCTTCGGTAACTAATTGACCACCAGTTAAAACAGCGATGTCTTCTAGTAGTGCTTTGCGGCGATCGCCAAAGCCAGGAGCTTTAACAGCAGCTACGTTGAGTACACCGCGCAAACGGTTTACCACTAAGGTTGCCAAAGCTTCTTTTTCAATATCTTCGGCGATAATTACCAAAGGACGACCAGCACGAGCTACTTGCTCTAACACTGGTACAAGGTCTTGCACTAAAGCAATTTTCTTATCAGTCAACAATAGGAAAGGCTCATCAAAAACCGCTTCCATGCGTTCAGCGTCGGTGGCAAAATAGGGAGAGATGTAGCCTTTGTCAAAGCGCATCCCTTCGGTGATTTCCAATTCGGTGAACATAGATTTCCCTTCTTCTAGGGAAATTACGCCTTCTTTGCCCACTTTGTCCATTGCTTGGGCAATCATCTGACCAACTTCTTCGTCATTACCAGCCGAGATCGCACCAACTTGGGCAATGGCTTTGGAATCTTCCACCGGACGGGCGTGTTCTTTAATTTTCTCTACCAAGAAGGCAGTAGCTTTGTCAATACCGCGCTTCAGGGAAATTGCGTTAGCACCAGCTGCAACGTTCCGCAAGCCTTCTTTGACGATCGCATGAGCTAAAACGGTGGCAGTAGTGGTACCATCGCCCGCAGCATCATTGGTCTTAGAAGCAGCTTGACGAATCAAAGCTACGCCAGTGTTTTCAATGTGGTCTTCTAATTCGATTTCTTTGGCGATGGTTACACCATCATTAACAATTTGCGGTGCGCCAAATTTCTTTTCTAGAACTACGTTACGACCTTTTGGGCCAAGGGTAACAGCTACAGCTTCAGCCAAGATATCAATGCCTCGTTCCAAGGCGCGACGGGCGTTTTCGTTGTAGATAATGCGCTTTGCCATATTATTTGTCCTTTGTCCTTTGTTTTTTGTTTTTTGTCATTGGCTAATGACTAATGACCAGTAACTAATGACAATTAGATAACGACTGCTAAAATATCTTTTTCAGAAAGCAGTACATATTCTTCTGTGCCGAGTTTGATGTCAGTGCCGGCGTACTTTGAGTACAGCACCTTATCGCCAACTTTAATTTCCAATTCTTGACGGCTACCGTCGTCGTTACGCTTGCCAGGACCAAGGGCAACTACTTCCCCAACCTGGGGCTTTTCCTTGGCGGTATCAGGCAAATACAGACCACCTGCGGTCTTTTCCTCTGAGGCGTTCACTTTTACGAAAACGCGATCGCTCAAAGGTTTAACTGTAGAAACGCTTAAAGATAAAGCTGCCATAATTATTTTCTCCAGAGATTAGCACTCTCAACCCTTGAGTGCTAATTTACCGAAAATTGGCATCCAATGGCAAGAATTCCTTTAGTACGGGTTCCCGAACTAGAATAGGGTTGTACTTAAGTATAAATGCCTAATTATTTTTAATCTGCGGGTTTTGTTCTGTAAGTTACGTATACTTTTATATGGTCAAAGAAAGTCGGGAGGCGAGAGCAGTGAAGAGGTTTCCCAATTCCCAATGACGGCAGTTGCTCCACTTGGGGAAACCCCAAGACCGCACTGCCTCCTCAATGCCCTATTTCCTTGTCAGTCAACTTTATTTGCAAAGCTTGGAAATTGTTATAGAACTGTAATCAGGGAGTTGCTCGATAAGTAATAATACAGCGATCCAATCAAGCCATCAAATCCCCAAAGCCACTAAGTTTCTAGAATATAAAGCCCTGAGTAATTGTGTAGAAAGTTTAGGACTTGCAAAAATTCAGCGACACATTTTTATTTGCGCTGACCAGACAATTGCTAATTGCTGCTCAAAACGAGCTAGTCTGGAATCCTGGGAATACTTAAAAAAGCGAATTAAAGAGTTAAAACTTGATGAGCCGCAACAGAATTATTCCTTATGCATCTATGAACTAAAGCCAACTGCTTGCGCGTTTGTTGTTCTGGACTCATAATGGTGATTTACCCTGATGGTGTCTGGTATCGCCAAGCAAACCTGGAAGTTATTGAGCGGATCGTCCAAGAACACTTAATAGGCAATAAGGTGGTAGAAGAATATGTCTTTTTAACCCATCCTTTGCCAGAAACTTCCCTAGTTTCTTGTGAACACCTCATAGAGGCTTAACAACCAAAGGATATGGAATAGCAGTAGGCTTTAAGAAAGTGCGGGTTGGTTTTAAGGTAGGGTCATCTTTAAGCCAATACTTACTTGTGAGTCAGAAGGATTATTATTTAATCAGTGTTTTTTCGCCCGCCACTTTCAATGCGATATATAATAGCGCATTATAGATACTACTGCTATACGTATCCTTGCTGGACTTTTGCTATCGAGCTATTAGTCTCTTGAAAATGCTCGGCATTTTTAAGACTTCGAAACAGCAAAGGCAAGTTAAGTAGGAAAAAGGACACATCTCGAAATAACCCACCATAGAGGATAAATATTCAAGACTTTGATGGACCGAAGCGCGACAAGTGCCACTGCTATGAAAGAGCCCAGCATGAAAGATCACAAACGACTTCTATTGATTGATGATGACCCTAACCTCATCTTGCTGGTGAAGGATTACTTAGAATTCCGGGGATACGAAGTCATCACCGCCGAAAATGGACGTGAAGCTCTGGAAATTTTAGAGCAAGATGTTCCAGACATGATTATCTGCGACGTGATGATGCCAGAAATGGACGGATATACTTTTGTAGAACAAGTCCGGCAAAACGAACGCACCAGTTGGATTCCGGTTCTTTTCCTTTCAGCTAAGGGACAAAGTGCAGACCGAGTTAAGGGTCTCAATAAAGGTGCTGATGTTTATATGGTCAAGCCCTTTGAACCAGAAGAACTCGTAGCCCAAGTTGAATCCTCGCTGAAACAAACTATCCGTTGGAAAGAACACCAAGCTAAAGGAGGCGAAAACGGTTCCCGCATCCAGGTTCCCTTCGATGTGCAATTAACCCCAACCGAACTGAAAGTAGTCCAGTTTGTCGCTAGGGGTTTAGCTAACCGAGAAATTGCTGAAGAACTAAATGTTAGTCAGCGCACGGTTGAAAGCCATGTGTCCAATATGTTGGGCAAAACCAATCTCCACAACCGCACTGAACTAGCGCGGTGGGCGATTGAAAATCAAATGGCTTAAACAAAGTTAAGAATTAAGAGTTAAAAGTTAGGAGTTATGAATTTTTTAACTCCTAACTCCTAACTCCTAACTAAATCTACCAACCATCTTCTTCAGGGCTAGATTGGTGCAAAACTTCTAAATCCAGTTCATCCAGGTAGGTTAGAGCGCTTTCAATCTGAGAAACAGTACCTCGCAGTTCCAGATCGAAGCAGCTATATTGTGGCACGTTTGCGCTTACCTGAGCATCAGCAATAATGACTATGACTCCATAATGAGAAACCAGTCGTGAAATGACCGATTCCTCGTGTAAGTCTTTAGGAATGCGAACCTAGATACGAGTTTGGGTGCGTCTATTATCTAAAATATCAGTATTAGATTTTACTTGTTTTTTTTGTATCGCCATTCTAGCTTTCTACTCGACTTCTGGGATAAGGGTTTTGCTTTGCACAATTCTTTTAAGACTATCCTCACTTATCCCACGCAAGCAAGCAGAAAGTATTTACCTTGGCAAACTATTAATCTAGATGTAATAAATGTGAAAAATTGCTCGTAATTCGGCAGTTATGAGCTTAATTGTAATTATATAGTGGTTTTCGAGCAGATTTAATATAGCTAATCTATAGGGTTACAACAATTGTTGTAACCCTAATTTGTTGTGTATGAAATTTAAATTTTACCCCTAACCCCTCTCCTTAGCAAGGCTACGGTGTACACACAAGTCGTATTACCCCCCTTATAAAGGGGGGTAATAGCAAATTCGGTTCCCTCCCCTTTATAAGGCTACGGTGTACACACAAGTCTTTGAGAGTTGCTTCGTAGGCTTTTGATCCCCCCAACCCCCCTTAAAAAGGGGGGCAAAAGTCTTTTAAAGTCCCCCTTTTTAAGGGGATCTCCAACTATTTTGGGTTTGTACAAAGATGTGTGTACACCGTAGCCTTTATAAGGGGAGGGTTAGGGTGGGGTAAAACCTTGGTTAGTCAGCTATTTTCAGACTTGTGTATATACCCTAGCCTTAGCAAGGAGAGAGGAGTGTTTGCGTCAGCAAATACGGGGTGAAGTTCAGACTGCATTGCATTGAAGTTAGAACTGCTATATATGTTACTTTGTCAACGTTTTAGGGAACTCTATTAATAGAACCTTATAGGTTTAGCGCTCTGTTTAAATATCAATAAAAATCGATTCTTTAGGATATTTACTTCTGTGTAATGACCTATTGCATAAATCCCCATTGTCCAAAACCTGTTTACCCAATGAATGCAAATAATCTTATTTGCCGTAACTGTGGGTCAGAAATGCTGTTGCAAGGTCGCTATCAGGTACTCAAACAACTAGGACAAGGTGGCTTTGGTAACACTTTTGAAGTTGACGAGCGTGGGAAAACTAAAGTTTTAAAAGTGCTAACCGACAATAACCCCAAAGCTATTGAACTGTTTCAGCAGGAAGCAAGGGTTTTGAGTCAGCTAAACAGTGCGGGTATTCCCAAGGTAGAACCAGATGGTTATTTTACTGTTTTACCTAAAAATAGCTCTCTACCATTGCACTGTTTAGCAATGGAGAAAATTGAAGGCGTAAATTTAGAGCAGTGGATGGAATTTCGTAATTATCAACGTATTTCTGAAGCTAAAGCTCTCAATTGGCTTAAACAACTTGTAGAAATTCTCGCATTAGTACACGCGCATCAATATTTTCATCGTGATATTAAGCCTCAAAATATCATGCTGCGACCAAATGGGCAGCTTGTCTTAATTGATTTTGGTGCAGTTCGACAAGTCACGACGACCATTTTGGCAGGAAATTCCCATACCAGAATTATTTCACAGGGTTATTCCCCGCCAGAGCAACAAAACGGTTATTCAGTACAGCAGTCAGACTTTTTTGCATTGGGACGGACTTTTATTTTTATGCTCACAGGTAAGGAACCCCAGGATAAAGAAATTTATGACCCTTTGACTAACGAGTTGCACTGGCGAAAATATGCCCTCAATCTCTCTCCCCTTTTGGCAGATTTAATCGACCATTTGATAGCTCCTACTGCAAATCATCGTCCTCAAAATACACAAGTGATTTTGCAGAAATTGAGCGAAATAGAAAAAGCGTTAAAAATTCCTAAAATACTATGGCAACAAACGGCAATTCAATCAAACAATGGGTCTAAATCTGCTGCGTCATCTAGTTCTATAGCTACTGTATCAGTCGGTGGAGCTAAATCAGTCAATGCACCTTCTAGCCAGACTCCGAAAAGCCAAAATTTTTGGCAAGTTTTCATCGGCTTAGGAGTCGGATGTTTTGCCGTTTTTATTGCTGCTCTTAACCTACCAAACAATAAAAACCCGGTTTCTGTTTCTCCTGAAGTAAATATCCCAGTAGCTATTCCTAGTTCAGTTCCCTCACCAGTTACCAAAATTTATGAAATCCCAACAAACGCTCAACCTCAACCCACAATAAGCCCTCTAAGTTTGCCTACATCTGACAAACTAGAAACTGAACAAACTCAAATAGAAGAGATAGAAAAACAAAAACTCAAGGCTGCTTTGAAAGCAGAGCAAGAGAGACAAGCGGCTATTCAAAAAGAAGCTGCTGCTACAGCAGAAAGGGAACAGCTAGAAGCTGTGATAAGAGAAAATGAAAATCAAAATGCTTTAGCGCAAAAAGGACAACAAGCTGATAAAGACCGACAGACAAAAATTAAACTTGAAAAGGCTAAACAGGTTTATTTGCAAATTAAGCAACAACCAAAAACAACTGTAATAACCTCAGATATACGGAAATTAACACCTAAACAAGAAGTTCCCAAAAAACAACCAAAAAACACAATAGATACAAAAAGTGATGGGGCTAATATCCCTAATCCTTGGGAATCTACATATCCCATCCCTAAAACTTCTGATGAATTAGAACAAGTAATAAGAGAAGGAAATGAATGATAAATTTTACAGTGAAAAGCTTAATAGCTTTGGTAGGAACTAGCTCGGCTTTGTTGTTAACACCAATGAGAAGTGATGCACAGGTAAATATGAATAGGCTAGCTCAGGTAGCGAAAAGCTGCCAAGAAGATGTACTTTCTTCTAACTATTACGAGCGAATGGAATTTGATCAAAATGTTATTAATTTATTAGTGATTAATAACAAAAATTACAATCAAAAAGTAATCGCATATTGTATAGATAGTCGATATCATTATTCCTTACTTTTAACTAAATATCCTTGGCTTGCTTCAACAGGAGAAATACTGCCTGGATATCCTGGTTCTGTTGTTGTTGGAACTCTAGCAAAGCACATTGGTGCTTATAATAAAACTTCTATTTTAGAGTGTATTACAAATGAAGATGTATCAAGTGAAGAATGCTCTTTTACTAGAAAATTTATTGCTTGGGGAGAACCCTTTCGATATTGGAAAAATAATCCGTCTACTTTAATTGAGAATGAGAATTATCCTGTTATTGTTTGCCCTTCTTGTGTTGTTGCTCATGATCAGGTCTCTGGATCAAAAGAAGAAATTTTAACAGCTTTTATCAAGTGGTTTATTACACTTGATAAACCACAAAGAAGAGAATTGATTTCTCTTTTAGGAGATGGCGATGAAGCTAGTCACTTAAGGCAAGTACTAATAAATCAATCTTCAGAAGCAGTAAATGAATATTCAAGAGTACGCGCAAGAGTTCAGGAGCAGGAACAGGAGCAGCGTAGACAACAGTTACTTGGTAATTAGGTGGTGTTTAAAACAGTGAAGTAGTAAAATTATGTTGGGTTTCCCCTACCTCAACCCAACACCAAAAAATTTAATTTTCTCAAAAATACTCGATACCCTTACTCTACGGTTGCCATGTATGACAATATCTGTAAATTCATTGCCGAAAACTTCAAAGATGACTTAGCAACTTGGTTACTAGGTTCACCGATTAAATTAACAGAACTTAGCCCTACTGAATTATCAAGCGAACCAATTCGCGCCGATTCATTAATTTTATTGCAATCTGATAATTTAGTTCTACATACCGAATTTCAAACTGATGCCGATGAAGACATCCCCTTTCGGATGTTAGATTATCGGGTTAGGGTTTATCGCCGCTTTCCTAACAAAGAAATGCGTCAAGTAGTAATCTATTTGAGAAAAACAAGTTCAGAATTAGTCAATGAAAACAGTTTTAAATTAAACAACACTTATCATCAGTTTGAGGTAATACGCCTGTGGGAACAACCGACAGACAAGTTTATGAGTGTTCCAGGTTTATTACCCTTTGCCGTGCTAAGTCAGACAAACGATCCTACAATGGTATTAACCCAAGTAGCCAAAGCAGTTGAAGCAATTACCGATCGCCAGCTACAAAGAAATATAGCTGCCGCTAGTGGGATTTTAGCAGGTCTGGTGTTAGATAAAAATGTAATTACCAAGATTTTAAGAAGTGAGATTATGCGTGAATCAGTCATTTATCAACAAATCCTAGAAGAAGGCGAAGCCAAGGGTGAAGCTAAAGGTAAAGCAGAAACAACAAGAAAGTTGGCTTTAAATTTGTTGCGAATTGGAATGAGTTTGGAGCAAATTGCTCAAGTTACTGAATTACCTATTGAGCAAATTCAAGCTTTACAAGAGTAAATTCAAAAATCTTAATTTTAACTAATCGCTTTATAAAATACGCGGCTATACAAGCAAAACCCGCATTTGCGGGCTTCAAAGTTTTTATGAGTCCGCACAGACGGACTTTGTTTGTGTAGGCGCGATTTCTAATTGCATGGGTTTCAAATTCTAAAAATCAGCACTTTGTGGTGTACGCGGAAAAGGAATCACATCGCGGATATTCCCCATACCCGTTATAAATTGCACAAGTCGTTCAAAACCTAGTCCGAAACCAGCATGGGGAACAGTACCATAACGACGCAAATCAAGATACCACCACAAATCTTCTGGGTTTAATCCTTGTGCTAACACGCGGCGTTCTAAAACATCTAAACGTTCTTCGCGTTGGGAACCGCCGACAATTTCGCCAATTTTAGGTGCAAGAATATCCATTGCGCGGACGGTTTTTTCATCGTCGTTTAAACGCATATAAAATGCCTTGATTTGCGCTGGATAATCTGTAACGATCGCAGGCTTCTTGAAAAGCTGTTCAGCCAAGTATCGTTCGTGTTCTGATTGTAAATCTAAACCCCAACTCACAGGATATTCAAATTTAACATCGGCTTTTTCTAAAAGTTTGATGGCTTCTGTATAAGTTAAGCGTTCAAATTTATTATTAATAATATTTTCAGCTGTCGCCAACACAGATTTATCAATACGTTCATTGAAAAATTCCATATCTTCTGGACAAGTTTCCAACACATATTTAAATATGTGTTGGAGAAACGCCTCAGCTAAGTCCATATCGCCTTCTAGATCGCAAAAAGCCATTTCCGGCTCAACCATCCAAAATTCTGCTAAGTGGCGCGAAGTGTTGGAATTTTCTGCACGGAAGGTAGGGCCAAAGGTATAGACGTTACTAAACGCCATCGCCATCACTTCTGCTTCCAACTGGCCGCTAACTGTTAAATATGTGGGTTTAGCAAAAAAGTCTTGGCTGTAATCTACTGCTTGGTTTTCTGTGCGGGGAATATTCTTTAAATCTAAACTGGTAACGCTAAACAGTTCACCCGCACCTTCGCAATCGCTAGCGGTGATGATGGGGGTGTGTACCCACAAAAAGCCTCGTTCTTGGAAGAATTGGTGAATTGCTGTCGAACAAGCATTTCTGACGCGGAAAATTGCACCAAAGGAATTAGTCCGCGATCGCAAATGTCCAATGGTTCGCAGAAACTCAAAGGAATGACGTTTCTTTTGCAGGGGATATGTATCGGGATCAGCCTCGCCGTAAACTTTCACTGACTCGGCTTTCAACTCAATCCGTTGTCCTTTACCAAGAGAAGCCACCAATACCCCAGTCACCTCGACAGCCGCACCTGTATTTAATTTTTTCAAGATAGCTTCGTAATCTGGCAAATCCTGATTGATCACGGCTTGCAAATTCGCTAGTGATGAGCCGTCATTGACTTCAATAAAAGCAAACCCTTTGGACTCGCGTTTCGTCCGCACCCAGCCTTGCACTTGGAGAGACTCATCAGGTTGGCCACTTCGCAATATTTCTGCAATCCGTCGATTTACCATATTTATCCAGCATAAGACTTTAATATCCAGCCTATGATAACGCCCATTCCACCAAAGCGGACGACTTGCCAGAAAGGTTTTTTCAGGCTACGCCAAGAAAATAACTGGCTTTCTAAGTTGAGTTCTAGCATTTCCAACTGCTTTTGAATTTGCCGTAACTCTGCTTTGATTTCTGGTGTCTGAGACTTATTGTGCTTTAGTCGATCCCTATGCTGTTGCCATTGTGCCTGTTGCTGGCGATCGCGTTGCACTTGATCGTAACGTTCTTTTAAGGATAGGAGCGATCGCTCTACTTCCTCTAGTTCTTGTTCAAAATTTGGTTCGGGATTTTCTGGTGACGGCTGTGATTGTTTTGGCGGCTTCATTTACAAGTAGTAAAGTAGAAGTAAATGCTTATGTGCCAATAGTTATGTCCCAATCTACCCAGCTGCCGAAAACCAGTCAACTGAATGAACTTAGTACTCTGGAACTAGCTCAAGCCCTCATGGAAAGACTGAGTATTTCCCCTAACGATTGGCATCGCCTCAAGTCTAACCGCAATTCCCGCGCTAATGAACAAGTGGCAGCAGCTATTGTGTATCTTTTGAAGAATCAGCCACAAGAAGCTCAAGCTAGATTAGAACAGGCAATTGGTTGGTTAGATCGCTCCATTTCTGCCCCTCCCTGCCCAACTCACGGAAAAAGTTAATGGATCGAGAAGCTTTAGAAAAACGTAATCGTTCTGAGGCTTTGATTTTGCTAGCAGAACGATTACTTCAAAAGTTAGAGCGAGGTTTCAACTCACAGTTTCCTTTTAATCATCGCCAGCGCATCAAAACCCTAATTCGGGAACTATCTTAGTCTCTAGCGCAAGACAATGACCAGAAAATTGACCAATCTTATAACAATCTTAAGGTTGTATTACAACTAGATCATTTGGATCAACATGAGGATGATCCGTGGGAGTCAGACGATGATATTTCTGGAGGTTCTACTGCAATTCCAAATCCACAAAAACCAAGTCCAAAACCAGGAACAAATGACTCAGAAGAGTTACCGCCAATAGACAATACTTTTTATTGAATCCTAAAATGAGGAGTTAAGACTTTAAAACTTCTAACTCCTCACTCCTGAGTAAGTCACCGTCGCAGAGATAGTCCTCGGCGATTTTCCATTTGTTTACAAAGCCTCAATTCTGTGCCTTTGCGGTTCCACTCTACCCGATCAAAAATTTGATGGAGAAGACATAAACCACGACCACTTTCTGATTCATCTGGTGGTAAATAGTCTGTTGGTTCTTCTTCGATCGTAGATGAAGGACTAAAGCCGCTACCCTGGTCTGATATTATCCACCAATATTGATTATCTATTAAGGAAAAACGGACTAGAACTGTTTTACTTGGATCGAGATTATTGCCATGTTTAGCCGCATTTACTAGGGCTTCTTGAAGTCCTAGCCGCAGTTCAGCTTGTAATTTAGCTGGGATTTCTGCCAACAGTAAATCTAGGATTGGACAAAGGTAGAGGGTTGAGGCAAAACTAATAGTGCCCCAATAACGTGCAACTGGACGGAGTGAAATTGTAATCACAAGAGAAACCCCATAGCTTTCAGTTAGCTAGACATCAGTTTGCTATTACAGGCACCCTGATAAAACTTGAGGTGGTCATGCTGCCTTCAAACTTGCGTCTTTAAAACTAAATTTTGAAAATGCTAGGGAGCATTAGCTTTATAGTATGAGTTGGAATTGCTTAGATATATAACGGCTGGAATAGTTTTGATAATGAATTCTAGCAACTTAAAAAGGTGCGAGTAATTTGACAGAGTATTGGAGTACTCTATTTGATTGCCGATTTTTAATTTACACAATCCAATTCATATTTCTAATAACCTATGCAACTTGAATTTATTTAAACAAAAAGAATTTTTATTTTTAGCTTAATTCAATTTTAGCATCTTTAGTATGCACTAGACTAAAAATTTCAAATTTCAGTTTTTGTAAAGGAATTACTATCGTTGTGCAAATGCGATCGCACAAGAAAGGCGGCAGCTTCAACATGAGCAGTTTGAGGAAAAAAATCAGCAGGTTGTACCCGTGTGATAGTATATTGCCCATCTTGACAAAGCAATTTCAGGTCGCGTGCGAGGGTAGCTACTTTACAGCTGACGTAAACTATCCGAGATGGTTTCAATTGCCGTAAAGTGTCTATGACAGCACGATCGCACCCCTTACGTGGCGGATCGAGTATTACTACTTCTGGTATTGTGCCCATTTTTGGAAGCAATTTCTCTACTGCCCCGACTTGGAATGTCACATTATCAATTCCGTTGCGGTGGGCATTCAAAATAGCTTGTTCTACTGCTGCTGGTTGCACTTCTAATCCTGTAGCAATACGAACTTTTTTGGCGAGGGGTAAAGTTAAAGTCCCAATACCACAATAGGCATCAACTAGCAACTCATGCCCTTGAAGATTGAGTTCTGATTGAATTATCTGCAATAGTGCTTCTGCTGTTTCTGTGTACACCTGGAAAAAGGTATCTGGGCGCACTTGAAATTCCAGTCCAGCAAAATTCTCACGCAGGTGTGGGACTCCAGCGATGCAACGGGTTTCTGATCCAAAGATAGCATTTGTGCGATCGCCATTGCGATTGAGTGACACTCCCACTAACTGGGGATAGCGCTTTAACCATTCCTGGGCTTGGGTTTCAATTCCTGATAAATTCCAGTCTTTTACCACCAAAGTCAGCAGCATTTCCCCGGTGTGTCGGCCAATGCGTAAACCGAGATGGCGAATTTGTCCAAGATGGCGTTGTTCGTCATAGATTCGCCAACCCTTTTGTTGAATATCCTGCTTGACTTCGGCAAGTAAAGGATTTAATCGCCCATCTTGGACTGGACATTGATTTAAGTTAATTAATTGGTGACTACCTTTTTGGTAATAACCAGCTTGTACCTGTCCTGTTGCCGATATCCCCAGAGGATATGTAGATTTATTACGATAACCTAAAGCTGAAGGGGCGGCGAGTACCGGATCTACCGGTGGTTGGACAAAACCGCCAATACGTTCTAAAGCTTGGATAACTTGATTTTGCTTGGCTACTAACTGGTAGTCATAATTAATATGCTGCCACTGGCAACCACCGCATTTATCCGCCACAATACAATTGGGTCGGATACGGTGGGAGGATGGCTCTAATAGCTGCTGGAGCTTCCCGTGGGCGTATTTTGGTTTAACATGAACCAAGCGGATAATGGCGCGATCGCCTGGTACAGTATCTGGGACAAACACAACACGCTCATCAGCACGTCCCACTCCATCGCCTGTATCACTCAGATTAGCGATCGTCACTTCAATTAATTCGCCCTGTTGCCAAATTGTTTTAGTCATTAGTCATTAGTCATTAGTCATTAGTCATTAGTCATTGGGCATTGGGCATTGGGCATTGGGAATTAGTTATTTTTTCTTGCTCCCCCTGCTCCGTCTGCTCCCCCTGCTCCCCAAACAGATAAATTCAATACATAAGTAACTCCTATCTCTTCACTTGTGTACCTCCAACTCGCTAAACTAACAGATAATATTTCAGGTGATTTCAATCATCATGACTGTAATTAGCCAAGTTATTCTCAAAGCCGACGACGAACTGCGTTATCCCAGCAGTGGCGAACTGAAAAATATCAAAGACTTTTTGCAAACCGGCGTACAACGGACGCGGATTGCGGCTACCTTAGCCGAAAATGAAAAAAAGATAGTTCAGGAAGCAACTAAACAACTTTGGCAAAAGCGTCCTGACTTTATCTCCCCCGGAGGTAATGCTTACGGAGAACGCCAGCGCTCTCTATGTATCCGCGATTTTGGCTGGTACTTACGTCTAATTACTTATGGTGTGCTTGCTGGCGACAAAGAACCAATTGAAAAAATCGGTTTGATTGGTGTGCGAGAAATGTACAATTCATTGGGCGTTCCCGTACCTGGAATGGTAGAAGCAATCAATTCCCTCAAAACAGCTTCCCTTAGCTTACTGAGTGCGGAAGACGCTGCTGAAGCAGCACCTTACTTTGATTACATCATTCAAGCAATGTCTTAATACAAAGTATGTGCTAGTTCTAAGAGTATACTTCCGGTCTAATAGAGTGAGTGCAGAATATTAGCACTCGATAGACATAAGATACCGAATTTGATCGTACACTCCCCACATTTGGTAGTGGCTGTGGCAAAGTTTTTGTCAAGTTACTAACCAGTTGTGGGGAAATTTATCTAAGTATATTTATGGGATTATGGGACATTTCTCAAAGGATCGAGGATATACAGACATAAAAAACCGACACTCCTTAGATAAAGGCTGTCGGCAATTAAGTGTGTTCCCTATTAATGACTCGGCTAGAGTTCAGTTACTATTAATTATGCTTAGTTAGCGATTGCTGGGAGACGATCCTAATCATAGATATGTGTGATTCTCGTCACTTGATAGTTACAACAAAACTGCATGTACCCGAATAATCTCTAAGTCTAAGTAGATATTGATGATTTAAAGTGTCTGAGTTTGCATCTAGCCTACGTAGCTAAGTTTATAACATCAAGACTATCTGATTGTGAACCATTCGGTAAATTAGTCTCGTCATAACTCACCAGACGCAACTTGTAAATAAAATTACCTAAGTAAGTTGGCACAATAAAACCAAACTGTGTGAAGAAAAGTAAATAAGGCTCAAACCCTTTTCCCCCTGCTCCCTGCCTTATCCAAACGATACTTATTTACGCCGACTTACTTACTCTTGTTCATCCATCCCCGCGTTCATTTCAAAATCATTCAACAATAGAAAACTTTCATTGCAGGGCGATCAATGGGTTTATTACCATCAATGAAAGGATGGTTTTTTATTGGGGAAAACCAATCGCAGAAGCTTTTTTAACTATTGTAGGGTAAAGTAACTCACCAGTAAACGTCATTTGTGGTTGAGCGATCGCTTAAATCGCTTAAACCGCTACAGTTTAAACTGAACGCAAGAGCAAGCTCATAACTTGGTTAGTCAAATAGTTCAGAAAGAAATATTCAAAAAAGAGTTATCTGCATTTCTATAACTACACCTACAGAGCAACTAAATCGGTAGAATAATGCTCTGTACAATTGGTGCATTATTTCCATGACCGCCACATCTCCTACTCCCTTTTCTCCCCAAGAAATCGCTGCTGAAGGTTTGAAGCCAGAAGAATACGCAGAAATTGTCCGTCGATTAGGGCGTGAACCCAACAAAGCTGAATTAGGAATGTTTGGGGTAATGTGGTCAGAGCATTGCTGTTACAAAAATTCTCGACCTCTACTCAAACAATTTCCTACTGAGGGGCCCCGCATCCTCGTGGGCCCCGGTGAAAATGCTGGTGTTGTAGATTTGGGTGACGGACTCCAACTAGCTTTTAAGATTGAATCGCACAACCACCCCTCAGCTGTAGAACCATTTCAAGGTGCAGCAACGGGAGTAGGCGGTATTCTCAGAGATATTTTTACAATGGGTGCGCGTCCCATTGCTCTATTAAATTCCCTACGCTTCGGTTCCCTAGAAGATGCCAAAACTCAAAGGCTGTTCCAAGGGGTAGTGGCGGGGATTTCACATTATGGAAATTGCGTTGGCGTACCCACCATTGGCGGTGAAGTTTACTTTGATCCGGCTTATTCTGGTAATCCCCTGGTGAATGTTATGGCACTAGGGTTGATGGAAACATCAGAAATCGTCAAATCTGGGGCATCTGGCTTAGGAAACCCGGTGCTGTATGTTGGTTCCACCACCGGGCGCGACGGTATGGGAGGTGCAAGTTTTGCCAGTGCAGAATTGAGCGATCGCTCAATAGACAATCGCCCCGCAGTGCAAGTGGGCGATCCATTTTTGGAAAAGTCTTTAATTGAAGCTTGTCTGGAGGCATTTAAGACGGGTGCGGTTGTCGCCGCCCAAGATATGGGAGCAGCCGGTATCACCTGTTCTACATCAGAGATGGCGGCAAAAGGCGGTGTGGGAATTGAACTAGATTTAGATAAGATTCCTGCAAGAGAAATGGGGATGGTTCCTTATGAATATCTGCTTTCAGAATCTCAAGAACGAATGCTGTTTGTTGCCCACAAGGGGCGTGAGCAGGAGTTAATCGATATTTTCCACCGTTGGGGACTTCAAGCCGTTGTCGCTGGTACTGTTATCGCTGAACCCATTGTGCGGATTCTCTTTCAGGGTGAAGTCGCAGCAGAAATTCCTGCTGAGGCTTTGGCGGAGAATACCCCACTATATAATCGGGAATTGTTGACAGAACCGCCAGAATATGCACGTCAAGCTTGGGAATGGACACCTGATTCCTTACCTCCTTGCACAACTACTGGAATAGAACTGCAAGAAGGCGGGCAAAGTTGGAATGATATTCTGTTAACTTTGCTCGATACACCCACGATCGCATCTAAAAACTGGGTATATCGTCAGTATGACCATCAAGTACAAAATAATACAGTAATACTACCAGGTGGCGCTGATGCAGCTGTTATCCGTTTGCGCCCCCTTGAAGAAATCCCCAATCTAAAATCTAAAATCCCAAATCTAAAATTAGGGGTGGCGGCAACAGTAGATTGCAATCCTCGTTATGTTTATCTTGACCCTTACGAGGGAGCTAAGGCAGTGGTGGCAGAAGCTGCACGCAATCTTAGTTGTGTGGGTGCAGAACCTCTAGCAGTGACGGATAACCTAAATTTTGGCTCTCCAGAAAAACCGATTGGTTATTGGCAATTAGCAGAAGCTTGTCGCGGTTTGGCAGAAGGTTGCCGAGAATTGGCAACACCAGTCACAGGTGGAAATGTCTCTTTGTACAATGAAACTCTCGATTCTCAAGGCATTCCACAACCTATTTATCCCACTCCTGTAGTGGGCATGGTGGGCTTGATTCCCGATATCACCAAAATTTGTGGACAAGGTTGGCAAGAATCCGGCGATGTTATTTATCTTCTCGGATTGCCTCTGGCATCCAAAATCAGTTTGGGAGCATCTGAGTATTTAGCCGCTATCCACGGGACTGTTGCTGGAAAACCGCCACGGGTAGATTTTGACTTGGAACGCCGCGTCCAAAAAGTTTGTCGTGAAGGAATTCGTAATGGTTGGATACGTTCAGCCCATGATTCTGCTGAGGGGGGAGTAGCGATCGCATTAGCAGAATGTTGTATCGCTGGCAACCTTGGTGCCGAAATCAATTTAGAAATAACACCAACCCAGTTAAACCGAGTGGATGAGGTGCTGTTTGCCGAAGGTGGTGCCAGGATTATAGTTTCTGTAACATCGACACACCAAGCAATTTGGGAATCATACTTACAGGAACATCTCGGTCAACAGTGGCAATTACTAGGTACAGTTGGCAATTTTGAGACGGGTTTGGGGGTTTTCACCACTGATAATCAGGTCTTAATCAAAGTTAGTATCGAAGATATGAGCGATCGCTATTTCCATGCGATCGTCAGGCGGCTCACCACCCACACCACTATTTCTGAGTCCTGAGTATTTAAACTTCACTCAGAAATCACCACTAATCACTCAGAACTTTTAGCGTCTCTGGGCATAATTACGGTACTGTTTTAATAGATGGTTAAAGATTTATTAAGAAATCAATAACAATCTATACACATAATCCCTGTGACTAACTAATTCGTAATTCGTAATTCGTAATTGAAGCATACAAGCTCCTTGATTGGTGAATGAAAACACAAAAGCTCGTAGCGCCCTATTTCAAGCCTTGTAAGGATTTAGCAATGCTAAATCCCTGCAATCATGGGGTAATAATTACGAATTATGAATTATCAATTACGAATTATTTTGACTTGACCCCCCCACCAGGAGCAAAGCTAGCATGACCTCTATTCATTCTGTCACTTCGGATGAATACCCCGACCCTACCAACAACCCAATCAATAGTCATGAAAATCAGCCTGACAAGCCAGAAGAAGCTTGTGGTGTTTTTGGCATCTACGCACCAAAAGAAAACGTTGCTAAACTGACCTACTTTGGATTGTACGCCCTCCAGCATCGGGGTCAAGAATCAGCTGGAATTGCTACTTTTGAGGGAACACAAGTCCATCTCCACAAAGATATGGGCTTAGTGTCTCAAGTCTTCAATGAATCCGTTTTGGATCAATTACCTGGTAGCCTTGCTGTTGGTCACACTCGTTATTCCACCACAGGTTCTAGCCGCAAAGTTAATGCCCAACCCGCAGTTCTGGAAACTCGTTTAGGTTCATTAGCTCTTGCACACAATGGTAATTTAGTCAATACAGTGCAACTGCGTCAAGAGTTGCTTGAGAAAAAATACAACTTAGTTACCACAACAGACTCAGAAATGATTGCTTTTGCGATCGCAGAAGCCGTCAACGCTGGTGCAGATTGGCTAGAAGGTTCAATTCAGGCATTTCACCGTTGCCAAGGAGCCTTTAGTTTAGTTATTGGCACTCCTAACGGAGTTATGGGTGTCCGTGACACCAATGGTATTCGTCCCCTGGTAATTGGGACTTTAGCCGGTAATCCAGTTCGTTACGTTTTGGCATCTGAGACTTGTGGTTTAGACATCATTGGAGCGGAATACCTGCGAGATGTAGAACCAGGCGAATTAGTTTGGATTACTGAAGAAGGTTTGGCTTCCTATCATTGGAGTCAACAGCCTCAAAGGAAATTGTGTATTTTTGAGATGATTTACTTTGCCCGCCCTGATAGCATCATGCACAACGAGAGTTTGTACAGCTATCGGATGCGGTTAGGACATAAACTAGCTAAAGAATCTTGTGTTGATGCCGATATAGTCTTTGGTGTTCCTGATTCTGGTATCCCTGCTGCGATCGGATTTTCCCAAGCTTCTGGTGTAGCTTACGCCGAAGGACTGATTAAAAATCGCTATGTTGGACGAACTTTTATTCAGCCAACCCAAACCATGCGCGAGTCAGGTATCCGCATGAAACTTAACCCACTTAAAGATGTGTTGGCGGGTAAACGAGTAATTATTGTTGATGACTCTATTGTTCGCGGTACTACCAGCCGTAAACTAGTCAAAACCTTGCGTGAAGCGGGTGCAGTGGAAGTACACATGCGAATCTCCTCTCCGCCAGTAACTCACCCCTGCTTCTATGGCATTGATACCGATTCTCAGGATCAGCTGATTGCTGCTACCAAGTCAGTAGCGGAAATTGCCAAGCAACTGGAAGTAGATAGCCTCGCCTATCTGAGTTGGGAAGGAATGCTAGAAGCGACAAGAGAAGACACCAATAGTTTCTGCTCTGCTTGCTTTACTGGAGATTATCCCGTAGCGATTCCTGAGCCAGTGAAGCGTTCTAAGTTGAGTTTAGAAAAGGTAGTGGTGTAGACGCTGGGAGCATTAGGGAGATGAGGGAGTTAGGAGGAGAAAGGCGTGAATAATTCCTAACTCCTAACTAATGCCCCATTTTCACTCAGGCTAAAATAAGTAAATCCTTAATAAAGATGGTTTATGAACCAGCCGATATCTGAGAGAGTGCGCTGGACTACCGCCGATTTAGAGTTGTTTCCAGATAACGGGAATCGCTATGAAATTATTGACGGAGAATTGTTTGTGACCAGAGCGCCTCACTGGAATCATCAAAAAGTCTGTGTGAGAATTATGGCTCCATTGGATATCTGGTCACAAGCTACTTCTTTGGGACAAGTTGTACCTGCTCCAGGCTTAATCTTTGGCGATAATGATAATGTGATTCCTGATGTTGTCTGGGTTAGTAATCAAAGATTGTCCCTACTTTTAGACGAGGCGGGGCATTTGACTGGTGCGCCAGAACTGGTAATAGAGGTACTGTCTGCTGGGATTGAAAACGAAAAGCGTGACAGGGAATTTAAACTAAAGCTTTACTCAGCAAGAGGTGTTAGAGAATATTGGATTGTGGATTGGCGCAACCAACAGGTGGAAGTTTATCGACGCGAACAAGCGAGTTTAAAGTTAGTTGCTACCTTGTTCAATGGTGATGAGTTGAACTCACCCATATTGCCTGATTTTACTTGTGCGATCGCATCTCTCTTTGCTTAACAAAATAGCAAGCGATCGGTGAAGGTGAGTGCGCTATCTTTTAATATATTAATTAATGCGGAATTGAGGTATGGATGCTGAGGAATTACTCAGACGTTATGCTGCTGGAGATAGAGATTTTACTGGGGTTGATTTGAGTAACGCTAACTTGAGTAGAACCGACTTGCGGGGTATTAATCTGAGTAGAGCTTACTTGGATGGTGCAAACCTAAGGGATGCTAACCTCTGTGGGGCTTGTTTGGTAGGTACTCACTTCGAGGCTACTGAAATGATTAATACTGATCTCAGACAGGCTAATCTAAGTGATAGTTATCTGAGTGCGGATCTGAGTGGGGCTAATCTCAGTGGTGCTGACCTAAATAGGGCTGACCTGTATAGCGCCTCTTTGGAGAATGCTCTGTTGATTGGGGCTGATCTCTCCTACGCCAAGTTGGAGGCTGCTATTTTTGATGGGGCTAACCTCAGCTATGCTAACTTGACGGGTAGTACTGATGGTGATGTCAATGATACTATTCTTGATCGCACCATCATGTGGGATGGAAGTATTGGAAATAATTAATGCGATCGCTCCCCTCGCCAATTGAGAAACGAAACCCAACATTTATCACCGATATCCAATTAAAAAATCGAAAGTACAGCTTAACTGTGCTGTAAAAACTCAATCTTTGGCAATAACGGATCAGTCACAATACCCACACCGCTAAAACCCCAGCGTTTGAGCAAGTTTCCTAACTGTGTACGCGCAATAGATTCCACAGTAAAACGATTTGCCAATTCTGCCGCATGGGTATTGAGGTAGCTAAGGGCATCAAAGTTTTCCTGGAACAGCAATAAATAACCTGATGTTTCGGTGTCAGGACGAGCTATGAGATAATTTCCGTCAGTTTTTGAGCGCACCAAGTAATAGACTTCGGACAACATGGAGATAGGGATGGGGAGAGTGGGATTAAACCAATGACAAATGACTAATGACAAATGACTAATGACTAATTGAGATTTTCTAGGCGAATGCGTGGATCGGCGGCTTTTAACATTAAATCGGCGATTAAATTACCAGCAATCAGCAACACTGCGCCCATTACCAAGCTTGCCATTAACAAATATAAATCTTGAGCCTGTAAAGCCTGTAAAGTCAATCTCCCTAAACCGGGCCAGTTGAAGAAAAATTCGGCAATGAAAGCACCGTTTAATAAACCAGCTAATTCAAAACCCAACAAGGTAATCAAGGGATTTATCGCATTGCGGAGAGCGTGAACGTAGATTACACGATTTTCTGGTAATCCTTTGGCACGAGCCGTTTGGATGTAATCTTGCCGCAAAACATCCAATAATTCGCCGCGAGTGATGCGTTGTAAACCAGCAAAACTAGTAATTGAGAGGGCGATCGTAGGTAAAATCATGTGCCAGCCGACATCTAAGATTTTGCCAAACCACGTTAGTTCTGAGTGATTAATGCTAGTCATGCTACCCACGGGGAATAAGGGCGAGGTGATTTGGGCTAAAACCAGTAGTGCTAAGGCAGTGATGAAACTGGGAAAACCTTGTCCGGCATAGCTAATAACCTGTAAAATCCGGTCTGCTAGCTTATTTTGGTTAACAGCAGCAAAAATTCCTAGAGGGATAGCGATCGCCCATGTGACAATTAAAGATGCGATCGCTAATAATAAAGTCGCTGGTACGCGTTCCCACAACAGCGATGCCACTGAACGTTGATAAATAAAACTCGTGCCAAAATCACCTTTTGTCAAGATTCGCCATATCCATAGCCAAAACTGCTCTGGCCAAGACTTATCCAGACCAAACTGCCGCTTTATTTCCTCAATTCTTTCTGGAGATATTTTCGGGTTTTGCCGCAGCGTATCTACATAATCCCCTGGAGCGAGTTGGATAATGAAAAACGACAACGCTGATGCCAAAAACAAAGTCAGTAGTGCCTGCAATACCCGCTTTGCCACATAAATAAAAGTTTCGTCCGTGACTAGCCTAATTAGCCAATCCCGCCCTGTCTCCAAGGAAATTCTCGTAGATGTCATTTGTCCTTTGTCCTTTGTTATTTGTTATTTGTCCTTTGCTAATGACCAATGACTAATGACCAATGACAAATAACTAATATTCGATTAAAGAGATAATCGGCACGTCCGGCAGATATTTACGCCCTTCTAAATCCCGTAGCTCGATAATAAACCCAAATCCTACTAATTCGCAGCTAATCTTCTGTACTAACTTTGCTGTTGCACTCGCAGTTCCACCCGTGGCAATCAAATCGTCCACAATCAAAACTCGGCTACCGTGATGTAAAGCATCTTGATGAATTTCCAGGCAGTCAGTACCATATTCTAGATCGTATTCAATTGAGTGAACTGCTGCTGGTAACTTACCTCTTTTGCGGATGGGAATAAAACCAGCCCCTAATTTATAAGCCAGAGGTGAGCCAAAAATAAATCCCCTCGACTCTATACCAATTACGTAATCTGGCTTTATTTCAGCTTCATTACATTTTTGTGTTAAAAAGTCAATAGTATAGCGTAATCCCTCTGGATCGCGCAGTAATGTAGTAATATCCCGAAATAAAATTCCGGGTTTGGGAAAATCTGGAATGTCACGAACGAGAGACTTTAAATCCATAAAAAGGGAATGGGGAATGGGGAATGGGAAGAAGAGGAGTAGGGTAAGTATGGAAAAAAGAAGTATTGATTATTGACCAATGCCCAATGCCAAATGCCCAATGCCCAATTTTCAGATACCTGAAAAATCGTACACTATAATGTCATACGCTGGGGGTCGGGGCTGAAGCTTCGCGCTTTATTGACGATAATTAGAATCTAAACCAAGCTAGAAAAGGTACTGCACTAAGAAATGAGGTGAATTGATTTATGTTTTTAAAAGTTTGATTTCAATATAGGGAAAACTGTGAGTAGAAAGAGTTAAGTAATGTATATATCAGGTAGTCATGCTACTGCTACAAGTCTAACGCTCAAGTCTTGGCTATCGATATTAAATTTGTTTTATCTAGTCTGTTAGAACCGCACAAGGTATTTTATAGAATGAATGTCTCAGCAAGTTTAACGCCGTTCAACAGTCCAACTCAAGATTCACTGCCGACGATTCTGGACACTTTGCCAGATCCTGCGATCGCTTCCAAGACTTGTCCTCGAAGAACACGGTTGCAAATTGACCTGATTTTATTGGCAATTGAAGCTTTAGAGCTTGGTGGTTCGGAAGCAATCTTAAGTTTTGCTCAAGAGTTGGATCTCAAAGGAATTGTTAAAGACAGGGTGAATTTATGGCGGATGCGTAGCTCTAATCCGCTACGGAGAGCGCATATCCGCCGTCCCTTAACTATCATGGAAGCAAAAGCTCTGGTAGTCATTGCTTGCTACATAGCGCGGCGTTTAACTGTTGTCATTCGCCAGTTATTAATGATATGTCAACAAATGGAAGAAAAGCAGATTCCACTAGAACAGAATTTGCGTCTATCTAATTATCTAGAGCGGTTTAGAGCGCATTTTAAGAGCCGGATGAATACTCGACGTTCTGGTGTACTAGCATTAACTTCAGATGAAAAATTAGATGAGCTAGCTATAAATTTGTTAGGACAATTACTATTTTGTACTGGTACAGCTGGAATGCAGCGATTCTGGATTAGTCTTTTTGACGGTGAAGTGGAATGAATATTCAACGTAAGTACAGTCTACCCAATTGTACACTGCTTTTAGAAGGCTTAAGTGATGTCACTAGGGCTGCACAGTTCCAGGAAATGCGCCCGGAATTATCAATATTGGTAAATGCAGAATGCTATTTATCTGGTTATAATCAGCCCCTAACTGGAGGGCGGGAATTTTTTGAAAGTTTGGTGAGGGCTGTTAGTGGCTATGCCCAAGAATTTTTAAGTAGTGTACCTAATCCCCAAGCACACAACCAGGAATCGGAGCTAGTAGAGTTTCGGAAAGTTGATAGCAACCGACACAGATTAATTATCCATTCCGAAGGAACTCCAGAGGGGTTTGATCGCTCTAACAATTCCAAACATCCGCCGATTGAAATAGATTTGAATACGGTACAGTTGTTTGATTTAGTCGAAGCAGTGGATCAGTTTTTTGCTGATACCCAAACTTTACCTGAACTTTCTCTAGAATTACAACCAGTTACCAGACGCTATGGCGGTGCTAGTCAAGCTTTGGTTAGACAAGCTGTACCTGCTGCTGTGGGTGTGTCAAGTTTAGCAGTCGCTGCGATCGCCTTTAACTTGATTCCACCTCCCCAACTGCGTCCACCGCAGCCAAAAACAGATGAGCAAAGTAGCTCTACAACAAACAATATCGCTCCTCCAGCATCAGCTGCTGCAACACCCATCGCTGCTGAAACGCCTACACTAACGCCTACAACTAATACAAAGCCGACGACAGTTAAAGATTTAGAAGCACTTTTAAATACAGTTCCAGAAATTACCGATCCATCCCAGTTGCGTGCATTGAATCGTCAAGTTTATAACCAAGTTCATCCAGCTTGGGCTAATCGCTCAGGATTGCAACAAGATTTGATTTATCGTCTGGGTGTAGCTGCGGATGGTGCGATCGTTGGTTATAAAGCGGTGAATAAAGAGGCGAATCTAGAAGTAGGTAAAACTCCTCTGCCTAACGTACTTTACAATCCAGCTACCCGCCCTCCCATTTCCAATGAACCGATCGCCCAATTTCGAGTAGTCTTTACTACGCAAGGAGTACTGCAAGTTAGCCCTTGGCGGGGATATGCTAGAACGCCAGAGGTAGTGGGTACAAAAATTACCGACTCTAATATAGTCAAAAATTTAAACCAAAAGCTTTATAGTACAGTTCGGCAAACTTGGAGTGGCAAACCCACCTTTACGCGAGATTTGAAATATCGGGTAGCAGTCAACAAAGACGCTGTAATTGCTGACTATGAACCACTCAACCAAGTTGCCTTTGACTATTTTAGGGAAACACCTCTTCCGAAAATGTTCAACGCTATCTACGGCTCCAATGTAGCAGCCCCCAACGATAAAGAACCTCTCGCCCACTTTCAAGTAATATTCAAGCCTAACGGCAACCTGGAAGTTACGCCTTGGAAGGGATATCAGTAATTGGGAATTGGGAATGGGCATGGGGCATTGGGGAGAGAATTAAGTTTCTATTGCTTATTGCCTATTGCCTATTGCCTATGGATTTTAGATAAGCATTAAGCTTGGTAACAGTTCATCAATAATTGGTTTAAATCTGCTTATTTGTTCTTTTATCAATAACTGTCTGGCGTAGGCTAACCTCAACCAACTGATAGTTTCATACAAAGACCCTCTCGCAATCTTGACAAAACGTCGATTCTCTTAGTCGTTGTATCTACCTCTACCTTCTGCGATGTTCGCACAAACACTATCAGCAGATCGAACAATTTGCTTGCCCAGTGTATCTTTAGTCAAATTGTCCCATCCTTTAACAATATGCCAAATTTCATTAGCTAGCTTTTCAGCGAGATGATAAACTTCTAAGTCCTCAAAATCAGGTCTTCTCACAAAAGCCCATTGATCGTTTATTGAATAGTTCCCAATGGCCAATTCTCAATGCCCAATGCCCAATGCCCAATTCCCAATTCCCAATTCCCAATTCCCAATTCCCATTTATCGCGTAATCCGCCGCATATAATTTCCCCATAACTGAGCGGCTTGAGCGCTGCTACCAGATGTGGGGGAATTGTTGTCGTTTCCCAACCAAACACCAGTTACAAGCCGCCGGCTTGGGATAAAACCTATGAACCACAGGTCAACGTTTTTATCAGTTGTGCCTGTTTTACCAGCTTCTCCTAGTCCAATGGCAGCACTACGACCGGTACCTCTGGTGATGACACCACGCATTAAACTAGTCATCTCATCGGCTACACCTGTTGGTAAAACTCGTTTATTGGCATCTGGGTCTTGGTCGAAGGAGTAGATCACACGGCAGGTTTTGATATCATTGCGATCGCGGCAATCACCACTGTCTAAAATTCGGTTAATTGCATGGGGAGGATTCCGTACACCACCATTACCAATAGCGCCAAAAGCACCAGTCATTTCCAAGACATTGACCACACTTTGTCCCAGCACCAAGCCAGGAACCTGATCGAGGTTTGACTTGATTCCCAAATTCTGAGCCATCGCCACTACTTTATTCAACCCAATTTCTTTGGCAACACCCAAGGCGATAGGATTTTCTGAAAGAGCAAGTCCGGTGGCGATATCTAAACTGCCAGCACCTGAACGACAGGGTTTGTAAGTGAATCCTTGCCAAGTTAAAGGAGCGCAGGAATAACTCTTAGATGGTGAAATTCCCTGTTGAATAGCGGCGGTGTAAGCAAAGATTTTAAAGGTGGAGCCTGGTTGTCTTTTAGCTTGAACAGCACGATTGAACTGACTTTTTTTGTAATCAGTTCCGCCTACCATTGCCAGGATGCCACCTGTACTGGAGTCAAGAGTTACCACCGCCCCTTGAGAAAAATTAAAACTTCCACCACTATTGTTGACTGAATTCCGCAACGCCGATTCTGCTTGGCTCTGTGTCGCTGGATCAAGCTGGGTTTCAATGATATAATTCCCTTCGTTTGCGGCTCCCTCACCTAAGATTGATTCAAGTTCAGAGAAGACGTAACTGTAAAAATAAGGAGCGATCGTCTTAGCTTGCTGTTCACAAACTTTAGGACTAACTTGAACAGTGGAACGTCTAGCTCGGTTCGCATCTTCAGGTTTAATTTTGCCCATTTCCAGCAACCGCTTAATTACGCGATTCCTGTATTCAGATGCTTCTAGCTTATTTGGCCCATTCCCACAAAAATCGAATGCGTTGGGAGCAGGTAAAATTCCCACCAAAGTAGCTGCTTCTGCCAAAGTTAATTCTTTAGCCGGCTTCTCAAAGTAATACCTGGCTGCATCTTCAAAGCCAGAGGTATCTCCCCCTAAAAAAACCCGATTTAAGTACATCAGCAAAATGTCGTCTTTGCTGTAAAACGTTTCTAGCTTCAGTGCGACAACTGCTTCCCGTAATTTGCGTCCAAGGGTATCCTGTCTGCCTACATACTCCCGGAACAAACTGCGGGCAACTTGCTGTGTAACAGTGCTGGCTCCTTGCTGCACATCTCCACTACGGCTATTAATTAACACGGCTCGTAAAATACCTAAAGGGTCAACCCCAAAGTGCCAGTAATAACGACTATCTTCTGAAGCTACTACAGCAGATGCTAAATAAGGGCCAAATTCCTCTAAACGCTTCATATCCACATGAGAGATAGTTCGAGGCTCTCTTAGTGGGGTGGCTCCATCACGAGCGTAAACAACTACTGGAGCGCGTGTAGCTGTAGGCAAGGGTCTAACTGGAAATTTCAGCCATTCTACGCCAATCACTAATGCGAACAAGGCGCTGACACCACCGACACCATAAGCTGTCCAACTTGCAGCTTTGACATACCAGGCTGGCGGATCGACGTATTGCAATCGCACAGAAGCGGCGAGTTCTGGGGGGCCCAGAGTCAAAATATCGCCGTGACGTAGTTCTAGGGAATTAACACGACGCTTGCCACGGTAAATGCCATTGGTGGAGTTTTCGTCTTTGATGACGAAAACTGGTGTGCTATGAGTAGAATTCCGCGATAGGGATAGGTGAATTTGGCTGACAACAGGGTTACGGACGACGATATCGCTGGATTTGGAGCTACGACCGAGAATATAGCGATCGCCCAACAGTGGATATACCTCTGCTTTATCCGCCCCCGCATCCTGCACCCAGAGTTCCGGTACTTTGGCATTAGGCTTGAGCGCCAGCTTGGAAAAATCAACCCTAGCTTGGATAGTATGGACTGCTTGAGTCAGTTGACCAATTAACGTTTGTGGCTTGTGAGGGGGTTGGGGAGAACTCATCGGCTATTTACATCACACTTTTTAGTGAAGAATCGGGCGAATTACGATCAATTTAGATATTAGTCTTTCATCATTTTACTCATAAGCCAAAGCATAAATTAGCTATACGGAACTTTTTACTCTAATTTATACTTAAACTTTCTTAGTATTCTGAGCTAACTGGTTATTTTTATCACTTTCCTACAGATTCTTAAAATTTTTTATCGATTCTCAAAGGCTTGTTTTCTCTCCTAATACTACTTTAATAACTACAAGCATAGATATTTAAATTTGTATTTATAAACACTAGTTATTAATAAATAAAATATTTAATTTTTACCACTTTTACATATCCATATATTCTGAAACAAACCTAAATATATTCATTTAGGAAGATTTTCTAAATCTTATTGTCTGTTTAAATAGGCCGAGTGTCCGTTGAGGTTAATTTTAGAAATGATGGGAAAATCTCTGACCATGATTGGTACAGCTCTATCTTTGGCGCTGACTGCTAACATTGCTGTAGCCGAATCCAGTAAATCCCCCATAGCACAATCCACCGGTAGCGAATCTACAAGTGCACCAACGGAAATCAAGATGTCGCCACAAGGCATGAAAATACTGTGCGAGTATTTCCCGCTCAACTCTCGCTGTCCTGGCGGCACAGCACTCACTCCTAGCGCTCCTGGTGGCACTCCAGCACCAGCAGAAACACCACCTAGTACTCCTCCTGGTAGTACTAAAGTACCATCAGAAACACCACCTGGAACTGGAACTCCTGATAGCGCTCCAGCACCAGGAACTCCTACCCCCCCTGAAACTGGAACTCCTGAAGGCGCTCCAGCACCAGGAACTCCTACCCCATCTCAACCTGGCGCTCCTAGCAACTTAACTCCAGCACCAGGAACTGTTACCCCATCTGAACCTGGCGCTCCTAGCAACTTAACTCCAGCACCAGGAACTGTTGCCCCATCTGAGCCTGGCGCTCCTAGCAACTTAACTCCAGCACCAGGAACTGTTACCCCATCTGAACCTGGCAATCCTACAGAACCAGGTGCCAACTCTCCCACTCCATCTACTCCATCTACTCCATCTACTCCTAGCACAGGTAATTAAATTAAAAGCTGGACACGATCTCAATACTAATTTGCGATCGCCGATCGTCGGTGCATCTTGACTTTCTACACCAGTTATGCTAACTGGTGTAGGATAAAAATCCAAATCTCTGGAATCCATAGATCAAGTCTTCGCATATAAGACTGAACAATGGTTTCAGTAACCAGTAATCAATAGCCTGGGATGATTAAATCATCCCAGGCTTAATACTTTAATCGAACTTACTAGTAGAAGTTGGTGTTTTTTGAAAGGAAGCAATTAACAGGCAAACAATACCAATACTAATAAATGAATCTGCGACATTAAAAACAGGGAAGCTAATCAGGCGAAAATCAAGAAAATCAACGACATGGCCTAAAATAAAGCGATCGATACCGTTCCCCATAGCTCCGCCTAAAATTAAGCCATAGCCGAACTGATCCCACAAATTTAATGTTGGGCCAAACAAGGCCAACGCTATTAAGACCAAACTCACTCCTAAAGATAGCCAACGCAACCACTCTACTTTCCCACTTAAAAGACTAAAAGCGGCACCAGTGTTGGTGACATAGGTAAAGTGAAATATTCCAGTTAAGAGTGGTAGTGTTTGCCCTAAGTTGAAGGTTTGCACCACCCAATATTTTGTTATTTGGTCTAAGAAAAAAGCTATGAAGGCAGCAATCCAGAAAAGGCGGTTTTTTAAACGCATGAAACTAGGGGCTAGGGACTAGGGACTACGGACTAGGGACTAGGGATGAGAAGAATTTTAGATTTCTAGCCCTAGTCTCTAGTCCCTTAATGACTAATAAAACATTAAGTGACGCAATATATATGCTATTACAGTAACGGCACAGACCACACTTAATTGCCCTGGTAGTGCAAACCAAGAGTATCTAAGGATTGCTTGCATCAAAGATAGATTTTCTGTGCCTTTCCACTGAAAAATATAGCTAATAATCAAATAACTAATACCGCATAGATGCAGAGTTAACAAGCCACAAATGCAACTAAAGGCGAGAGTTTCTAGTCGAGGTCTAGCTTTAAAGGCAACTAAGCCACAAATCCAGGCTCCAGGAATAAAGCCTAGTAGATAGCCAAACTGAGATAGCTTAAGATAACCAATACCCCCACCATCGGCAAATACAGGTAATAAGGTTAACCCCATCACTAAATAGGCAATTTGCGAGAGCGCACCGGCATTTTTGCCCCCTAAACAACCCACTAACAGTACTGCGCCAATTTGAAAAGTGACACCTAAAGGAAAAGTCTGAATTCCGTGCTTACTCCAATTCCAAGGAAAGGTGATGCCATAAGCTTCTAGGAAGGTGCCACCCATTGTTAGGAGTAAGCCAATCATTGACCATAGTAATTGATTGGAAGCAGCAAACATTTATCAGGAAACCAGGGAAAGGCAAAATAGCAAACCAACAGCAACTATTATGTTCATTGCTATTGAAATAAAATTAGTGCTGACACCTCTAACAATTAGCATATTTTTTTTTGCGTTTTTGGTATATAACTTTTCAGTTCTGCGAATTATGGCTTAGGTATCTATAGCTGTAATTTTATTGATTCAAGCGTAGGCTGATTCTGGTATTTGACCTAATACATGGTAAGGTTAGCAAAATTTAGTATTTGAACTGAGTTTTTTAGATTCAGCACCAAATTTATGCTACAAATTGTCAAAGATAGTTCCTTAATTCACAATTTTTTAGCGATCGCACTGCCTACTCTCCATAAAATAGGCAATTAATGGTTTTTCTTCTACTTTCTCTAAACTTAGATTGTTTTGTTATGACTTTAAGCCTGCTTAGACCTATAAGCAAGAACTTTCATAAGTTTCCAAATTTATATAAGCTTTTGATAATAGCACACCTTGTCAGTTTTCTATATATTTTTCATTACTTGACCAACAAAGTTACTCTAAATAATAGAGTTTTGTAAATATCTGTAACTAACTTCCTGTTGTACTATTTGTAATCATCTGACAAAAGCAGGATTAGAAATTCTATCAAGCAAAAGTAGAAATGAGTGTTTGTTCTTCATCAAAAAAAAACAAGCATTTTTTGCTTTATTAACCTATCCTTTACCTTAATCTTCATCTTTTATGGGTATTCTTAGAAGCGCTCACCTGAAAAGTTACCCAAACTATTGATAGCGATGCCCTCACCTCTTAGTGTAATAAAAATTCATCGCCTCACAGCTTCAGTTTCAGTGTTAGCACTGACAATCAGTCTAGCTGCATGTGGCGGACAGCAAAACCCAGATAGTACAGCCACCAAGGAGACACCCTCTGGGACTGCTACAGATACCACTGCTTCCAGCACAACCAAATTAGATTTGGGTGGAAATATCAAGTTAAGCGGGGCTGGTGCATCTTTCCCAGCGCCACTATATGATACATGGTTTACCGATCTAAATAAAAAATATCCAAATCTGCAAGTTGACTATGCCTCAGTTGGTAGCGGTGCTGGAGTTGAGCAATTTATTAAAGGCACTGTAGACTTTGGTGCCAGCGATGTTGCTATGAAGGATGAAGAAATCCAGAAAGTGCCAGCCGATAAGGGCGTTATTTTACTGCCTGTAACTGCTGGTAGCATCGTGCTAGCTTACAACTTGCCAGATGTTCCAGAACTTAAACTACCACGAGCCGTTTACGCTGATATTCTACTAGGCAAAATCACCTCTTGGGACGATCCCCAAATTGCCAAAGCTAACCCAGGTGCAAAGTTTCCTAAAGATAAAATCACAGTTGTTTATCGTTCAGATGGTAGCGGAACAACAGGTGTGTTTACAAAACACCTCAGCGCTATTAGCCCAGAGTGGAAAACTAAAGTTGGTGAAGGCAAAACTGTTAACTGGCCTACGGGAGTTGGTGCTAAGGGAAATGAGGGTATTACCGCCCAAATCCAACAAACACAAGGTTCTATTGGTTATGTCGAGTACGGCTATGCCAAACAAAATAGTCTCAAGTTTGCTGCTTTGGAAAACAAAGGCGGTAAATTTATTGTAGCTAGTGAAGAGTCAGCCTCTAAAACTCTGGCATCAGTAACTCTACCTCCCGATCTCCGTGTCTTCATTTCCGATCCAGAAGGGGCTGATTCCTATCCCATCGTCACTTATACCTGGATTTTGGCTTACAAAAAATATTCCAATCCGGCAAAAGCTAAGGCAGTTGAAGCTGCGATCGAATACGCTTTAACTGAGGGACAAAAACAGGCTACGACATTAGGGTATGTTCCTCTACCCCAAAACGTCATCACAAAGGTGGCTGCTGCTGCGGATCAAATTAGTCCAGAGTATAAAATATCTGTTGCTAGTAGTACTAGCGCCACCAAGTAGCTTCAGCTAAGAAATAAAGCATTCCTAGACAATAATTTTTAGGCTGCTTACTAAACTCATGAGGCAACAATTTTGTTGAGATGGTTGCCTCTCGTATCTTCCTCTGATTTAATTGTGAAAGTCGGTAGTCATGACTACAAATTCTCAAAATCTTTCATCAGCGACAAAAAATCGCTCTGATGTAGAAAAGTCCCTAGATCGGGGTTTTATTTGGCTAACTAAAATTTTCGCCTTTGGGGTTGCTGCCACTTTATTATGGATCGGCTTTCAGGTTGCAACTGCTTCTTGGCCTGCCATCCAAAAATTTGGTGCTAGCTTTTTAGCTAACACCACTTGGAACCCAGTTAATGATACCTACGGGGTGCTACCTCAAATTTATGGAACTCTCTTGAGTTCTTTTATTGGTTTACTGATAGCTGTACCGATTGGGGTTGGTACAGCTATTATCCTCAGCGAGGATTTTTTACCCGCTAAAGTGAAGTTGGTACTAGTTTTTGCGGTAGAACTACTTGCAGCTATTCCCAGCGTTGTCTACGGCGTATGGGGTATTTTCGTTTTAGTGCCTATCATAACTAACTTGGGAAAATGGCTCAATAGTTATTTTGGCTGGATACCATTTTTTAGCACCTCCCCTACAGGGCCAGGAATGTTACCGGCGGGAGTCATATTAGCAATTATGACTTTGCCCATTATCACAGCCCTATCACGCGATGCCTTAATTTCTATACCCCCCAGTTTGCGCCAAGCTGCCGTAGGATTAGGAGCAACCCGTTGGGAAACGATTTTGCAAATTCTGATTCCGGCCGCTTTTTCAGGGATAGTTAGTGCTGTGATGTTGGCACTCGGTCGGGCAATGGGAGAAACAATGGCTGTAACCATGTTGATTGGTAATTCCAACAACATTAGTATCTCACTGTTAGCACCAGGCAATACGATTTCTTCGCTACTGGCGAATCAATTTTCAGAAGCTAGTGGGTTGCAAGTTTCGGCTTTAATGTACGCTGCTTTAGTTCTATTCTTCTTGACCTTGGTAGTCAATATCATGGCCGAGTTTATCGTTATGAGAGTCAAGCGAATATAGCTTAAGTTTTGGGTTGAATTATGACTTCTAGTTTTCCAGAGCGTAGTTTAATTCGCGCTCCCATGTCTCAAAGGACACTGTTTAATACTGTAATGACTGTGGCTGCATTTATCTGTGGGGTATTGGCACTTGTGCCTTTGCTAGCAGTGCTTTCTTACGTCATTATTCAAGGTTTTAGCAGTTTGAATCCTAGCATCTTTTTTGAACTGCCACCCAAAGCTTTACAAAAGGGAGGGGGTTTTGGTAATGCAATCTTGGGCACACTATTAATGGTAGGAATTGCTGCCTTTATTAGTATCCCTTTTGGTGTTTTAGCGGCGATTTATATCACAGAATTTAGCTCGGCTAAAGTTGCAAGATGGGTACGTTTTGCAGCCAACGTCCTGAGTGGAGTGCCCTCAATTATTGCTGGGGTATTTGCATACGGGATTGTGGTTTTGACACTGGTGAAGTTAAACTTAGGATCATACTCTGCTCTCGGTGGAGGGTTTGCACTGGCAATTTTGATGTTGCCAATCATTGTCCGAACCACTGATGAAGCCTTGCAGTTAGTATCGCAAGATTTGCGACAAGCATCTGTGGGGTTAGGAGCAACTAACTTTCAAACAGTAAGTCAAGTAGTGTTGCCAGCAGCCTTACCTGCAATTGTAACAGGGGCAACGCTAGCGATCGCCAGAGCATCTGGAGAAACCGCACCTTTACTATTTACCGCGCTGTTTTCCAATTTTTGGCCTGGTAGCTTATTTGAACCCACAGCTTCCCTTGCTGTTTTGGTTTACAAATATGCCATTTCTCCGTTTAAAAATTGGCAATCACTAGCTTGGGCAGCATCTTTGATTTTGGTATTGATGGTTCTAATCACAAGTATCATCGCTCGCTGGGCAACTCGCCAGAAAGCTTAGTTAAATACCATCTACATAGCGGATTTATATCGCTAAAACTAATACTACATTTAATTTATGGCTAACAATATTAGCACAGTCAACGATACTCAAACCGTTTTACGCACCGAAAACCTCAACGTTTACTACGGCAAATTTTTAGCCTTGCAAAATATTTGGCTAGATATACCAAAAAATCAGGTGACAGCCTTTATCGGCCCTTCTGGTTGTGGTAAAAGTACGTTGTTACGATGCTATAACCGCCTCAATGACTTAATTGAATCATTCCGCGCAGAAGGTCAAATACTTTTTTACGATAAAAACTTGTATGCATCCGACATTGATCCTGTAGAAGTGCGTCGGAGAATTGGGATGGTGTTTCAAAGACCAAACCCTTTTCCAAAATCAATTTATGACAATATTGCTTTTGGAGCCAAAATCAACGGCTACAAAGGTAATATGGATGAATTAGTAGAACGGAGTTTGCGGCAAGCAGCTTTGTGGGACGAAGTAAAAGATAAACTACGACAAAGTGGTTCCTCTTTATCTGGGGGACAACAACAAAGATTATGTATTGCGCGTGCGATCGCAGTCCAACCTGAAATTATCTTAATGGATGAACCTTGCTCCGCTCTCGACCCTATTTCCACGTTGCGGGTTGAAGAACTAATTCACCAACTTAAAGAGCAATATACCATTGTTATCGTTACCCATAATATGCAGCAAGCAGCGCGGGTTTCTGATAAGACAGCCTTTTTTAATGTCAAGACTACAGAAACGGGAGGTCGTAACGGCTACATGGTAGAGTACGACGCAACAGAATTAATTTTCAACAATCCTCAGCAGCAAGATACCAAAGATTACGTTAGCGGCAGATTTGGATAAGTAGATAAATATTACACACTCTTGATGTTATAGCCATGAGGGATACTCGGAAGTTAAAGCTGTGCGATATTCCTCTAGTTTTTTATTTGTTTGCCAAGATTAGCGTAGGCGTAGCCCGCCGCAGGCATCGCTTGAGCAATTATCGCTGTTTATTGATCAACAAAAGCATTAACTGGGTGGGGTACGATACCTATCCCAGAATTGTCTACTTAAAATATTAGGTGTTACCTACACCGTGCTGCACTAGCGGATTTAAAAGTTTTTTTTAAGCGGGTGGCGGGAATCGAACCCGCATTAATAGCTTGGAAGGCTATAGTTTTACCACTAAACTACACCCGCAAGTTTCCAACTTTTTAAGTATAACATAGCTTTTAGAAAAACTCAAGTATCTAATTGGAATGAGCAGGTTGGATTTTAAACCTTACAAGTAGGTTGCTCGCTTGTTTTTTTGTCTCATCGGCGAGTTCGTAGGCAGGGTTAAATTTATTTTTTTGACAAACTTCCTCAAAGGCGAATTGCTCATATATGCCCTTTTCGTCCGGTGATATATTCTGATCGGGCAATAATACAGCCTTTGAACATACGCCATTTGCCTCAATGATTAAACTAAATAAAAAATTCCCCGTCTTCAGTCCAAGGTCTTGTTGGATTGCAATTGTAGAATCTTGTTTTGTGCTTTGTGCAAGTTCAGGTAGTTTGATATCCTTCGGTAAATCAGCTTTCATTAATATCATCTGTTGAGATGGAGTTAAAGGAATCCAGCTAACTGTTACTCCTCCTCCTGTATGAGTTTGTGCAGTAGTTCCGCCATTTTCAGTTCGTGGAGCGTATCCTGTTTGAGTGCGTGGTTCCTGTAGGGGTGAACCATTTTGTTGAGCTTCTTGTTGACGTTGACGTTGTTGAGCTTCTTGTTGAAGTTGACGTTGTTGAGCTTCTTGCTGACGTTGACGTTGTTGAGCTTCTTGTTGACGTTGACGTTGTTGAGCTTCTTGTTGACGTTGACGTTGTTGAGTAAGTTCTTGTTGAAGTTGACGTTGTTGAGTAAGTTCTTGTTGAAGTTGACGTTGTTGAGCTTCTTGTTGAAGTTGACGTTGTTGAGCTTCTTGTTGACGTTGACGTTGTTGAGCTTCTTGTTGACGTTGAAGTTGTTGAGCGCTCGCATTTTTATTATTTGTCAATGCGATCGCACTTCTATCTTGACCGCTAAGTGCAGGTTTTGCTGTTAACTTATCTTTTAGAACTACTTGCTTTGGTAATTTTACTGGTTGTACCTTTTGAATTCTGGATGATTCCTTGGGCGAGACTGGTTTTGGTTCAGACGCAACTTTTCTTGTTTTTGGTTTTGTCTCAGAATAAATCTCCACAACTTCAATTGGAATAGTGGTTTGATTTGGCTGGTGCCACAAACGGCTAAACTGAGATGAGCGCATCAGCCAGAATGCCAGCAAGTGCAGAGAGACTGAACCTATAACGACAGAAATCCACAAACCTGGTGGATCGGTATGTCGCCTCCAGACTTTGGTTGGAATTGGAGTTTTATCTGCAACCGATGGTGTCATATTATATAAACTGGATATGATTAGGCACTCTTACTCATTGCTAATGCTTTAAAACACCAGTCTAAATTTTAGCGATTAACCATTACCTCTGGTGTAACAGCAAAGGTCAAAACTGTTTCATCTACTCCTTTAAGTTTTAATGGACTACCTTTAGTAATTTCTTCTTCTTGCAAATAATCTGCCACGGCAGCAGAAACCAAGATAGTACCGGGAACAGCAGCAGCTTGCAACCTTGCAGCAATATTCACACTTGGGCCAATGGCTGTATAATCAGCGCGTTCAGCACTACCAAACATCCCCACAACAGCAGTACCTTGGTGGATACCGCACCGAAACTGGACGCTAGTCAGTCTGTCGCCATCAAATACACCTTGATCTCGCCAGCGCTGATTCAAGTCAGCCAGCGAACGGTGCATTGCTCTTGCTGTATTAATGGCACGACGCACCTGTTCGTTGGGGGTTAGTTCTTCCGGCGCTCCATATAAAGCTAAAATAGCATCTCCCATAAATTTATCTACAGTGCCGCCATTACTAAAGACAACTTTGGTCATGGCTTCTAAATATTCATTTAGCAACTCTGCGACTCGCCGGGATCTAAGAGTATTTGATAGCTGTGTAAAACCCACGATATCACTAAATAAAACTGTAATTAAGCGTGGTTCTGGACGCAAATCTAACGTTAAATCACCAGTTGCGGCTTTTTGCACCAATACAGCTGGCAAAAAGCGCTTTAGCACTGATTCTGTTAGATAAGTATTTAACTCCACGATTCGCCGTTCATTTTCCTTCAATGCCAAAAGATTCCGAACTTCCGCCAAAAGTTCCCGATCGTTGAATGGTTTTGCTAAATAAGCATCAGCCCCATATTCTGTACCTTCGATGCGGGTTTCTTCATCAACTTTCGCAGTCAGTAAAATGATCGGTGTTCCTTTCAGCTTCTCTTCATTGCGGATCAGCTGAATCATCTCCAGTCCGCTCACCAAGGGCATCATTAAGTCAGTCACAATCAAGCTGGGCATAATTTCCTTAGCTGTATTATGCCCTTCATAACCATTACGAGCCGTTTTTACCTGATAACCGTTACGGCGGAAAATCTCAGATACATAGGTTCGCAAATCCGGGTTGTCATCTACAACTAAAATTAAGTGTTGAGTCTTAAGTGCTGAGTCTTGAGTATCAATATTAGGGGAGGAACTTATTGTAATATCTTCAATATTGTCTGTTGTTGATACCAGTTCTAAATCAGCTAATTCTACGCTAGCGCGGCTCGTGTTCACTTCGGCAGGTGTTTCTACTACTTGTGGTGTCGGTAGATGAGCATTTCCAGTAAGAAGCCACAAACTAAAGGTAGTGCCTTGACCGTAAACTGATTCTACAGTTACTTGACCACCATGTAATTCTACCAATTCTTTAACTAAGGCTAAACCCAAACCACTGCCTTCATAGGAACGGTTTGCTGAACCTTCAGCTTGGCGGAAGCGCTCAAATAGGTGGGGAATTTGTTCTTGAACAATGCCAATTCCTGTATCTTGTACTTGCAATATGCAACGATCGCGCTCAGAATTTAGTCTGACACTGATTGTCCCGCCTTCGGGAGTAAACTTCATGGCATTTGACAGCAGGTTATAAACCACCTTGTCAAATTTTTCCATGTCCAAGTACACCGGAGAACATTCATCTAACTGGGTAACGAGATGCAGTTTCTTTTTCTCACAGTAGGGACGAAAAGATTCTACAATTTGGCTGACAAATTCCGTTAAATCGCAGGGATGGAAACTAGGCTGCATTCTCCCCGCATTCAGGCGTTGTAAATCCAGGAGTTGATTTACCAGTCGTAGCAGACGGCGGGAGTTACGCAGGGCGATCGCACTTTGGGAGTAAGATAATCCTTCACCAGCAGCTACCGCCGACTCTAAAGGCCCTAGAATCAAGGTGATGGGCGTGCGAAACTCATGGGAAATATTTTGGAAAAATTCGGTTTTTTGTTTGTCTAACTCCAGTAACCGTTCAGCTTGTTGGCGAGTCTTTTGATACAAATGTGACTGCTGCACAGCGATCGCGGCTTGAGCCGCTACTGCTTTCGCCAAATCGATATCAGATTGTAGCCACTGGCGTACTTTTTTACCTTCATGCAAAGTAATACTACCGATACATTTACCATCCGCCAATAATGGCACAAACATTAGCGATCGGGCTGGCATTTTTAACGGCAAATTAAAACCCTGCACATCTGAGGGAGAATGGCTCACGTTACCAATTACCACAGGTTCATGTGTCTGTAGCATTTGCTGGAGGATGGGATTCTCCTGTATAGATGCTTGAGAATAGGGTAATCTTGGAGTTGTTAAGTGATGATTGCTACTTGAGTTATTGTCTAGGACTGGCGAATGTAAATTTTCCAAATGTTGAAAACTGTCATACAAGCCCACACACTCGACAAACTCATCTTCCTCTGTCCACAAAGACAGGACGCAGCCATCAACCTGTAAGGCTTGTCCCAGTTGTTGAGTAATGGCCGCAAAAATATCTTGGGGGTCTAGACTAGAGCGAATCGCGCTAGTAATCGTATTAATTAAACTCTCTCGCTTGGCAAGGGCCCGTACTTGTTCGTAAGCATAAGCTTGAGATAAAGCTAAGGCTGCCTGATCCGCTACCATCAACACTAGCTGCACCTCATCTTCTCCCCAGAAGCGGGGTACAGAACACTGGTGTAGTGCCAGCACTGCCATCAGTTCTTGTTGGCAGATCAATGGCACGACTAAACTAGAACAAATATTAGCAGCGACAAAAGCTTCCCCACGTTGGCGGAGTTCGGGAGTATTACCGTGAATGCGTTTATCATCGGTTACATCGTGAATCACCTGAACTTCGCGGGTTTCCCACACCGTCTGAGCCAAAACAGTCAGAGGGGTAGAGGGGGAGAGGGACACAGCAGAAGAATTATTTGCCTGTACCTCTACTGGTGTATATACATCCCCTTCTTGAGAAAGAGCCTTCTGATAAATGAATCCTTTATCCGTCAATTGCTCATCTTGGAAGGGACGCAACAGACAGACATCCACCTCCAACATGTGACCCACTGTATCTACAATTGCCTGCAAAATTTGTCTGTAGTCTAAAGCACTGCGAATCGTATTGGTGACGGTATTCAGCAGCGATTCTTGTCGGAGTGTGCGGGTAAGTTCGCGGGTACGGGCTTTGAGGACATTATGAGTATCCAAAGCTTGGCGTACCACAGCTTTAAGTTCCTCAGCTTCCCAAGGTTTAGTAACATATTTAAAGACCTTACCAGCGTTGATTGCTTCCACCAAATCTTCGACATCAGTGTAGCCAGTTAAAATAATCCGAATAATATCTGGATATTGAGTTGCTGTCAGGCTCAAAAATTCTGTACCGCTCATCATCGGCATTCGCTGATCGGAGATGATCACCGCGACTTCTCCCTCTTGAGCCAGTAAATCAAGGGCCGCAGGGCCAGAGGTTGCCCTCAGCACTTTATAGTCGCGATAGAAAGTGCGGTAAAGCAAGTCAAGGTTGTCTGGCTCATCATCAACAACCAAAATTTTCGGCTTACTGTTTGCTTGGGATTTCATGCACCGCTTTCCTGCTGCAACGGCAGTCGGATAAAGAATAATCTGATCAGGGAAGGATTTTTCTGAGTCAGGTAAGAGCAGAGCATTTCGACCAATAGGGCTGCTTGGCTACATGACTGCTGAGTGTAGGAGCGTTTACTCACAGTAATTCGTCTCAATGGCTTATGCCCATTACCGTTTGCTTTAGTGAAGTGTAATTGCTTTCATGGTCAGTTTTAGGGTTATAGAGTCGATACTTGCTAGCCAAATCTTTTTTCACCTCCTGTAAGCAACGTCTAATACTACATACAGCACTAATAGCTAGCTGAAAAATCTAGATGAAGCTGCATATTAAGTTTTCCCTTTGCAGCAGTTGTACTAACACTTGCAGGTAAATTTTATTTATGGTAGTCATGGTAGAGTCAGCAAAATTAAAAATAAGATTTAAAGCTAAAGTATACTATTAGACAAATACGTCTTTCTAATTTAGCAATCATAACTATCATTAAGACAAGTGGCATTCATTAAGAAGTTAGGAAGAGGAATCTGCAAGATTCCTGCCTAGCACATGTACAGCCTGTTTCTATGACCGAGCAGCAAAGTCTTGTTAGTGTAGGTAGCGTCAATTGCATAAACAAGTTCAACACTATAACCAAAGGTGGTTTGCAATCAGAGTTTGTCAGTAGTGTACTTACTTAACAATTCTCTAAGTAATGCTTACGGACAGGTTATGCTATCTATCTACCCATTAACCTAAATCTGTACAACTTTACAGATGTTTTTGTGGTAAACAGACTGATATCCTCCTTATATCAAGTAAAGGATGCATCTGAACCTACTTAACTTGAGATTGTAGCTTTATGAAGCTGTAACTTCTAAGACTCTTTCAAAAAGATAGGCTATAAAGTCCCAAACTAAAGTGTAAAACTTTGTATGCTGTATTAAGCAAAAGCGAATTAGCAATCTTAGGTCAGTTTATCTCCTGGGGAGATATAAAGTTTTTATTCAGTTTAAATGGTGTTTGAGGATATTTGAGAAAATTTTCGTTGAATAAAATCAATACTAAACTAGCCTTGAAATATCGGTTTTTTCATCCATACCAGCAACAGCCAACCGATCCAGCTTGCTGCGAATTTCAAATTCGTACAGCTATACCTGCTGATTTGATCGGTGTTTCCCAAATTATTGCTGAAAGCTTTCACTCCCAAAAAGGTATGTGGGGATGGGCTTTTCCATTGCTCCGTCTGGGAATTTACGAAGACTTAAGGCATCGGATGGCATCACCTCTACCCCGTCATGTTTGTTTAGTAGCCTTTGAAGCTAGTAGTGGTGCTAATAATTTAGTAGGAAGTGTGGAAATGGGTGTACGTTACAGTGATTCGTGGATTCAGGCTGGTATGGGTTTTCCTTACTTATCTAATTTAGCGGTTCACCCAAAATACCGTAGACATGGCGTAGCTTCAGGGTTACTGAGTAGCTGTGAAAAAGTTTCTCGAGAGTGGGGATTTCAAGACTTATATCTTCACGTTTTGGAAAATAACTATCAGGCAAGACAACTTTATTTTAAGGTGGGATATCGGGTGCATAAAGTTGAATCGAATTTGAATACATTTTTACTAGGACGCTCAAGCCAGATGTTATTGCACAAGCATCTGAGTGCTGATTCCACTAGCTGCTAGCTGAATGGTTGTAAATTTTTATATTGTATTAGCTTGGAGAAAATATCTCATAGATATCGATAATCAAAGCAGAACCTAACCTAACTAAAAATTCAGGTATTATTGGCTCAATGTGTCGCTATATATAGCTTTAGATCCAATTTTAAGGATGTTCTTTAGGTTTATGATAGATAATTAGAATATTAATATATGATAAAAAATAACCTTAAAAGACTTTGCTAAGTTATTAAATGTTACATTTTGTCTTTTTTAACTGTCATTAAACAACAACCATTCTATATTACTTTATTTGATATAGATAAATGAATTACAATAGAATATATCTGTAAATTTCCTACTAAAAGAAAAAATTCCTCATAACAACTTTGTAATGAAAATATTAATCTTTATAAAAACTTTAAGAAAACAGTCTCTTAATTTAGGGACAAAGCTGGTTATATCTCATAAAATATAATCACTCAATTACTAAACAATGCGTATTTATAAGTATCTTAGTTAAATTGACCAAAAAACTCTTGATAATAAAAAATTCAAAGACCTAATTTGACATAAAATTTAATTCCGTTTTGAAGTGCATACTACTACCAAATTCGTTGAAAGTTTAAAAAACATGGATAGCGAACAGCATCGACGCTATCAAAACTCTATGATATCAACTTATTACCCGAAAACTAGTTTCCTTGACTCTGTTGTCATGCCAGATGGAACTGAGCAGTCGCAAGGCTCGGATATCCTCACACGTTTACATAGTGGAGAGGTTTTCATCGTCAATAGTCGGAGACGGAATGGACTAATCCTCTTTAAACGCTACCATGCAGAGTTTGCTGGGCCTGGGGCTGCTGTGGGTGGGGATTACGATTGTGATTGCCAAAGGGCACTGCCTATAGGTAATCTGTCTTTATTAACTCCCGAATCGAATGAAGAACGCCAGAAGGCTTACTTGATTAGACGACAGTGGATTCGGTTAATTAAACAAATTACAGAAAACCCAGTCCCTGCGCAGCGAGTTCAGAAAATTCTCGATCAATTTGAACAATACTTTCCACCAGAAATAGTGGCTCTTTTGCCGGATGTTGCTTTTGCCCTTTTGGTAGGTGTACTGCCACAAACAGTAGGAGTAGTACGTCGTTTGGGCAGTGAGATGGACAGCCGATTTAACTATTGAGTGAATTGCTAAAATTCTAAATCTCCTAAAACTGCTTGGACTCTAGTAACCGTGCGGGCGTTTTCATCTATTGTCCCGATAGTAATTCGCAATCCTCCACTAATGTGTCGTACAAGAGTGCCGAGTTTCCTCAGTTTCTGATGGAAAGTTTTTAGTACAGTATCTTGTGAACTTAAGCCATTTGGTTTAAGGCGTAGGTAAATAAAATTAGCAGCGCTTGCGGTAATTTGTAATTCTGGTTGCTGAGATAAAATTTCGATGAGTTTGGCTCGTTCACTCAAGGTTTGGGGAATTGACTCTAGCAAGAGTGTGCGGTTTTGTAAAGCAACTAATGCTGCTGCTATGGAAAAGCTGGGGAGATTATAAGGTAGGCGAACTTTTTCTAAAATGGCGATCGCTTCGGGATGAGCGATGCAATAACCAACCCGGAGAGATGCTAATCGGAAAGCTTTAGAAAAAGTGCGTAATATTAACCAGTTTGGGCGCTGTGATAACTCACTTACTAGAGTTGTTTGGCTGAATTCAAAATAAGCTTCATCAATTACTACCAAAATATCCTCTGGTAAGCTTCTTAACCACGCCAATTCTGCCGCAGTTAATCTGTTAGCGGTGGGCGAATTTGGATGCACTACAAAAACTACGCGAATGGGGGGATTTTGAGTTTGGGCGATCGCAGACTGTGCGGCTTGTAAGTCAATTTCAAAATTTGTTTCATTTCTTCCCACCGTCACTACAGAAATTCCCAAAGTCTGGGCTAAAATCCCGTACATAGAGAAAGTAGGAGTGGCAACTAAAATACAACCTTCTCCTCCTAGACAGGTAGCGATTAATAAAGAGCGGATTATTTCATCAGAACCATTTCCCACAGAAATATTGGCAGCAGTATTGGATAGCGGGAGGGCGGCTGATTCATTGACGTACTCTGCGATCGCATCCTTAAGCGTTTCATGCCCGCCATCAGGATAACGATTTGTTTCAATTACTTGCTGATACGTCCATGCTAGTTTCTCTTTTAACTCAGGTGGTAAATCATAAGGACTTTCATTTGTATCCAGGCGATCAAACTGTGTGGGGACAGAATTGGCTGTATCACTGCTGGGGTGGGGTTTATACGCGGTAAATTGGGCTAAATCTGACCGGATGAAGGGAAGCATAATTTTAGTCATTAGTCATTAGTTATTGGTCATTTGTCATTTGTCATTGAGTCAACTGCCCCACCCACGAGGGGATGGGGCTTGTAACTAGGAAATATGATTTCCCGAAACATATGGCATATTGACTGATGCCTGTTCCTC